>JALHOZ010000009.1 GCA_022842725.1 Saprospiraceae bacterium
ATAATGCCAAAGGACAAGTTATTTTATCTCTTGGCATAGGATATGATCAGGAGGTGATGTCAGTATCAACGGAATCCTGGCCGGCCGGTTTGTATTTTTATCATATTACAGGGGTAGGTACAAAATGTAGTTCGGGTAAAATGGTAAAAGTAGATTAAACCAAAAGATTATAAAATTGATTTCACTTTGGTTTTTATTTCAATTCAAAGGACAAAAAATTCAAAGGTCATTTTTCCCAATCAAATCCCACAGATTGCCATACAAATCCGTAAACACACAAACTTTACCGTAAATCTGGATTTCCGGAGGTCTTACAATCGTAACTTTGTGTTCCAAAAGTTTTTGATATATCTCGTCAAACGTATCTGTATGCAGGAAAAATCCGACTCTTCCTCCTGTCTGATTGCCTATCCTGGAGGTTTCCTCTTCGTTTTTAGCTTTAGCCAATAAAAGAGAAAATTGTTGCTGTCCCGGAGGAACAACCCTGACCCATCTTTTTTCGGGAGAGAGTTCAGTATCTTCCAACAATTCAAAACCAAGCACATCGTTATAAAAACGGATGGCCTCGTCATAATCTCTGACAACGAGGGTAATCGCTGCAATATAGGTCATGGTTGTTTATGAATTGGCTTCAGGAGTCATTCTGCCGATCATACAACTGACATATGACTGTGCGGTCTTCAACATATTGCCTTCTCCCGGAACAGGATACCCCATGTTGTGTAAGGCTTTTACGTATGTGTCAACCGGGATTTGGCCTTTACTTTCAAGGCTGACTTTGCCTTCTTCGATGTCCACGGATATTTTGACTTGTTCATTGATTTTTTCCAATCCTTTTTTGATAGAATTGGCACAACCTCCGCACTTTATATTTTCTACGTATATGATTTCTGCTGACATGATTTTATGTATTTATACCCTTATCAACAAAACTAATCCTTAAATAGTTTCTATTCAGCTGCTTCAAGCACCTGATTCCACACCCTGAACAGGTTTTTATAACAAATAGCTTCGATATCAGCTTCTGCATATCCTCTTTCGAGCAAAACGTATAACAAATTGGGGTAATCCGCCACATCTTTCAGCCCTACAGGCAGAGAATCACCCACGCCATCATAGTCTGAACCCAAACCTACATGTTCGATACCGATCAAACGAACCACATGATCTATGTGATCGGCTACCATGTACACATCAGAAAAGAGGGTAGGGTATTTTTTGGTAAAATCAGCGATGACGTTTTTACCTTCTTCGCTGTTTTTGTCTAGTTTTTTTTCTAATAATAATTGATGAAGTTCATTTCTTTTCTGATTGTTGAATTTTGATATTTCTCCATCCAGAAAATCAGTTCCAAAATTGATCATCACCACACCTCCGTTTTTTTTGAGTCTCAGCAACAAAGTGTCGCTTATATTTCGTTCAAATCCGGGAGTATATTTCCTGACAGAAGAATGTGAAGCAATCACAGGAACTTTTACATAATCAAAAACCTGATGACAGGCATTATCAGAGATGTGCGATATATCAACCATAATACCTTGTCTGACCATTTCGTCCAGTAAGTTAAAACCGTAAGGACTGATACCTTTCCAGGTTTGGGTTGTATCGTATGACGAGTCACAGATTTTATTGTCTTTGGAATGTGTCAGGGTTATGTAGCTGATACCTTTTTCTTTAAAATGACGAACCAATCGGAGGTCATCTTCTACCGGAGCGCCGTTTTCCATACCCATAGGCAGAGCTATTTTACCTTCTTTTTTGGCAAGGATAACGTCATTTGGGTTTTTAGCAATGGTAAAATAATCAGGATGTGTGGTCGTGATGTATTCGACCATTTCTATCAGGCTGTCAGCCAATGCCGCTGCTCCACCATTAGTCTGGTAGGAAGCCGGAATATAAATAGACATAAACGGAGCATCCAGTCCACCTTGTCGTGCCCTTTTAAAATCAAAGTCACCTTCATGGGTTTCTATAGGGATGCCTGTAAATTCTTTTACAAATCTGAAGTTTTGCACCCTGAGTCTGTACGGTAAATCTACATGACCGTCAACAATTATAAATTTTTGTGCCAGTTCACGAGCTTTGGCAAACAAAACCGGATCTTTTGGTACAAATTGGCCGAATACAAAAAACACCTGCAAAAGCAGAACTAAAACGGCGGCCCGTTTTTTAGGTTTGATGCCCGAAAACAAAAGAAACTATGAGTTTTTTTTGTCCAATTCCTTCATACCTTCCTTCACCTCTGTTTCGATGTTGGCTTTGGCATTATTAAACTCTCTGATACCACTTCCGAGGCCTCTCATCAGTTCAGGAATTTTTTTACCTCCGAAAAATACGAGAATGATCATACCGATAACAATCAATTCCTGAGGACCTAAACCAAAAATTAAACTAAACATAGGATTAAAATTTTATAATCTGAAAATATAAATGCAAAGTTACGATATATTTTTAACATCTGTTGAAAGATTTATGACTTACGTGATACTTTTCTGTCGAAATATGACCCCGACTTAAAAAAACACATGGCATCCATTTTATAAGCCTTATCTTTTCGGTTTGTACTTGGAAAGTTCGTATATTTTTTTAGCATCTTTTTCTGCTGCCAATTCAGGGAAGGTCACTTCTGGATTTTTTTCCATATAAGCCTCCACCATTTTATAGCCAATGTAATTGCCTGTTTTTCCGGGAGCTTCCCTTGGCATTCCCGGTGAATCCGGAGAGGGATTGACATATTTACTGATTTGGGTAGGGTTACTTTCCTGAAGGAGATTTTTTTCAATAAAAAATGACCACATTTGTTTTTCATTATCTTCGCACCATTCCATCGATGCTTTTGGATACTCAAAAATAATGGAATCATGTACTTCGGGTAAAAATTTGTCCAAAACATACAATTTTTTTCCGTTATAGATCATTTGGTCGAGTAAGGTGCTTCCCTGGGTAGGCTCTACATAATCTGAAAGCCACACTTCCAGGACTTTGCGCACCAGATGGTTTTTGTCCCATGAGCGGGTTACATAATCTGAAAAACCGGGATTGTCAGGATCTATTTTCCGATAATTCTGATCTCCTGCCAAAAACATGTCTAAACCGACACCGATTGCATCTTTGCCGCCACGTCCTTCAAAAATAAAACCCTGAAGACCAAATTCTGAGGTCAGGGTATAAATATCCGGTGTGGCTAAATCCGGAAAATAGTATTTGGCATATTGAAAAGCCTGTTGCAACTCTTTTTCCAAACCGGAAAAGTCAGCATAATTTTTTTTGATTTTGGTAAAAATCGTATCCGAAAGGGGTTGTTTTTTAAAATCCAGGATGGCGTCAGCAAGGCTGTCTTTATTATCTGAAGGTCCGACAGGAAAAATATGCCTGAAGTAAACATTGTAGAAAGAGGTGTGGTTTTTTTCAAAGGTTTCCAAAATGTTGATGAGGGTGTCTTTATTGTCAGAAGAAAATAATATTTCTTCTGTACGGTAAACTCCGAAGGAAACATTGATATCGGAAACATCGGGCGCGTTGGTTTTATCGCTGCAGGCTGCCAGATAAACTATAAAAAACAGAAATACAAAATATCGCATAGGTTTGGATGATTATATTTAGATATGGGTTTATAAAATCAGGTGCAAAAATACAATCCTTTTAAAAGTAACATAATAAAAAATGTTCTTAAGGCCGTCATAGGACCATGACCACAGGTTGTATGGTGCAATACAAACTTCACAAGTTGAAAAAATGTTTTAATTTTGGCCACATTGCACCAAAATCTGTTTGTCATGCATCTTTTTAACAAACAGAAATCATTGCCTAACGGTTTCGGCCCAAAAAATACAGGATATGAAAACCTTCAAATATACGACCACCTTTCTTTTTTTGGTGATTTTCGGTTTACACGGATGTAAACAATCATCTCCTTTTCCGGGCTACAAACCACCGGCTATCGGAAATACCAATCATGTAGATATCGTGATGGATTCTGTGTTGGCCAAAGGTATGGTTGGTGACTCTGTTTTGGAATATTTTACTTCACCCTTTCCTGTGATGCCAGCTCCCGAACCATTTTTTGATCTTCGTTTTCTGACGATGACGGATATTGAATACGATGCTTATAAAAAAGAACTCAAAACCCTGATTTTTGTGGCTAATCTGACAGACACTGCCAGTTTGGTAACAAAAATGGTAAAGAAAGACCTTGGAAGTGAAAAATGGAATAAAGCGTTAACGGATTCGACATTTTTTATGACGTTTGCCAAAGATAAGTGGGCCAAAGGTCAATTGCTTATCTACATTTTTGCCAAAGGACCCCAAAAACTTGCTGACGTCATGTCTGTCGTTTTTCCTACTGCAGCCGTCAGAATCAACAAACATGATGAACCTTCTCTGGAAGCTTCTGTATATGGTGTAAAAGGAAAGGATAGTCCGTTGACGGAATTGGTTCAAAAAAAATATGCTTTAAAAATGGACGTTCCTCCCGGATTTGTGAAAGCATTGGAAGAAGACAATTTTTTATGGTTGCGTTTTGATGATAAAAAATCGATACAAAACATGGTTATACAAAAATTTGCTTATACCGATGTGTCTCAATTTTCCAAAGATAACATGATTAAACTCAGAGATGAATACGGCAAAAAATACGTCAAAACCAATTCGGAAGATGCGTACATGCAGACCAACCCCATCGATTTGCCGGTATATGAATACGAGGTCAATCATCACGGCATGGTCGGCAAAGAAATCCGCGGCATTTGGGAAACCGTCAACGATTTTATGGGTGGCCCGTTTTTTTCCTATCTTTTGCTGAATAAAGCTACCAACGAACTTATATTTATCGATGTATTTATTCTGGCTCCCGGCGAAGACAAAAGAGATATGATGCAAAGGCTGGATTACGTTGTCAAAAAAGCAACATTTTAAGACCCGGACAAATCGGTACGGATAGGTTTCATTTTGCCTAAGTATTATCTGTCGATTTTTTCAAAAATAATGACCCTTTGATGGTCTGAGTAGACGGTACGCCACGCAAAGGTCTTACCAATGTAGTCCCAGGTCAACGGATGAAAAAATATGACATGGGTATGGTCCCTTTTGTAGTACCAGTCCTTCATATCTTCGGGACGGGTATACCATTCCGTCATAAAAGTGATGTGACCACCCGGTTTCAATAATTGATTGATAAGGACAAATTCACGGCGGGGGTCAAAAAAATGTTCGGCAGTCTCCAGACAGAAGATGTGATCATAACGGATGCTGGGTTGTAGAGTAGGGAAAAAATACAAGTCGTAAGAATCACATAAAATACCCGATAGAGCGAGTAAATCCCGGAGAACAGGTTTCGGGCCGCAACCGAAATCAAGACACCGGCTCAGGGGAGAAATAAAGGACAGGCCGGGAGAAAGGGCCTGTTTCAGATGCTGTATATGACCTTCGCTGCCTGCATCAGAAAGATGGTGGAGATAACGTTCTTTTTCTCTGTCGGAAGTAGGCAAAAAAGACTCGCCCACCCGGATTAGGTTACAAAACGAACATCGGATATACGTCCTTTTATCATCTGTAAAAGATAAGGTTTGCCCTGTTTGTGGATGTTGACACAAAACACAACTATTCATTTTCAAAAGTGCTGATTTCTGAGGCTGAAATGTTGATTTTTTCCATACAGTCGAAGTGGCCTCGGGGACATGAATTAAATCCGAGTTTCGAACAGGGACGGCAACCCAGGTCTTTTACTTCCAGGGAGAGGTATTTACCAACATCAGACATTCCGAAATATGGATACATACCAAAATCAGGCACCGTATTTCCCCACAGCACCACGATTTTTTTCTGAAAGGCAGCCGCGATATGCATCATACCGGTATCGCCTGTGAATACCAAACCGGCATGTTTGATCAGGTAGGAAGTTTCTGCGAGTGAGGATTTTCCTGTCATTTTTATGGCGTGCGGAAACTCTTTTTTTAACAGACTGCCCATTTCCGCTACATCGTTGCCACCAACCAAAATGGTGGTATGTCTGTGCAGGTTTAGAATTTCTCTCGCTTTCTGAAGAGAAATTCTTTTGGTGTTGTGAGCGGCTCCCAATACCAGGATGTCGTAGTGAGCAGTGGCCAAACCTTTGATTTCCGGACTGATTGCGTCTTCGTCCAAAAACATGTCCAATCCGAGATGATCATTGTTGATACCGAGAGGAGCCAGGGCTTCAAAATAACGATCCACCAGATGAATTTTTGGTAGTGTGTTGATTTTGGTATTGACCAAAAGCCATTTTTTGATATTCAGCTTGTCAAAAGATGTGTAGGGCTTACCCAAACGTCCTATCAAACGAAGAGATTGTCGATTTTTCTGCAGGTCAAAAACGTGATCAAAGTTGAGATGTTTTAATTCTTCGACAGTCGTTTGTTCTTTGAGATGGATCTTGGTGATGTACGGATTTTTTGACAAAACTGACAAAAAAGATTCTTTAACCAAAAAATGAATTTCTGCATTCCATTGTGTCCTGATACAACGGATGACCGGAGTGGTCAAAACAATATCACCGATAGAGGAATAGCGGATGATTAATACTTTTTTTGATGTGGGTTCCAAGGTGTTTGTGACTTATCAATGGGCAAAGTAACAACTTTTTTAGGAAATATGGTATGTCTCTCCTCAAATACCGGTAAAGACAATACACAAAGTTTTGTATAAAATTTAAATTGGATGTTGGATTTTGGCGAATATAATATTGAAAAATTACATTTATTTTTTTACCCCTTTACGTCAAAATGGTTTTTTAAAGAATATCGGAATATAAAAAAACAGGTATAAATACGTATATTAAAAAGCGTAATTATACGGTGGTTTACAGCTTGTTTTTTACTGAACTTTGACCTTTGAAATGAATAAGGCGAAAATCAAAATCGTAAGGTCCGAAATAAGATATACTTTATTTGTATATGTTGATACTATATCATGACATAATCATAAATTATTGAAAGTCAGTATTTAACAAGTGTTTTTACTTGTTTTTTGGTTGTTGTTTTCAACTCAACAAATAGATAAAGTTATTTATTTTTTTAAAACACTTAACACAAAATCATGAAAGGATTTTTATTTTTTATTTTGTTTTCCTTGATTTTTTCTGTAGCCGGAAGATCACAAACCACATTGGTGTCGGGAGATGTTGCTGTTATATTTCATTTATCAGAAACAGTAGTTAATACCACAGCCGGAGACAGAATTGGTCTGGTATTATTGCGTAATATAGCTGCAAATACTGTGTTTAAAGTTACAGAAAACGGGAGCACGGGTACTCAACTGGATAATGACGAAGGAATCATTACGTTGACTGCTACTACAGCGCACCCAATAGGCAAAGTGATTAATATTACTTTGGTGAACGGTGCGGTTACCTCTTTGACAGCAGGATTTACATCTGCACTTTCCGGGGGCAATGCATATGCATTGTCAACCGCAGGTGACCAGACTATGGTTTACATTGGTGCGGAATCCGGACCGACATTTATCTACAGTGCACACTTTAACGGGACAACCTGGACACCTTGTAATAATGGTCCCTGGCCAAACGCTTGTGGTGGAAACCAATCTTTTGAACCTTCTTCTGGAGAAACCTTTGCTTTTGGAATTAGTACAACGGAAGAATATGATAATAATTGGTATAGTGGTCCGACTGGTTTTGCCAATAAAGCAGAAGCCTTAGCTCAGATAACAGACATCGGAAATTGGACGGGTAATGATGATCCTGCTCCTGCAGAAAACGCAGCAAATGCTTTGGTGACTTTGGGCAATTTGTTGCCTGTAGAAATGATGTATTTCAGGGGCAGAAGTCAAAAAACGGGTAATCTCCTAAGCTGGGCAACAGCCAATCAGGTCGGGTTTAGCCATTTTGAAATAGAACACAGCAAAAACGGGCTGGATTTTGAGCTTTTGGAAACAATAGAAGGTGCATCCAATACATATGACAAAAGTAGTTATGATTATCTGGACAGCAAGTCAAAGTTCAGAGATAATTATTACAGACTAAAAGTAGTAGATTTGGATGGAAGATATGAATATTCAAATATTATTTACATCCGGTCTGACCAAAAAGATTATCATATTTCTGTTAATCCAAATCCGGCAAGTAATTTTTTAAATATAGGACTGGATGGAAATCTGGACGAAGAACTCACTTTAGAATTGTTGAGAATGGACGGAGCTCTCCTGCAATCTATAACATTGCGTGAGGGAGATTCTTTTAAATATATGGACATCAGCAATCTGCCCAATGGTATCTATATTTTGAAGAGTAAGGATTCAGATGTCATTTCTCAAAAAATAATAAAATTACAATAATACAAAACCGCAGCCACCGAAAAAACCTAAGGCTTTAATCTGTATAATAAAAAAGAACTCCGCAGTATGGCTGACGGGGTTCTTTTTGTTATAAAAATCCGGGTGTCTGGTATTTAATGTTGTGGTTTGGAAGGATTTTACTACTATAAAATGGTGTTTACAAGCTGAAGGAATTTGTAAGTTACCAATTACATAAAAATCGACTTGCTGAAAAAGAGGCTATTTCTGATTTAAAATCTTTTTTTATCTTTGTCCATCGTGCAACATCTTAACTATATTCTGATTCACTATACATGCATAATTACAATACTAGTTTGCAATATTTCGTTTATAAAAGAAATTAATTATTTTGTACAAAAAGTTAGTAATCTTACCGAAAATAGAACAGAATTTTTCGCAACTGAAATTTACCCCGGTATTTTTACATCAACAGTCAGCATTAAATTTGATATTTTTTATCAAACGAGACTTACCAAAACCAAACCGTTATATCCTGTTACCCAAAATAAATTTTTAATCCAAATATGAATTTAAACCTTCAACCCATTCTGGAAAATGAATTTATAATGCTTTTACCTTTGTTGCAAGAGGATTTTGAGGACTTGTATAGTGTCGCAGCTGACCCTGATATCTGGAAACAACATCCCAACAAAGACCGTTGGAAAAAAGAAGTATTCCAAACTTTTTTTGAGGGAGCATTACAAAGTAAAGGTGCCTTTAAAATAATTGACAAAACCGACCAAAGTGTAATAGGAAGTACCCGTTTTTATGACTATGATGATCAGGAAAACAGTATTCTGATCGGTTATACTTTTTACGCCACAAAATATTGGGGGAAAGGGATAAATCATTCCGTTAAAAAAATTATGCTGGATTATATTTTTCAATTTGTTTCAAATGTCTATTTCCATATCGGAGCAGAAAATGTGCGTTCCCAAATATCCATTACCCGATTGGGTGCGACCAAAGTCGGAGAAAAAGAGGTTATTTATTTTGGGGAGCAACCAAAACAAAATTTTGTCTATCGTATCAAAAAAGAGGAGTGGCGTTCAAAAGCTGATGTTTTAGAATAAATATAGGGATGTGACAAAAAATGCCCGGAAAGACGTATCATTTGAAAAGGTAATGCGTAAAACAAAACTTTTTAAAACCGAAAAACCAAAACAATCATGAATATCAAAAACGTTGAGTTCAAAGCCAAAATAGACAATATAGAAACCTATGAAAACAGGTTGCTGACCCTGAATCCAACTTATCACGGACTGGATCACCAGATTGATACCTACTTTTTTGTCGCTCACGGAAGATTAAAACTAAGAGAAGGAAACATCGAAAACGCCCTGATTCAATACGACAGAGATAATGTTTCCGGCTCAAAAGAATCAAACATTGTTTTATATCAACACGAACCAAATGAGGCTTTAAAAAATATATTGACCAGACAGCTCGGTATCAAAGTAGTCGTGGATAAAAAACGGAAAATATATTTTCTCGATCATATAAAATTTCATTTTGATATTGTGGAAGGTCTGGGGACATTTTTGGAAGTCGAAGTTATAGACAAAAATAATGAGTTTACGACAGAAGTAATGAAACAACAATGCGACCATTATCTCAACTTTTTTAACCTCACCCAAAATAACCTGATAAACAAATCATATAGTGACATGATGTTGGAATACATAAAATAAGCCATTGTATCGCACAGTTTACAGATATCTCAGGTTGGAAAACAAATGGAAGTCTGCACCATCGATTTTGGTTATAAAGAATAAAAAATTCCTTTCCCCATAACATCCTCTCACGTTTTTACCTTCCTGCTGCGTGAATTATACATTCATAAATGATGGCATCTCAGTTGCAAACAAAAACGATCGAATCATGTTTTAATTTACATAAAAAAGATATAAATCACCTTGTAATCATTTGGATGTTTAACTTAAAATAGGTTACTTTTGTGGTTTAAATTTTCGTTTTATGGCGTTTCAACAATGATAACCAATCGTAAGATGGCTGCCGAAGCGGAAGAATAATAATACATGAACAACATCAAATTAAATTGAATATTATGAAATGTCCAAATTGTAATGTGCTTTTAGTAATGACAGATCGTAGCGGAATAGAAATTGATTACTGCCCGGATTGTCGCGGAGTTTGGCTTGACCGCGGAGAACTTGACAAAATAATTGAACGTTCGACGCAAAATGTCAAAAACACAGAAACCGAAAGGTATACTGAACGACCCAGATTTTCCAAAGACAGTGACTATAGCTATAAAAAAAGGAAAGGATTATTGGGTGAGTTGTTTGATTTCTAAAATTCAAATAAGGTTCCGACCAAATGCTGACATCTCCGGAATATAAAAAAAACTAACGGAAATGTCAGCATTTATATACAATAACTGATATTGGATCACATAGTATAAGCCGATGTTTCGCACTGTTTGAAGATATCTCGGGTTGAAAACAAATGGAAGTCTAAAACTTCAATCTTGTATATTAAGAATTTGCAATTTTTATTCATACCACATTATTTCACTCTTTTAACTTTCATGTTGTCTGAATTAAAAATTCATAATTAATCGTATCGCAGTTACAAACTACGACAATCGAAGCTGGTTTGGAATGATCTTGATATTTTGAAACTTTTTATTATATATAACTGTTTCTTTAAATGATAATTTTAAGAACAATATCATTATGCATTCAAGCGAACTAAAGTCTATCCTTATTGACAAGATTAACAAAATTGATGATAATCATTTGTTGATGGAAGCCACAAGACTTATAAACATAGAACTACCCATTGAAGAGGAACAATTTGTGTTTTCTGATATGCAAAAAGCCAAAATTAAAAATGCCTTAAATCAAATTGATAAAGGTGAATATCTGACAGCTGAAGAAGCAAACAATGATATAGACCAGTGGCTAAACAAATAATCTGGACATTAAGTGCACAGCTTGACAGAAAGGAAATTTTTTTATATTGGAATAAAAAAAATAAATCAAATTTATATAGTTTAAAGTTAAATAAACTTTTTATTGAAGCTACTGAATTATTAGCATCTCATCCACTAACAGGCAGATCCACAAATATCCAAAATGTACGTGTAAAAATCATCCGGGATTTTCTGATGGTGTACTCTTTTGCCGATACGGACATTCAAATATTGGCAATTTTTGATACAAGACAAAACCCTGATATTTTTGAAGATATTGTGTTATCAGCATTATAGTTTTTTGTAAAAAAAACATATGTTGCAATATTATAAGGCTCTTCAAGTTTGATTTTTTAATTCCGATTCGTAAAATATCAGTAATATTGTTGCTTAATATTTTGATATGATCCTCTTGCGCTTTTGTTTGCCTTTATTTTTTTTGGGTTATACTACACTTTTATTTTGTCAATCCAATACCTTAAAGGAATTTGACAACCTGAAATTCCGTTATATCGGTGTAGACGGAAACAGAACGATAGCCGTCACCGGTGAATCCGGAAATCCTATGGTCTCGTATGTAGGTGCTGCTTCAGGTGGTATTTTCAAAACAGAAGATGGTGGTCTCAACTGGAAGCCCATCTTTGATGATCAGGATGTGGCAGCTGCAGGAGCATTGGCCATTGCACCCTCGAATCAGAACCAAATCTGGTGCGGAACCGGCGAAACTTTTGTCATCCGACCTGCACACCCTTACGGAAACGGTATCTATAAATCCTCAGATGCCGGCAAAACATGGAAACACATGGGCCTTGAAAATTCTGCGCGTATAGGCCGGATTATAGTCCATCCCCGGGATACCAACATAGTTTATGTCGCCGTATTGGGCAATACCCATGCTCCTCAAAAAGATAAAGGCGTCTACAAAACCATCGATGGAGGAAAAACGTGGAATCAGATATTTTTTGTCAATGAATATACAGGTTGTAACGAAATAGAAGTAGATCAACACAATCCCGACATATTGTTTGCCGCTATGTGGCAGGCTGACATCAAAACCTGGGGACTGAACTCCGGAGGCGAAGGCAGCGGCATCTACCGGTCTACCGACGCAGGCAAAACATGGGAACCGATGAATACCCGCGGTTTGGAATTTGGTTTACAACATCCCGTAGGAAAAACTTCGGTGTGTATAGCACCCTCCAATTCCAATATCATTTATGCCCTCATAGAAGATAATGAACCCCGGCTCTACCGCAGCGACAACGGAGGAAATAGCTGGACACTCATGAAAAAAGATCATTCTATGGCTCAACGGGCTCCGTATTATACCCGGGTGAGGGTTTCACCTGCCAGTGCAGATGAAGTATATACCATTTGTGTCAACATTCTGAAATCCAAAGACGGCGGAAAATCATGGGCTACGCCCGAGGGTGGTCCCTGGGCTATGGGTGGTGATTGCCATGATATGTGGTTTGACCCGAAAAATCCGGACAGACAGATGATGGCTCACGATGGATGTATGAATATGACCCTGAACGGCGGAAAATCCTGGAAAAACATCAATCTTCCCGTTGCCCAGATGTATCATGTGGCCGTAGATAGTATGATCCCGTATTACGTATTGGGCAACAGACAGGATGGTTATTCTTACAGAGGTCCTTCCAATAGCCGGACCGGCATGATCACCCTGAGTGATTGGCGTAATGTCGGCGGTTGTGAATCCGGATTTGCCCAGGCTGACCCTTTCAATCCGGATATCATCTGGTCGGGTTGTTATGACGGTGGATTGGATGTCACAAATCTCAAAACAGAAATAGCCAGGGATGTTCGTGTATGGCCGGAAACCCAATATGGCTGGAAACCTGAAGATGTCAGGTACCGGTGGCATTGGAATTTTCCTATGGTTTTATCCCGACACAAACCCAATACAGTTTGGGTAGGAAGTCAATTTGTCCACCGAACGACCAATGCAGGTCAATCCTGGGAGGTCATCAGTCCTGATCTGACCACGGCAGATCCGAAGCTGATGCAAAATTCCGGTGGTATTGTTAATGACAATCTGAATACCTGGACAGGATGTACCACACTCAGTATGGCTGAATCTCCGGTCAAAGAAGGAACGCTTTGGGTTGGCACCAACGATGGTTTGCTTCACGTGACTATTGATAATGGAATAAACTGGTCGGAAGTCGGTCAATTCATAACTGACCTGCCCGAAGGTGGTTCGGTTTCCTGTATAGAACCCTCTTGGTTTGATGCGGCCACGTGTTATGTGTCTTTCAGATTGAATTATATCGGGGATACAAAATCTTATATTTTTAAAACGACAGATAACGGAAAGTCATGGACAAAGATCACCGGAGATATTCCTCAGAATCAGTTTTCAACGGTTTTTCAGATAAAAGAAGATCCTTCGGTAAAAGGATTAATGTATGTGGGAACGGACAATGGATTGTATTTTTCTAATAATGACGGCACAAACTGGATCCGGTTAAAAAACAATCTTCCCCCTGCTCCGGTGTATGGTATAGCTATCCAAAAACATTTTGGTGACCTGGTGATCGGAACGTACGGACGTGGTTTTTATATCCTGGATGATCTGACACCCATCAGAGAATGGTCCCGTTCGGTAGCTTCCAAACTAAATCATCTGTTTACCATCATGCCGTCTTACCGGTTTTTGAGAACACAAGGCACCCATGCACAGGGAAGTCCTTTTGACGGTCAAAACCCACCTTACGGTGTCATCATCAATTATTATCAGAAAGATACACTGAATAAACCCGCACGCATCATAGTGCAGAACGAAGCGGGTGATACCATCAGAAAATTTCAGGCTGTTCAAAAATCCGGAATCGTAAGATCCAATTGGGATTTGCGTGGCGAATCTGCAAAACTTCCACGGTTGTTGACCAAACCCAGAGGTAAGGATTGGGTGGAGTTTGACAAAAACGGCAGCCGTCCGGTGTATCCGTGGGATCTTGACATGCAGCCAGGACTGAGAGCCCCTTTGGTGCCCCCGGGAAAGTATACCATATTGTACGTTGCTGATGGAATAACACAGCAACAAACCTTTGAAGTCAAAAAAGATCCAAATTCTTCCGCTTCAGAAGAGGATTTTAAAAAACAATATGATTTCGGTTTATTACTCAACAAGGACATCAAAGAGGTTGCCCGTCTGATTCATGACATAGAAAAACAAAGGTTAACCATTCAGGAAAGGATTTTGAAAGAAAAATCAGAACAAAAGAAAAAAGAATGGATTGACCTCGAAGATCAGTTTTATCAGGTTGAGAGTCACCTTTTTGATATCAGACAGACCGGTGCCCGTCAGGATAATTTCAGAAACCCGGTCGGCATACTCGAACGTTTTCTTGCTATCGGAAAAGAATTACTGGTATCAAGCGGTGACCATCCACCCACGGACCAACAATTGGATGTATATGCCATCACCAAAACAAAATTGACAGAAATCATAGATCAACACAAAAACCTGTTGGAAAATGAACTTTGGAAATCTTTAGAAAAAAGAAAATGATGACATTATAAATAATGAGAAAAGAAGTAATTTTTCTATCAGTGGTAAAATATAAAAAAAATGAATGGGGCAAAAACCCCATTCATTATCAAAACATGCAAAACAAAGATTTTGGGGAACACTATCCAATCAGGTGATAAGATATCTGTGACCATAAACCTTTCATAAAATAATGTCGCTGTGAAGACAGTTTACCAAAAAGCGAAAAAAATTAATATTAAAAAGAAAACAGAATTTTATTTTGTACTTTGCAAAGATATCTGATCATAATGTTATAATATTTTGTATGAATAAACAACAGAAGGAATATTCTTCTGAATACACCTTTTATCATATTTAAAAAAGCGAATATCAATGTTTTTTTGATATGTTAATGATGTATTTTGTTTAAAATCAATACACTATCTTTGAATAAAATTAAATTTAAAATTGTATGTGTTTATATTTATTAACCCGATGATTGTAGAAAGATGACCTGACAACCGATTAAATTCCTGAACCGATAAAATATGAGGAGCGCGCACTCACATAAGGATGTAAATTTTAATGTTTAGGGGCATAAAGCTGCAAAAATCAAAAAATCTTTTGTTATGAAACAAAAATTGAGTATCTTTGAGGTGGAAAAAATGAAAACACCTCACACCTTACACCTTACACCTCACACCTCACACCGGTAATGGCATTGGTAAATTTTTAAAATTATGTATCTTGATGTGGATGCTGATGAAAGTTGATGTGGGATGGGGGCAGGCATGTCATTTTTGCCAATCTAATCGAGGACCAATAAACTCTGACGTAAAAATGGACAATTACCCAACCCCAATCAATGGAGACGGACAAAGATCTTTTCAGTTGGATTATGTTTCTGATTGGTATTCAGCTTATAATTCTCCGCATCATGTTCAAATAGTAAACAATAATTGTGACCCTACCTACAATAATGCCAATGGAAATGAATTAAATTGTCTTGCAGCAAGACAAAGAGACGACTATACTGAAGGGATCTTCAGTGAAATTCCATCAATTTTAATTTATGATCCAACTGATGTTTACTCATTGTCTTTGGATTTAAAAAAGCTGCCCTGTAGTGACCTTTCAGGATCTGCTTATGCAAATGTCAAATTAGCAAGGGGTATGATTCCTTTTCCAGAAAATGGTGATTTATATAGTCCTCCTCCAATTGTCAGTCATCAATTGTTGGATCAAGTCTTGCTTACTGATAATAATATATATTCAGTATGTGAAAATTTTTCATTTTCTAGTCCATTAAATGGGTTTAATCAGATTTATATACATACAGAAAATATTTTACCGGGATTACAAGCATCATATATAAATGTCGAGAATGTACTATTATCATGTAAAAGTAATGCTTTAACTGGGTTTTCTGCTCAAGTTGATGGTCTCGAAGTAGCATTTGGGGCTAGTTGGAATACAATTCATCAGGATATAATATCTTACCTTTGGAGTTTTGGTGATGGAAATTCTAGTACTGTCTCGATGCCTGTTTACACTTATGAAGAAGATGGGTACTATCAAGTATGTCTGAGTATAATAAATGAAAACGGTTGTTGTGCTCAAAATTGCAGAGAGATTATGGTTGGTTGCCCAAATCCTAAAGCTGATTTTAATTTTCAAAATAATGACTGCGGAATATATACTTTTTTTCCTGATATAATTAGGCCATTAACCACATATTCTTGGTCTGCTCCAAATGGTATTCCTTCTGTTGGTGCTGGACCAAGTTTTACCACCACATATCTTAACAACGGTACATATACAATAACTTTAACAGCAACAAATGAATGCGGATCAAGCAGCAGCACTCAAACAGTAATGATGAATTGTGAAGCATCATGCAGTGATCTTTCAAACACTTATATTATACAAAGTGGTATTCAATCACGTGCAGTTCGTTTAAGTAATTTATTGAATAGCCCGGTAAATCCTTTACCATACACAGTACTATCAAATGGTACAATTAAAATTCAGGATAAATCATTTAATCTGATATCAGATTTAATTGTCGATGTAAAATGTGAATTTGAAAGAACAAATTGGTTTTGCGCTGCCGGGACTTTAATAGATGTCCAAAATGATATGACAATAAAACATTCTGAATTTCAGTCTTGTGATGAAATGTGGAAAGGATTTAAGCATCAGTATGGTAAAATCCTCAGAATAAATGATTCGTCAGTAAAAGATGCAGAGTTTGGAGTAGAAGCTTCCGGTAACGCCAGATTCTATTCTACAAGAAGTGTCTTTCAGGATTGCTACACTGGGGTCAGATTTCCCGGGAGTGGATCTACCCAAAGTCTTATAAATAATTTTTTTAAGACTAAATTTATTGCAGAAACAAATCTAAAAAACCCTTATCCGGGACAGGCATTTCATAGCTCAAAAATGTATTACGGGATTTGGATTGAAAATATCGCAGAATTAAATGTCACAGAGTGCCAGTTTATTAATCTGGGATATTCCGGAATCCAATCAAAAAGGAGTAACATTAGATGCCAATCAAGCAAATTTAAAGATGATTTTACTGTTAACCGTGGAGTGTATATCGAAGATAGTGGTCCAATAACCCATTTTCAATTAGATACTTTTGAAAACAATTACCTTGGTATATTTAATCAGGGTATAAGTATAATGTCTTATTTAAGAGTAAATAACAATAATCTCTTTATTAAAAATTCTTCTGCTTCTACAGTTTGTAATGGAATTTTTATCAGAAGGAACTATTTGTTGAAAACTGATATCATAGGAAATATATTTGAGCAGAATACTGAAGGTAACGGTATTCAATCAATTGTTGACAATAAACTCAAAATTGAATCCAATACTTTTTTAAATTATAGTCCTAATGGTTTTACAGGAATTCGTCTGGCTGAAAATACACTTTATAATAGTGAAATAAAGGCAAATAATTTGTATTCATATTTACCATTGAACGCTGGTGTAAATTCTGGGTTTGATTTATCTGCCTGTGAAAATTTGAATGTAATTAATAATAATTTTTATAATGAATCAGGTAGCAATGACTTAAGTGATAATATATCGGTGGAAGGAGTTTTGTTGTCTGTTTTCAGAAACAATCATTTTTTTAATAAAAGTACAGCATTCAAAATACAGGGAGTGAGTAATAATAATATGTTTTGTTGTAATACAAGTACTGAACCCGGAAATTCTATTGATGTAATAGATAAAGCTGTCGGAGATTACAGAAACAATAACTTACATACATTAAGACTTAGTATTGGAGGGGAGATAGGGCAACAACCTCTTCCGGGCAACAGATGGCAGGACAATAATGGTTTAAATGCCGGAACATTAGGTATAATGGAACAAGGTTCACAAATGAAAGCACAAAGTAATCAAATTGCAACTGATCCTAGTCAGGGCATTACTAATAAACCCGATATTATAGACCCTGTAGAAATTGAGGAATTTTGGTTTAGAAATATTTCACCTGAAATAATGTCAACTTGTGTATCTAATCCACTTTGCAAAGACGTAGGACAATATGTTGGAGGCGGCGGCAACGGAGGTGGTAGCAATAATGAAGAATACAATCCCTGGGATCCACCAATAGGAGATCCACCCAGAAGACCGCTTTGTGACAAAGTCATGGAAAATTATTTCAATTATTATACCTATTCAAATTCCGGCCACGATAAATATCCTCATCAAACGAGATGGAATATAAATGACTATCTTTTGGATTACATTAATATATATGGTCAGTCTTTTTTTGATTCTTGCATTCAAAATTCTGTAATTTGGATTACACCGGATAACGAAGCGTGGTATGATGGAGAAAAAGATAAGCAGAATATATATATTGTAAGTGATCCATATAAAAGTTTATCAGATGATGTGTTAAATGATGCTGATAGTATATCAAATGAGATTTATTATCTTACAGATTCTGTTTTATATGACACTGATACTACAGTTCTTCAGGGATTGTACGATGAACTTGCTGAGATCACAGATGATATCAAAGAAATTTCTGATGATATTCATTTATTACAAAAACAAAGAGCTTCGGATTTTTTGCAAAACATACCAAATCTACCTGAACCTCATAGTTTTTTGACAGCACGGAAAAAAGTATGGACAGCAGAAGTTAAGTGTTTTCTATATGGAGAGTCGTCAGTTACCCCTCAGGAGTGGGCCGAAATTCGAGAGATAATGTTGTTATGTCCTTATGAAGCAGGAAAAGTTGTTACAGAAGCAAAATCACTTTTACTCATTCAGAAAGAGGAAGTTCATGAATATAATTATAATGCGTGTCAGAGTAGTACTCCGAGGACAACGAATGTAAAAAATTCTGATGAAATTTTTGTATATCCAAATCCAGGCAAAAATACAATACATGTCTCAATTCCTGATGATGAAAAGATTCAATTCATTTCTATCAAAAATGTGCATGGATCAGAAGTATTAAGATTAGATGACGTAATAGTAAACAATCAATCTATTGATGTTTCATTAATGTCTCCCGGTTTGTACTTCTACGAAATAAAAACAAATGATACAGGTAAAAAGTATCATGGTAAATTGATCTTAGTAGAATAAATGGTGTTAGGTGGGGGCTGGTCCCCCACCTTTTTAAAATAAATTATGTATGCGATTCCTTTTTACTTTAATAGTTTTTTTGGGTTACCTTTCGTCCATGTTGTCTCAAAATGAAGATAATATCTGGCTGTTTGGTAATAGCATCAAAGATGCAATAGATCCTGCCATAAAAGCAGATACTACATTAGGAGCAAGCCAGCTGGATTTTAATTATGATCCGGTCAAAATATATTATGTGCCGGAAAGGGTCATTGATTTTTCGGGAGCAAATGCCAGCATTTGTGATAGTAACGGTAATTTGTTAGCTTACAGCAATGGACAGGTATTGTATGCCGGCAATGAAGAGCCCATAGCTGATACCATAAACTATCATATTTATCCAAATCCTTTTGAACAGGAAAATTGTTCTGCTTGGGAATATAATAATTGGGGAAATGATTCAATAGCGATTCCAAATGGTTTACTAGGCATGCAGAATGTAATGATTTTACCTATGGATGAGAAGTATTATTGTTTCTATACAACTTACGATTATTGTACAAATGAAGTATTCAAATTATCTTTTACTTCCTTTAGTAATAAAAATTCTTCTGAATTCAAAGTTCATATAAAGGATTCTGTTATTATTAATGGTTTGTTTGCTGACAGAATTTATTCGATTCGCCATGCGAACGGCAGGGATTGGTGGGTACTTCAACTTGAAAACAATAATATCAGGGTACATCAGTATATATTAAGTCCTGAAGGATTAAAATACATCGGTCGCAGAAATGTTACCTCAAGCGCTTTTCATGACGATAATGGTCAAATAACAGTTTCACCAGATGGTAAAAAACTTGTTATTTCGTCTTTAGGCGGAACATTATCAGCACCGCAGGCACGAGTTGCGGTATTGGACTTTAACCGCTGTACAGGTTTGGCCGGAAATAAAAAAGAAAAACATTATGAAAAAATTAACTCCTTGGGTGGTACCGGTGCAACTTTTTCACCGGATGGTAAATATTTGTATGTTAGTGAAGGCATATATATATTTCAATACGATATGACGGTATCTGATATTTTCAGCAGTGAAGACACCATTGCGGTTTTTGACGGATTTTTTTATCAACCTACCCCTAATAGTATAAAATACAGAACATTATTTCATTTCATGCAGGTAGCACCTGACGGAAGGATTTATATTAATTCATCATCAACTACAAATCGTCATTTGGGTGTGATCAATTATCCCCACGAGAGAGGTGTTAATTCAGGCGTCGGACAACATGCTATTCAAATACCTACTGAATATTTCCGTACCATGCCCAACTTCCCTCTGTTCCGCCTTGGTCCCGACGACGGTAGTCCCTGCGATACCCTCGGTCTGGACAATCACCCTGTTGCCAAGTTCCGCTACGAGCCGGATAGCAGTAACTACAAACGGATACGGTTTACTGATCTGAGTTATTTCCGGCCGGAGACGTGGAGCTGGGACTTTGGTGATGGTAGTCCGACAGTATCAGACAGATATCCATTTCATACTTACACTCAAAACGGTACCTATGAGGTGTGCCTGACCGTGAGCAATGAAAACAGCGACCATAAGACCTGCCGGACAGTCACCATTGGTACAAGCAGCAGTGATGATGCCGGACAAAAGGCCGATATCACGCTTTTTCCCAATCCTGTGGCAGATATATTGTTGGTTACACTTGGAGAGTACATCCCTCAACATGGTATGATACACATCCACGATGCGACAGGCAGAGTCATCCTTTCACAACGTTTGTACTACGGACATAATCATATCGATATGGCTACACTTTCTCCCGGATTATATTTCTGGACGGCAGAGGATAACGGCGTGAAGATGAAAGGTGGAAAGGTTGTGAAGATATAAAAAGGTCTTATGGTGATATGGTGTTGCGGTTTTGCGGTGCTGTGGGTTTCTTAATAGTAAGAAATTATAGCAGGCACAAGTTACAAACTTGCGCTAACATTTGGGATTTCCTTAAAAACTGTCATCACCCACACTATCAAAAACATTTTGGCTGTCTGTTTTGGCGTATTTAAAAATAAAGAGATATATTGCATCAACAATGTAAAATCATGATGTTGTCTTCCGTATTTTCCACCCAACCTTACTGGTACAACAAAGCACGTGCTTTGTCCGTATTGGCTCAGAAATGGCAGGGTTCGGACCCTGATTCAGTGCAGATGTTGATGTTGGAATCTATAGCTGACCAATGTCCTTTGGAAGGAGGAAAAGGAGTCTATATCGCCCGAAACATTCTGGCAGAATACCAACTCGGGGAGACAGAATATGATGATCTGGCAAAATGTACATCTGTAATACCACGGTTAGCAAAATCTGAAAATTCAAAAATTTCCGTTTACCCTAATCCTGCGCAGGAAACATTTTTTGTAGAAAGTTCATCCGTGATAGAAAAAGTTGTGGTAACTGATTTATCCGGTAAACTAATATATAAAAATGACGTTCCGGGACATCAGATTAAGATATCTAATCAGGGCTGGATACCGGGAGTATATCTGGTTGCGACTACTTTAAAAGATGTAGATAAGGCCGAAATACAAAAACTTATCATCATTCCATGATAGGAAAATTCATAAAAACATTTCTATTACTTATAGCTGGTATGACGTATGTCATACCGGCTATAAGTCAATATAAATATGACTATAATTGGGTTACAGGATTTTATTATGTCGAAGGACTTAAAAGACAAATTCTGGATTTTGGGTCAGATACTTTACAAGTTAAAGATCAACTCCTGCCATTTGCCTTTTCAGAAACAAATTCATGTATCAGTGATGAAAGCGGCAATTTGTTGTTGTATTTTAATGGATGTGACATCGCCAATGGCAGACATGAGATTTTGGAAAACGGTTCGGGCTTCAACGCGGGTATTCCCGGCGACTTTGAATGTCCGAAAAACTACGGATATCCGGGCCCTTATCAATCGGCATTGATTTTACCTCAACCGGAATCAGAAAATATATATTATGTCTTTTATATGCGTTATGATAATTCGCCTACTTCAATCGAAGTATCATTACTACATGCAAAAGTTGACATGACTTATGATCAGGGTACAGGTATTGTATTGTACAAAGACAAACAAGTGTCATCAGATAGTGTCGTATCCATGGGTAGTATCACGGCAGTACGTCATGCCAATAATGAAGATTGGTGGCTTATTTTGTTTGGAAAAGGTCAAACAAACGAATACAAAAGAATCTTATTTACTAAAGATACTTTAATGAGTTTGCCAAATGATACTATTGGTGTATTAAATGAAACTCCCGGTGGTCAGGCCTCCTTTTCGCCTGATGGTACCAAATATATGAGATATACGCCCAAAGGACTGATGGTCATGGATTTTGACAGAAATGAAGGACTTTTGTCCAATTTCAGGTTTTTACCTCTTGTCCCTCAAGGAGTCTATTTTGGAGGTACGTTTTCACCCAACGGACGATTTATTTATTTGTCCGATTATACCAAAATCTATCAGGTCGATACCTGGGAGGAAGAACTCAGTCTTGACCTTGTAGCCGAGTGGGATGGTTATGAAGACGAAGGCTGGAGAGTTCTTTTCAGCATGATGCAGACAGGCCCTGACTGCCGCATATATATAGCAAGCCAAAATTGTCTCAATTTTGTACATATCATTATGAATCCCGATGAAAAGGGCACTGCTTGTAATGTAGTCCAAAGGGCCCTTGAGTTAAAATCCTCCAATTGTAGTTTTCCACACTTTCCCAATTTCAGATTGGGTACATCGGAGCCTTATTGTGATCCGGATAAGGTGGTGGTGACGGGGACAGACATTCCTGCACATCACCAAACGAAATTTGATGTCTCGCCCAATCCGGTGGCAGATATATTGTTGGTAACGTTGGGCGAGTACATCCCTCAACATGGTATGATACATATCCATGATGCTATCGGCAGAATTGTATTATACCAACGTCTGTACTATGGTCATAATCATATCGATATGGCGTCTTTACAGCCCGGATTATATTTCTGGACGGCAGAGGATGGCGGCGTTATGATTAAACAAGGGAAGGTTGTGAAAATATAAAATGGTTTTGTGATATTTTGGTTTTGTGGTATTATAGTTATTAATAGGTAGAGATTATATCAGGCATAAGGTACAAACCTGAGCTTTACTTTGGCTCGAATGAAAAATTCATAAATGCTGACACCACAGTAACAAACTCTTGATCGGGGTTGAAAAAAGAAAACAATGATGTTATTTATGTCACAAAACATATAAATATTTTAGACATTGACATCTTATAAAAAAAAATGAATGGGGCAAAAACCCCATTCATTATCAAAACATTATCAACCTTATCTTTAACAGATGATTTCATCTGTTTTATATATTCTTATTATTGCAAATCACAAGATTTACAAAAGCGTGGTAGGACAAACATAATCCGTCACTTTAAACTTGTTGCTGTTTTTAAGGGCAACAAATCCGCCATCAACATCAACCAGATTTCTGTATCCTCTTCCCTGAAGAATAGATATAAAAACCAATGAACGGTAGCCGCCGGCACAATGGATATACTTTTTATTGTCGCCCAATATCAGTTTCATACTTTCATTGATGTAATCGAGCGGCGCATTGTTTGCTCCTTCCACATGTTCGCTGAGGTATTCACTTTTTTTGCGGACGTCCACGATTTCAGCATCTTTGATATTGGCCAATTCATCGGCCGTAACCATCTCAACGGTATCAATTTCTTTGCCGGCATTTTTCCATGCTTCAAGACCGCCTTTGAGGAATCCGATGGCATTGTCATAACCCACTCTTGCCAATCTCGTAACAACTTCTTCGACCCTGTTTTCGTCAGCAACAATCAGAATTTCCTGTTTGACATCAGGTATCAATGTACCGACCCAGGTGGCAAAACTTCCGTCAATTCCTACGAATATTGATCGGGGTACAAAAGATTTTACGAAGTGTTCTTTGGCTCTGGTATCGATGATCACAGCGCCCGTTTCGTTGGCTATCACGTCAAATTCATCCGGAGACAAAGCCCGGGTTCCTTTGTGCATCACTTCTTCCAACGTTTCATAACCCTGAATATTGATCATTACATTTTGTGGAAAATAACTTGGCGGTGGTGTCAAACCATCGAGCACTTTGACCACAAATTCGTCTTCAGACATAGGTTGAAGCGCATAATTTGTTTTTTTCTGGTTTCCGAGTGTATCAAATGTTTCTTTGCTCATGTTTTTGCCACAGGCAGAACCCTGGCCATGATTCGGATATACCATGATATCATCAGCCAAAGGCATGATTTTACTTCTCAAAGAATGGTAAAGATGTCTCGCCAGTTTGTCCTGTGTCAGATCAGCGATTACTTTTTGTGCCAGGTCAGGTCTTCCGACATCGCCGATAAACAGTGTATCCCCGGTAAATAAAGCAACTTCTTTACCGTTTTCATCTCTTAACAAATAACAGGTGCTTTCCATGGTATGGCCGGGAGTATGCAGAACTTCGAGCGTGATGTTGCCCAACTTAAATATTTCTCCGTCTTTGGCTACTGTTTTTTCAAATCCTGTCGGCATTTCGGTAGGTCCGTATACGATCTTTCCACCGGTTTTTTTAGCGAGATCTACGTGACCCGATACAAAATCCGCATGGAAATGGGTTTCAAAAATGTATTTTACTTTAGCATGGTCTTTTTCAGCTCTTTCGATATAAGGAGCCGGTTCGCGCATAGGATCGATAAAGGCACATTCTCCGTTGGATTCTATGTAGTAGGAAGCTTCCGCCAGACAACCTGTATAAATTTGTTCTATCTTCATGTGTATAAATTTTTATTTTGTGTGAAATAATAATACAAAAGTACAGGGTAAACAAACTACCTTTTGTAACCTATGTTTCACAACCTTTTTTTTGAATAAAAGTATGCAGAAAAAAGACAGTTTTTTGATCAAAAACAGGATATAATATTTTGAATATCAGCAACATAAGATTAAAATATGATTTTAATCATCTTTTCAGGCCAAAAGTAACAAAACGATACCCTGAATCGTTATTTTTGTGCATGAATCAAAAATATTCAGATCTATCTTTCATTTTTTAATCATAAAGAACGTATGAAAATATATATTTTTTTTGTTTTGATAACATTGGCCTACTCTTGTGCACGCCCTTGTCCCAAAGATATCAAACTCGATGAAGTATTTCTTACCCAACAATCAAACTCGGAATACCTGCCAACGGAGGATCCGAAGGACATATTGATATTTGAAAACAGTTCAGGTCAGGAGTTACAGTTTACCGACCAGAATCCAAAATGGAAAACCACTTACAGAATTGAAGTTGAGACCTTGTGCGAGCGGGGAGATTTTCTGGACAAAACCACACAAACCAAATATATAGATGCTCCGGGATATCATGCTTATTATGTTTCAAAGGATCAGTTGTACACCTTGGCGATCGATGCTTCTGTACAGAATGCCGGACAATACGGCAATGTAAGCGATACGATCTTGTATGACTTTTTTTCCGTTTGGGGACAAAAAATCGGTACACCGGCATTTACGGGTGGAGCTTCGAAAGTCACATCAGACCGGGGAAACGGCAACCGGTTGCCCGAATTTGTTTTTGCCAATGACAATATGGTGATGATCGCCGATACAACCATTGAAGGAAGGTCATTCAAAAATATATTTACCCATCCGCAAAGTGACATCCTGAACTTCCGGATATTTTATTCCCGCGAAAAAGGGATCGAAGCGTTCCTTTTAAACAACGGCGAGTTTTGGTTTTTAAAGGAATAACAGGGATTGTTTAGGGTTAATAGTATAGGGTTTATGGGCTTTTTCCCCGATGTTGGTGCAAGTTTGCAACTTGTGCCATACCTAAATCGAAGTCAAATACTTTGACCATAAGTTGACGAATCATCCCTAACTCATCGCTCATCACCTTGGTTCAACAAATGTATATAGCTACATTTAGCTATTGTAAACATTCATATATTTTATTACTTTTGTGTTTATAATCATTTCGAACTATCGGAATACTAATAAACAGATCATTCGATTTTTATTTACATAAAAACCATTTTACCATGTCATTGAGAATATTATTTTTAGCAGCTATGTCCGTGTTGTTTTTTTTGTCCTGTGAAGATAATGATAATAAAACCGAAGAAAAACCGATAATAGCGCTATTAAACCAACCAGGTCTGGTCATTGACACGGGACAAACTGCAGTGCAATGGATTTATGGGTTCAGTTTTTCCACCATCAAAGACGGGAAAATTAAAGGTCTTGGGATGAAATTGCCGACAAAAGGATCTTATCTTGTCAGATTATGGAATCTGGATGATGACACTTTACTCAAAGAAGAAACCCTCACAGCCATAACCGACCATGAGGTTGTGTACAATACGATACCTGACATCGCGATACAAAAAAACATTCAGTTAGGTGTTACCATTCAAGCGGGCTCTTTCTATAAAATACGAAAAACCGATAATAGTGATTTTACTTTTCCACTGCAATCGGGAAATATCAGATTACTATCATTCAGAGAGTCTAAGGTATCTGAAAACATCCTGGGAAGATTTCCCACCATGATTAAAAGTGATGAAATATCGCCTTGTATTGATGTCATTTTTCTGGAAGATTAAACCAAAATGATCAATCATTCAGATAGGTCAACAGAAAAGTCAGCAAAATGTGACATGCAATGTTTTTTGTATCCGGGACAAAACGATTATGACTTATTTTTAGGTAAAAAAATGCGTTGGAAGTATATCAAACGTTTATTGATGAAACCCATGGACTCCAAGAAAAGATATTATAAGTTAACTTTTTAAATGAACGTATATTTTGTGTTTTGTTGCAAACCATAAGTATCAAATTACCTTATTACCATTTCGGTTAATATGGATGATTACTATGTTGTGTCTGATGGTTTTTTCTTCTTTCGGGCAACAAAAAACGGTTGATTCCCTGTTGATGGTGGAATCAAAGATTACCCGTTATGACAGCACAACGGTTCGTTTGTATATGGAAATAGCCAAATCTTACCATAGAGTTAATCAGGCCAAAAGTCTTCCTTATGCCGTCAGGGCGGTCGATCTGGCCGGAAACCTGAAAAACAAACCTTTGCTGGCTGCTGCATTAGCCACCAAGGCAACTACCCATATTTTTCTGACACAGTATGAAGAAGCATTAACCTGTTTGTCGGAAGCTTTACAACTCAATACAAGTTTGCAAGATGAAAGATCTGTCGCCAACAATCATAATAATATAGGTGCGGTTTATCTTTCAATAACATCCTATCCGAAAGCATTGGAGCACTATACAAAAGCATTGGAGACCAATGAAAAAATCAATAACATCTCCGGTAAAATCAATAATCTCGGTAATATCGGAACAATTTTTAATAACCTCAACCAACCTCTGAAAGCAATTGACTATTTTTCCAAAGCTTTAGAATTGGCTGAAAAGCTGGGAAACAATGAAAGCAAAAGCGGGCTGCTGAATAATATGGGAAATTCATACACTGATTTGAACAATCTGGATTTGGCCCTCGAATATAAAATCAAAGCACTCGAAATCAATCAAAAATCAGGGAATCAATCACGCATTGCCAATAGTCTGACCAATGTGGGAAATGTATATTTCAAAAAAATGAATCCGCAAAAAGCGAAAGAATACCATCAACAGGCATTGGTTATTAATACAACCATAAACGACAGAAAAGGTATTGTCGCCAATCTGCAGGCAATAGGCGAGTATTTTTTTCAGGTGGAAAGATTAGACTCTGCCGAACTTTACATTACCAAAGCTTACAAAAGAGCACAACAAATCAACCTTACGGAAGAACAGGCTATCAGTTTGGAAAAATTAAGCAAATTGTTTGAAAAACAAATGCGTTACGATAGTGCCTATATATACTATAAAGCATTTATTGATAAAAAAAACAGTCTGGAAACAGCTGAAAAACTGAAAGAAATCACCCAGACAACCCTCAGATATATTTTTAATAAAAAAGAAGATTCTCTCAAACAGGAACAAATCATCATCGACAATAAACTTCAGCAACAGATTCTGATCGCAAACCAACAAAAACAACAAATTAAACTTCAGGAAGCTGCGAAACAAATTCAACATCTGGCCTTTTTAAAAACACAAGCCGACCTCGAAATTGAACAAAATACCCGTACAGAAAAGGAAAAACAACTGGAACTCATTCAAAAGGAAAAATTAATCCAACAAACCACGCTGGATCTTCAACAAGCCGAAATCAAATTGCAGGATAATGAAATCAACAAACAAAATACGCTGAGACTATTTTATTTGATTGGTATCAGTTTGTTGTGTGTTCTTTTGGTTTTTATATTCAGGAATTTTCAGATTCAGAAAAAAACAAATAAAATAATCGGAAAAGAAAAAGAAAAATCTGACAATCTTTTACTCAATATCTTGCCGGATGAGGTTGCCGAAGAATTGAAAGAAAAAGGTAGTGCAGAAGCCAGATATTACGAAAATGTATCCGTCATTTTTACAGATTTTGTCGGGTTTACAAAAGTAGCGGAATCATTTTCACCTAATGAATTGGTCAATGAACTCCATACCTGTTTCAGCGCTTTTGATGCCATAGTTTTGAAATATGGAATTGAAAAAATCAAAACGATCGGCGATGCATATATGGCAGTTTCAGGTTTGCCCGCAACTAATCCTGACCATGCAAAAAATGCTGTTCTGGCCGCCCGGGAGTTTTTGGTGTTTATTGAAGACCGCAGGAAAAGTAAAAGCCTTGGTTTTGAAATAAGAATCGGCATACATTCCGGTCCTGTAATTGCCGGAATTGTGGGGACGAAAAAATTTGCATATGACATTTGGGGTGATACGGTCAATGTGGCTGCCAGAATGGAATCATCAGGAAAACCCGGTCAAATCAATATAAGTGACGATACCTACCAATTGATCAAAAATGACAACAAATGCCAGCCGCGGGGCAAAATTATGGCTAAAAACAAAGGAGAAATGGAAATGTATTTTGTTGAATAAAATCAATATGTACGACAAAAATATACCTCCACCCGATTGTCGCAGTTTGTTGCTACGATCATTAAGAATGGTTTATTGTTAACATGTTTAAAGTTAAGGCGTTTTCCGGTGGCACTTTGATTTTGTCGTCCCCCACCTGATGCGAATTACCAATTCTGTATAAACAGGATCGAAGTTAATGGCAGGTCTGAATATTTTTTTTAAAATTTGTTTCATAAAAAAAACATTTTACTAACTTTGTTCCAAATGAGATATAATTGTATTTGTTTAAAAATATGAAATGATGAAACGTTTTAAAAAAATTATGAATCAAAGAGGATATGTTGTTGTCATGTTTTTGTTATTTTCATTCTTTTCCTTTGCACAACAAAATGGATGGAAATATGCTATTATAACAGACCCTTCAGATGTAAAAGATACACTGGTATATCATTTATATGAGAAGATCCATAAAAATATTGTTGAAAACTATTCACTTAAAGCGGGTATATATCATCGGGATAAAGATGGAAATATTGTTTTTTCAGAGGGAAATAAAAAACCGGAAGAGAAGGTCGATATACTGATTTATCTAAAGGCAAACGGACAATGCCATACGTACCCGGACTTAGTAATAGGACTCGATGCACGAAGTTATACAACAGGTGAACATTACTTTCATTTAAACCAATATTTCTATTTTACAGCTTATTATATAGATGCCAAAACAAATCAATTTTTAAAAGAAAAAAATATAACTATTCTAAAAGAAGAATATAAAAAGTTATTTGTACAAGAACAGGATTATATCAATTATCTGGGAAAACAACCCGTAGTTTTGTGGCAAAAAAATCGGGAAGAATTTAGTCGTCAATCTTTAGCACTAATAAATTTTTTGCAACCGAAATTAACTGAGGTCTTTAAATCCGCATTCAATGTTGAGAGTACGCTAAAGTCGTTGATAGAACCTCTTTTTATCAATAAAGAAGACATATTTTATGCTACAGAAGCCTTAGAATTTGACGAGGACAAAGTAACCAGAATCAGGGTTAATGCAGGTAAAAAAAATCTTATAGCCGAAGATGATTGGTTTTATTTTTATGAAAAAATGTATATCGAGGGTTATTCTTACTATGAATTTGTAAGCACCGGGAAGGTTAAAGCAGTAACAGACACTACCTGTGAGGTAGGCTTTATGTTGGTTGGTAAAAAGCGACTGGCAGAATTATTAGAACAAGGCAAACCCATTATTGCCGTGGAAGAATTCAGCAGATTTAATATTTTTAAAATTTTGAATGCTGTTCCGAATGCGCCTTATGTCAATATAATTTTATCTCCTGAATTACAGAAAAATATTTATGTGCAGCAGCACGTCAGAAGTAGTTCCGGGTTGATTCTGATTCATTCTGAGGTTCCGGTCACTGATTATTTTATAAAATTGAACAAAAGATTAGCTAATCAAGAATCATCCGCTAATGCGTATATACCCCGAACATTATCAATGGAATTAAAAAATTCTAAATTTTTACTTACCGATACTACAAATAATGAGTTGGTTGGGTCGATTTGGAGAGAACATGTTGTGATGAACAAAGAAGACGTCGCAAAAAAGAATGCCAAAGAAATTTTAGCCCCTTTATTCAGAAAAGAAAATTTACTCGATTTTTTATATAAACTTGATTCAGTTCATTTTGCTGTCCGGTGGTTAAAAACGACAGAGGAAAATAAAGGGAAAATCAATAAAATACTGATTTACAGTCCCGGAGGACTGGAACATTGGTTGGAGTTTGAAATTTACGTTAACGAAACAGCCTTGATTAACGGTACAAACGTAAATAAACCAAAATTGGTAGCTAAAGCGCGTAATACATTCTCTTACACCAGCACCGTTGGAAGTCTTGATGTATATAGCGGAGGAAAAGATTTGTACGATTTACACAATCAGGGTAAGGAATTGATCATAAAGGCAAAATTATATTGAGAAGATATATTTTTTTACGACCGGCAATTTGTGACACACCAGATTGTCACAGTTTGTTACTGCGATATGATCGTTTCTGAATTTATAAACACGAGATGACATAAAAACGGCGGCAAATGAAATGAGATTCCATTCCTATTGCCGCCGTCCGGTACAAAGTTAGACCTTATCTTTTTGTAAAGGTAAGGGTGTCACCCCAATTTCCGATTTCCCAACCTGCATTGTAGGTTGCTCCGTTTCCTTCCACGACACCACCTGATTTTACGGTAATCGAACCGGTACTGCCTTCCTGCAGACCGGGTCCGTTGATCACCTGCACCCTGATTCCGAATTGTGTCACGGATCCGTACTGTTGGATTTGTGCCTGCATTTGTTTGATGTCTTCGCTAACTGAACTCATAATTCATTAATTTAATAATTATTCCTACTCTGTTTATCATCAGGCTTTTCGGAATCCGCCCCTTACATTAAAAATAATTGTAGCTACCCAATCGAAACAGATGATTAATGTGATTGCAAATATGCAACCCTTTCTCCGGAGCTTAAAGGGTATATGTACTGACAAAAATTCAGGTAGTAATACGCCTTGGGTGACGGGGAGTGATTGGGCGCCTGGTTCCCGATGCGGCTGTAAGTTTGTTTCTTATGCCTCAAAAAAATAAATATTATATTTTAATGAGGCTTAAGAAAGGAAGTACGTCTGTTTAACAGTTATTAACAATTTTTATAATAAATGACGAGTACAATTAAACCTTTTTACGCTTTTGTATACAAAGTTTAAATTTAAAATGTAACCGATATGATGAAGAAAAAATTAATAATGATCACTACAATATTAATTGTAGTTTTGAGTGTCATATCTTGTAATAAAGTTGACGATGAGCCAAAAGACGAAAGTGTCCTGAACTTGCCGGAAACACCTTTTGATTATAAAAGTCTCAACTTACCTGGTCACTTTACAACTAATTCAGGTGGACCTTTACCAACTTCGGTAAACGGTACAGACAATACACCTGCTACCAATCCAATAACAAATGATGGGGCAACATTGGGAAGAGTATTGTTTTATGACAAAAAATTAAGTGCAAACGGGACTATAGCGTGTGCTTCTTGCCATAAACAAGACAAAGGATTTTCAGATGACGCTGTATTAAGTGCAGGGTTTAACGGTGGTAAAACCGGACGGCATTCCATGACCCTAATTAATGCCCGATTTTACCAACGTGGACGTTTTTTCTGGGACGAAAGAGCAGCAACGCTGGAAGAACAAGTGTTAATGCCATTCCAGGACCCTGTGGAAATGGGAATGACTCTGGAACAAGTTGTCAGTAAAGTAAAAGAGCAACCTTATTATCCTGCATTGTTTGAAAAGGCATTTGGTTCTACAGAAATTACTTCAGATAAAATATCAAAAGCCTTGGCTCAATTTGTGCGAAGCATTGTAAGTTTCTCAAGTAAATATGATCAGGGGAGAGCAATGGTAGCTTCGCCCGGTGCCAACTTTCCTAATTTTACAACGGAGGAAAATACAGGAAAAAATATTTTTTTTCAAACCATACCGAATGGCGGAGGTGCATGTTTTGGTTGCCATACAACGGAGGCGTTTATTAGTGCCAATCCGGGACCGCAGAATAACGGATTAGATGCTACCTCTACCACAGATTTAGGTGCAGGAGGTGTGTTTAATAACCCGATATTTATAGGAAGATATAAAACAACAAGCTTACGAAATATTGAACTGACTGCGCCTTATATGCATGATGGCAGATTTGCCACATTAGAAGAAGTTGTGGAACATTACAACAGCGGTATTAAAGCCCATCCCACACTTTCTCCTGCATTAAAAGATGCAAGCGGAAATCCTGTTCAATTAAATTTAACAAGTTCCGAAAAAGCGGCATTGGTGGCATTTTTGAAAACATTGACTGATAATACCGTTAGCACCGAAATGAAATGGAGCAATCCATTCAAATCATAAGCTGGTTACACAGCTGGCGCCAGTTTGTAACTGGTGCCTTGCTGTATTATATTAAAACTTCCCAACTACTTGATTCAGACAGCAATCTTGTGCTGACTCCGATGCTTGCCCAAGTTTGTTACTTGTGCCTCTGTAAAATACATAATTCTGTTTCAATCCATCGACCCAAATCAACAACTTAGCAGTTTAACAATTCAACAATTAGGGTGAATCATAGATCAGGAAATTGTCTGAATCACGGATTAAACTGATGAAAGGATAACATGGATTAAATGGTGCATAAATCAAAATCCGTGGAATCAGTGTAATCCCTAAAATCCGTGATTCTGACGAAGATGGCCTGTAAGGTCGACTATTGAATTTTGTGTGTATACACATATTCACAAGAATATGTATATACATTAAAAAAACAAAATTCAAAACACAAACTATTCGTATTACATTTACATTTTAAATCAATTATATGAAATGAGCATGAGGAGGTCACACAAAACAGTATGATTATACCGCTACGAATTTGGTTTGTCCCAAATTCTATCGGCATTATACTAAAAATCAATTAGTTATAATAATTAAAGCGGTCAAATCATAGGATTTTTAGTATATTTCACATGCGAATTCCATATGGCCATTAAAAACATGCACGCGGAGCGTGATAAACAAAAAATCAATTATATGAAAACAAAAAATCTTTTTAATCTGATCACAGGTTCTGTCTTTGTGATGATTCTGTTGATATCTTGCAATGGATGCAGGAGCGGGAGGGTTGTAAACAAAGCAGTCCCCGAAACTTCAACCAAGAATGTAAAGAAAAGCGATTCATCTTCAGGAGTTACAATTTTGGATACTACCAAGCAAAATTCACCCTCAAAGAGTAATGTTATTCAAAAAAGTAATATATACCCAATTTTTAATGAAAAAAGGGGCATCACGCATTTAGATGAATTCACAATTGATTATCGAGGTATAAAAAGGGAAAGCAAAGGGCAAGAAACTAAAGTTTATTTTCCTAACGGCAAAATTTTATCCAATATGAAAGATGCAGCTATATATAAAGACATTCCTAAAAGTGCTCAATTATTTTATTATAGTAATGAGGAAGAAGAGTATTTTAAAGAAGTTGATGTTAATAAGCTTTCAAAAACTCAAAGAACGAATTGGTTAGGAAAAATGAAACTACATCCTGATATAAAACAAGAACAGCTACACTATATGATTGTATATTCATATTTTATCGAACCTGACGAAACACCCGGCAGAGTGTGTCTTGCTACGTATGCATCAATTTGGGCAGAATTCGGAGTACTTGCCGGTAGGATTGCTCTATTGGACATTTATGACTATGAAGGAAATCAGATAAAACAAATCCCAATGTATGAGTATGGTGGTGAAACATTTGCTTTAACAAAAGATCAAAAGTATTTACTTGTGAAGATTAATGGTTCTCATTTGGGAGATAATGATTTTAGTTGTGGTAAGATCACTCCAATGATAAACATTTATTCATTTGAGGATGGAAATCTATATTATCAATTAAAAATGCCTTGTATTGAATATGGAGGGGATTCAGATTTTGATTTTTTTTATTTTGGAACATCATTATTTAAATGGAAAATTGATATTAAAAATAAAATGATATATGTGATTAAATATACTTTAGAGATAAAAAATGGATTAGAAAAGTTTACTGACCAAGGAATCTTAACAAAAGATGGGAAATTATGGAAATACCAGACCTATACTTTTGAGCAATGGAATCAAATGGACCTGAGTATTTTCGAAGACAATAGCAATAAATAAATTACCTAAAAAAGTCAAAAAATAACAAAATGAGAATTTTAATATTAATCGTTGTACTTAGTACAACCTGCCAAATGTATGCCCAAAATCTTCTAGTTAAATATCGAACTTGTAATCCTTATGATAACGCCAGTTTGTTACTGGTGCCCAATCCCGTTTACCCGCCAACAAATGCCTTAAGTCCCAACTTTACCACTTGTACCTAAAAAAAATAAACAACCCTATTGTACTTCGTTTATCCAATCCGGCAATTTTCCCTGTCACATTTTCCCGAATCTTTCTGTTACGACGCTGCCGTTTGTATCATGTAGCATCAATAAATAACAACCTTGAGGCAGGTTGGAAACCCCGATTAGATGGTTTGAATCAATTTTTCCGTCAAAAATCTTTTGACCGGTTGCCGAAAAAATTTCATAAAATTTAAAATCTATAGTCGACGAAATCTGAATGACGTCTGACACGGGATTCGGAAACAAACGGACTTCCGCAGACTGTACGTCGGATGTTTGAGAAGATAAACAATCAAAAACATCACCGGCACGCCAGATCAGATTTCCTTTTTCGTAGTAGCAACGGATGGTTCTGTCCCACAAAGGGTCGGCAGCCGTACAGGCATATTCACTCATAAAAAGTTGACCCAATTGTCCCAATCCTTCGACAAAAGACCAACCGGTATCCGAAGGCTGGGGTAGGGGTTCGGAATCATCCGGCAAACAAACAAAATTGATTTTTGTCCGCTCTGTCCCGTCCATCAAGGTAATCGTATCCATAAAAACAATATACAAGGGTTTGCTCTGATATTCCGGTGTTTCTACCCAAAGGGTGTCACCGGTTTTTGCTCCAAAATCTATGAGTAAGATGTCTTGTTCGTCGCCATTATACTTATACAAACGTCGGTTTTCCTGTCTGTAAATGGTATGGGTAGGGAATATTTTTGTTTCATCTGCCGGCCGGTAATAAACCAACTCTTTATAATTTTTATTATTAAACAGGGTATCACGGGAAGCAAAAGTATATACCCTGATTTCTTTTGTATTGATGGTGTAATCATGGTAATCGACGACCCACCGGTTGTCAGGAGAAATGGTCGTCACATTTTGTGATATACCTAAGGTCCACCATCCGCAACAAAATATAAATGGTAGTAAAATTTTTGTCATGCTCCTGATTTTCAGCAAATATAACGATACTTCCTTCAGAGGTCTTATTTATTTGCGAAAATGTCTCTATTGGTACAAAATAATGATAGGTATTAGGCATTAGGTACTAGGTATTAGGCACTAACCACAACCTGGTACCTAAAACCCAAGACCTGGTACCCAAAACCTAACACCTAAAACCTATCACATAGTTTTCTTTTCTTTTTCCAAAATCAAAAATGTAGTATCTTGTGCCGTAAATGTATTTTGTATGTCCCCCTTGTGGAATCCTGACCGGGAAATTACCGAAAAAAGTCACCTGAGGCATTATATGTCCTGGCTGAAAACATATGCCAACCACGATTTTGAAGATTATCATGCTTTGTGGTCCTGGTCTGTGGACAACCACGAAAGATTTTGGGAAAGTTTATACCACTATTTTCAAATCATCGACCATGGAAAATATACGTCGGTCACCGACGGCTCCACGATGCCGGGCGTCCGCTGGTTTGAGGGCAGCAAAATCAATTATGGCGAACATATATTCCGTAAGGCAACCACCGAAAGACCGGCTGTGTTGTATTGTTCGGAATCTTTTCCCGACATAAAAGCCCTTTCCTGGGAAGATCTTTCCAGACAGGTGGTTTTGTTTCAACAATATCTTTTGGCACACGGTGTTCAAAAAGGAGACCGCGTAGCTGCTTATCTGACCAATACACCTCATGCCACCATCGCTATGTTGGCTACCATCTCCATCGGAGCCATCTGGTCTTCCTGCTCTCCGGATTTTGGTGTTTCATCCGTCATTGACCGGTTCAAACAGATTTCTCCTTCTATACTGATTGGTATTGACGGGTACACCTACAATGGCAAACGATTTGACAGGGTAAAAGAATTGGAAGAAATCCGTAACCAATTGCCTGATTGCAAAGATTTGGTCATCGTTCCTTTTCTGGGAGACATTCCCTTCGGCCATGTACCGAACCATACTTCCTGGACCGAGATTATGAATCAGGATACCAACAAAGAGCTGACGTTTGTGCCGGTGGATTTTAACGATCCTATATGGATATTGTATTCTTCAGGGACAACCGGCAAACCCAAAGCCATCACCCATTCTCACGGAGGGATGTTGCTGGAACATCTCAAATACCTTCATTTTCACAACGATGTACACGAAGGCGAGAAGTTTTTTTGGTATTCCACGACGGGATGGATGATGTGGAATTTTGTTCATGCCAGTTTACTGGCCGGAGCGACGATCGTGCTTTACGAAGGCAGTGCTGCTTTTCCGGGACTGTCCTTTTTATGGGATATGGCTTCAAAAGCGGGTGTTCACCATTTCGGGACTTCTGCACCATATATAGTGGCTTGTATGAAAGCCGGACTGGACATTAAAAAAACAACCGACCTTTCGGCTTTGCGTTCCATAGGTTCTACAGGCTCTCCGCTGCCGCCTGAAGGGTTTGTTTATGTGTATGAGCATATCCACGATGCTGTATGGTTGACTTCTATGTCGGGAGGTACAGACGTTTGTACAGCCTTTGTGGGTGGAAATGTTTTGCTTCCTGTCTATCAGGGCGAAATCCAATGCAGAACTTTGGGCTGCGCCTTGTACGCGTATAATGAAAACGGCAACCTTGTGCCCAACGGTGAGGTCGGAGAAATGGTCATTACCAAAGCGATGCCTTGTATGCCAATATATTTTTGGAATGATTACCACAACGCCAAATACTGTGACAGTTATTTTGATATGTTTGAAAATATATGGCGGCACGGCGACTGGATAAACATCACCGAACACCAGGGAATCATCATTTTGGGACGTTCAGATGCTACGCTCAACAGGCACGGGGTTCGTATCGGAACAGCTGAAATATATGGTTCACTCAATAAAATTGAAGAAATCAAGGATAGTTTGGTAGTTAATCTGGAGATGGAAGGCGGAAAACATTATATGCCGCTTTTTGTGGTTTTGAATGAAGGACAGCATTTGACCCCTGAATTGATTCAAAAAATAGCCAAACAATTGCGTGCTGATTATTCGCCGCGACATGTGCCGGATGAAGTTTACGAGGTGGCGGATCTTCCGTACACCATTTCCGGTAAAAAACTCGAAACCCCGGTAAAAAAAATATTGTTGGGCATGGCCGTGGACACCGTTTCCAACAAAGATGCCATGCGCAACCCTGAATCCCTTGAATATTTTAAATCCTTTAAAATTCCCAACCTATGATCCTGATAGATGGCAAAAAAGTAGCAGAAGAAATCAAACTCGAATTAAAATCAGAAGTCGATGTTTTGAGGACTGCAGGCAAAAAAATCCCACACCTTGCAGCTATTCTGGTCGGAGAAAATCCTGCCAGTATGGCTTATGTCAACAATAAAGTTAAAAGTTGTGCCGATGCGGGATTTGTATCTACGCTCATTAAAAAAGAAGGAAATATATCAGAGGAGGAACTGTTGAAGGTTGTGGAGGAGTTGAATCAGAATCCCGATATCGATGGATTTATCGTTCAGCTGCCGTTGCCCAAACATATCGACGAACTCACTGTCACCATGGCCATCGATCCTGCTAAAGATGTCGATGGTTTTCATCCTGTCAATTTTGGGAAAATGGCGCAGGGACTTCCTTGTTTTTTGCCGGCCACACCTTATGGTATTACTTTATTGTTGAAATATTACAATATTGACACCGTTGGCAAAAATGTAGTGGTTGTGGGCAGGAGCCATATCGTAGGCACACCAATGAGCATATTGCTCTCCAGAAAAGGCGCAGACGCAACTGTAACGCTGACCCATAGCAGGACAAAAAATCTTGAAGAAATCATTTCTCAGGCAGATATCGTTATAGCCGCAATAGGAATACCTCATTTTATCAAAGCCGATATGGTCAAAGAAGGTGCTGTCGTCATTGATGTCGGTATCAACAGAGTGGAAGACGATACAGCCATCAAAAAATATAAATTGGTAGGTGATGTTGATTTTGAAAATGTTGCGCCCAAATGTAGTTATATCACACCTGTGCCGGGTGGGGTAGGGCCGATGACAGTCGTCAGTCTGATGAAAAATACCTATCTCGCGGCCTTAAACAAAAACGCCCGCTGAAATTCTTTAACTTCAGACAGGCGACTCCTAATTACGAATAAAAATACAGTTTATCTTACAAGGCCCTGAGTGTGGAAAGTATTTCCTTCAGTGGCGTTACTTTTGTGTTGATACGGTACGTTTGGTCTTTTTGTACCTGCGTGGATAGTTGGCCAAAATAATATTGTCCATCATCCTGATAAGACATTAAAACAAATTTTATGCCTGAATTTTCGGCTACACCAAATACATTATTGCAAAATGTTTTTGAAGCTTCATCAAACAATAAAGGGATGACAGTATTTCCGGCTTTGTCAATGATAAATCCGATGGCATTGTTTCTGTTGAAATTGGACGGACCTTCCAGACAAGGAAAAGTTATTTGGGCAGAAGGAGGCGTCACAGGGCTACCGATAACAAACCAACCCTCCTGGGTGATGGGAAAAACACATCCATATCCGGTGATCTGATTTTCATTAATTTTGACTGACCAGGGAAGATAGTTTGATGTAAATTGGGATAACCATATTTTTTTACGATCCTCCGTCACGGTTTCATAATACAGGTGATAAGGATTGCTGCTTGTTTCTGTAGAACTGTACCATTCGATCGGCAGACTAGGGTTGATGGTGAGGTTTTTGCCGGTGGCTTTAATATTCAGGTAGAATAAATTTTGGCTGGCTACAGGACCTGTGATAGTATAAGGGATCTTACCAAAAGCTATTAAATCACCAATCGATTGCATGGTGAATATTTCAATGGTGGCCTGACCGGTAAATACATTTCCTGCTTCATCAATCAAACAACCACTGGGAATTTTTAAAAAATTGGTGTTGTCTGAAGTAAAATAGGTGGTGTTTTCGGTGATGGGAATATCAAATTTTTGAATCTTTTCCAAAGATTGTGAAAACAAAAACGCCGGGTCGTCAGGATTGGTGTCCGGAATAAAAGTTTCCTTTTCCTGAAAACAGGAGGACAACAACACAAGGGGTAAAAATATTAATAAACGGTATACACTCATTTCAGGAAATTCGGATTAATATATACATCAATAGATTCTGTTACTTGCAGATTCGCTGCCTGCCTGTTAAAATTTATATCGGGCCCCTGTCAAAAAGCTGACTGTGGAATAACTATGCCGTATCGGATAATCTTTTGATGTCAGACCTCTGTGTTGAAAACGAACGTTGGGTTCGATGTACAGATCGAGGTGATCTGTCAGGTTGTAATTAAACTGAATACCCATCATAGTCGACAAGCCCAAAGAATGATTAAATGTGTTGGAATCCTGTCTGTTGAAGTTGGCTGCTGAAATCGTACTTTCAAGCAGGGCCATTCCTTCTTTTTTCAACATGATATTTGCCATAACTCCGGCATTTAGCACGATGTTGATTTTATCATTTTTCCAAACCTGATAACCGAGTAAAAACGGCAAATCGATGGTGGTATATTGATTTCTGATTTTATATACAAGCGTTCCGGGTATCATGATGGTATCAAAGGTAAACGTACTGTCTTTGATATTGCCCATACCATCTTTGATGTACAGGGTGGTTTTTATAACTTTGGTTTGAGAAGATTCAGGGTCTACGTAATCAAACTTTTCGTTGATCTGGCTGTAGTTTACACCGGTGAATAACATAAAATTTTTGGCTATTGAAAATCCCAATCGGGCTCCTATGGAAAAAGAATACAAAGGTTTTTCTGATTCCCTTCTTGCGGCTGCAAGATTTTCGAATGCCGGTTCACGTGCTACCAGTTTTCTGATGGGAAAATCATTGCCAAAATACACTTCAGCAAAAATTCCTCTTCGGGAAGATGAAAAATCTGATAGACAATTATCCTTAATGGAATATTTTTTGCCTTTAGCAGCATACGTCTGATAATTTTTTGCCGACAAAAATGAAACCGGGGCCAGTGTATAACCTGATTCGGCACTTGTTGAAGCAACTTCATCGTCTGACAAAGAAGTTTCCGTAACAGAAGTGGTAGAAAGGGTTTGATTTTCTTGTACAGCCGGATTATTTACTGATGCCGGAAGAGTATATAAGCTATTCCTTTTTTTAAGAACCGTATGGGAAGAAGAAGAATAACGGTCGTTTTGTAATGTTGAATGTTCAGCAGTGGAAACAGGTTGATCTTCGCGGGACAGGTTATTTGTAAGTAATGAATTGTCTGCCTGTATTATATTATCCTGTGCATCATTTGAAACATAAGTTTTGTTGTCTCCGGGCAAAGAAGGTTTTGATGTAGACTGATTTGATTGTGAATAAAATACATATCCGAGCGAAACCAAAACTACCGCACTGATAGAAATAAACCAAAAAATGGGAAATCGCCTGGTTTTTTCGGCTTCGGTTATTCCGGCTTCGATTTTGTCCCATAAACCGGAATCAACTTCTGTCTGGTGGAATTGTACCTTATCTTTAATGATTTTATCGAATTGATTGGATCCCATAATTTATATGACCATTTTTAGGATGTTTCTTAATTTAAACTGCAACATTTTTCTCGCTTTGACGAGTTGGGAACGCGATGTAGATTCCTCAATACTGAGTAAATCGCCGATTTCTTTATGAGAATACCCTTCCACAACAAAAAGGTTGAAAACCATGCGATATCCTTCCGGCAATTCGCTGATATAATGTATCAACTCCTCTTCGCTAAGAGAAGAAATCACAGAGGGTTCAACCTTCTCGTGCATGTCCGCGATCTCGGAAAAATCCAAATTCCATGCAACAGATTTTTTAGCATTGTATTTCAGGGCAGTGTTTATCATGATTCTGCGTATCCAGCCTTCAAACGAACCTTCAGAAGTAAAATTCTGAATATGTCTGAAGACCCTGATAAATCCTTCCTGAAAAATATCTTCCGCCTCAGCCTTGTTTTTGGCGTAACGCTGGCATACTGCCATCATCTTCGGAGCGTAATATTCGTATATTTGTTTTTGACAATTGCGGTCCCCTTTGATACAGGCTTGTATCAATTCTTTTTCTGTTTGACTATTAATTAGAAGTGGGGACATGTGATGTCGTATATATATAAGACACTAATAATATACTATTCGCTGCCTGATGTTCAGATTTTTTAATCTTTTACTACAATGGCATCATCTATCAAGCCGTCAATATCCTTATCATCCTCTTTTTTGTCTTGTGATTCAGGGTTGGAATTGACCACTACCTTTCCTTCGCTGAATGCATCAAAATGACCTTCTGCGTATTGAGAAGCTTTGGCAAAAAAATCATCTTTATTATCCAGCAAAGAACCACCTGCATTAAGGTCATCGGAAGCAAATTCTTCTTTAGGTTTTGCTTTTTCTTCTTCTTCAAATGCTTTGGCCTTTTCAACGGTGGCATCAAATTTTTCTTCTATGGCGGCACCGGCGGCTTTGGCTTTTTCCCAAAGGATTTCACTGCCTTCTTTGACTTTTTCACCGGCTTTTTCTGCCAGTTCTGCAGCCTGATCCCATACTTTGTCGCTGTTTTCGACAACTTTTTCGGTCAGGTTTTCAGCAATATCACTTGTTTTTTCAAAAATCTGCGAACCGGTTGTTTTGATATTTTCGCCGACCTTTTCCAGGATATTTCCGGCTTTGTCCCACGTTGAATTTGTTTGTTCTTCCGCGCCGTCAACATGATCAGATGAAAAGTGTGTACTTTCCGTAGCTGTTGTATTGGTCTTTTCAGAAGCACTATCGGTGGTCTCAGTTGAAGTATGTCTTACTTTTTCTACAAGATCTTCGGCCTTATTCCAAACCTGTTGGCTGGTTTCTGCTATTTTGTCGCCGGTTTTTTCTGCCATGTCTCCTGCTTTTTCGGCAAGGTCTTCTGCTTTTTCCCAAACTTTGTGACCTGCTTCGGCTATTTTATCACCTGCGTTTTCTGCTATATCACCCACTTTTTCAGCCATATCTTCTGCTTTATCTTTCCATTCTTCTGCTTTTTGAGCTACGGATTCTCTGAAACCGGAAGTTTTTTCGTCCAGATGCTGAAGGGCTTCTTTACCCTCTTGTGCCAGTTCCTGACCTTTTTCTTTGGCCAGTTCCACACCTTTGTTTACTGTTGATTTAGCCACACTTTCGGTAGCAAAAAACAATCTTTTTAATGAACTTAAGAATCCCATAATGTTAATTTTATCTGTTTGTGTAATAACTTGTAAAGGTAAGAAAAATCTTACACATTTCCAAATGAAAAATGGTTAAAAGTTAATCCTTAAGGTTTTTACATAAGGTAGCTCTTTATTTGTGTTTTGGAAAACAGTCAACGTTGTTATTGGACTTGAACAAACAGGTTTTATAAATAAAAAAACCGTTGCAAATACTTTCAACGGTTTTAATTATTTTACTTTATTCCTGAAAACGGATTCTGGATATCCTTATGACAACCTTTGTAAAGCATAATCATAAGCATCTTTGGTAGACATAAAACTATGTTCTGATTTTACCATTTTGGTCAGTCCGCTTTTGTTGAGCAAATCTTTTACCGGACCGATCAGATTGGCAAAAAGAAAAGTAATGCCTTCCGCTTCCAACTCGGCATGCAGATCCATCAAAGCATGTACAGCCGTAGAGTCCACAATACAAACCGGCGAAGCATCGAGGATAAAAAATTTGGGATTTTTGCGACCCGCTATGAGTTGGTGAACGTTGTCTTTAAAAAAATTGCTGTTGGCAAAATATAACTGGGCGTCAAACCGCATGATGATGATTTCATCCCGGGTGGTTGCACCCGGAAATCTGAGGATATTCCGGAAATCTTTACCTTCATTGAGTTGACCCAATTCTGCAAAATGCGGATAAGAAACGCGGTACACCAAAACGGCAATGGATAAGATAACACCCAAAATAATACCTTCTTCAATGCCCAATACAAGGGTACCCAAAGCTGATGCCATAAACAAATAAAAATCCGTTTTGTCAGCATGAAACAGGTGTTTGGCTTCTTTGACATCTATCAGACCATAAACGGCGACAATAATAATAGCTGCCAGCACAGAATTGGGCAAATAATAAAAATAAGAGGTAAAAAACAACAGGGTCAGGATGATCAAAACAGCACTGATGAGTGATGCCAAACCTGTTTTGGCACCTGCCTGATCATTGACAGCTGTCCTTGAAAATCCTCCGGTGACCGGAAAAGATTTAAAAAACGACCCGGCGATATTGGCAACGCCAAGGGCCACCAATTCCTGATTTGCGTCCAGTTTATAATTTTTATGTTTGGCATGAATGGCTTTCGCTACAGCTATAGATTCCATAAATCCAACAAATGCGATGGTCAGCGCCGTCGGTACAATACTGTTTATGGTCGAAAAATCCATCGCTAACATACTGAAAGATGGTAGTCCTCCCGGAATTTCTCCCACAATTTTGACACCCTGATCAAAAAGACCGGCAAAATAGACAACCAATATACCCAAAACCACCACCACCAAAGGTCCGGGAATCATTTTGTGTATTTTTTTGACCACAATCAGTACGCCCACAGATACCAGACCGATGATAAAGGTTGCCGGATGGGTCTGGCCGATATTTTCAAAAATTTGGGTCGCTATATCGAGAAATTTTTCGCCGCTGACTTTGATTCCCAACAAATGTTTAAATTGACTCATAGCAATAATAATCGCTGCTGCGGAGGTAAATCCTGCGATCACGGGATGGGAAAGGAAATTGACCAGAAAACCCAATCTGAAGATACCCATCGAAAACTGAATGATGCCTACCATAAAAGCCAGTAAAATAGCGATGGCAATGTACTGTTCGCTGCCGGCAGCTGCGAGATGGCCGATTCCGCTTGAGATCAGTAAACTGACCATGGCTACCGGACCGACAGACAACTGACGGGAAGTGCCCATCAAAGCATATATGATCAAAGGAATGGTCACCGCATATAATCCATAGATAGGAGGCAATCCGGCTAACATGGAATAAGCCATGCCCTGAGGTATCAGCATAACACCTACCGTGAGACCTGCAGAGATGTCGCCGCTGAGCCATTTTTCATCATAATTTTTGATCCAGGCCAAAGAAGGAATATATTTCATATGTGTATTTATAGGATGATAAAATGATTTTTGTTTGTTAAAACGTGGCAAAAGTAGAGGTTTTGACTATTTTTTTTGTGTGACAACTGTTACAGTAGCCATTATTGTGACCTCGATTTGAAAAAAAATATGATCTGAATCATCATTAGGTAACATTTGTTACAGCATAAATTTTTTGTCCTTCCTACTTTTGCACAAACAAATAAATTATAGAATATGTTATTTCAACACATTTATGACAAAAGTTTGGCTCAGGCCAGTTATTTGATTGGTTGTCAAAAAGCAGGTGTAGCCGCTGTCATTGATCCGAAAAGAGATGTGGATACCTATATTGATATTGCGAAACAAAACAATATGAAGATTACCCACATATTTGAAACCCACATTCATGCTGATTTTTTATCCGGTTCGAGAGAATTGGCCGCATTAACCGGAGCTGATATGTATCTGTCTGATGAAGGCGGACCGGACTGGCAATATCAGTTTCCGCACAAAGGCGTTAAAAACGGTGATCAGATAAAAATCGGCAATCTTATATTTGAAATCATTCACACACCGGGACATACGCCGGAAAGTATCAGTATTTTATTGACGGACACACCTGCCAGCAAAGAGCCGGTGATGTTGTTTACCGGAGATTTTGTATTTGTCGGTGACGTCGGAAGACCTGACCTACTGGAAAAAGCAGCAGGAATCAAAGGAACTCAGGATGCCGGAGCACTACAAATGTATGAATCGATCAAAAAATTTGATGAATTGCCGGATTATCTTCAGGTTTGGCCGGGGCACGGTGCAGGATCTGCATGTGGTAAAGCTTTGGGTGCCGTTCCGAGCACAACTGTAGGATACGAAAAAATAAGAAACTGGGCTTTACAATACAAAGACAACAAAGGTGGATTTGTCGATTATCTGTTGTCAGATCAGCCTGAACCGCCTAAGTATTTTGCCATGATGAAGACCCTTAATAAAGTGGACAGACCATTGCTTACATCTGTGCCTTCTCAAAAACTTCTTTCATCTGCAGAATTGAAGGCTGCAATGGAAAAAGGTGTAAAAGTCATCGATGCCAGAAATAAAGTCGATTTTGCCAATGGATTCATTCCGGGAAGTATCAATATTCAGGGTAATAATGCTTTTGCAACGTGGGCAGGTTGGTTTTTGAAATATGACGAACCATTCATTTTATTGGCTGATGAATCCCAATTGGAAGATTTGACCAGAAAATTGATGCGTATCGGACTCGATAAGGTAATGGGTTATATTCCATCGACAAACGTGTATGAAGGTTCATTACAAACTGTAAAAATGATCGGATTTGACGATTTCAAAACCAAAACAAACAGTGGTACGACCCAAATCGTGGATCTCAGAGGTGACTCAGAATATAAAGCCGGTCACATCAAAGGAGCAGACCATGTGTTTGTGGGAACCTTACCTGAAAATTTGTCTAAGATTGACAAAAACAAAGACGTAATCATTCATTGCCAGGGAGGTGACAGAGCTTCAATAGCCTATTCTATACTGGCAAAAGAAGGATTTAATAATATTACCAATTATTCTCCGGGTATGAACGAATGGGTTGCCAAAGGAGAAGCCGTTGAAAATTAATAAAATTTGCCTATCTTTAGCCATCCATATAAATATTGACATGTTACCATTTTTAAAAAAGATTTTAAATAAACCGGATGATACGACCTTACTTCCCGGAGCTGTTTTTGTTGACGTACGAAGCAAAAATGAATTTGCATCGGGACATTTGCCGGGAGCATGGAACATTCCGCTCGAACAGGTAGAATCTCAGGCCGCAAACCTTAAAGGTCATCCACAGGTGGTTGTGTATTGCAGAAGTGGCAACAGAAGCGCTCATGCCAAAAAAATCCTGATTTCTTCAGGTTTGAGCCATGTTGTTGACGGAGGTTCGCTGCCAGATGCAAAATCATTAGCTGAAAAAGCCGGGATTAAGATCGACGAACTCGTCAAAGAGACGTTACCCGCTGTATCACCGGCAGTGGCATCCCTGAAAGACGAAAATGTCCTGAAAGTATTGATACCCACTGACTTTTCTGTTCAGGCAGATTTTTCTTACCTTTTGGTAAGAAATCTGGAAGAACATCTTTCTGTGGATATTCATTTTTTACATGTTCTGGATTTTCCGGACACGGTGACCTTGGATGGAAACGGGAATATCGAAACCTGCGGTGAGATTGATATTGATTATGTCAATGGACAAAAAAGAATTGCTGATGCAAAGCTCAACCAGTTGAAAGTATTGTACGGAGAATCCGTTTCCATACATTTGCAATTCGGTAAAGTCACGGATACCATCATTGAGTTTGCCGAATCAAACCAGTACGATCTCATCGTTATGGGAACCAAAGGCGTTTGGGGCGTCAAAGAAAAAATTGCCTCGACGGAAGCCCAGATGGTTGCCAGAAGATCGAATATTCCTTTACTTTCATTAATGTGCGACAGATCGGATCTGGTCATCAAAGATATATTGTTTGTTCATGATTTTATGGAAAATGACCATACGGATATTCCGCTTATGCAGACGTTTTCAAAATATTTTGATGCAGCCTATCACATGTTGTACATACACAATGATTTGGCAGTTGATCCGCAAAAAGTACATGAAAATATCCGGAAACATGCAGAAGCGCACAACCTTACTAACTGGTACGGACATATAGTTGTGGCACCGGATGTGGAAACAGGGGTCAATGAATTTCTGAAAACACAGGATGCCGATATGGTTTTTATCGGAACCCACGGAAAAGGTGGATTTTTCCACAAAAGTGCGGCGGAATCGCTGATAAAACATTTATTTAAACCCATTATTACCTTTCATTTTAATACCAAATGATACAAATGAGTGAATTTTTTACACAAAGTTGGCCCTGGTGGTTTTCAGGCCTGATTATATCTTCGATCATGTTTCTTTTGTTGTTTTTTGGTCAGTCTTTTGGATTTTCATCCAATTTGCGGACTATTTGTGCAGCAGCCGGAGCAGGTAAAACAGTAGGATTTTTTAATTTTAACTGGAAAAGTCAAATGTGGAACATTGTGTTCCTCACAGGAGCCATCATGGGTGGGTTTATTTCCGGAACCGTTTTAAAAAATGACAATCCGGTAGAAATTTCGGAGGCTACCAAGCAGGATCTGGCGGAATTAGGCTTCAGCGAGCCAAAAGGCATGCAGCCTGAAGAGTTATTTAGTCTTGAGTCAGCTTTTGGTCTGAAGAGTTTTATTCTTTTGGCACTGGGAGGACTTATGGTCGGGTTTGGAAGCAGATATGCAGGAGGTTGTACATCAGGACATGCCATCAGTGGTTTGTCTGATCTTCAGTGGCCTTCATTGATTGCCGTCATCGGCTTTTTTGCCGGAGGTTTGATCATGACCCACCTGTTATTTCCTATTATTTTTTAAAGACATTACAACATGAAGTTAATAAAATTTTTAATAGCCGGGATCATTTTTGGCATTGTCATGGCAAAATCTGAAGCCATTTCATGGTTCAGAATCCAGGAAATGTTTCGGTTTCAGGCTTTTCACATGTATGGTATCATCGGTGTTGCCGTAGTTTTAGGTGTCATTGGCGTTTATTTGATTAAAAAATTCAAATTGCGCGATATCAGTGGTAATCCGATTGTTTTTTATCCCAAGGACAAATCAATCATAAGATATCTTATCGGCGGAAGTATATTTGGTATGGGTTGGGCTTTGAGCGGAGCTTGTCCCGGACCGATGGTGGTAAATATCGGATACGGTTATTTGTCTATGGTGATCGTATTTGCTTTTGCCGTGGTAGGAACCTACCTGTACGGTGTCATCAGAAATCATTTACCACATTAAACAATTTACACTACAAAAGCCCGGATGGTGAGACATGGATTCATTCTCTGTTCCAAACAGATGAATTTATCATGACGATTTTCCCAAAGAAAAAAGGAGACAAGCTGACTCACAACATGCAGGTTTATTTTTTACAGCGCTATACAGGTTCTGCAGTATTTCCAAACGGAAGTCTACTGTTGTAACTTCATTTGTTTTGATCAGTTACCAAAATTAAACAACCTATAAACAAATATTTTTTGAAACATGATACCTGAAAATTCTAAGTCCCCGGTGAATACCATAGGATTACTTCAAAACCTCATTTACGTCATCCTGTTGGTATTGGTCATATTGATTTATTTTATTTATCTCATATATCAGGGAGGAGATCAACTTTTTCCGTTGCCCAAAAAATCAACGGAAAGTCAGGAAATTGTGAAAGAAAAAGATATTTACACCAAAGATACGGACAGGTTTTGGTTGGCTCCTGATCCCGAAAGTATCAAAGGTTCTGCTTTGGAATCACAAATTTTATACGGTCGTGATCTCATCGTTCATACGGCTCAATATCTCGGACCCAAAGGCAGTGTGGCTCAGATTTCCAATGGAATGAATTGTCAGAATTGCCATTTGGATGCAGGTACTAAAATATTTGGTAACAATTACGGATCGGTAGCCTCCATTTACCCGAAATTCAGACCAAGAAGCGGTTCTGTTGAAAATATTTACAAAAGAGTCAATGATTGTTTTGAAAGAAGCCTCAACGGTATGCCTTTAGATACCATGAGTAAAGAAATGCAGGCCATCAAAATGTATTTGTTGTTTTTGGGTAGTAATGTGGAAAAAGGAACAGTCGTAAAAGGTTCAGGTCTCAAAGACATGCCTTTTCTTGACCGGGCTGCTGACCCTGTCAGGGGCAACAAAATTTACATTGAAAAATGTGCATCATGTCACCTGAAGGACGGTTCCGGAATCAAAGCAGCAGATGGTATCGTATATACGTATCCGCCATTGTGGGGACAACATTCATACAATGATGCCGCAGGATTGTACAGACTATCCAATTTTGCAAAATATGTAAAATACAATATGCCTTTGGGAGCAACCTATGAAGCACCTCAACTAACAGATGAAGAGGCCTGGGATCTGGCGGCTTTTTTCAACAGTCAATCAAGACCTCACAAAGATACACCTGAAGACTGGCCGGATGTTTCCAAAAAGCCGATTGATCACCCATTTGGTCCTTACAGCGATTCTTTTGATCAGACACAACATAAATTTGGACCTTTTAAACCCATAGCGGAAGCCAGAAAAGCACAAAAATAAACATCCAATCATCTATCAACCTTTCAACCATCCTTTATGAAACACAACAGACGTTCCTTTTTGAAAACAGTCGGAGCCGCAAGTGCCGGAGCCGGATTGTTAGCTTCGTCATTTACGGATGTCAGTTCCACTTTTGAAGATACCACGGAAGAAAACAACACAAAAAACTTTCAACTGACCATTTTGCAAACGACGGATGTACATTGTCAGGTACATGCTCATGATGAATTGTTTTGGGAAAACGAACAGATCGTATTCAGAAAAACGGGTGGCTATGCACACTTCGCCGGCTATCTCAAAAAAATGAGAAAGGATAAGAAACATCTTTTTCTGATGGACACCGGCGATATGTTTCAGGGAAGTGAACTTTCGGTAAAAACAACGGGAAAAGCGATTTCACCCATTCTCAATGCATTAAAATATGATTTGTATCTACCCGGAAACTGGGAAGTAATCTATGGTAAAAAAGAAATGCAACGTTTGTTGGGTGGATTGCATGCACCAAAGGTGTGTGCCAATATGTACCATGATCTGGGAGAAGGAAAAAAAGGAGACCATATTTTTCCTCCGTATTATATTTGGAATGTGAATGGCGTGAAAATCGGATTTTTAGGATACACCGACCATCTTGTACCTATCCGGCAATCTCCCAATTACAGCAAAGGTATTTTGTATACCAAACCTGAAGAAAATCTCGCGCATTTTGTTGACGTTTTACGAAATCAGGAACAATGTGCTTACGTAATCATTGTCGGTCATCTTGGTTTGTCCCAGCAGATTCATCTGTCCAATCTGGAAGCTTGTTCGGGAGTGGATTATATTTTTGGAGGAGACACCCATGAAAGAGTGCGTAAACCTATTCAGGGCAAATATGCCAAAGTGGTGGAACCGGGAGCATTCGGATCATTTTGCGGAAGGTTGGAACTTACCATTGAAGATGGCAAAATTATCAAAGATTCCTATCACCTTGACGAAATCGCTGTTGAAAAATACAAAGAAGATAAAGCCATAAAACAATTGGTAAACAATCTGGAAGGTCCTTATTTTGATGACATCAACAAAATTGTCGGATACAGCAAAATTCCGCTCTACCGGTATTTTGTCATTGAAAACACCATTGACACCATGATTCTGGATGCACTCAGATGGAGATTGCCTGACATTGATGTGGTATTGTCCAATGGATTCAGATTTTGTCCGCCAAGATCAACACCGGACAGCACCGGTCAGATTCCGATCACAAACGGTTATATTTTTGATATGTTGCCTGTCGATAGTTTTATCAGAACAGGTAAGGTGACCGGAAAACAGATCAAGGTTTGGTTGGAAAAAGAACTCAATAACGTTTTTGCCAAAGATGCTTCCAAAAGGTTTGGTGGATGGGTTACAAAATTTCAGGGGATGAAAGTAAAATTTTATGCATTCCGGGAAGAAGGTCAAAGGGTTGATTCCGTTATCATTAAAGGCAAACCACTTGTTGAAGATTCAATTTATTCTATCGCCGCCTGTGAAAGAGACGGAGACCCGGCAGATATGATTTGTCGTATTAAAAATGTCACAGATGCCCAAAATCAAAATTATACGCTTCATGAAAATATGAAAAGTTATCTGAAAGCATCTTCACCGGTAAACCCGGTACCTCAAAAAAATGCCATTGCCTTAGATGCTCCGGAAACATTGTTGACACAGGTTTATGGCGTAGATTATCAGTTTCATTGATCTGAAACAAATGGTTCGCCAGATTAAAAAAGGATGTATGATCCTATTGCTCATTAAAAAAGGAAAATTTGAAAAGTTTGAAAATAATATTTGTTCTGATTAATGTTTTTATCTTCTGTTTCAATGTGTACGGACAACATCAGGACCTGAAGGAAAAACCCAAAATCTGGCAAACAGAAGAAAAAAATGTTACCGATACCTTGACCTTACTGAATGCTTTCAGAAAAGGCAAGGTGAATGGTCATTTTCGATATTATTTTTCGACAACGGACAATACAGGTGACCTTTCAGACTATTACGCAAATGCTGTGGGAGGTGGTTTGCGTTTCGAAACCGCAACATTTAAAGGCTTTAGTACCGGAATCAGCGGTTTTTATGTCTTTAATGCCGGTTCAGCTGATCTCCTGCAAAAAGATTCTTTGACGGGTCAACCCAATCGTTATGAAATCGGATTGTTTGATCTGACCAATACTGAATCTCTGGAGGAAGTCAACCGGGTGGAGGAATTTTTTCTCAAGTACCAAAAAAACGATTTTAAGATCGTTTTTGGCCGCCAGTTGCTGAATACACCCTTTATCAATCTCCAGGATGGCAGGATGAGACCTACAGCAGCCGAAGGGTTATGGATTGAAAGTCCTCAACAGAAAAAACATAGTTTTCAGGCAGGATGGATATATGGTATAGCTCCGAGAAGCATTGGCAAATGGTATTCTATGGAAGAAACCATGGGCCTTTATCCGGTCGGTGTCGATACTTCAGGTGTACGGTCAAAATATTTTTCGAATGTAAAAACTCAGGGTGCTTTGTTGTTTAATTATCACGCACAACTCGGAAACTGGCTTGACATTCAGGTTTGGAATGTATATTTTGACAATGTTTTTAATACCACGTTGGTACAATGGGAGTCAGAAACTAAACTTGGAAAAGGAAAGTTATACCTCGGTTCGCAAAATGCCGTTCAGGTCAAAGTTGGTGATGGCGGCAATGCAGACCCTTCGCTGGCTTATAACCAGAATAAAGAGCCGGTATTTATATTTGGTGCCAGAGTGGGTTGGAAAAACAAAAAATGGGACAACAGTTTTAATTTCAATAGAATAGGTTCAGGAGGAAAATACCTGATGCCAAGAGAATGGGGCAGAGATTATTTTTATACTTTTATGCCGAGAGAAAGAAATGAAGGTATGGGTGATGTGACGGCGTTGACGTTAAAATCATTGTATAAAATTAATTCCCGAACTTCTGTTCATGTCATGGCAGGCCAATTTTTTATGCCTGACGTCAAAAATGTTTATCTGAATAAATATGGAATGCCTTCTTACACCCAATTTGATTTGGATATCAGATATAAATTCGGTGGTTGGTTGGAAGGATTGGAAGGCCAGATTTTGTATGTTCGCAAATGGAGGGCAGGAGAGACCTATGACAATCCCCGGTTTATCATCCACAAAGTAGATATGCAACTTCTTAATGTAGTAATGAATTTTAGATTTTAGAGCCGTTTACCTTGTTCCTGGAATGCCTCCTGTTGTTTTTATAAGCGACGTAAAAACTATAATTTAATCTTTTCTACAGGCACATTCGTGATGTTCGTTGAGATATTTTATCGTTTCGTCACATAACTCTTTCAGGATGGAGAGGTCAATGTCGGCTATCTTTTTTACGTACATACACGCTTTGCCCATTTTGTGTTTACCAAGTTTTTCCAGGAGTTGTCTGCTTTTTTCTGTATCAGAAAATACATACAACGAAAACTCTGCTTTCCTTGGTGAAAACCCGATCATAGGAGCGTCTCCTTCATGGCCGCTTGCGTATTTATAATGATAAGAGCCAAATCCGATTATGGTGGGTCCCCACATTCTGGCTTCAAAACCTGACCATGCTGTCATCAATTCTATCAGCCGGAAACTATCATCTTTTTTCTGTTGATCTGACACAAAACTGTGGATAAATTCTTCTACCGGAACGGGTGTTTCTGTTGTTTTGTTTTTTGTTGCCATATATAAAGGTTGATATTACAGGAATACGGGAATATTGTTTTGATGGGTAAAGATAAATGATATTTTGTGACATCGTCTAAGAAATGATGAAGCTACATGTTTTGACTTTTTTTGTCTGTCATATTTGTTTTGAAGCTGGTTTGCAGAATATGAAGACACAAAATTATCTGGTTTGATGAACATTCCGGATTATTTTTTCGCAGCTTTTGGTCGAACAACCTTAGATTATTTTATAATAAAGGGTGTTTTTTACTGTAAATTTTGTAGTCGGGACAAAATTTAGTCGAAAAAAAATAAAATTTGGTCGGAAACTTATAAACCTTTTATAGTTTCTTAGGTTTTGTTTCTACTTTTGTCGCTTCAAAAGTGATTTGTCATCATTTTTAATATATTTTTTATGACTCTTTCTGAAAATATCATACATGCAGCTTTTAAGCTCTTTATGAAGTATGGTGTTCGTAGTGTCAGCATGGACGATCTGGCTAATGTCCTGGGAATGTCAAAAAAAACCATTTATGGCGAATTTGATTCCAAACAAAGTCTGATCCAAAAAGTGATAAAAATCCATTTAAAAAATGATGAAGAAAAAATTAGGGAGATCATCAGCAATTCTGACACTGCACTCGACGAGATGATTGGAATTTCACAACACGTGATCAACTTTTTGATGCAAATCAAACCTTCATTAATATTTGATTTGAAAAAATTTTATCCGGAATGTTGGGACCTGATAGAACAACAACATTTTAATTTTATAAAAACGACCATCGAACAGAATGTGATGCGTGGCCAGAAAGAGGGTCTCTACAGAGATGATGTTCATCCCGGTATTGTATCCCGATTGTACGTAGCAAAATCCAATACAATCGTAAACCAGGATATTTTTCCGCTCACAGAGTTTGATTTACCTGATTTGTTCCGCCAACTCGAATTGTATCACTTGTTTGGCATCGTCTCAGAAGAAGGTAAAAAATTGTTACATCAAAATTTAGTTAACATAAAATAAAACGTATTTATGTATAAAATATTTGCCCTTTTTATCATCATTGGTTTCGGCGCGGTTAATGTTTCTGCTCAGACTGCTTTTTCGCTGAATGAAGCCATTGATTACGGAATCAAAGCCAGCAATGAAATCAAGAAAAAAAATCTGGCTATTTCAGATGCATCCCAGCAGGTTAAAGAAATCAAATCCACCGGATTGCCCAAAGTTTCTGCATCTATCAATTACAATCATTTTCTTGCCGTTCCTGCCCAGCCTGTTGAAGATTTTCTGGGACCTGCCGTTTACGGGATTTTATTTGCCGAAAATGTAATTCCCAACAGAGATTTGGGTCCTCCCAGAACCTTTAATTTTACCCTGTTTCAACCGAATCAACTTTCTGCAGGAGTAGAGGCCAGCAGTCTGTTATTTGATGCTGCTTATTTTTATGGATTAAGAGCGGCAAAGTTTTACAAAGAATTGGTCAATCAGGAAAAAGAAGTCACCATTCAAAAGTTGAAGGAAAATATCACCAAAGCATATCTTTCTGTTCTTTTTGCAGAGGAAAATCTGGCGGTCATGCAAAAAAATATGACGATCCTTGACAAATCCCTGAAGGAAGCAAAAGCTATGTATCAGAATGGTTTTGCAGAATCGCTGGATATTGACAGATTGCAGTTGTCGTATGATAATCTTTCTACAGAAATAGAAAATATCACCCAACTGGTCAAAATTTCCAAAAATCTGTTGAAATTTCAAATGAATTTTCCGGTTACTGAAGAAATCGTCCTTTCTGAAGACCTTGACCAGATTACCCTGGCGTGGGATAATACCACAGAACTCGAAAATGCAGCCATTGATTTTTCAAACAGACAGGAATATAAGTTGCTTCAACTTTCCGGTCAGCTGAACGATCTTGACTACAAAAGAACGGTGGCCGGTTATTATCCAACGTTGAGAGGTTTTATCAATGCGCAGGGAAATTTGTACAGAAAAAATTTGTTTGACAATGATGAAACGGGATGGATACCTCAATCCGCTGTAGGTCTTGCCATGCAAATACCTATTTATGACGGTGGTGAAAAGTCAGCAAAATTGCAACGTATCAAACTCCGTAACGAAGATACAGAAATCGAAAAACAAAATCTCGAAAATGCCATTCGTCTGCAGGTCACAAATGCTTATCTCGCTTATACCAACGCCAGCAAAACCCTGACAAACAGACAAAAATCCCTTGAAGTAACCAACGCGATTTACAATAAAACCCTCATTAAATTCAGAGAAGGTATTGGCTCCAGTCTGGAAGTTACCCAGGCGGAATCTGATTTATTTGCAGCGCAGGCAGCATTTACCGACGCAGGTTATTCTATGCTGACAGCTTTGTTGGATTGGAAGGCTGCTTTGGGAAAATTATAAAAATATCAACAACATTCAACTATTAATATCAATCAAAATCATAAACAAATGAAATATTTAATCTTCATTTTTAGTATGCTGCTCCTGGCATGTTCTGCACCAAAGGAGGATAAAAACCCAAGTGATCTCGCAGGTAAAAAAGCTTTGCTGGAAACCAAAATGGCTGAATATAAAGCCCTCGAAACGTCTATCAAGACCCTAAAAGAAGAAATTGCAGCTCTGAGTCCGGTCAATGAAAAAGATCCGATTCAGGTAAGTTTGGACACCATTAAAAAAGAAAAATTTGTCAGATACATAGATTTACAAGGTTCTGTAGCTTCTGAAGATTTGGTTAATGCGGCCAGCGATATAGGTGGTAGAATTCTTCAGCTTAACGTAGTCGAAGGTCAGGCTGTATCCAAAGGTCAGCTCATCGCCAGAACAGATGCAGAGGCAGTAAGAACACAAAGAGACGAAATCGTCAAAGCTTTTGATCTTGCCAAAGATGTTTTTGATCGTCAAAAAAGATTGTGGGATCAAAATATCGGTTCTGAAATACAATACCTTCAGGCTAAAAATAACAAAGAAAGACTTGAAAAAAGTTTATTGACACTGGACGCCCAATTAAAGAAAGCCAACGTGTATGCACCGATTTCCGGAGTCGTAGATATGGTGTTTTTAAAACAGGGAGAAGTTGCAGGACCGGGTGTTCCTATTGTTCAGATTCTGAATACAAGCAGGATTAAAGTGGTCAGTGATGTTCCTGAGACCTATTTGGGAAAAGTTAAAGTTGGACAGAAAGTAGACATTCTTTTCCCTACATTGGATAAAACAGTCAACAGAGCCGTTACGATGTTGGGAAGAACGATTGATCCGTCAAACCGAACCTTCAAACTGGAAATTAAAATGGATAATCCGAAAAACGAATTGAAACCGAATCTGCTTTCTGTGATAAAAATCAGTGATTATGTATTAAATGATGCGGTTATTCTGCCTTTGGAAATCATCCAACAGGAAGTCACCGGTCAAAAATATGTTTACATTGCTGAAAATACCAATAATTCCTGGAAAGCCAAAAAAGTAAATGTCACCACCGGTGAGAGTACTGAAGGCAAAACAGTTATAACCAGTGGTTTGACGGCAGGAGACAAAATTATTCTCAAAGGAGCCAGAAGTATGACAAACGGCCAGCCTATTATTTTAGAGAATTCCAAATAATACATCATGAGTTCACAAAAAAATAAAAGTTATAAAACCTTTGGGATGACCGATTTTGCAGTGGATAACAGTACCACTGTATTTTTGCTCATCTTTATGATGGTTCTTTTTGGTTTACGTTCGTACACCACCATGCCGAAAGAACAATTTCCGGAAGCGTCTTTACCAACGGTATATATCAATACTCCGTATTTTGGTAACTCTGCCGTGGAAATCGAAAATCTGGTCACCCGTCCTCTCGAAAAAGAAATTGAAAATATTACGGGTGTCAAAAATGTAAATTCAACTTCTATTCAGGATTTTTCTGTCATTATCGCAGAATTTGATGCTGATCTGGAGATGGATGCCGTTGTCAGAAAGGTAAAAGATGCTGTCGACAAAGCAAAACAGGATTTGCCCAATGACATGACGGAAGACCCGACAGTTCTCGAAATTAATTTGTCTGAAATTCCTATCATGACCATTAATGTCTCAGGAAATTACAGCAACGACGATTTGAAAAAATATGCTGAATTGATTCAGGATAAGGTAGAAGGGGTAAAACAAATTTCGAAAGTGGATTTAAAAGGATCCCTCGAAAGAGAAATAAAAATTGACGTTGACCTGTTCAAAATGCAGTCCCTCAAAGTTTCTTTCGGAGATATTGAAAACGCCGTTGCTTCAGAAAACCTGACCATGTCGGGAGGTGAAGTTATCGCCAATGAATACAAAAGAGCGTTGCGTGTGGTCGGTCAATTTACTTCTCCTCAGGAAATTGAAAATCTTATCGTCAAAAGTGAAAATCAAAGGCCGATTGTTTTAAAAGATATTGCTAATGTCATTTATGGCTATAAGGACAGATCAAGTTACGCGAGGGCGGATTCATTACCAGTGATTTCTTTGGATGTCATCAAACGAAGAGGACAAAACTTGTTGGCAGCCGCAGATAATATCAAAAAAGAACTTGAGGATATCAAAAAGGATTTGCCTTCAGATATCAAAGTATCGTTGTTTAATGACCAATCTGTATTTACGAGAAATGAAGTAAATAATCTGGAAAACAGTATCATTTCAGGTGTTATCCTTGTAACACTGATCTTATTGTTTTTCCTAGGTCTCCGGAATGCAAGTATGGTAGGTGTGGCGATTCCTATATCTATGTTGTTGGGGATTATGATTCTCAATTTTATGGGTGTGACCCTCAATATCGTGGTACTTTTCGGATTGATTCTTGCTTTAGGTATGTTGGTGGACAATTCTATTGTGGCGGTTGAAAACATGTACCGGTACATGCAAAACGGATATAGTGCTCTCAAAGCTGCCAGATATGGAGTCGGAGAAATAGCTGTTCCGATTATATCTTCTACGGCGACCACCCTTGCAGCTTTTATCCCGCTGGGATTTTGGCCGGGTATCATGGGCGAGTTTATGAAATATTTTCCGATTACCTTAATTATTGTGCTTTCATCTTCGTTATTTGTTGCCTTGGTAATTAACCCTGTCCTGGCTGCAAGATATATGAAAATTGATGAAAAAGTGGAGGACTCGGTATTGCTGGCAAGGAAAAGGAAAAATATCCTGATCATGATCGGTGGTCTTATGGTAGTCGCTCTTTTAGGTCAGCTCGGCGGAGTGGATTGGGTTAGAAACCTGATGGTTATCTCAGCAATATTAACGGCTATTAACTTTTTTGTTTTCAGACCGTTGACCTTTACTTTTCAGGAAAATTTTCTTCCATGGCTGGAAAATACGTATGACAAATTTATCAGAAACTCCCTGAAAGGGTATAATCCGATCTTTTATTTCGGAGGAACATTCGTATTATTGATTTTTTCAATTGTTTTGTTGGGAATTGTAAAACCAAAAGTGGAGTTTTTTCCGAGTGGTGATCCTATTTATATCAATGCTTTTGTGGAACTTCCACTTGGAACGGATATCGAAGCAACCAACAGAATTACCAAAGATATCGAACAAAAAATTGAAGCCGTTATCGCTGACAAAAGACAGGTCGTAGAAGCGGTTCTGACCCAAATCGGGGAAAATACTTCTGACCCTAACCAACCACCGGAGCCGGGAGTGACTCCCAATAAAGCAAGGGTCACGGTATCTTTTGTACCTTCCAGCGAAAGAGGAGGAATTTCTACCACCGATATCATGAATGATGTACGGGCAGCTTTGCAGAATTATACCGGCGTAGAAATTGTAGTAGACAAAAATGCGGATGGTCCTCCGGCCGGAAAACCTGTTAATCTGGAGATCAAAGGTGAAAATATAGATACACTGATCATTTTGTCCGAGACCATCAGGAATTTCATCAATGAATTGGGTGTTCCCGGTATCGAAGAATTAAAGTCCGATATCAAATTGGGTAAACCGGAATTATTGATCCGAATTGACAGGGAGGCAGCGAGACGATATGAGTTGTCGACGTATGCCATTTCTTCGACGTTAAGAACTTCGGTGTTTGGAAAAGAAGTGTCAAAATACAAAGAAGGTGAAGATGAATACCCGATAGTGATCAAACTTGAGGACAAATACCGAAATAATGTTGAAGATTTGTTGAATCAGAAAATCACTTTCCGGAATCCGGCAAATGGTCGTTTGGTTCAGGTTCCTATCTCTTCTGTAGCAGACATAGAATACAGTTCTACCTACAGCTCTATCAAACGAAAAGAGAAAAACCGGGTTTTGACTATCTATTCCAATGTTTTGGATGGTTATAATGCCAATGATATCGTAGCTCAACTCAAAGACGCCATGGAAACTTATCCGTTGCCTGATGGATTTACATTCGCTTTTACAGGGCAGCAGGAACAACAAGCAGAAGATATGGACTTTTTATCAACAGCGTTTTTGGCAGCTGTATTCCTGATTTTCCTGATTCTGGTTATGCAGTTTAATAGTATTCTCAGTCCGTTTATCATCATCCTTTCTGTATTATTCAGTACGATTGGGGTATTTTTGGGATACTCACTGACCGGAACAACCATTTCTGTGATCTTTTCCGGAGTAGGTATCATTTCATTGGCCGGAATTGTGGTCAACAATGCGATTGTATTGATCGATTACACACAATTGCTCACGGCACGAAGATTGGAAGAATTGGGTTTAAAATCTGAGTTTGAATTATCGACCGAACAGAAAATAGAAATCATTGTGGAAGCAGGTTCAACAAGGTTGCGACCGGTTTTACTCACTGCGATTACGACTGTTCTGGGTTTGGTTCCATTAGCCATAGGTTTTAATTTCAACTTTTTTACTTTTGTTTCAAGCCTTGACGGTCAGTTTTTCCTGGGTGGTGACAATACAGCCATTTGGGGACCAATGGCCTGGACCGTGATTTACGGTTTGACCTTTGCGACCTTCCTGACGCTGATTGTTGTACCGGTAATGTACTGGTTATCATTCAGAGGTAAAAGAAGATTGTCGACCTATATGACTAAAAAATAGGAATATTCCTTTAAATATAAAAATGCCTTGGTTTTCAACTAGAAATCCAAGGCATTTTTTTTACACCACCTTTTGTCAACAAATAAAGAGGGTGGTTGATTATTTTTACATATTAAATTTATTTATATATAAAAAAAGCTTTATCTTTGCAGATTAAAATCTGATATTATGAGAATATTTTTTTTGTTAAGTGTATTTCTTTTTTTGTTTTCGTGTAAAGAACAGAAAAATGAATCGTCTTCCTTGCCAACAGTACAACAGGAGGATCCGGGAAAAGATCCGGTAAATAATCCTGTGATGGGTGGTCCTACGGATATCAAAATTGTTATGACAGATACCAAATATAGCGGACCTGTTCAGATTGTCGGTTTTTACCTGGATCAAAATTACCTGCAGGATACCACAAAAGCAGTGGATGGCGTAATTACCTATAAAAATGATAAAGGCCTGCCTCAGGGTTTGTATTATTTTATGTTGCAGACAGATCAGACCATTCAGGTCATCATGGGGGAGGACCAAACATTGGAAATGTCTGTCGCAATGAACGATATGTTTAATACCATGAAAGTCACCGGCAACGAAGAAAATGAATTGATGTATGAAACCATAAAATACGAACAAACCATCAATCCGGAGATTGTTAGTTTGACAGATCAGGTGAAGGCCATGGGTGAATCCAATCCGAATTATAAAACCTTGGTGGCCAAAAGAATAGAGTTGGAAACTAAAAAGAAGGCCTACTTAAAAAAGTTGCTGGACGACCATCCGAATTCTCTTTTTACCAATTTTAAATACAGCGGACAAAATCCGATTTTGCGCACAGATCTGCCTAAAGAAAAACAGGTATTTCAATACAGAGCGGATTTCTGGAAAGATGTTAATTTTTCTGACAGAAGGTTGTTGAGAACACCGATGATCGGTACAAAACTGACCAGATTTTATAAAGAATTGACGGTGCAACATCCGGATTCCATCGTCGCTTCGTCCAAAGAATTGATGGCTCTTTGCAAAAACAACAAAGAATATTTTATGGTCTTTGTCAATTGGGTGATGACAACCTATGAGCCTGGTAAAAGCACTTTGATGGATGCTGAAAGCGTTTTTGCTCAGATGGCAATAAATTATTTTACTTTGGATCAGGCATTCTGGTCTGACACGACAGAAATCAATTTTATCCAGAAAAGAGCAATGGAAATGTCGGCCAGTTTGGTTGGAAAAGACGCACCTAACGTGGTTTCTACCGACCAGAATGGCAAAACACAGGAGTTACTGTCGAAAAAAGCTGATTATATTGTCGTTTATTTATATAATCCTGAATGTGATAATTGTCAGAAGGAAACCCCTTTGCTCCATGACTTTTATGTAAAAAACAAAGGGAAAGTGGATGTTTTTGCCATAGCTGTGGATACTGACGACACCAAATGGAAGGATTATATCAGAAAAAATAATCTTAGCTGGACAAACGTTTATGATCCTACCAATAAATCTATTTACGCAAAATATTTTGTTGATCACACACCGGAGATGTATCTGATTAATAAAAAGAGAAAAATAATTGCTAAAAATCTGAAATCCTTTCAGATTCCGACCATGATAGAAAAGGATCAGGGTAGATAAAAAAAAAGCGGTCATTTGACCGCTTTTTTTTTATTTTATATTGCCAAAATCAATGTATTCTTCGGTTACCAATTCTTCTCTGAGGTGAGAATAATCTGTTCCGGGTTGGTTGATATGCAACTTCAGACCTTTGGAAAGGGAAGCATGTTCGGGGATTTTATTTCTTGAAGCCAGACTGCCTGATTTGATACCATATTTTTGAGCTATGGAAAACAGGTTTTCACCATCTTTCACGATATGAAACTGAAATTGATCATTAAATCTTTTTTTACTTTCCAAAAATATGATGTCACCTTCTTTTAAAGGAGTATCGAGATAATATTTGCTTTCGTTATAAATGACTATATCGTGTTTGTCTGTCCGATGTTTTTTAGCCAGACTTTCGATAGTTTCTCCTTCTGTAGCTACAGCACATAAGAGACCATTGATATACTTTCTGTTTGTTTTGGTGGGTTTTGTTTTTTCAGAGGAAGACTGATTTTGTAATACATCTTTGTGCACCAAAACCGGTTGATCTGACTTTGTTTCCGGACTGTTTGATTCTTGTTTGTATGTATTATTTTTGACAAATACAGGTTCGGTCGACTGAACAGGTTTTAGCAAAACATCGTATTGTGCCAATCGATACGTTTCAATCAGTTGAATCAGTTTGTCGGCATACTTCTGGTCCGTGGCGTATCCTGAAAACTGTAATCCTTTGGCCCACGATATATAATCTGTCGTCGGATATTGGAATAAAAATCCATATCTTGCTGTTTTCGCAGGATTTGTAAGAAATTCACTGTGAGCAATATAAGACTCCCGTGCATCCGCAAAACTTCTGAAACAGGATTCCACGGGATTTCCCATTTGGTCTTTGTCATCATCAACTTTAAAAAAACGCCGACCTTCCCATTGACCTCCGCATTTGATTCCAAAATGATTGTTTGCTTCCGATGCCAGATCACTTTGCCCCCAACTTGATTCTAATAATCCCTGGGCCAGTTTGATGCTTGCCGGAATGCCCGTGCGGTACATTTCTTCTATGGCAATGTCTTTATATTGCTGAATATATTGTTCTGCCAGTTTTCTGTTGGCAAAGCTACTTACACTGAAAGTTGTTATAACTGTCAGGATTAAAAAAATTCGTAATATCATATTAAATAATATTTTAATATGTAAATACAAATATCATGCCTTTTTTACATTGGTTTGAGATATTTTAAAAGGGAGATGCCGTTATTATTTCAAAATATAAAACGAAATACCAACAATGATAACTATTTTTAACGGTATTTTATTATAAAAAGTAGTTGTTTGCCTTTTAGCTTTTACCTGTTGTCGTTATTATTCATAATTCCCGGATCATAGGTCGATTTCTATTTTCCAAATTTGCCGAAGGTACTGTGTCGAATACCTTTTAAGGTCATTTGTGCAAAATATGGATGTTCGGGATTGACGAGAAGTTCCTGTCTTTGCGGATGAATCACAAGATCCATATCCTCCATAGGAATCGCTCCGAAAAGTGGTTCACTATCGCCAGGCAAAACCATAGCATCGACATTACACCTTCTGTTTTTAAATTTGACTTCCACAGGTCCTGCAATGACGTACTCTTTTATGGATCCATCTGCCAGTTGTGCTTTCCTTCGTTCTACCTCCGGCAATTGTAGTTGTTCCTGAATCACTTCATTGATACAAAGGTTGTAAGCACCGGAATCGACCAGAAAATGTACGGTCATCTTTTTGACTTCATCCTGATCCATCAAGTGTCGGCGAACCATACTCAAATCATCACCGTTAATTAATTCAATATCTGCATAAACCAAACCCATAATAATAATAATTTTTTAAATTAACCTATACATTCTCCACAAAAAATCAAGTGCACAAATCACTCTTCAAATTCCGTTCATTTTGAAATGTGCGGTTTTTTGAATTCGTTTCTCTCACAGCAATGTCATTTTTTATATCCAAACAAAGCCTGATAATGAATCCGATGAATTGAAAACGAAAATGTAACGTAAAAAGTTCTTATTTTTTTTAGAAAATGAGTGATATAGAAGTACGTTTGTGAAAACTAAATTTATAGCAGAAACCTGCCATTGCCAACTGTTTTTTTCTTTTGAAAAAAGGAGCGCTTTTGTTAACAGGCCTATTTTTTTACAGGTTAAAAGTATTTACAGGGTTTTGTAAAAACTTCGTGTCATTTTGACGATAAATCATCAGGAATTCGTAACTTTTCCTGTCAAATATTGGTTTGTAAGAATGATTTTTAGTAACATTGTCCTTTCATTACACAAAACGTATTATATTTTATGAATTTAGAAGATCTTTTACAAGGCCCGTTGAGAAATATTGTTTTAGAGCAGGTTTCAGGTCAATTGGGAATCGAAGACAAAAGTCAGGCTTCAACAGCATTGGACACCACGATGAATGTATTATTGAATGCAGTAGCAAAAAATGCAGCACAACCGGAAGGTGCTTCTTCATTGGTCAATGCTTTAAATAAAGACCATGACGGTTCTATCATTGACCATATATCTGAATATTTTGGTGGACAATTTCAGCCTCAAAGTGCTTCAACAACCAATGGAGTTGGAATCTTAAAACACCTCTTGGGTGATAAACAAGAGACAGCTGCCAGCACCATCGGAAAAGAAACCGGTCTGGATGCCGCCCAGATCATGAAGCTTATGGCTACTGTCGCTCCTATCCTGATGGGAATGTTGGGCAAAGCAAACCAGCAGGCAGCAGCACCAACACAACAATCTGGTGGATTGGGTGGTGGTCTGATCGATATGATCCTGAATACAACCAAAAATTCCAACCAACAATCAGGTCAGGGTGGTTTACTCACCAGTATGCTGGACAAAGACGGAGACGGAAGCATTATGGATGATGTGGCCGGAATGGGTGTTAACGCCATTTTGGGAAGATTATTTAAAAAATAATTACCTCCGACAGGAACAATTTATCCATTTCAGGTTTCTGTAGGCATTCATAAAATACATGGTTCGGCTTGTGATCCGACTTTGTATTTTATGAAAGTTCTGCGGTTAGTTTCCGGTTGTAAACAGGTTTTGTAACATCCTTTTTTCAGGATATGATTTCCCGGCATTCAGAATCCGGGATTCTTTTTTGGTTATTCATTCCGACAGATATTCAATCGTGGGTATCATAAACGAAAACAAAACATGATTCTTCAATTTCATATACATTATAAAGTTCAGGATTCCCGTAAATTAGCTATTCAATATGCTTTTGGTGGTCAGGATTTTTCCACTGTACATATGCAAACGTATGACGGAGAAAACTGGTTTCTTTCCTTGACCGCAAATGGTGCTGCAACAATAACGTACAAGTACCTGGTTGTAACAGATTCCGGTCAGTCTGATCCTGAATGGGGAGCTTTCCGAAATTTGGCTTTGGGTGACCATGACACCAGATATTATTATATTAATGACTTTTGGAGGAGCCGCGAAAATATTTCCAATTCTTTTTTGTCTACAGCGTTTACAAAAGCCATCTTTTCCGGCAAGGACAGAAAGGGTAGTCAAAAATCAAATAAAAAAGGTGAAGGCAACAGGTTGGAAATTTATATGACGGCAACATTGCCTCAGGATTTGACTTTGGGAATCACAGGCAGTCCGGAAGCTTTAGGCAAATGGCTCAAACCGGTTTCTATGGAAATTGCGGAATACCCGCTTTGGAAAATTTCTGTTCCACTTGAAAATTATGACATTAATATTCAATATAAATACGTTGTCCTGAATAAACATTCCGGTGATATCACTGAATGGGAAGTCGGCGAAAACAGGGTTTTTAAAAAGTTTTTGCCCGAAGTCAAACCTTTTTCCTGCATCATTCATGACCAGGATTTCCGTTTTGGCACGCCATGGAAAGGTGCCGGTGTGGCCATTCCGATTTTTTCTCTCAGGTCCAAAGAAGGTCTGGGTATTGGAGAATTTTCTGATCTTATCGGTTTTACAGACTGGGCATCTTCTGTCGGATTAAAAATGATTCAGGTTCTGCCTGTTAATGATACAATAGCCAATAAGACATGGCAGGATAGTTATCCATATGCAGCGATTTCTGTTTTTGCTCTTCATCCGCTATACGTGAATATTGAAAAAATCGGCCCCTCTGAAGATAAAAATTTTCTCAAAAACCTGCAAAAGGAAAAGGCAGCTCTCAATGCTTTAGATCAGATAGATTTTGAAAAAGTACTCGATATTAAAATGAAATATCTCAAAGTGCTTTATGAAGAAAAAAAGAATACTTTTTTTAAAGAAAAAGAGGTTGTTGCTTTTTTGAAAAATAATGATTCCTGGTTGCCGGCTTATGCTGTTTTTTGCGCATTAAGAGATACCTATCAAAGTTGTCGGTTTGATGAATGGCCCGAATTTTCAAATTATGACCGCCAAAAAATCGAAACATATCTGAAACAAAATTCTGATATACAGGATCTTGCTGATTTTTATACTTTTATCCAATATTTCGCTCATTTACAACTAACTGAAGCCAGGGATTATGCCAGATCCAAAGGAGTCGCTTTAAAAGGAGACCTTCCGATCGGAATCTACCGGCATAGTTGTGATGCATGGATTGCACCCCATTTGTACAATATGGATGAACAGGCAGGGGCACCACCGGATGATTTTTCGGTGTTGGGACAAAACTGGGGATTTCCGACTTACAATTGGTCTGAAATGGCAAAAGACGACTTCAGTTGGTGGAAAAACAGAATGAAAAAGTTGAATGAATATTTTGATGTATTGAGGATTGACCACATTTTGGGATTTTTCAGGATTTGGCAGATACCAACCAATCAGATTTCAGGAACTATGGGATTGTTTAATCCCAGATTGCCGTTTTCGATAGATGAAATCATAAGAAGCGGATTAAAAGGACAGATAGAACGGTACACCAAACCATTTATAACAGAAGAATTAATCAGTCATTATTTTGGTCATCAACAAAACGTTGTTGAAACGTTTTTTGAAAAATCAGCCGGAGGGATGATGGTTTTTAAAACAACTTTTACAGACCAAAGAAGTATCCATGATTATATTCAGAAATATCCTGAATTCAAAGAATCAGAGGAATTGTTGCTCAAATTGTTTTCAGAAGTTATTTTTATTGAAGAACAAAAAGACGGTCAGGTATTGTATAATCCCAGAATAACCGTTCATACCACGTATTCATTTCAGTGTCTTTCGGACGATCAGAAACGGATTGTTCAGAGTCTCTACAATCACTATTATTTTGAAAGACATGAAGAATTCTGGAAAAACCAGGCTTTGTGGAAACTACCCGCTCTTTTGGATGCTTCCAACATGCTGATTTGTGGTGAAGATTTGGGCATGATTCCAAAATCTGTTCCCGGCGTTATGAAAACGATGAATATCATGTCGCTTGAAATTCAAAGAATGCCTAAAGGAAATGCAAAATTCGGCAAGACACAGGAGTATCCGTATTTTTCTGTTTCCAGTCCTTCGTGTCATGATATGTCAACGATCAGAGGATGGTGGGAAGGAGACCATGAAACAGCTAAAGAATATTATTATAATTATATGTTCGGGTATGGCTATACACCGATGAAAGCCGAACCAAGGATTGTTCAATATATTGTTGAAGACCATTTGGCAGGCCCTTCCATGTTGGCCATTTTTCCCTTACAGGATCTGGTGGGTATAGATACTGACCTTCGCAGGATGGATGCTATGGCGGAACAAATCAATGAACCCAGCAACCCGAAACATTACTGGCGGTTCAGGTTTCATATGAATATTGAAGATCTTTTGGGTCAAACCAAATTTAATGAACAAATAAAAGATATGATCAAAAGGTACAGACCATAACGATCTGTCTATGTTGACAAAAAAGACACACCATTATTTTTTACGCGCTAAGGGTTTGGAAATCGGAAAAACCTTTAGTGTAACCGGAGGCATTTATAAACTTTCCAAAGGATTTATATACAAAGAAAAGGTTGTAGAAGATTCAGATTTATGGCAGCAGCTTGTCCTTGATTCTTTAGAAAGTCAGGGGAAAAAGAAACAACATATTATAGTTTATATTCATGGATATCTCGCAGAAAATCCATGGTTTGCATCATTAAGCGGATATACTATGCATCAGGAAATTTTTGATGATCTTTCGCATGATGTGTCTCAGGTTTTGTCATTACAATGGGAATCGGGATTGTATACAATAGAAAATCGTAATCTGGCTTTTGAAAAAGGAAAGTTTTTTGACAGGCAATTATCTCTTTTGAATGAAGCTTGTCTTCAAATAGGAATACATCTTACCGTTTCTTTTTTGGTTCATTCGATGGGAAATCGGGTTTTGGAAGGTTTTACACATTCATGGAAACAAAACAAACCGGATTATCCGGTAAATCAGATATTTTTATGCGCACCTGATGTGCCCGCGGATGTATTTGAACATTCGTTTTCGCACCTGTCAGGAATTGCAAAAGATGTCCATGTTTTATTCCACAAGGAAGATAAAACACTCCGATTTGCTAACGTTTTGATTCCTTTTCCAAGGTTGGGAATTTATGGTAATACACAAATTGAGGTTGAAGCACCGTTTAAATCAAAGGCAGAGACGAAAGAAAAAACAAAAAAGAGTAGGGTTCACTTTCTGGATGTTACCGGGATGACTGATGACGATACGGCTCTGGGTTCGCGGTTTTCCCATCACCGGTATTTTTACGGGAGCAAAAATGTGGTGAAATACATAAATGAATGGCTTAGTACAAAACAGTAAACCTGATTTTTTATTTTTATGTGTAAATAAATAGATATTGATTTAAGTCAATTTTTTAGAATAATATTGTAATGAAAATAAATTATTTTTTATTAAACATATGTATTGTTTTTTTATTCCAAACATCTTATGCGGGAAATGATACGCTTTTTGTAACGTTGTATGAAACTTCTGAAGATTTTCTTCTGAAAAAACCTATGAATGCAGATGCTATGCTGATTACAAAATCAAAAGGGAAAGGGCATTTTTTCGTAAAAAAAATAATAAACAGAAGCACAGGAAAAAAAATAAATGACATTAATTTTATTTGGGCAATTACACACAAAAATGATACCTATCTGAACATGGGTTATCTTGAATCAGGTAATGCGCCAGGTACGTTTGTAATCGTTGATGTCGTTGGAAAATATTGTTTAATCAAATATGACGAAAGGATTCCGTTTCCCCATTTTTATGATTTGAGAACATTAAGTTCCGCAGCAGGACTAACCGGAGCTTTGTTGTATGATTTAAACCAGACTTTGGATAAACCATACCTTTGGAAAGATAGTGAAGGCAATAAATTTCCAATATTATTTTGTAACACTGAAGAAAAAGAACGTAGAAATTTTGCATATTCACAAAATGAAAGTTGTCGGCTTTATTATTTCAAACACAATGATTTGAGAAAATTCAGAGCCATTAACCTGGAAATTTCATTGCATTCTGATTCTACAGTGGAAGAGATTCTGGAGTATTTTCATTCAAAAAACATAATTTACAATGAGTCCGGTCAGAAATTAAAATGAAAGTTTACAATATTTAGCTGTAAATGCTCTTGCATAAATATTGTGAAACTTTTGACTTCGCGCGAAAATAATAAGTGTTTCAGGCCATTCCCATAAAATGTCTTTCATAGTCGCGTATACTGGCTCTGATAACTTCGTGGGCAGTGTCGCGACCGTAGACCTCATCGATATAACAGGTTGGTTCTTTATCAGGCATTTGTTTGTACGTCAGAAAATAGTGTTTTAACCTGTTGATAATGGTTTTAGGCACATCTTTCAGGTCTTTCCACATATTATAAACATCGTCATTATTTAGGACGGCAATGATTTTATCATCTGCTTCATTATTATCAATCAATCGAAATCCTCCGATCGGGATGGCCCTTACGATAATATCTCCGTGTGTGATTTCTCTTTCTGTTAATACCAATATGTCCAAAGGGTCGCCGTCACCAAGTATATTCGTTCTTCCTGTGGCTGCCATATTGCAGGCGGCAACGTTTTCCGCACAATACGTTTGAGGTATAAAACCATACAAGGCCGGAACAATATTTGAAAATTTCTGCGGACGATCGACCATCAGATATCCCGAATGTTTGTCGATTTCATATTTGACAGTATCACTCGGTATGATTTCGATAAAAGTAGTGACCAATTCCGGCGCTTCATTGCCCCTTCTGATACCGTGCCAGGGATGTAATTTAAATTGATTAACCATTTGGTTTATATTTTTAAAAAGGATTGTATTTAAACGTCGTATGTCAAAGAAACCTCTTCACTGACTGCTTTTGCCTGACAGGTTAGAATGTATCCTGCGGCCACTTCATCATCTTCGAGTGCGTAACATGTATCCATTTTGACCTGACCTGAAGTGACTTTTGCTATACATGTAGAACAAGCGCCGCTGGTACAGGAGTACGGTGGATCCAGTTTGTTTTCGACCAGAACATCGAGTATAATTTTGTTTTTAGGTATATCAAAATGATGCTGCTGTCCATTCAGTATTACTTCAACCCTGGATGTTCCTTCTGCGGATTGTGTGGTTGAAACTGATTTTTTGGCAGCAGGCGTAAAAAATTCTTTGTGAATCTGCTGGGAAACAAAACCTTCGAGTATCAAATGTTTTTCGACATTTTCGATCATATCACCGGGACCACAGATGTAAAATTGTTTGTCTTTTTGACCGGGAAAATCCGACAAAAAAGCCGCCAGCACTGAAGGAGCAATTCTGCCTTTGTCGCCTGACCAACTGGTTTCTTTTTTGCCCAACCAGCCGGACAAACCACTGGCTTTGGTAGTTATTGGATTGGAAAGTACATGTTTGACAAATAATTGTCCTGAATATTTTTCCGACAACTTTTCTAAAGAGTCTTTAAATATAATTTGTTGTTCGTTTCTGCTGCCGTATAAAAGATAACAAATGCTTTTAGGCTCATCTTCCAATACGGATTGAATCATGGACATCACCGGTGTGATTCCGCTTCCGGCTGCAATAAAGTACAATGACCTTTTTAACGAATGTTCCGGTACGACGGTAAAATGCCCTTCCGGTTCTGATACCATCAACGTATCTCCGGCTTTACAGGTTGACAAATGATGTGACATTTTGCCCCCTTTAACTTTTTTGATGGTTACCGAAAAATCCGGGTCGCCGGGTCGGCTGTTGATAGAATAAGGCCTGCGGATATCTTCACCATTGAATTCTGTGCGAAGGGTTACATATTGCCCTGCCTGATGGTGAAAAGTGGATGAAAGATCATCGGATACGTTAAATATCAGTGAATAGGCATCTTCTGTTTCTTTCCTGATATTTTTTATGGATAATGGGTAAAAATTCATGAATATATTAAAATGTACTTCTCCATAACAACACTGCATCAAAAAAGTTAAAGGTGTTTTTATTTATTTTTTTGTTGTAATTAAATTTAAATTTAGACATGTCTAAAAAAATGTGCAATTTTTTGGTCTGATTGTTGTCATGAAGAGCACGAACCCTTATTTTTGTGCAAAATTTGATTACATGAGCATCGTAGAAATGAAAGTACCCACTATCGGGGAATCTATAACAGAAGTAACTTTATCACAATGGTTGAAAAAAGATGGTGACTTTGTCAAACTTGACGAACCTATCTGTGAGTTTGAATCTGATAAAGCTACCCTGGAGTTTCCGGCAGAAGCCAGTGGAAAACTGATACATGTAGCTAAAGAAGGAGATGACCTGTCTATCGGCGCTTTGGTCGCCAGAATTGATACCAGTGTCACCCAAGGCAATGATGTCGCTTCAGTACCTGCCACACCGGTTGCCGTGGTAGAGGCAGCACCTGCAGCAGTCAGTGCTCAAACAACAAACTATGCCACAGGGCATCCTTCTCCTGCAGCAGGCAAAATATTGAGAGAAGAAAATATAGATACATCGTCTGTCACCGGTACAGGTAAAGACGGCAGAATAACCAAAGAAGATGCCGTATTAGCAGTACAAAATAAATCGGTCCAAACGACAACAACTCCATCAAACATAGCTTCTGTTGCTGGTCCTGTCAAATCAACTTCGGGAGAAAGAGTTGTCAGGGTGGAAAAGATGTCCAGAATGCGACGAACGATTGCGGCAAGACTGGTTTCAGCCAAAAATCAGACAGCTATGCTTACCACTTTTAATGAAGTGGATCTGACAGCATTAAATGAATTAAGAAAAAAATATCAGGATAAGTTTGTTGCCAAACACGGAATTAAACTCGGCTATATGTCTCTTTTTGCGAAAGCATGCGCAAAAGTATTGATGGAAATGCCGGATGTCAACGCCATGATTGACGGAACCGACATTATTTATCACGATTATGTGGATATTTCTATAGCCATTTCCACACCGAATGGTTTGGTTGTACCACCTGTTCACAATGTTGAGTCACTTGGTTTTCATGAAATCGAATTTGCTATCAAAGATCTGGCAGACAAAGCCAGAGCCGGTAAATTATCTTTGGAAGAGATGAAAGGAGGGACTTTTACCATCACCAACGGTGGTGTTTTCGGATCACTGGTCAGTACACCGATCATCAACGAACCACAATCCGCAATACTGGGTATGCACGCCATCAAAGAAAGACCGGTGGCCATCGACGGAAAAGTCGAAATCAGACCTATGATGTATCTGGCCCTGTCATATGATCACCGCATCATCGACGGCAGTACATCGGTTACCTTTTTGGTCAGAGTCAAAGAACTTTTGGAAGACCCGATGACCCTGCTGATGGAGTTGTAATCAAAAAGCCCGATAGTTTAAGATTTGTTTTTATAAATAAATACAAGAGGTTCAGGAAACTCTTCTGAAATCTCCATACCCTCGATTATTCCTTATTACAAAACGGAGTTTTTTATTTTGTAAGCCGTAAAAAGGTATTACAAAAGTACTTCATTTTCTGTTTGTCGTAATTTCTTTCAAAAATTACTGACAAGATTTGTGTCTTATAATTTGGGTAAGCATATCAAATCTGATCTATTACTCACCCAAAGTGAGACATTAAGGGATCTAAGTGACTGAACAAAAAAGAAAATCGATTGTATTCCAAATCTAAACATATGGTAAAAAAATGTAATATTTTAAGAAAAATGTACTAACGTCTGAAATATTTATTAATTTTGCCTTTATTTTGGTCAGCGTATAATATTTTATTATGAGAATACATCTTTTCGTATTGTTTTTGTTGTGTGTATTTCTTGGCAAGGGATACGGACAAAACCCTGCTTTTCGTTCAGGCGTGACTTTCAAAAAGTTGTTTGTGGACTATCAGTCTCAGAACGGAGGTAATTTGTTCAATTTCAAAGATTATCGCCATGGTTTTGAAATAGGTTATCAACACAACTTTACCAATAATTTTTCGATAAATATTCCGGTTAAGTACGGAAACATCAATAATATTGAAGATTCTACAGAGGTTCAATATACAAGGTTTGTCGGTCTTGATGCCGTAGTCCAATACCATTTTTATAAACCTGAAAGAATCATTTCCCCTTATGTTATGGGAGGATTAGGTGGTGTTCAGGAATTGGGAGGAGATTTTAACCTGCAGATTCCTGTGGGTGCAGGTTTGAATGTCCGCATTGCTCCCAACGCTTATTTTAATTATCAGGCAGAGTATCGGTTTTCATTTGCAGAAAACAGAAACAATCTGCATCATGGCTTGGGATTTATCTATTTGTTGGCTCAAAAGCCTAAAGAAGAAAAACCTAAGGAAGAAGAAAAACCAATGATTAAAGATAGTGACGGTGATGGTGTTGTAGACGAGCTTGATCTTTGTCCGAATGAAAAAGGAATCCCTTCATTAAAAGGTTGTCCGGACAAAGATGGCGATGGCGTACCTGATTACCAGGACAAGTGCCCGGATGTTGCAGGTGCTCAAATTTACAACGGGTGTCCGGATAGCGACGGAGACGGCATTCCGGATCACGAAGACGAATGTCCGAATGTTGCCGGAAGCAAAGCAAATAAAGGCTGTCCGTTTACAGATCGCGACGGTGACGGTGTTTCTGATGACAAAGATAAGTGTCCTGATCAACCGGGATTGGCTGATAATGACGGCTGTCCGGAAAAAGATATGGATGGTGATGGTATTCCGGATAGTATAGACAAATGTCCGGATGCGAAAGGATTGCGCGTATACGGTGGCTGCCCGGATACGGATGGTGACGGCATTCCTGACCACGAAGACGAATGTCCGAAGCTTCCGGGAAGTGTCGCTAACAATGGTTGTCCGGAAATAGCCAAAGAGGATAAAAAGACATTGGATGTGGCTATGCAGGCTGTTCAGTTTGAAACAGGAAGTGCCGTCCTCAAAGGCGAATCCAATGCTGTTTTAAAACAAATTGCAGGCATCATGGATCGATACCCCGATTTTAATATGGTCATTAGTGGTCACACAGACAATGTCGGAAGACCTGCCTTCAATCAGACGCTTTCAGAAAGAAGAGCCAAAGCATGTTATGATTATCTGATCAAACAAGGAGTATCATCTTCCAGACTGAATTTTGCCGGTTACGGAGACTCCCGACCTATCACTACCAATGCTACGGATAAAGGAAAGTCGCTCAACCGAAGGGTCGAATTTAATCTGATTCCAAGAAATTAAATATAATTTAAAAGAAAAGCGAAATTTCATTTTCGCTTTTTCTTTTTATATCAGGGACCATACAGTTTTCTGCAGGATAACCCACAGGAAGCAGTAAAAATGGTTTTTCATTTTCGGGTCGACCGAGAATATCCTGCAAAAATCCCATAGGACTCGGTGTATGGGTCAGGGTCACCAATCCTGCCAAATGAATAGCCGTAATAAGCATACCTGCGGCTATACCTACGGATTCCTGGACGTAATAATTTTTTGTTTTTTGACCTGATGCTTCCAGGTCATAAGATTTTTTAAACAATATAATCAGCCAGGGTGCTTCTGTGAGAAATTCCTTTACCCAGTTGGTATCAAATTTTTGAAGATCCTGCAGCCATTCTTCTGACATTCTGCCATGATAATTTTCAAATTCTTCTTTTTCAGCGGCTTCACGTATTTTTTGTTTGATGTCCGGTGAAGATACGGCACAAAAGGTCCAGGGTTGTTTATTAGCGCCGGAAGGAGCCGTTCCTGCTGTATTGATCAACATCCTGATGATATTTTCATCCACCTTTTTATGTGAAAAATGACGAACAGATCGTCGGTTACTCATAGTATGGTAAAAGGACGTAACTCTTTCTTTTTGTTCTGATAAAGTCAGGTCTTCGGTTGTGTAAGGAATAAAGGATTTGGATTCCATAGTCAAATGATTATAAATCACCCAATTGAGGACGCAATGTAATTTCCTCAACAACGCAGGAAGGTCCGAGGTTGAGAATGTTCCATACACTATCGGCTATGTCTTTGGCTTCCATAATGCGGTCATGGGGTAGGGTAGCGCCTTTCCATGAATCTGACCATGTGGCTCCCGGCATCACAGCCGTCACTTTGATCCCGTCATTTTTGAGTTCTTCTCTCAAAACTTTTGAAAAGCCCAGTAGGGCAAATTTTGAAATAGAATATGAACCTCCGTTCGGGTAGGCTATTTTACTCGCTATACTGCACATATTGATGATATGACCCTTTTTATAGGCCTTCATCGGTGTGAGTAATGCCTTGGTGAGATAATATGCGCTGTAGAGGTTGGTTTCGATCATAAACGGCAGGTTTTCATCCGGTTCGTCTGCCAAAGAACCACCGACATAAATACCCGCATTATTGATCAGATAATCCGGACTCTCACAGGTTTCAAGGACAATTTTGGCAAAGTTGGTTATATCTTCTTTCCGGGACAAATCTGCTTTGACGGTGACCAAAGCGGTATGCTGATAGGTTTCTTTAAAAGAGGTTTTCATTCGTTCAAGGTCGGAAAGATTTCTGGCGCAAACAATGAGATTAACACCTTCTGCTGCCAGTTTTTCGGCTATGGCTAATCCTATTCCTTTGGTTGCTCCTGTTACTACTGCCCACATGATTTGGTAAATTTTAGATAAAAAAGTGATTTTTGGCTTGATTGCCCAAATCTTATTTGTTGATGGCTTTGAGAATAAACTGATAATCCAATGAAGTATCATCAGAATAATCCAGCGTAAAACCATTTTTTTCGAGTTTGTCTTCCAATACATCGAGATACATCCGTTGATCCCGCGGAGGTGCATTGATGGGTAATCGTTTCATTTTGTAATCGACAATCATTATTTCGCCACCTTTTTTTAACCCTTTCCTAAGGGTTTGCAGATAATTATCCAGATCTGGAATATAGGTAACGGTATTGATAATGACCACGAGATCCACTTCTTCGGGTAACAACATCGGGTCATCAGCTTTTGCCAGTCTGGTTTCAATTTTATGTCTGAATTTTTCCGGCAACAGGGGAATAAACTGGTTAATGGTATCCAAAACAGTTTTATCTATGTCGATTGCGATCACCTTTTTTGCTTTGATCCCCATTCTGAATGAAAAATATCCTGTTCCTGCCCCGATATCAGCTATGGTTTTTTCAGAAAGATCTCCCATTTGATTGATGACAACGTCGGGTTTTTGCCATATGGTTCGTCCGATATTGTATTGCATCCTGTCGACATCATTAAAAGAGGAATCTATAGTATCTGTTTGATAGTCTTCTGTCGGTATATTTACTGTTTCCGTAGTGTTTGTTGTTCTTTCCTTGCAGCCGGTAATCACATAAAGTAAAACCAAAGAAAAATATACAAAATATCTTCTATTTATTGGGGTAACAAAAAGACGTTTAACAAACATGTTTTTTATTTGAAGCACGAATTTAGTAATATTTGTGGATGGCGGTAAGGATTTTTTCCAATTGTTTGCGGTTTTGTTTACTTTCTTTAGCCGGCGAACCATTGAGGATCATACTAAAAGAAACCCATGTTCCCTTTGAAGTTTTACAAATACCGGTCAGAGAATAAATACCTGTCATTGATCCGGATTTGGCCCAAACATAAGATTGCACTTCAGGATTTTCAGCCAATAAACCTTTGACAGTACCTTCTGCGCCGGCTTTTGGCAACAAATCCAATACTTCCTTCTGCCCGTTTAGTATAACCATTTTGTGCAAAAATGACGTAAAAAATCCGGGTGACACGTAATTTCTCGATGAAAGTCCGCTGCCGTCTTCCAGGTGAATATCATTTCTGTTTAATCCTATAGAATCGATATATTGATTGAGCATTTCAATCCCTGTTGTTCTTTGTCCTTTGCCGGATATTTTGTTTCCCATAGTTTTTAGAAAGGATTCACAATACAGGTTGATACTTTCAGCATTGGCGGTTTTTGCCATGAGGTTAAGTTCCGGTGAAAAAAATGTGATGATGGTATCCGTTACCTGCCGGATTTGGGTGTTTTTTCCAAACTGATCCGGATCGCAAATGATACCGACTTTTGTGATAGCTTCATACATCCTGTAAGCCATAAACAGCGCAGGATCCGGGATAGCACCCTTTGTTTTAAATATATTATTTCCGTAAGGAATAGTACCTCTGACTACTTTGTCATAACGAGAATCCTTCGTAAATATATAGGATTGGTCACCGCTGCCTTTTGGTCCGACAGTCACTTCATTTTCCACCTCAAGACCGGGAATATAGGGTTCAATTCTATCCAGTCCTGCCTTTTGTCCGATCTCTTTGTTACGATGAAAAAACAAATGGTATTCATTTTCAGATATGTTAAATCCGTGGGCTCCTCCTCCGTAATAATTGGCGATATCATTCCATTGCCATGTGGGTGATACCGGGTCGTCGTCAAAACAGGAAGAATCCACCAATACCTTTCCTTTGATTTCTTTGATGCCTGCTTTTTTGATTTCAACAACCATTATGTTGAGTACATCTTCCAAATCCGGTTTTTGTGGCCATCTTTCAGAACCAAAGGTAGGGTCACCACTTCCTTGTAAAATGATGTCTCCGTACAATGTCCCCGATTTGTCGATATTTCCTGTATACATCAAATGGGTTCTATATTGATATTTTTTTCCCAATACACCGTAAGAAACAAAAGAAGTAATGATTTTTAAGGATGATGCCGGCACAAACCACTTATTTTCCTGATAACCTGCCAGTTTTTTACCGTTAGAAAGATCCGTTATACTCAAACCAAATTGTGTTTTTTCATAAAAAGATTCATTCAGATGCGTTTTCAGAAAGGTTTCAAAACCGGTTTGTGCTATGATAAGTTTTGAGGTAAAAAAGGCAAAAAGAAATACCGGAAATATTTTGACCATGTTTTTATTGTTAAAAAGTTTGTTGTGGATGCGCCTGAATCACGCGATATTGACTTCCGATATGAAATAACGGATCTCCCAGGTTTACCACAGATGCATTGTTGTGACCAATGATGATGCCATCGGATTTTGCCACAACTTCAACCGTTTTTGTGCCGTATGGATCATTGATGACACCCAGGATTTCTCCTTTTTTAATGACGTTGCCCGAAGGAATGTACCACAAAAACATACCTGCCATATGGGCTCTCAGCCATGTACTTTTTTCTATTAAAAAATGGGTCTGTTTTGACAACCCGTGTTCCTCGTCCTTTATACCCAACCATCCCATTACATTTTTGATACCTAGCAGACCGGTGTCGATCGAATGTTGGTCCAACCTCACGGATTCGCCACCTTCAAAGACGATAGCAGGCACTCCCTGGTCATAAGCGGACTTTCTGAATGAACTGGCTATCAAAGCTGATTCCATCAAAACAGGTGCTCCAAAAACTTCTGCGATTTTGGCGGCACGGTTGTCATTGTGATTAAAACGCACCTGAGGATAATTATATCTGTCTGCTCCTCCGGTGTGAAAGTCAATCGCCAGGTCAACCAAGGGAAGAAATTTTAAAGTAATAATCCGGGCTACCCTGGAAGCCAATGAACCGTTCAAATGTCCCGGAAAGGATCTGTTTACATCTTTTCCGTCTGTAGTATCTCTGCTGAAATTGATAAATCCGTACACATTGAGCAGTGGAATGATGATGACGCCACCCTTGGTGATATTTTCATAATATCGGTTTTCTAAAGAACGTCGGACAATTTCGATTCCGTTGATTTCATCACCATGGACTCCTGCCAGTATCAGCAATACCGGTCCCGGTACACCGGAATTATAAACATGAGCAAAAACATTGATCCTGTTATCTGTGGGAAGTTTGCCGGCATTGACCCTGACAAGGGCATGTTGGCCAGATTCAACTGTGGTATCATCTATCGTAATGCCTTGACTTACATCAATTTTGGGCAAAAAAATATCTTTTTTTTTCAAGATAATAAATTTATGTTTTGATTTGAGTTGTCGGACAAACAACAAAAAACAAGGTCAAAAGGGTTTAATGAAAGGATGACATTACACATTAGTGTTTCGAATTTAACTGTTTGTCTACCTATAGATACGTTTCGTGATGAGAAAAAAACATCAACGACGTGTTTTATGGATGTTCACAGCCTTTTCGACATAAGATATGATTTCACCGGCAATATCGATACCTGTGGTACCTTCAATACCTTCGAGACCCGGACTGGCATTTACTTCAAGAACGACCGGGCCGTTTTTGGTTTTAAGCATATCCACACCGGCAATATTCAAACCCAATATTTTTACAGAACGAAGGGCTGTTTCCACTTCTTCTTTTGTTAGGTTTACCTTTTCAGACGTACCACCCCGATGAAGGTTGGAGCGAAAATCTCCAGGTCTTGCCTGTCGTTTCATCGCGCCGACGATTTTGCCGTCTACGACAAAAGCCCGAAGGTCCGCCCCTTTGGCTTCTTTTATAAATTTCTGCAGGATGACCTTTTCGTTGGTGGTATGAAATGCTTCCAGGATAGATTCTGCATTGCTTTTGTTTTCAGCGAGAATCACACCCATGCCCTGCGTTCCGTTCATGAGTTTAATGATGATCGGATAAGGACCCATATTTGTCAATATAGAAGGCAGTGTCTGCAGATTGCTCGCATAGACCGTTTTGGGCACATTGATACCATTGGCTGCGAGAATTTGCAGGCAACTCAGCTTGTTTCTTGCCCTCAAAAGGGGTGTGGCCTTTAAGGTGAGGAATACGCCCTGAGCCTCAAATTGCCTGATGACAGAAGCTCCCATGGTCGTGGCTGAAGCACCGATACGTGGTATGACGGCATCTACCTGCGTCAGAATGGTATTGTTGTACAAAACCATACATTTGCCTTTTTCAATGACGAGATCACACAGCAGATGGTCGATGACCCGGACGTGATGATTTTTTTTTCTGGCTGCATTGACCAGACTTTGGGTCGAATACAACGAAGGGTTCCGAGATAGTATGACAATATTCAAAATTTCCGATTTATGGCATAAATTTACTTGTCAATCAGAAACAAAGTATAAATCATGTCAATATTTTTTTGAAATCTTTTAAAATAGGGTTTGCTTTAAATTTAGTAGTCTAATATTCAACTTGACATGATTTTGCTTTTTTTATAAAAATTGAAGTTTGAATTTAATAAATAGTTCTTTGCTTTCAAGCATAGAATAATCTTTGGTTTTGATTTTTAGAAAAACATTGTATTAAACTACCCTTAAAAAAAGTGTGCACTTTAATGTAATCCTTGATTTGCGCTATTCATTTATAGTATAAATATAGTTTATTTTTGCCGTTCTTTTCTATTAAACTTTCGTTAAAAACTTACTGACCAGGCAGCATATTTTTCCAAATTTTTATTCAGTATTCAGGAAAATGGTAAAATGATTTTGTTTTTCTAACCGTCTCGTTATATGTTTACAACCTTTTTCTATTAAAAATCATCATTGTTTGGTTAACACAATACTAATTGAATGAAAATAATGTTACCTTTTTTGATCGGAATACTATTTTTTCAGATCAGTTTTGCTCAAAAAATCACGATCTCCGGCTATGTGGAGGATGATTCTTCAGGCGAAAAACTCATCGGGTGCAGTGTCTATCATCCGGCTTCCAAACAAGGAACGGTCACTAATACCTATGGGTTTTATTCCATAACTCTTGAAAAAACGGAAGCTGTCGTTTTGGAGTTTTCGTATATTGGGTACAAAGAATCGTCATTGGACATTTCCGGTCAGTCTTCAGGCACACTCAATGTAAAAATGAAGAGTGAACTTGTTTTTGAAGAAATCGAAATTGTGGCGACCAGAGAAAAAAAGTTTGAAAATGAAACCCAAATGAGTACTGTCGATGTCCCCATAGCACAAATCAAAAAAATTCCGGCACTTTTGGGAGAAACGGATGTACTCAAAGCGCTGCAACTTTTGCCCGGTGTACAGTCCGGCGGAGAAGGTCAGGCGGGTTTGTATGTCCGGGGAGGCAGTCCTGACCAGAATCTGATTTTGCTGGATGGTGTTCCGGTGTACAACGCCAATCATTTGTTTGGGTTTCTTTCGGTTTTTAATGCAGACGCCATCAAGGATGTTTCCCTGATCAAAGGTGGTTTTCCGGCACGATACGGCGGAAGGCTTTCTTCGGTTTTGGAAATCAATATGAAGGATGGACACAGCAAAGAATATCACGGAGATTTTTCTATTGGCGTCATTGGTTCCAAACTCACCCTCGAAGGACCGATTCAAAAAGGGAAATCATCTTTTCTGGTTTCCGGACGTCGGACTTGGCTCGATATCCTCACCAGACCTCTGATCAGGCAATCTTTTAAATCCACCGGTTCTGAAGGTGACACGGGATATTATTTTTACGACCTGAATGCCAAAGTCAACCATACTTTTTCTCAAAAAGACAGATTGTACCTTAGTTTTTACGGTGGAAATGACAAATTTTATTATCAGGAAAAATCAACATTTGGATCGTCCAGAGATTTTGTTTCATCAGATCTGGGTTGGGGAAATACGACAGGAGCACTTCGTTGGAATCACATCATTCACGATAAGTTGTTTCTCAATACAACGCTCACCTACAGCAGGTACCGTTTGAATACCGGCGTGGAACAGGGAACGGAATATGACAATTTTCCGGAAGAGCTGATTGGAGTGAGTTATATTTCCGGAATACGGGATTATGCAGCAAAACTGGATTTTGACTACGTGCCCAATCCAAACCATTTTGTTCGTTTTGGTGCTAATGTGATTTTTCACGAATTTAATCCGGGTGTATTTGATCTGGAAAGAAAATCCGCCGAACCCGGTGCCAGTTTTAAAGCCAGTTACGGTCAGCAAATCAAGAATGCTACCGAGATGGCTTTGTATGCCGAAGATGATTTTGAGGTCAACAAACATTGGAAAGTAAACCTCGGGCTGCATTTGTCCGGATTTTATGTGGATGATAAGTTATACACTTCATTACAACCCAGAGTCAGCAGCAGATATCTTTTGCCGAAAGGTATAGCATGGAAAACATCTTTTGCTACCATGAGGCAATTTATCAATCTTTTGGCTTTTGAAGGAATCGGATTGCCCACGGATCTTTGGTTGCCCACGACTGCCAGAATCAAACCTCAGGAATCGTGGCAGATAGCGACCGGATTTGCCAAAACTTTTGGTAAAGATTATGAAGTTTCCATAGAAGCATATTACAAAAAAATGTCAAACCTGATTGCTTATAAAGATGGTTCGGGGCTCTTCGAACTCTCAGACTGGCAGGATCGTGTCACACAAGGTAACGGCGAAGCGTGGGGATTTGAGTTTTTTGTGCAGAAAAAAACCGGCAGATTGTCCGGTTGGATAGGGTACACCCTGGCATGGAACAACCGTCAGTTTTCAGACATAAATGAAGGCAGATATTTTCCTTTCAGATACGACAGAAGACATGACCTGAGTGTCGTGGTCATGTATGAAATTTCCAAAAAAATCAATTTTTCCGGTACCTGGGTCTATGGCACCGGCAATGCAGTTACGTTGGCCAATTCGCGTTATGATATCGTACAATCCGATAGTCAATTTGGTGGAGTTATCAATACCGTAGAACAATACGGCTCCAGAAACGGATTCAGGATGAACCCTTATCACCGTCTGGATGTCGGTATCAATTTCGTGAAAACCCGCAAAAAATATACCCGTACCTGGTCACTGGGAGCTTATAATACCTATGCAAACAACAATCCTTTTTTTGTGTATTTTGAAACGGAGACAGATTTAAATGGTAATGAGACCACCAAATTAAAGCAGGTGAGTCTGTTTCCTATGATTCCTTACATTAATTACGCTATTAAATTTTAAAAACATGAAAAAATTAATATACAAAATATCGTTTTTAACTTTGGTTTTTGGATTGACTTCCTGCGAAGATTTTTTTAATACCACCATTGATATTGATCCCCCGGTATATGAACCAACCATCGTGATTGATTGTATTCACGAAAAAAGTAATGATTTTATGTACTTTCGTATTGCGCGCAATGTAGGTGTTTTTGACAATAATACAGACTTCAGAGATGCCATGTTGTCCGATGCGGAGGTCAATGTTTTTGTCAATGGCAGTTCTTTTCCGGTAGTGCCCGTCAATTCGGTTTTTTCGTATAATTTTAGGGTAGATTTTGATGGCGATTTACAAACCGGAGATGAAGTCACCATTACAGCAAAACATCCAGGTTATCCGGATGCCAGCGTGTTGCAGAAGGTACTTCCTCCTTCGGAAGTGTTGAGTGTAACCTTTAAAGAAGACGGTGGATTGGATAGTGAGGGCTCCGAAATTTCTTTAATTAGTGTCAGAATCAAAGACAAACCCGGAAAAAATTATTATGCTTTCAGGCTGTTGGAATTTGGTCCCTTTGGTATATTTAATGAGACGTACTCAAGTAGTATTGATCCTTCAGTATCGGAGTCCTACAAAAACAATATTCTTTTGATTTCTGATGCCGGATTTGACGGAACGGAAAAAATCCTTGATTTTCAGGTTCCTCAAATGAGGTTGGAAGACGCTTTGGCATTGTTAAAGGTAGAATGGTACGATATCAGCGAACATCATTATGTTTTTTCAAGAGCACTTTTATTACATCTTAATAGTATTAACAATCCTTTTAGTACTCCGGTTCAGGTACCATCCAATGTCAGAGGTGGTTTAGGCAGTTTTGAGATACAGACCCTGCAGGTATTGGAATTGGAATAAGGGAGAAATTGACGGAAACTGAATTATTTCGTAAAATTTGGAATGTGTAAAATATAAAAACCTTGTTTTCATGTAATCAAATCTAACAATATTGCTATATTTTTACAGAGGGTATATTATCAGTCATAAAGAATCGGATGTAAATATGAAGTTACAAAATTTTTGATTTTAACTTTCGGACAACAAGTTATTTCATCATTTTCCTGTCCACAGTTTTTTTACTGTTTTTTCACAGATTAAACAGATCCTGTAATATTTACGATAAATTTCTTTTTTTTAGTTCATTTTTTAATGCTTCGTATTGTTTTGGTTTTTTAAGGAATAGATAAATCAGATACAAAGGAAGTAAAGTAACCAGGCCCCAGGTGTTTTTTGCGGCACTATAGATTAGGATACCCACCAAAAACCCGATAAAAAATGCATCTAAAACGGGGGATGGTTTATTGTTTTTTGCTACCTCGAGCAGTTCCTCATTGGATAATTGAGATAGTGCATTTTGGTCCATATCTTCTTTATTTTTCTAATTTTTTAAGTTTATTTACAAAAAAAAGTTTTCTGAAAATAAAAAACTTACTTTTTATTCGCAACAAAACTACAACACACAGTTCCTTTTTTAAAACCTTTCACAAAAATAATTATCCTTAGGACATAAACTAATTTTGGAAAAAAACAGCCATTTCAATAATCTCCAAAAAGGTTATGACTTCGAAAACAATCCAATTATTTCCCTAAGATCAGAACCGTACTATTTCGGACATCCAAATTTATTTGGATGAAAATTTTCTATGTAAATGTAACGTACCCAAAATTAAATATCCGTAGTAAGGTGTATTACTGCTTCGTTACCGTCGTTCCTGTAATATTCAACGTTCCGCCTCCGGATACGGTCTGACTACCTGTATGTCTGATGTCTACATTTTGTAAGGTCAGGGTCTTTCCGGCAGATATGTTGATTCCGGTTGCAGAGGTGATGATTTCCGGACGACTGATGGCACTGATACCCTGTAAGTTCATATTTTTAGTTACAGTCAATTGGGAAGTCAGGTTAATTTGAGTTATACCTGACGCAAAAGTAATCGTTGCGCCTTCAGAATTGCAGGTGACGGCTCTTCTTAAAGAACCAATCCCGTCATTTAAACCATTGGAAACAACAGAATTGCAGACCTGAGTGATGGTAAGCGGACGACAATTGGTGCTCGACCTGCTGCAAACTCCACTATTCAACAAACCGGAAAGGGTTTGTCCCACAAATGTCGAAGGGTCAAAAAATGTAGGCGGGCTGGATGCTCCGCTGTAATAGTAAATACCATAAACACAATAACTTCCTGCGGCCAGAGTCGTGAAGTTTGAAGTGGCACTGACTGCGGCAATTAAGTCATTGGTGGTATTGACAGCTGCATAAGTGTATGAGTAGTTGGGTGATGTTGGTGGATTATGGTCATATACAAAAGCTCCTCCTGGAGGGGTAACTGTCAACGTTCCATTGGTACCTGCTACATCAAAAAACACAGCTGTATAAATATTACACGCATTCAGGTTGAGAGTCATGGGGTTAAATATCATTCCGCCGTTATAAGCTGTCGAGCCTAAAAAATTGGTGCATGGTGAGGAAGGATTATATTCTCCCTGATAGATGGTCAGGTGAGCAAATCCTCCGGACATATTAAAGGTGTAATTGCCACTTGTCGATGGTTTAAATCGTGCCACCGCTGCCCTGTCTCCAAAATTGGCAGTTGTACATCCTCCGGTGAAAGGAGATGAGCCTGAATGTAAAGAACTGATTATTGCAGCTCCGGAAGGAACCATAGTTTTTGTTGTAAAAGCATTTCCATAAGCTACATCCATAGACAGAATTAATGCATTATTGCCTTCTTCTGCAGTGACAGGGCTGATATTACATACATTACTTCCTAAAGTGTTACAGGAAGATGAAATATTGAAATTGACATTGGAAACATCATAAAACCGGACACACGTCAAACAAACGCTTTCAATCCTGACTCTCGCTGTAGTACTGGCTGACAATCCACCCGGAAATGTCACCGATTGGGTTCCGTCATTAGCGGTTGCGGCGGCTAAAGTGACCGGGTAGGTCTGTCCGCCATCCAGAGACAATAAAATATTGACGCTGTTGCAAATGCTGTTGGTACTGTTTACATCCCAGGTTATGGTCGAACTGCTTCCGGCATTGATGGTAACAGCTGTATTGGGCGCAGTTACAGTTAGCGGACCTTTGGTGCCATCAATGGTCACGGCTATATTATCATAGGCATAAGCTCCGTTAGGAATCTGATTGTCTCTTACGGTCAATCTGAAATTCAGCGTTCTGGAAACCGTCGGCAACGGCTCAAAATTGCTTGTATAATTATTAGCCAATACCAAAGTCGTTGAAGGAAATGACCTTCTGAATCCGGAAGCTGAAGGCGGAAAACTTCTGAATAATGGGGCAAGTGCATTTGAGGCTGCTGCAGATCCTATTAAACCATGGGTCGGTCTGACAGTTGCGCCATCTTCATCGATTTGTTCCCATATATAGGTGAGCGGATTGTTGTTGACATCACTTCCAGAACCGGTCAGCTCAAAAGGTGTGGAAATGGGAATGATATAAGGACCCGCACAAATTGTGGCATCCACAGTCGGGGGCGTATTTCCGGTAGAGGTATTGGTCGAACAGTTTGTACTGTTGACGTAATTAAAATATAACTCCAGGCTTTTGGAATGAAAATACAAATCCTGAGTACCCTGAACGTCATGAGCACCACAAAGTCCGGCATAAGACATAATGGTAGTACCTGAGCCGATTTCGTAAGCAGTATTTGTGCTGTGTTGGCCTGTATTACAGTTGGCCAATGAGCCATTGAAAGTATGAGGTGAATTAAACATGTGGCCGACTTCGTGGGTCATGATTCTTATGGCAAGCTGACTCTGAGAAGAAGCACCTGACCATCCTCTCGAATTGACTCTGCCTCCCCCTGAAATGGTATTAGTACATACTACCCCAACCCCTGCTACACCTGAACCACCTCCACCTGTCATACCATGTAATGCATGTCCCAGATCATAACCTCCTGAAGGAAAATTGGTATGAATTGCTGTTGAAGCCTGTGTGGTTAATGTATTTAATGTAGGATCAAATGGATCAGTTGCCGGATTGGTATACAAAAACGGGGTTTGGAATATGGTAATTCTGATCGACATCTCTGAATTCCAGTAGACATTGATCAAATTAATAATATTGACAATGGCAGCATTGGCTTGTGTATTGTTATTATTGCCAAAAGCTGTACTTTGATAAAATTCTCCGGTACATACAATCGCCATTTCGTATTGTCTTTCTGTTCCTCCGTTGGGGTTTCTTAGTCCCGAAAACTGACCTTTGATGATTTTGGCTTCTTCATTAGCACCGCAGGTAAATGGAGTATTCAAGTCAGGGATATAAGCTTTGTGCACCAAAGGATTGGACTTGTCTTTTGCTTCAATTTTGACCTGGTGATTTCCTACAATGAGCAAACCTTCGACACCAAAAGGACTGACAAAAATTCTTCCGTGGGCCAGTTTTTGGTCTACTCCCTGAAGTGTATAGGTTTTAAATTCCGGAAACATTTTTTCCATTTCAGGTGACATGACAGATGATTCTTTGGTACTAAACTTTATGGGATAACCTAGGTGGTTGGGCAATGTGATTGTGGGCAGATTGTCGTCCGTTCTTTCATCATTTTCGACTGATGACAAAGATTTTTTAATTTCATCAGGATTGAGTAAAAATTCGTGAGCACCGGCCTGACTGTAAATGGAACCTGTTGAAAATAAAACGAATACTAAAAGGGTATAAATGTGCATCCTATACATAAAAATAAATTTAGTAGCTCAAAGATAATTTTATATATGAATTATTTGATTAATATATAGATAAAAGTTGAAAAAAAACAAAAAATAAGGGTTAACCATAGTAATTATATAGGGTTAACCTTGATTGGTTTTTTGTAAAAAAATGAGTTAGCCGTTTTTACATGATTCCTTCCCGGATCAGATCATGAATATGTATGACACCTTTGTAGCGGTTTCCTTCCATAACGACCAATTGTGAAATGCTGTTTTTTCGCATCGTGCCCAAAGCGTCAGCGGCAAGTGCATCCGAAGCAATGGTTTTAGGTAAGCTGTTCATAATATCTTTGGCAGTGACAGAAGAGAGATTTTCTGTATTTTCCAACATTCTCCGCAAGTCGCCGTCAGTGATCACTCCTTTCATATTTTCATTATCGTCCACGACCACCGTAATACCCAATCTTTTTTTAGATATTTCTACAATAATCCGTTTTACTGAATCAGACTCATAAACCTTTGGTTTTTCGTTGTGTACATAGATATCGGAGACTTTCAGGTATATTTGTTTTCCGATACTTCCCCCCGGATGGAATCTGCCGAATGCTTCTTTCGAAAATCCTTTTAATGTCAATAATGCAATGGCCATGGCATCCCCTACAGCCATTTGCAGGGTCGTGCTGGTCGTAGGAGCCAGATTGTTGGGATCTGCTTCTTTTTCCATAGGCAGCCATACAGGAAAATCGGCTTCCTGATACAAAAAGGAATCTTTGTGAGAAACCAAACCGATGATTTTATTACCAAATCCTTTGATCATCGGAACCAATACCTTGATTTCAGGACTATTGCCGCTTTTGGACAAACAAATGACGATATCTTCATTTTTAATGATGCCCAAGTCTCCGTGAATGGCGTCTGCAGCGTGCATAAACACAGCATTGGTTCCTGTAGAATTAAAAGTAGCAACCATTTTTTGGGCAACAATGGCACTTTTTCCGATACCTGTGACTACCACACTTCCGGTGCATAAAAATATCTGTTCCACACTTCTGATTAGATTGTCATCCACACTGCGGCTTAAAGCCAATAATGCATTTGCTTCCGACAATAAAGTGTCAGTAATTTTTTCCCGGATTATATTTTGATTATTCAATGGTAAATTGTATTTTTGGCGTCCTTTTAAAAAACGGTCTTAAAAACGGCCAAAATTAAAACAATTCATCGGGTTTTTTTAAGAAATATTTTTTTGTTTTTCAAAAAAAATCTACAGGTTTTATTTTCGTATACAATAAATGTATTATCTTAGAACCTTAATTTTGTCTTATGATGAGACCAGAATTTGTAATACTCAATTATCATGTACACTGATCAGGATATTCATGCAGCCTTAAAAAAATATTTCGGTTTTGAAACCTTCAAAGGGGAACAAAAAGAAATAGTAAGAAGCGTTTTACAAAAAGAAAATACTTTTGTGATTATGCCGACAGGCGGTGGCAAATCATTGTGTTACCAACTTCCTGCCATGATGATGGAAGGAACAGCAATCATCATTTCTCCATTGATTGCTTTGATGAAAAATCAGGTGGATTCTATCAGAGGATACAGTCAGGAAGACAATATTGCCAGTTTTTTGAATTCATCTCTGAACAAAACACAGATGAATGATGTCAAAGCGGAAATATCTTCCGGAAAAACAAAAATGTTGTTTATTGCTCCGGAAACACTCACTAAAGACGAAAATATCGACTTTTTTCAAAAATCCAATATTTCTTTTGTAGCCGTCGACGAAGCACATTGTATTTCAGAATGGGGCCACGATTTCAGACCGGAATACCGCAGGATCAGAACGATGATTTCAGCGATCAATGAAAATATTCCCATCATCGCTTTGACAGCCACAGCCACGCCAAAAGTCCAGACTGATATTATCAAAAGTCTCGAGATGAAGGAGGTCAACATATTTGTTTCTTCTTTCAACAGGGACAATCTGTATTACGAAATACGTCCTAAGGTCAACAAAGACCAAACGATCAAAAATATCATCCAGTTCATCAAAACATCCGGAAGTAAATCCGGGATTATCTACGTACAGGCCAGAAAAAGTACCGAAGATATTGCTCAGGTTTTGAATGTCAATGGCATCAAAGCAGCCGCTTATCACGCCGGTCTCGATGCCAAAATACGAACCAAAGTTCAGGATGATTTTCTCATGGAAGAAGTGGAGGTTATTGTGGCCACCATCGCATTTGGTATGGGTATCGACAAACCGGATGTTCGTTTTGTAATCCATTACGACATGCCCAAAAGTATTGAGAATTACTACCAGGAAACCGGAAGAGGAGGGCGTGACGGACTGAAAGGAGATTGCCTCGCATTTTATACATACAAAGATATCCTCAAACTCGAAAAATTTCTCAGAGACAAACCGGTAGCCGAAAGGGAATTGTCCGCACAACTCATGGAAGAGGTCATTGCTTACGCAGAAACAAGTTCTTGCAGACGTAAGTTTTTATTGCACTATTTTGGTGAAGAATATGATGATACCAAGTGCAGTAACATGTGTGATAATTGTAAATACCCTAAGGAAAAAGTAGAGGTCAGTGACATGATGGCCCTCGCCCTGAAGTGTATAACACAGCTGAACGAAAACTATACCGTCAAAATTCTGATAGAATTTGTGATGGGTGTTGCCAGCAAAGAAATGAAAGATTTTAAGTTTGATAAACTTCCCCTTTTCGGAAAAGGAAAAGAAAAAGATGAACTTTACTGGCATACCATCTTCAGGCAGGCTATACTCCATGATTTGATTTATAAAGAAATCGAACAATATGGTATACTGAAACTGACAGAAGCAGGTCATGCTTTTATCAAAAAACCAACCTCTGTCATGATACCACTCAACAGAGATTTTTCTGTCAAAGAAGAATTTGATGCTGAAGGAATGGGTGGTGGAGGAGCCGCATTGGACGAAACTTTGGTCACACTGTTAAAAGATTTAAGAAAGGCAGAAGCCAAAAGAGTTAATGTACAACCTTGGGTGGTTTTTTCAGAACCTTCCCTGCAAGAAATGGCGACCTATTATCCCATTTCGATGGAAGATATGAAAAAAATTGCCGGCGTCAGCGAAGGTAAAGCCATAAAGTTTGGTAAACCTTTTATTGAGCTGATCAAAAAATATGTCGAAGAAAATGAAATCGACAGACCAACGGAAGTTGTCATCAAACAGGTAGCTAATAAATCTAAATACAAAGTGACCATCATCCAGTCTATTGACCGGAAAATGCCTTTTGAGGATATAGCCAGAAACGTCGAGATGAAATTCGGAGAGTTGTTATACGAACTAAATAACATAGCGGATGGCGGCACAAAACTCAATATCAATTATCAACTGAAAGACAGAATTGATGATGAAATCCTGGAAGAAATATTTGATTATTTTAAAAGTGCCAAAACAGATTCTGTGGAAGATGCCATCAGAGCACTTTCGCAGGATGATATCACCGAAGAAGAAGTATTGTTGGGTCGACTTAAATTTTTGTGTGATATAGCCAATTAATCTATGGTACAGATCATTATCATCAATGGACCCAACCTCAATCTGTTAGGTGTCCGGCAACCTGAAATTTACGGAAATACGCGTTTTGAAGATTATTTTGACAATCTGGAATCTTTATTTCCCGATTATAACCTGCATTATTACCAATCCAATCATGAAGGAGATATCCTGGACAAATTGCATCAGGTGGGTTTCAGATATGATGGTATCATCCTGAATGCAGGTGGTTTTACCCATACTTCCGTGGCGATAGCCGATGCATTGAGAGCTATCAGCACACCGGTCATAGAAGTACATATCAGTGATATCTATAAAAGAGAACCTTTCCGTCAAACCAATTATATCAAAGAATCCAGCATTCACAGCATTATCGGAAAAGGATTGGATGGTTACAGAGAAGCCATCGAATATTTCAAACTCGAAGTTTTTCCGAAAAAAGATAGTAAAAAGTAATAATCATCTCTTTATCTGCTATAATATTTAAAGATACAGAATGTTTGACGAATATTTTACGCTAATATCAATTTAAAACCACATTTTAAATATATAAATATTTTTTAATATGAAAACTGTGCTTTCAGCCATTCAACCCACAGGATATATGCATTTGGGCAATTATTTCGGAGCTGTCTCCAATTGGGTCAGGCTGCAGGAATCCTATAAATGTTTTTACGGTGTGGTGGATTATCACGCAATGACCATGCCTTTTGACGTCAAAAAATTGCGCAATAATACCTGGGAACTCATTACCAATCTGATGGCTTGTGGTGTCAAAGCTGAAAATCTGTTTATACAGTCTATGGTGCCGGAACATACCGAACTGGCATGGATTTTACAATGTTATGCTTCTTATGGTCAGGCGATGAGGATGACGCAGTTTAAAGATAAAAGTACGGATCGCGACACCGGCAAAGACGATTTTGTTTCTGTGGGTTTATTCACCTATCCGGTACTTCAGGCAGCAGATATCCTGATTTACAGAGCAGATTATGTTCCGATAGGCAAGGATCAGGAACAACACCTCGAACTCACCCGCGACATAGCACAAAGGTTTAATCATCTCGTTGGCAAAGAGTATTTTGTTATGCCTGAATCATTGTATACGGAAACGCCTAAAATCCGTTCTACCGCAGACCCTTCCAAAAAAATGAGTAAATCTGCAGGTGAAAAACATTATATCAACCTTTTTGCTGAGGAAGAAACCTTGCGTCGACAAATCAAAAGTGCAGTGACGGATACCGGCGAAGCCGGTGATACAATGTCCGAAGGTGTGGAAAATCTTTTTCTCCTCATTAAGGCAAGTGGAAATCAGGAAGGGTATAATGGATTGATGGACGCTTATAAGGCACAAAATTTGAAATATTCAGAATTGAAGCAGGTGACCGCTGATTCATTATGGTCCATGATGAAACCCATTCAGGAGTATAAAAAAGAGATCAACGAAGATAAAAAAAGAATCAAAGACCAAATCAAAGAATCCTCAGCCGAAATCAGAAAAGTTGCAGGGGAAACCCTTCGGGAAGTTAAAGATTTGGTGGGATTGCTTCAGGCCAGATAGCCCTCTGCCTATATAAATGCTGGGTTTACAGGTAGTAGTGGATAAATATTTTTTGGTTGGAATGGAATCTTTTATAACATGAATTTTGTATTCACTCCTTTTGGCAAAGTTGTTTTGTCGGGGATCCGGGATGTAGTACCATTTCGGTCAGCATGTTAGAAATGGATCAGAGAACCACCTGGCACTTTACCAATTCGTTGCCTAAACCGTCTTCAGTAAGATAAAACCAAAATTCATTTTTATCAAGCCGGACAATTTCAAGTGAAGTTACTCCACCGTCGTAGATGATTTCCAAAACTTCATTTTCTTCTGTCCAATTCCACGTTGCATTTTCAATATCGGGATATTCTTCGTCGTCATCATATGTCAATACTTTTCCGTTTTCAAAAAACTCAACATATTTCACATCATAATCCGTAATTTCATAAGGTGTGTCATCCACACTAATGATTTCCCATTTTTTAAAGAGGTACAAATTCGTTTTTTCGTTATCACATGAAAATGGAATCAATAAAAATGCTGACAACAAAGCTAAAGGAATATATATTCTGAATGCGCTCATATTTCTTGTTTTGTAAAGTTAAAACTTTATCAATTTTTGTGTTTTGACTTCGTCATTTGACATTACTTTGAGTATGTCAGGGTTTTTGCTTTTCCAGAATCCATTAAAAGGAAAATTTGGCAAGGTCATGGTCGAACTTTCGCAAAAAGAGGTCGAAGGCAGTTTTGCGGACTTACCATCGATGAGGTTTATGCTGTGTGTTGCTGTATTACCGTTCACATCAGTTACGGTTACGGTGTATGTACCGGGCGTAGTGATTTGTTGAGTTGGTGTCACAGAACCTACAGACCATAAAAATTGGACAGCTTTGGGTGACACCGCGGTCATGGTCGTTCCACTTTCGTCACAAATGACCCTATCTCCGGTTATAGTAACCGTAAGGGAATCGCCCGTTGGTACAGACGTACGAATACCTGCCAATGCCTGCCCGGAAAAAATTACAATTGCCAATAGTGTAATAAATATTGAGGTTTTTTGCGTGTTTGTGATCATATAATTCTTATTATAAAGGACAAATATATTATATTTTATTATAATATGTACTTGTTTTTATTAAAATATTTTAAAATATGACACAAAAAATCAATAAAACCCCTTCCGGCGTAATAATTTTCTGAGTAAAAGCTTTGTATCCAAAATAATATTCAGCTTTGTTTTTCTAACATTCCGGATATTTTCTCCCGCTAATTTTCCCCAAAAAAGAATGTATTGTTTTCACAGAATCTATAAAAAAAAAACATCATATTTGATGTCAAACATAAGTCCCTGACCTGAAAGTAACCTACAAATTATTTTTTATATTGAACCTCTTAATCAGGTATTTATACGCTGTTTATACTTTTGCCCGTAGTATACTTTTGTGCTTTTTAAACCTCAAAATTAAATTTATGGCTTCAAATGTTCCTTTGACCATTCAGACCGTAGTGTGGAATGGCGCTTTTTCGGACAACAGTTATTTGGTAATGGGTAATAGCGGGTATAATCCTCCCGGTGGTGTGACCTTAGTCAATGTATATTGGGCATTGGTGGTAGACAGAAGTAATCTGAATGTTGTTGAAAATTTTACTTTTACGGACAATCAAAATGTTCCTTCTCAATTGACTCCTTATCTCAGCAACAGCAATTACATGTTGATTCTTACGACCTCAAGATTGCAGTCCAACAACCTTCCTGCCGGAAACTTATATCAGTTTCTTATGGGAATGGGTGCAGGAAGTGCTTTATTGAGCCTTGAACAAATTTATGCAACATTGAGCTGCGGCACCTGGGGGAATATGGCCTACACTTTGGTGTCAGTTTTGGACGGATCCGGAGGAATAGAATTCAGCGACTATAACTTTAATATCGTAGCGTATCCTATTCAACTGATGCCTGTCACAGTGGGAACTTCCGTTTTGTACACACCGGTGAATTTGTTTTGAACCCGGAGATAAAAAACGACAATAAACCAACTGTTCTGGCAGTTGGTTTATTTGTTTTCGGATTTAGTTTTACCCGGGTTTTTGAGTTTTTGTTTGAACATCTTTCTGTTGATTTTGATATACATTGGCTGGGCATAGGGTACAAAGGAGAAGTCATCCGACACAAACATTATACGTTATATCCATCAAATACGCAAGGAGGAGATGTTTACGGTGCTTACGGTGCAGCTGCTTTGGCGACAGAATTAGATGTACAATCCGTTTTGTTGCTTAATGACTTTTTTATGTTAAAAAACTACGCTGCGGCATGGACACCGCTCAAAAAAAGAGGTATTAAACTGGTCGCATATGTTCCGATGGATGGTAGTTTTATCGTTGAAAATGAAGTGAAAGACGCCTTTTTTTTAGATGAGTTGGTTTTGTATCATCAAGGTGCGGTAAATGATATTCGAAGTACCATAAACAAATATTTTGACCATCATCCGGAGGAACGAAATAAAATTCCGAAGTTAACATCATGTTATCATGGTATTGACCTCAGGCTTTTTTCACCTCCTCCCTCATCTGAGGACAAAATGGAGTTGAAGAAAAAACTGTTTCCGGTGGATGAAGCGGAAGGTGCTGTTTTTATGCTCAATGCCAACCGGTACAATGAAAGAAAAAACCTTAAGGCAACCATCGATGCTTTTGTTTTGGCAAAACCAGCTTGTAAAGTGCCGGTTTTTCTTGTTTTGCATACTCCCAACATGAATGAAGTCAAAACCAAAGAAATCCAAAAGTTGATCAACGAAAGTGGATACAGTGATTTTATCCTGCTCAATCCGGTAGGTGAACAATATTGTGATGATTCAACGCTGGCTGATTTGTATCGTGCCTGTGATATAGGTATAAATACGAGTTACGGCGAAGGGTGGGGATTGATCAGTTTTGAACACGCTGCCTGCGGTGCCGCCCAGATTGTACCGGATCACACTTGTCCTGGAGAAATTTGGAAGGAGGTGGGTTTGATAACCCCGGTTAAGGAAGAAATTAGGTTGGACACAAGCCCGTTTCTTATGTTTGGAATAGATACGGTACGTTTAAGCGAACAAATAATTTCGCTTGTCAGTGACCATAATATGTTGGAAATGGTATCTGAAAAATGTCTGAAGCATGCAGCGAATCCGGCATTCAGATGGGAAACTATAGCAAAACAATGGAAAAACATTTTGGAAAATCCGTTGATTCGTCATCGGGAAGATTGATCAAATCGTGAGTGTTTACGATGTATATTCTAAAATTTCTGTTCCAGATTATATCTTGTAACTGACCGGGTATTGTTACTTTTTGATAAGAAATGCGGTTTTTCGAATAACAAAAATTTTAAGATGTATGAAATTGAATACTTGCATAAAACACCATCGCAAAACAAAGTTTAACGGATCTTTAGAATCACATTTCCTGTTTTTTGACCGGTTTCAACATAACGGTATGCTTCCACGATATCATCCAGATCATAAATTCTGTCGATGACAGGCAAAAAACTTCGGTCAGCTACCCGGTCAGCCAGAAATTCTATATCTGATTTTGACGTAACCGGTATGGGAAACAAGATTCTTCTACCGCCACGTATTTTGCCCCATATCGCACGCCATACATTTTCACCGTTTTTTCCTAATTCCGTGGAAATGTAAACACCGTTTTCCTGTAAGAGGGCTTTACAAACACCGAAAGAAGATTTGCCCACTGCATCAAATACCAAATGATATTTTTCATTCCATTTTGTAAAATCTTCCTTCTGGTAGTCTATGACCACATCAGCACCGAGATTTTGAATCAGGCTAACATTTTGTGAATTTACCACAGCTACAACCCGAACCCCAAAATATTTTAACAGTTGAACAGCTGCACTACCGATGGCTCCGGTTGCTCCGTAGACCAAAGCAGTTTGCCCTTTTTGAATGCCTGAAGCACGTATGTTGGTCAAAGCATAATGGGCACCTTCTGAAATCGATGCGGCCATTTCAAATGAAATTCCATCAGGTATTTTTGCAATAGCATCCGTATTTTTCACCACCATATACTCTGCATGTCCTCCAAAACGTTCGTCGTTATATCCAAACACCGCTTCTCCGACTTCAAAACCATATGTTTCTGTTCCTTTGGATTCTATGATACCTGCAAATTCACAACCAAGTACCTGATATTTCGGTTTCAACAGTCCACTCCAGAATCGTGACACAACGTACTCAGCACTTCGAAATCCGGATTCCGTTCTGTTGACAGTGGAGTTATATACCCTGATCAGATATTCATCTGCGGAAGGGACAGGTTTTGGAATTTCGGAAACCGAAACAACTTCCGGAGGTCCGTACTTTTTGTAAATGGCTGCTTTCATGGGCAAAGATTTGTTTTGAAATCCAAAAGTAAGGCAACAAAACGAAACCTTCAAATTGTTAATACCAAATGATGATAATACACTGCCAAACACCTGATATTTTGGATCAAATGGTCGGATTGTTTGAATTTTGTCATATTTTTTGATTGGTTTTGGTAAAAAAAATTCATAATCAACATATTCTGAAAATTTTATAAAAAAAATTGAATAAAAATATTACTTCAAAACCAAAATAAAGTTTACCTTTGCGTCTCTTTTTGAAAAGGGTATGTTTTGCCCGTATCATTTTATATATTTTATAAATAAAAAAATAGTATGCCAACTATTAATCAACTTGTAAGAAAAGGTAGAGAAAAGGTAGTCGTTGCCTCTAAATCCCGGGCATTGGATTCATGCCCTCAGAAAAGAGGTGTATGTACAAGGGTTTATACAACTACACCTAAAAAACCGAACTCTGCTTTGAGAAAAGTAGCTAAAGTGCGTCTGACAAACCAGATCGAGGTGATTGCCTATATTCCGGGAGAAGGACACAACCTGCAGGAACACTCCATCGTATTGGTGAGAGGTGGTAGGGTAAAAGACCTTCCGGGTGTACGTTACACCATCGTCAGAGGAGCCCTGGATACTGCCGGAGTTGCGAAGAGACTTCAGTCAAGGTCAAAATATGGAGCAAAAGCCCCTAAGAAATAGTATATTCATAAAATTATCACAATATCATTGTAAAAGATGAGAAAAAGAAAACCAAAAAAGAGATTCATTCAACCGGATCCAAGATTTAATGACCCGATGGTCACCCAGTTTGTTAATAACATGATGTGGGAAGGTAAAAAAAGTGTTTCATATGCCATTTTTTATGATGCCATGGACAGAATCGCTGAAAAAACCAGTGATAATCCGCATGATGTCTGGAAAAAAGCATTAGAAAATACCATGCCTGCAGTTGAAGTTCGAAGTAAAAGAATCGGCGGAGCGACTTTCCAGATTCCTACAGAGATCAGACCTGCCAGAAGGTTGTCTATCGGTATCAAATGGTTGATCAGATTCTCCCGCGCAAGAAGCGGAAAAGGTATGGCAGACAAATTAGCTGCTGAATTGATTGCAGCAAGCAAAGGGGAAGGAGCGTCCGTAAAAAGACGTGAAGATACCCACAGAATGGCAGAAGCCAACAGAGCATTCGCTCACTTTAAGGCTTAATCTGCTTTTCAAATTTTGTAGTTCATTTTCGTAATTAAAAGTTATCCATAACCATTATCATGGGAAAAGATTTAAAATATACAAGAAATATTGGAATTGCGGCGCACATTGACGCCGGTAAAACAACCACGACAGAAAGGATTTTATACTATACAGGTATAAGTCATAAAATCGGGGAAGTACATGATGGTGCTGCAACGATGGACTGGATGGAGCAGGAGCAGGAAAGAGGTATTACCATTACTTCTGCTGCAACTACATGTAATTGGAATTATCCGACGCATCAGGGACAATCCACTCCGGACACAACATCATATCATTTTAATATCATCGATACTCCCGGTCACGTAGACTTTACTGTAGAAGTAAACAGATCGTTAAGGGTATTGGATGGTCTTGTATTTTTATTTAGTGCAGTTGATGGTGTTGAACCTCAGTCTGAAACTAACTGGAGACTTGCAGAAAGATATAAAGTTCCAAGTATTGCCTTTGTTAATAAAATGGACAGATCGGGCGCAGACTTTTTTAATGTTGTTAATGACATCAAAGAAAAATTGGGTGCCAATGCTATTCCACTTCAGGTTCCGATCGGGGCTGAAGAAAAATTCAAAGGTGCTATTGACCTGATCACCAAAGAAGCTATGGTTTGGAATGAGCACGATCAGGGAATGACATACCAAACGATCGACATACCTGCTGACTTAGTGGAAATTGTAGAAGAAACACGAGGAAAATTGATCGAAGCAGTAGCAGAATATGATGAAGCTTTGATGGAAAAATATTTTGAAGATCCTGATTCAATTACGGTTCCTGAGATCCAGGCAGCCATCAGAAAGGCCGTTATCGATTTGGCATTCACACCGGTAATGTGCGGATCAGCTTTCAAAAACAAGGGAGTACAGGCAGTATTGGATGCAGTTTGCGCTTATTTGCCATGTCCTCTTGACGTAGAAGCGATCACAGGAACAAATCCTAAGACGGATAAAGAAGAAGAAAGAAGACCGACTGTAAAAGATCCTTTTGCAGCACTTGCTTTCAAAATTGCCACTGACCCTTACGTAGGACGATTGGCGTTTATGAGAGTTTATTCAGGTGCATTGGATGCTGGTTCATATGTATTGAATACAAGATCCGGAAATAAAGAAAGAATTTCGAGACTATACCAAATGCACGCCAACAAACAAAACCCGATTGATAGGGTAGAAGCTGGTGATATTGCTGCCGGTGTTGGATTTAAAGACCTCAGAACGGGAGATACACTTTGTGATGAAGCCCATCCTATCGTTCTTGAAAGTATGGTTTTCCCTGATCCGGTGATTGGATTGGCTATCGAACCAAAAACACAAAAAGACCTTGATAAGTTGGGTATGGCTTTGTCAAAATTGGCAGAAGAAGATCCGACTTTCAGAGTAAGATATGACGATGAGACCAATCAAACCGTTATTAGTGGTATGGGTGAGCTTCACCTGGAGATCATTGTTGACCGTTTGAGAAGAGAATTTAAAGTTGAAGTCAACGAAGGGGCTCCTCAGGTTAATTATAAAGAAGCATTAACAGCCAGCGTAGAACATACAGAAAGATTGAAAAAACAATCGGGTGGTTCGGGTTTATTCGCTCAGATGTCCTTTGAATTAGGGCCTTCTGACGAGGCTTTCTTACAGTCAGAAGACTTTAAATCAGGGAAAACAAAATTACAATTTGTCAATGATATTTTCGGAGGATCAGTTCCAAAAGAATACTTTGCATCTATTGTAAAAGGTTTTAATTCTATGATGGACAATGGTGTTTTGGCAGGATACAATATCGACAGTATGAAAGTACGGTTGTATGATGGTCAGACACACGCAGTCGACTCCAAACCATTGGCATTCGAATTGTGTGCTAAAGAAGGTTTTAAAGAGGCAGCGAAAAAATGCGCGCCTGTATTGTTGGAGCCTATCATGAAGTTGGAAGTCGTTTCTCCTGATGAGTATGTTGGTTCTGTTATCGGTGACCTGAACAGAAGACGAGGTATGCCAAAAGGACAGGAGCCACGTTCAGGTGGAGCCGTTTCAATCTCTGCTGAAGTTCCTTTATCAGAAATGTTTGGTTATGTAACGCAGTTACGTACTATCACATCCGGTAGAGCAAGCAGCAGCATGGAATTCAGTCACTATGCACCTGCACCTAAAGGGGTTTCAGATGCTATTATTGAGAAGGCAAAAGGAGCTATAAAAGCTTAATATTTTGTTTTTCGAAAATATTTATAAAATTATTTGGTAATTCATATTTTTGAGCTATCTTTGCGGCCTCAAAAAAAATAACATAAATTTTAAAATTAGGTTATGAATCAAAAAATCAGGATAAAGCTCTGTTCTTACGATCACAACTTGGTAGATAAAAGTACCGAGAAGATTGTAAAAACAGTCAAAAACAGCGGTGCTGTTATTTCTGGTCCGATTCCTCTGCCCACCGAGAAGGAAGTTTTTACCGTGTTGCGTTCCCCGCACGTGAATAAAAAATCTCGAGAGCAGTTTCAATTAAGGACCCACAAACGCGTAATCGAGATTTTCACACCCACTCAAAAAACAGTAGATGCTCTCTCCAAGTTAGAGCTTCCGAGTGGCGTGGATATCCAGGTTAAGCTCACATAACCGCCGGATTATTTAATTTTTAGATTCTAAGGTATAGTTTTCCAATATCTAAAGTTTTACTTTAGTTTAAATTTTTAATCATGAATGGATTAATAGGAAGAAAAATTGGTATGACCAGTATTTTTGATGCATCAGGTAAAAATGTAGCCTGTACTGTCATCGAAGCAACACCCAATATTGTCACTCAGGTTAAAACCATTGAAACAGATGGTTATGATGCAGTACAACTTTCTTGCGGTGAAGCAAAAGAAAAAAATGTAACCAAACCTCTGCAAGGACACTTCAAAAACGCAGATACAACACCAAAAATAAAAGTTGTGGAATTCCGTAACTATCCGGGATCCAAAACATTGGGTGATGCTGTAGATTTAGTTGAAGTTTTTTCTGAAGGTGATAAGGTAAGTGCAATCGGAACATCCAAAGGTAAAGGTTTTCAAGGTGTTGTTAAAAGACATAAATTTAGTGGAGTTGGTCAGGCAACACACGGTCAGCACAACAGGTTGAGAGCTCCGGGTTCTGTAGGAGCATCTGCATGGCCTTCAAGAGTATTCAAAGGTGTCAGAATGGCCGGAAGAATGGGAGGAGACCGAGTTAAAACAAAAAATCTTAAGATCGTTAAACTCTTACCTGAAAGGAATCTGATTTTGATTCAGGGTTCAGTACCAGGGTGTAAAGGTTCTTATGTAATCATTGAAAAATAAGAAGATGAAAGTCGACGTATTAAATATTCAAGGACAAAGTACCGGAAGACAAATAGAATTACCGGAGTCTTTTTTTGGTGTGGAACCAAGTGCCCATGCTGTTTATCTTGCGGTTAAACAATACAATGCTGCACAAAGACAAGGTACCCACAAGGCTAAAGAAAGGTGGGAAATTGCCAGGTCTACAAAAAAGATTAAAAGACAAAAGGGAACAGGAACTGCCAGAGCAGGATCAATGAAGAGTCCACTTTTCAGAGGTGGTGGTCGTGTATTCGGTCCAAAACCTCATGATTATGATATTGACGTCAATAAAAAAGTAAAATTATTGGCAAAAGTATCTGTATTGTCAGACAAAGCCCAAAAAGGTATGTTGAAGGTTGTTGAAGATTTTCAATTTGAAAAGCCAAACACAAAAGAGTTTGTTAAATTACTTAACAATCTTCAGGTTGAAGGAAAATCAATCGTTGTTTTGGAATCTGACAACAAAAATGTATATCTATCTGGTAGAAACATCCCTAAATCCGGTGTTGCAACATTAAAAGATGTTAATACATATCAGATCCTTCATGCTGATGTTTTGATTATGTCAGAAAATTCAATCAAAAAACTTTCATTGTAATTTCTAAATTCAACGAATCATGAAGCAGATTTTAATTAAACCGGTCATATCTGAAAAATCAGAAAGAGGTTCCAATAAACAGAATGTTTATACATTTGTGGTTGACAAATCAGCCAACAAAATCGAGATAAAAAAGGCAGTTGAGTCTATGTATGCTACCAATGTTGTAGAGGTAAATACAGCAATCATGCCTGCAAAATTAAAGTCCAGAAATACCAAAACCGCCATCGTAAAAGGCCGGGTTAGTGCTTACAAAAAAGCATATGTAAAACTTGCAGACGGCGAAGAATTAGATATTTACGGAGCATCAGAAAACGAATAATTATTTCATTCTAGATAAAGAATTGTAATATGGCAATCAGAAAATTTAGACCCGTAACGCCCAGTCTCCGAACCAGAGTTGGAAACGCGTTTTCGGAAATTACCACGGACAAACCTGAAAAGAGTTTAGTTTCCGGTACAGGTAAGTCCGGAGGTAGAAATCATACGGGAAAAATGACCATGCGACAAATTGGTGGTGGTCACAAAAGAAGATACAGAGTTATCGACTTTAAACGTGATAAAGATGGTATTCCTGCAAAAGTAGCTACCATTGAATATGATCCGAACAGGTCTGCTTTTATTGCTTTATTGAATTATGCAGATGGAGAAAAAAGATATATTATCGCACCTGATTCCATTCAGGTTGGTGATACTGTAGTTTCCGGAAAAGGTGCTACTCCTGATACAGGAAACGGTCTTTTCCTTGCTGATGTTCCTTTGGGATCTAACATCCATGCTATCGAGATGCAACCTGGTAAAGGGGCAGCTTTGGCTAGAAGTGCCGGTACGTATTGTACCATGATGGGTCGGGAAGGTATTTACGCAATCGTAAAGCTTCCTTCCGGTGAAATCCGCAGGATTTTATTGACTTGTAAGGCAGTTATGGGCAGAACATCCAATCCGGATCACGGATTGACAGTTTCCGGTAAAGCTGGTAAGTCAAGACATTTAGGAAGAAGACCACGAGTAAGAGGGGTTGCGATGAACCCTGTAGATCACCCGATGGGTGGTGGTGAAGGTAGGTCTTCAGGAGGACATCCGCGTTCAAGAACAGGTATTATGGCTAAAGGTCAGAAAACCAGAAACGTGAACAAGTCTTCAAGTCGTTTGATTATTTCTAAAAGGAAAAAATAATTTTAAATAGGTACAATGGCTAGATCAATTAAAAAAGGTCCATACGTTTTTCACAAGCTTTTAGACAAAGTTGCTAAAGCTAATGAATCAACAAAAAAAGGAGTTATCAAAACATGGTCGAGATCGTCTATGATCATTCCTGATATGATTGGGCATACAATAGCTGTTCACAACGGCAGGGCTTTCATTCCTGTATTTGTGACTGAAAACATGGTAGGTCACAAACTAGGGGAGTTCTCTCCTACAAGGACATTTAAAGGCCATACCGGTAAAAAATAGTAATTAACTCAGAAGTCATAAAAACAAAAGTCATGGAGGCTGTTGCAAAATTAAGAAATTGTCCGATGTCCGCTCGTAAAATGAGGTTGGTTGTAGACAATATCAGAGGCAAATCAGTAGATGATGCTTTAAATATCTTAAAGTATACCAATAAAGAGGCAGCGGTTTGGTTAAACAAACTGGTTTTATCTGCTATATCAAATTGGGTAAATAAATCGGGCGATTTAAGTCCGGAAGATTATAAATTGTTTATCAAAACAGCTTTTGTTGATGGCGGGACAGTCATGAAAAGATTCAGACCTGCGCCACATGGTAGGGCTCACCGAATCCGAAAAAGAACCAACCATATCACGATAGTTGTGGATAACAAAGTTAAAATAGAAGAATAATAAAAGTAATCCAAAATGGGTCAAAAAACAAATCCAATAGGTAATAGATTAGGAATCATCAAAGGTTGGGATTCCAGTTGGTTTGGAGGAAAAGATTTTGCCGCCAAAGTAGTGGAAGACGAAAAAATCAGGGTTTACCTGAATGCCCGAATCCAGAAAGGTGGTATTTCCAAAATAGTTATCGAGAGAACATTAAAACGTGTTACCGTAACCATTCATACTTCAAGACCAGGGATTATTATCGGTAAAGGAGGCCAGGAAGTGGACAGAATTAAGGAGGAGTTGAAAAAACTTACCAAAAAAGATGTTCAGATAAATATTATTGAGATCAGAAAACCTGAGATTGATGCTGCAATAGTAGGAGAAACCATTGCAAAACAGATCGAATCCAGGGTAAATTATAAAAGAGCCATAAAGATGGCGATTCAGGCAGCTATTCGCGCCGGAGCTGAAGGTATCAAAGTGAGAGCAAGCGGACGTTTGAACGGAGCAGAGATGGCCAGAAGCGAAGAATTTAAAGAAGGAAGAACACCTCTTCATACTTTCAGAGCTGATATTGATTATTCTATCAAAGAAGCATTGACAGTTTATGGTAAAATTGGTATCAAAACCTGGATTTGTAAAGGTGAAGTTTTAGAGAAAAGAGACCTTTCACCAAATGTAGGAGTTGGTAAAGTCAACGAAACCGGATCTTCAAATTCACAGGGAAATGATCGTGGTGGAAGACGCCAGGATGACCGCAGAAGGAATGATAATCGCGGTGGACAAAAATCCAGAAAATAAAATCCTTTAACAATAGCCTATAATTGAATAAATAGTTTTACTTTTGCGGCACTTTTCAAAAAAAGTAAACAAACTAAAGTTTAAGCCATGTTACAACCAAAAAGAACGAGATACAGAAAGCAGCATAAAATGAACCCTAAAGGGGTTGCTATCAAAGGTAGCACAGTCTCTTTCGGATCTTTTGCGCTAAAATCAATGGAAATTGGTCGAATAACCAACAGACAATTGGAATCTGCAAGGATTGCTATGACTCGTTACATGAAAAGGGAAGGAAAAGTTTGGATTCGAATTTTTCCTGACAAACCGGTAACCAAAAAACCTCAGGAGGTTAGGATGGGTAAGGGTAAAGGTGCCCTTGACCATTGGGTTGCAGTTGTTAAACCGGGAAAAATAATGTTCGAGCTGGACGGTGTTCCTTCAGCAATTGCGATTGAGGCGCTCAGACTTGCAGCTCAGAAATTGCCGGTTATGACAAAAACAGTAGTTAGAGCAGATTATAGCGAATAATAGAATAGAAATTTAATACAATGGCAAGTAATACATATTTGGAACTTCAGGGATTAGCAAGTGATGCTATAGAAGGACAATTAAAAGATATACAAGCTGATCTCAATAGAATGAAGTATGATCATGCTTCCAAGGGATTGGAAAATCCAACGGAATTGAGAGCTCTTAAACTCAAGGTTGCACAGTACAAAACTGAACTCAGAGCCAGAGAAATCAAAAGCATGACTCCGGAGCAGATTAAAAAAAGAGATAGAATTCGTTTAAGAAGGAAATAAAATATCACGACGATGACTGATAATGTTTTAAATAAAGTACGGGTAGGTGTTGTAGCCAGCGACAAAATGGATAAGTCCATCACTGTTTTAATTGAAAGAAAATTAAAACACCCTATCTACGGTAAATTCGTTAAAAGATCCAAGAAATTTATGGTTCATGACGAAAATAATGAGTGTAAAGTCGGTGATACAGTAAAGATTACTGAAACACGACCGCTCAGTAAAAATAAAAGCTGGCGCGTAGTGGAAATTGTTGAAAGAGCTAAATAATTTTTTAAATCACTCGAGATGATACAACAAGAATCAAGATTAAAGGTAGCCGATAATTCAGGAGCAAAAGAAGTTCTTTGCATCAGAGTTTTGGGTGGAACAAAAAGAAGGTATGCTTCTGTTGGAGACAAAATAGTTGTTGCTGTTAAGTCAGCTACTCCGACAGGTATTAAAAAAGGTACCGTTTCTAAAGCAGTTATTGTAAGAACAGCAAAAGAAATACGTCGCAAAGATGGTTCTTATATTCGTTTTGACGATAATGCAGTTGTACTCTTAAACGCTGCTGATGATCCGAGAGGATCCCGTATTTTTGGACCTGTAGCCCGTGAATTAAGAGACAAGGACTACATGCGTATTGTTTCACTGGCACCTGAAGTGCTTTAATTAATTGTATTATGTCTGTAAAAAGATTCGCACCTAAGTTACATATCAAAAAAGGGGATAAAGTAAAAGTTATCGCCGGTTCTGACAGAGGTTCTGTCGGAGAAGTAAAAGTTGTTTTCCCAAGTGAAAACAAAGCGATAGTGGATGGTTTGAACATGAAAACCAAACACATAAAGCCGGTAAATGACAATCCGGGCGGTATCAATCAAATAGAAGCTCCGATACATTTGTCAAATCTTATGTTGGTAGATCCTAAATCAGGTCAAGCCACCAGAACCGGAAGGAAGGAGGTGGATGGAAAATCCAAACGTTTTTCTAAAAAATCAGGAGAAATTATCAAGTGATGAGTAATACAACAAGTCTTAAAGACAAATATAGAAGCGAGGTAGTATCTGCACTTATGGAGCAATTTAATTATAAAAGTACCATGCAGATTCCTAAATTATTAAAGATCAGTATTAATCAGGGTGTTGGTAATGCAACCCAGGATAAAAAGCTGGTGGATAACGCAGTAAATGAGATGACCACCATTACCGGTCAAAAGGCTGTTGCTACGATTGCATCGAAGTCTATCTCAAATTTTAAATTGAGAGAGTTTATGCCGATTGGTGCAAGAGTGACTCTAAGAGATAAAAAAATGTACGAATTTCTGGAGAGATTTATAACCGTAGCCCTTCCAAGGGTAAGGGATTTCAAAGGAATCAATGATAAAAGTTTTGATGGTCGGGGAAATTATTCTTTAGGTATTAAAGAACAAATTATTTTTCCTGAGATAGACATTGATAAGGTTCCAAGAATTACAGGAATGGATATCACTTTTGTTACATCTGCAAAAACAGATGCGGAAGCTTATGCTTTATTGAAAGCGTTGGGCTTACCATTTAAAAATCAAAAAAATTAATGCCATGGCAAAAAAGTCCATCATTGCAAGAGAAGTTAAAAGACAAAAATTGGTCGATAAATACGCTGAAATCCGTGCGAAATTAAAAGCAGAAGGGGATTACGAAGCGTTGGATAAATTACCCAGGAATTCTTCAAAAGTAAGATTACATAACAGATGCCAACTTACAGGAAGGCCTAAGGGGTATATCAGACGTTTTGGTATAAACCGGGTAACATTCAGATTAATGGCCAATGATGGTAAAATTCCTGGTGTAACAAAAGCCAGTTGGTAAAATTTTAAAGCAATAACACAATGATAGTAACAGATCCTATTGCAGATTATTTGACGCGTATCAGAAACGCTCAGAAAGCAGGACACAAGATCGTAGAAATACCTTCTTCTAACATTAAAAAAGGTATAACTGAGATTTTATATGATCAGGGATATATCCTGAAGTATAAATTTGATGATGAAGCCGGAAAACAAGGTATTATCAGTATTGCTTTAAAGTACGATACTTCTAAAAGGCCTGTTATCAGAGAATTAGGAAGGATTAGCAGACCGGGGTTGAGACAATACGCTTCTGCTGAAGAACTACCTAAAGTAATTAATGGTTTGGGTATCGCAATTATTTCAACATCAAAAGGTTTAATGACGGACAAAAAAGCCAGACAAAACCATATCGGTGGAGAGGTTCTTTGTTACGTGTATTAATATTTAAATTTAAGTACAATGTCACGAATTGGTAAAGCAATTATTAATGTTCCTTCAGGAGTTACCGTGGATGTAACAAAAGGAAATGTCGTCACTGTAAAGGGATCTAAAGGAACGCTTGTAGAGCCTATTGACCCTGATTTGTCTGTATCATTGGAAGATGGCGTTCTGACCGTTTCCCGTCCTACAGAACAGAAAAGACATAAATCAGCTCATGGTCTTTACAGAGCGTTGATCAATAATATGGTTGAAGGTGTTTCTAGTGGTTTCAAAAAACAACTTGAACTGATCGGAGTAGGGTACAGGGTATCCAATACTGATAATTTATTAGAGCTGACACTAGGATATTCTCACCCTATCTATTTTGAGATTCCTTCTGAATTGAAGCTGACAACCAAAATGGATAAAGGAGAGGCTCCGACAATTATCCTCGAAGGCGCTGACAAACAATTGCTCGGACAGGTTTGTGCCAAAATCAGAAAGTATAGAAAACCAGAACCTTACAAAGGAAAAGGTATCAAGTTTACTGGTGAAGAGATTCGCAGAAAGGCTGGTAAAACTTCAGGTAAGAAAAAATAAATCATAAAATATTCTTTGTAGAATGAACACCAAAGCATATAATCGAAACAGAATTCATTTAAGAATTCGTAAAAGAATTACAGGAACAGCAACCAAACCAAGGTTGTCGGTTTTCAGAAGTAATAAAAGTATATACTGCCAACTCATTGATGATGTTAACGGCGTAACTTTGGCAAGTGCTTCCTCAAAAGAATTTCCTGTAAAAGGTAATAAAGTAGAGCAATCTTCTCTTGTAGGCAAACAAATAGCCGTCAAAGCTATCAATCTGAATATCAGTAAAGTAGTTTTTGACAGAAGTGGATATTTGTATCATGGCAGAGTTAAAGCTCTTGCTGATGGTGCAAGAGATGGTGGTTTACAATTTTAATCAAGTTTTCAAGCATATAATATGTCAACACAGAATAATTTAAAACCTTCTGAAACCGAATTAAAAGAAAAATTGGTCAATCTTGCAAGGGTTGCCAAGGTTACAAAAGGTGGTCGTACATTTAGTTTTTCTGCTCTCGTAGTTGTGGGTGATGAAAAGGGTACCATAGGCCACGGTTTAGGAAAAGCAAGAGACGTTTCAGAATCTATTCAGAAGGCTGTCGATGATGCAAAGAAAAATCTTGTTAAAGTTGTGTTGAACAAAACAACAGTTCCTCACGAACAAAAAGGGAAATTCGGAGCAGGTAAAGTTTTGATTAAGCCGGCTGCTGATGGTACGGGTGTTATTGCAGGTGGTGCCATGAGAGCTGTGCTTGAGATGGCTGGTGTTCACAACGTATTAGCAAAATCCCAGGGATCTTCCAATCCGCATAACGTGGTAAAGGCGACCATTGATGCACTTTCAAAAATGAGAAGTGCACATAATGTTGCTAAAGACAGAGGAATCGATTTGTCTAAAGTTTTTGAAGGTTAATATATCAAAGTTTTATGATGACCGTTTAACGGTGATGATAATCCGGTAATAAATTTAATTTATATCCAAATGAAAAATATAAAAATCACTCAGGTTAGAAGTATTATCGATCAGAGTCAAAGGCAAAAAGATACAGTAAAGGCCCTGGGTCTTAGACGTATCAACGCCACCGTAATAAAAGAGGGTACACCCCAGATTTTGGGAATGATTGCCAAGGTGAGACATCTGGTTACCATAGAAGAGATTTAAAGTATTAATTTACGATAAAAATAAGAATAATGAACTTACATAGTTTAACACCTGCAGCAGGATCCGTAAAAAACAAAAAAGGCAGAATCGGTAGAGGAGAAGGAAGTGGATCCGGAGGAACTGCAGGGAAAGGTCATAAAGGTGCTAAAGCGAGAACCGGATATAAATCAAAGAGAGCTTTCGAAGGTGGTCAGATGCCATTACAAATGCGTTTGCCTAAGAGAGGATTCAAAAATATAAACAGAGTGGAGTATATAGCTATGAATGTAGCAAGACTTCAGGAGATATTTGAGAATTATGGTTTGAAAGAGATTTCTAATAAATCTTTATATGAGGCAGGAATTATTCAAAAGAATGATCTTGTAAAAATATTAGGTAATGGAGAAATTTCTGCAGCACTTAATGTTCAGGTTGCCAACTTTTCAGCAACAGCCAAAACAAAAATTGAAGCAGCCGGTGGCTCAATAACTTCAAACTAATAAACATGAAGAAGTTTTTAGAAACGATACAAAATATCTGGAGTATTAAAGAGCTTAGGGATAAAATTTTATTTACCCTCATCGCTTTAGTTGTTTTTCGACTTGGCTCATTTATCGTTCTTCCCGGTGTAAATTATCAGGCTTTGGAGGCCAGCACTACAAGTGGAGGCACTAATGACCTTTTAAAATTGATCAACACTTTTACAGGAGGAGCTTTTAATATGGGCTCTATTTTTGCATTAGGGATTATGCCTTATATCACTGCTTCGATCATCGTACAATTACTTGGATTTGCTGTACCATACTTCCAGAAGTTGCAACAAAAAGAAGGTGAATCAGGTAGAAAAAGATTAAATCAAATAACCAGATTTCTTACATTGTTTATAACATTGGTTCAGGGAAGTGGATATTTAGCTTATTTGAAAAGCCAGAATGGTGCTGTTGATACTTCTGTTCCAGACGGTGTATTTTGGTTTTCAAATATGATTATCCTTTCAGCAGGTACAATTTTTGCTATGTGGTTGGGAGAAAAAATTACAGATAAAGGTATTGGAAACGGTATCTCCCTGTTGATTATGGTAGGTATCATTGCAGGGCTTCCTACAGCTTTTTTCTCAGAAGTTTTGGAACAATTCAACAGCAATATTATTTTGTTAATTCTTGAATTAGCGTTTTTTGTACTGGTTGTTTTAGCTACCATCCTTGTTGTTCAGGCAGTTCGTAAGATTCCTATTCAGGCAGCCAAAAAAATGGTTGGTAGAAGTGCAGGTGCTGTACCAAGTGCAGGTGCAAGAGATTTTATTAACCTTAAATTGAGTGCTGCAGGCGTAATGCCTATCATTTTTGCTCAGGCAATTATGTTCCTTCCGTTGACAGCAGCCCAGTGGGCAATGAATAATACAAATCAGCAAAGTGATCTTTTAATCAGTCTGAACGATTGGAAATCGCTTCCTTACAACATAATATTTTTCCTGTTAATTGTTGTATTTACATATGTTTATACTGCATTGATCGTAAATCCGCAACAATATGCTGAATATCTGAAAAGATCAAATGCCTTTATCCCGGGTATTAAACCTGGTCAGGATACACAAGACTATATTGATACTCTGACAACAAGAATCACATTACCAGGGGCTATTTTTATCGGGTTGATAGCAATATTGCCTGCGATAGTAGCTCTCGCCGGTGTTAACGACGCTTTTGCTATATTTTTCGGTGGAACTTCTTTATTGATATTGGTAGGTGTTGTTTTGGATACATTACAACAAATAGAAAGTTATTTGTTGATGAGAAAGTATGATGGTTTGGTAAAATCCGGTCGGATTTCAGGTCGGGGTAGCCAAGGTATCACTATAGGATCAGGAATATAAATCAATGGTTTTTTACAAAACAGATGAGGAAATAGAGTTATTACGCGAAAGCAATATTCTGGTTAGTAAAACTCTGGCTCATGTTGCGGGATTGTTAAAAGTAGGAATCACCGGAAAAATAATAGACAAAGCCGCGGAAGAATTTATAAGGGATCACGGAGGCGTTCCGGGATTCAAAGGTTACAGAGGATTTCCGGCAACACTTTGTTTATCAAAAAATAGTGAGGTCGTTCATGGAATACCAGATGATCATGTATTTACTGAAAATGATTTGTTGTCAGTAGATTGCGGAGTGATCCTTAATGGTTTTTATGGTGATTCTGCATATTCGTTTGCTTTTAAAAATGTACCTGAAGAAGTACATGAGTTGATGAGAGTAACAAAAAAAGCTCTTTATCTTGGTATTGAAAAGTGTGTTCCGGGAAACAGGATTGGTGACATTAGTTTTGCTATTCAACATTTTTGTGAAAGGGAAAATCCTTACGGTATTGTTCGTGAATTAGTGGGACATGGAATTGGAAGAAACCTTCATGAAGATCCGGAAGTACCAAATTTTGGTCAAAAAGGCAAAGGTCCTATGTTGAAAAGTGGGATGGTTATAGCAATTGAGCCAATGGTCAACTTAGGAGATCGGAGAGTAAAACAAGGAAATGATGGTTGGACTATTCTTACCAGAGATTCAAAACCTTCAGTTCACTTCGAACATAGTGTAGCAGTTCGCGATTTTGGTTATGATATTTTATCAGATCATAGTTATATTGAAATTTCCATGAAAAATAATTCCGAAATACACTTTATTTAAAAAATATTTCGGATATTTGCGCTCCAATTCAAAAAATGGCAAAACAAGACCTCATAAAATTAGATGGAATAATCGAAGAAGCGCTTTCAAATGCTATGTTTCGTGTAAGATTAGAGAGTGGACACTTGATCACTGCAACCATTTCCGGAAAAATGCGAATGCATTATATCAGAATTTTGCCGGGCGATAAAGTAGCTGTAGAGATGTCTCCGTATGATTTGTCAAGAGGTAGAATTAATTATAGATATAAATAATAATTTAAACTTTTCGTCATGAAAGTTACAACATCCATAAAAAAGAGATCTGCAGAGTGTAAGATCGTAAGAAGAAAAGGGAAACTTTATATTATAAATAAAAAGAATCCTAAGTTTAAACAAAGACAAGGTTAATAATATATAATATGGCACGTATTGCTGGAGTAGATTTACCAAGAAACAAAAGAGGCGTTATAGGTTTAACTTATATTTACGGTATAGGTAGAACATTGGCATCTCAAATTTTAAATGCAGCCGGTGTATCCGAACAAACCAAAATACAGGATTGGTCAGATGACAACATTAAATTTATCTCGAAGTATATTCAGGATGAGTTTAAAGTTGAAGGTGAGTTAAGAAGTGAGGTCCAATTAAGTATCAAACGTCTGATGGATATTGCTTGTTACAGAGGACTCAGACACAGAAAAGGTTTACCTGTGAGAGGTCAGAGTACCAAAACGAATGCTAGAACGCGAAAAGGGAAAAAGAAAACTGTAGCTAATAAAAAGAAGGTAACTAAATAATCATTAATCCAACGCAGTATGGCAAAAGGTAAAAAAATCAAAAAGCGTAATGTAAAAGTTGAATCCGAAGGGTTAGCTTTTATTCATGCCTCTTTTAATAATATAATCATTTCGTTGACCAATAAAGCAGGGCAGGTTATTTCCTGGGGTTCAGCTGGGAAGTCAGGTTTCCGTGGATCAAAAAAGAATACACCCTATGCAGCTCAGATGGCTGCGAACAGTGCTTCTCAGACTGCTTATGAAGCTGGCTTAAGGAACGTTGAAGTTTTTGTAAAAGGTCCTGGTGCTGGTAGAGAATCTGCGATAAGAGCGATTGATACTTCCGGAATCAGGGTAGTTAAAATTAAGGATATGACTCCAGTTCCTCATAACGGATGTCGTCCTCCTAAGAAAAGAAGAGTTTAATTTAATAAATCCATAGTCTAATGGCAAGATATACAGGACCTACCACTAAAAAAGCACGTGCTTTTGGTGAAGCTATATATGGTTACGACAAAGCATACGAAAAAAGAAAATATCCTCCTGGTCAACATGGTCAGACGAGGAAGCGGAAGCAGAGGAGTGACTACGCTGTCCAATTAAATGAAAAACAAAAGGTTAAATATACCTACGGTGTTCTGGAGCGTCAGTTTCGTAATTTGTTTGAAAAAGCAGCCGCAAAAAGTGGTGTTACAGGCGAGATTTTGTTGCAATTATTGGAGTCAAGATTAGATAACGTAATTTTCAGAATGGGAATTGCAAAATCGAGAAGATCTGCCAGACAATTGGTAACCCACAAACATATACTGGTAGACGGAATTTTAACAAATATTCCTTCTTTATTGCTAAAGCCGGGACAAGTAGTTTCCGTAAGAGGAAAATCCAGAAATATGGATATTATTCAGGCTAATGTACATTCTAAAAAAGATGTACGTCATTACGGTTGGATCGAATTCAACAGTGAAAAAATGGAAGGCAGATATCTGGCACATCCTGAAAGAGAAAAGATACCTGAAAATATCAACGAACAGTTGATCGTAGAATTGTATTCAAAATAATACAAATGGCTGCTTTGGTTTCGAAGCGGCCTTATTTTCTTTATATTATTTTATAAATTTTATATATGAGCATTTTAAATTTTCAAAAACCTGATAAAATCCTTCTTCAAAAAGCTGACGATTTTGATGGAGTTTTTGAGTTTAAGCCTCTTGAACCCGGTTTCGGACAAACAATCGGTAATTCTTTAAGAAGAATTTTATTGTCGTCTCTTGAGGGTTATGCAATTTCAGCGGTACGTGTTGCCGGAGTTGATCATGAGTTTTCGACGATTAAAGGTGTAGTTGAAGATGTGGTTGATATCGTATTAAACATGAAGCAAATTCGATTAAAACCGGTCAATGTTACCGAAGGAAGTGAAGAAGAAAAAATATATGTTACAGTTAGCGGTAAAGATGAATTTGTTGCCGGTGATATAGAATCAAATACAAACATTTTTAAAGTGATGAATCCTGACCTTCACATTTGCACCATGGAGCCAAATGTCAGTCTGGAAATTGAATTTACAATAACAAAAGGACGTGGATACGTACCGGCTGATGAAAACCTACCTAAAGATGCTCCAATAGGGGTTATTCCTATTGACGCTATCTATACACCTATCAAAAAGGTTTCTTACAAAGTTGAAAATACCCGGGTTGGTCAAAGAACCGACTACGAAAAATTGACTATAGAGTTGAAAACAGATGGTACCATTCATCCTGAAATTGCTCTTAAAGATGCATCTAGAATCATGATTCAACATTTGATGTTGATTACTGATGAAAATATAACATTCAATGATGCTACTTCCCGTGAGGATAGTATTGTTGACGAACATATTCTTCATATGAGAAAGTTGTTAAAAACTTCTCTGGAAGATCTAGATTTGTCAGTTCGTGCTTATAACTGTCTAAAAGCAGCAAAAATCAATTCATTGGGTGAAGTGGTTAAATTTGATATGCACGAATTGTTGAAATTCAGAAACTTTGGTAAAAAGTCTTTGGTAGAGATCGAAGAGTTATTACAAACAAAAGGTCTTACTTTTGGTATGGACCTTTCCAAATATAAATTGGACGAAGAATAAATCATCGCGACCCGTATAACGGATTTTATTATTAATGGCATAAACCATCGCTGAGGACTCCAGGTCGCACATGAGATACAGCGAAGTGTGATGCGAAACTTTTTATATAATGAGACACGGTAAAAAATTCAACCATTTAGGTAGAAAAAAAGGCCACAGAGAAGCCTTGCTAAAAAATCTTGCTCAATCTTTGATTGAACATAAAAGAATCACTACAACATTGGCAAAAGCAAAAGCTTTGCGTTCATATGTTGAACCTATTATCACTAAGTCAAAAGACAATACAACCCACTCAAGAAGGATTGTTTTCGGTTATCTTCAAAGCAAAGAAGCTGTCAAAGAATTATTTGACGTAATTGCAGAAAAAGTTGCAGACAGACCAGGAGGGTATTGCAGGGTTCTTAAAACCGGATTCAGACAAGGAGACGGTGCGGAAACAGCAATGATTGAACTGGTTGACTACAACACAGTAATGACTGCAAAAACTGCAAAAGCAGGCTCTACAAGAAGAAGCAGAAGACGTGGCAAAGGAGGTAGCGAAGCAGGTATAGCCGCAGCTGGCGTAGCTACTGCAGCAGTAGCTGGTGTAACCGGCCAATCAGAAGAGGAATAATATAAGGATTTCCTTAAAAAAATAGCAGGCCCGGAATTGTATAATTTCGGGCCTTTTTTTTTAGAATAGGTTTAAGTGCTTTTCAATCCAACCTAAATGTAAAGTGGTACAGTTTCGCTGAACTTTACTGAAAGTTTCAGAAACAATTTGCAAATGTTCTGTTTGTAAAAAAGTTTGTATCTTTGTACCTGATTTCATTAAATAAAAATGAGTAAAAAAGGAAGGGTTTTAGTAGCCATGAGTGGAGGTATTGACAGTACAGTTGCTGCTATGATGCTTCACGAAGAAGGATATGAAGTAGTCGGAATCACCATGAAGACATGGGATTATGCCGGCTCCGGGGGATCAAAAAAAGAAACCGGTTGTTGTTCTCTGGATTCGATTAATGATGCCCGACAAGTTGCCGTTAATATGGGGTTTCACCATTTTATTATCGATATACGGGACGAATTCGGGGACTATGTCATTGATAATTTTGTAGAAGAATACATTGCCGGCCGTACTCCCAATCCTTGTGTATTATGTAATACTCATATTAAATGGAGTGCCCTGCTGAAACGGGCTGACGCAATGGATTGTGAATTTATTGCTACAGGTCATTACGCAGTTATTCATGAAAAAAATGGCCGCAGTTTCATTTCCAAAGGAAAAGATGATAGAAAAGATCAATCCTATGTTTTGTGGGGTTTGACTCAGGAGTGTCTCAACAGAAGTTATTTTCCTTTGGGGAATTACACCAAACCTGAAATCCGGCAAATGGCAAAAGATTTTGGGTATGAAGAGCTGTCGAAAAAGGCTGAATCTTATGAAATATGTTTTGTGCCCGATAATGATTATCGTGGTTTTTTAAAAAGAAGAGTTCCCGGTTTGGAAGAAAAAGTGATGGGAGGAACATTTATAAATGCTGCAGGTGACGTATTAGGAACCCACGAAGGGTATCCTTTCTATACCATTGGACAAAGAAAAGGCCTGGGTGGCGGATTTAAAGTTCCTATGTTTGTAACAGAAATCATTCCTGAAACCAATACGGTGGTTTTGGGTGAAGTTGACGAATTGATCAAAAATACAATGTCTGTTGGCAAACTGAATTGGATGAAATATGAATCTGTACCTGATGGTTTTGAAGCAACGACACAAGTCAGATATAATGACAAAGGTGTCATGGCTTCATTACATCCTGAAGATCAATCAGTCGAAGTTTCATTTTTCGCGCCCGTGAAAGGTATTGCTCCCGGTCAGTCTGCTGTATTTTATGAAGGCGACGATGTCGTGGGAGGCGGAATTATCCAAAAAAACAAACCGAATTTACTTTTTTAAATTAAGAAAATTTATAATGTATAATACATTGAACAATAATTCTGCTTTTTTTTCATTATTATGAATAAATAAGATGATATGCCTGGTTACTACCTGAATTTTTTTCCTTCAAAACTTGTATTTTTACTGTTTATCGTTTTTATGTCAGCATGCGAAAAAACAACTGAAACAATTGATATTAATGTATTAGGAAAACAATATTTCCCGCTTGAAACAGGGAAATATTGGATTTATGAGTCAGATTCTGTTGTACTGAGAAGTGGAGGAACGATCAGAGATACTTTACATGGGTTTCTTAAAGAGGAAGTTCAATCCAGCTTTATCAACGGAAGCGGTGACACCGTTTTTACAGTACACGTATATTTTAAAAGAAATTGGAGTGACACGTTTGCTTACCAAAAGTCTGTTTTTGTTTCAAAATTACCAAATATGGTCACAAGACAGGAAGATAATTTATTGTTTACCAAACTGGTGTTTCCATTAAAAACAGGATTGAGGTTTAATCACAACCAATTATTTGATGAAAACATAGACATTATGGTTGGAGGGGAGACCTTATTGGATATGTATACTGATTGGAATACAAGAGTCGAATCTTACAATGAAGTCTATAATTGGGCAGAAAAGTTGTCGAAAAAAACAAGAATCCGTTTGGTTGATGAAGAAACTTCTTTGGATAAAAAATATTATTATGAAGAATATCTGGAAAACATAGGTCTTTACAAAAAAGAAATGATTTTTCTACAGGATAATAAAGGAGGTACTGTTCCTTTGCCGGAAAGAGCGATCAAAGGGTTTTATCATAATCTGTTACTTCTTGAATCTAATTAAATGATTGATCAGATAGTAGAGATCGGAAAAATTGGCAAACCGGAAGGAATATTAGGTTTTATCAGATTGGATATTGATCTGATGTATGAAAAAAGTGTTTTAAAAAGTCCTTATCTTTTTTTATACCTCGACGGTCTTCCGGTTCCGTTTAAAATTTTGGAGGTTAAAAATGACAAAAACCTGCAGGTGAAACTGGATGACATCGATTCACCAGAAAAGGTTTCAGAATTTACGCACACCGTAATCGGACTTCATGAAAAACATATCCTGGGAACCAGAAAAATCGGAGTAAAAGGAATTGAGAAATATGTAGGTTATAAAGTTATTGTTCAAAATGAATATATTGGGACGATCAAAGAAATCAACATGTTTCCCGCTCAGATTATGGCAACTGTTTTTCATGAAAATGGAAAAGAATTTTATTTGCCTTTAGTTGATGAATGGATATTAGCCGTTTTGCCGGAACAAAAAAAATTGGAAATGAATTTGCCGGAAGGACTACTTGATGTTATCTGATCTTCATTAAATATCAGGATGAGCTGCTTGAATACATAATTTTGACCGGAATAATCTGAATTACTTTGTTAAAAAAATACAACGGTTTAAAATTATTTAAGCCGTTTTTTTTAAAAAAAACTAACATATTTTACATATTAAACATATTTATTATATAAATAAAGCTTTTTTTTTAAAAAGGGCACGATTTTTGGGTTTCTCCCTAGTAACGAATCAGGGTAAATAACCATTTTTACAAAAATTGTGTCCCGTTATTGGGTGAGTAGGTAAAATACGTGTATTATTGAACCCTCGTTCTTAACTATAAGGTTGCAACAGCAATATACCCATGGGATTTACATTTTTTTTCACTCCAAAAAAGAATAATATTCATGAGGTTATTAATTATCTTTTTATTTTTTGTCCTTTCATTTTCATCTCAGGCTCAGGTTCGTCCACTTGATTTGGTAAAACAGGCTAAAGGACAGTTTCAGTCCGTTGGAAGCGTTCCGTTTACAATGGCTAACAGTGCCCGGTTTACCCAAGTGCCGGAGGAAGCAAAAAATGCGGTTTTTCTTACGCCTGACAAAAATGTCTTTAAACAAATTATCAACGGGACAGCAAAAGCTATCACTTTTCAGATTCCTGCAGAAGGTAGAAGCCCCTATATTCTGGAATTGGTCGAGGTTAAAGTCACGGAAAATCAATATATAAAAACGGAACCAGGTCTTCAGAATGTTTCAATAAATCAAGGTAAACACTTCAGAGGGATCATACAGGGAGATGAGTCAAGTCTGGTAGCTGTCAGTGTTTTTGAAGATGAAATGATGGGGTTTATTTCGGCACCATCAATAAATGGAAATCTGGTCATCGGTAAATTGAAAGACGAGGAGACCCACATCATGTATGAAGATGAAGACATAATGCAAACGCTGCATTTTCAATGTGCAACGGATGAGGATCCTCAAGCTTACTCTCCGTCAGAATTAAAAGGCGACGCCGGTGCTGAAAGAACGGTAAGATGTACCCGTTTATACATTGAGGTCGATTATGACATATACACACAAAAGGGTTCAAGTCTGACAGCTGTCAATAACTTTGTAACAGGAATATTTAATCAGGTTGGTGCTTTATACGCCAATGAAAATCTTACCACAACACTTTCAGAAATTGTGGTTTGGACACAACCAAGTCCATATAACGGGACAACTTCTATAGCCATGTTGAATGCATTTACTGCACACAGACAAGGTTTTAACGGAGATCTAGCCCAATTAATTTCGTACAAAGCCAGTGGGGGAGTGGCTTATCTTAATGGTTTTTGCCGGACAAATCCGGATTTCAGTATGAGTTTTGCCAGTATACATTCTACATATTCCAATGTTCCTGCTTACAGTTGGACTGTTGAAGTATGTGCACATGAATTTGGTCATTTATTTGGTTCACAACATACACATGCCTGCGTTTGGAATGGCAATAATACGGCCATTGACGGATGTTATACCACAGAAGGCGGTTGTTCAAATCCCGGTATTCCTTCAGGCGGTGGAACCATTATGTCTTATTGTCATCTTACCAATGCAGGAATAAATTTTGCTAACGGTTTTGGTGTTCAACCGGGAAATATCATGAGAAACAGAGTATCTACGGCCAATTGCCTTGGGAATTGCGAGGGTGGCGGAGGCCAGGAATGTGAAGGCAGCGAAGTGAGACTTACAATCCTCGTTGATAACTATCCACATGAAACCACATGGAATCTTAAAAACTCCGCCAATGTAATCATCTATTCCGGTGGACCTTATACCGGAGCCAATACTATAAAAACTGAAGATTTTTGTTTGCCGGACGGATGTTATACGTTTACTATGTTAGATAGTTATGGGGACGGAATATGTTGTGCATATGGTCAGGGTTATTACCATGTAAAAAAAGGTGAAGTTGTCCTCGGTTCAGGCAGCCAGTTTACATTTTCTCATGTACAAACTTTTTGTGTATCCAATAATCAAACACCTACCTGTAACGATGGCATTCAAAACGGACAGGAGACCGGTATAGATTGTGGCGGTCCTTCTTGCCCTGCCTGTCCATCTTGTAACGATGGTATTCAAAACGGCCAGGAAACCGGTATCGATTGTGGCGGTCCAACTTGCCCTGCTTGTCCTACCTGTAACGATGGGATTCAAAACGGCCAGGAAACCGGTATCGATTGTGGCGGTCCAACTTGCCCTGCGTGTCCTTCTTGTAATGATGGCATTCAAAATGGCCAGGAGACCGGTATCGATTGTGGTGGTCCTTCTTGCCCTTCTTGTCCTACCTGTAATGATGGCATTCAAAATGGCCAGGAGACCGGTATCGATTGTGGTGGTCCTTCTTGCCCTGCTTGTCCTACCTGTAACGATGGCATTCAAAACGGCCAGGAGACCGGTATCGATTGTGGCGGGCCATCTTGTCCTTCCTGTGGCGGTGGACAGGTGATTGAAACCAACCTTGGTGGATATTATTTTGAAACAGGATGGGATGGATGGACTAGAGGTGGTTCACAAGTAGCCAGATATAGTGGATCTTTATCACCTGAGGCATTGTTTTCCATAAGGATAGCAGGTAATCATGGTGAGGCAAGCTCATTTTCATCTCCAACCTTTGCATTGCAAACTTTAGACTCAGTGAAAGTACAATTTTCTTTCAGGTCAAACGGGGTAGAAAATGGTAAATCTTTCTCTATCCGTTATTTTAACGGTTCGCAATGGATTACTTTGAAAAATTATGTTTGTGGCGTTGACTTTGTAAATAATGTAGTATCTACGGTAACTATTAAAGTATCCAATAATCTGGTTCAAAATGGCAGATTCAGATTTACTGCTCAGGGAGCAGATAGTTTTGACAGAATTTATATTGATGCGGTAATCATCAGAGGATATCATTGGGTAGGTGGAGTTTCTTGCACTGACGGCATACAAAATGGTCAGGAGACCGGTATCGATTGTGGTGGCCCGACTTGTCCTGCATGTCCGTCTTGTAACGATGGCATTCAAAACGGCCAGGAAACCGGTATTGATTGTGGCGGCCCGACTTGCCCTGCTTGTCCTACTTGTAACGATGGCATTCAAAACGGTTTGGAAACCGGTATCGATTGTGGTGGTCCGACTTGTCCTGCTTGTCCTACCTGTAACGATGGCATTCAAAACGGTCAGGAAACCGGTATCGATTGTGGTGGTCCGACTTGCCCTGCGTGTCCAACCTGTAATGATGGTATCCAAAACGGCCAGGAAACCGGTATCGATTGTGGCGGACCTCAATGTCCTCCTTGTAATAATGGCAACGGTGTGTTGATCGGAGGATATTATTTTGAAACCGGATGGCAAGGTTGGCTTGACGGTGGAGAACATTGTTTCAGATATGGCGGGTCATTTTCACCGGAAGGGACGTATAGCTTACGAATGAGAAACCTGGGGACAAGTTCTGCGACAACCTCACCGATATTTAACCTTACAAATTATACCACCATTACATTGGCGTTTAGTTTTAAAACATCCGGAATGGAATCAGGAAAAAGTTTTGCTGTTCAATATTTTAACGGGACAACCTATTCTAATGTGTCCACTTTTATATCAGGAACAGATTTTAACAACAATACAACATATAACGTTACCCTAACTTTAACAGGATCGTTTTCTGCAAATTCACGCTTCAGATTTATCAACCAGGGATCAGATAATTCAGACTTTACATTTATAGATGCTGTTGTTATTCATGGGTTTTCCGGAACTTCATTTGTCGAAAATCCGGCGTTTATTGAGGTTTCAGATGTTCAAGGAGAAGACTATAAAGAGGAAAGTCTTTTGATTTATCCTAATCCTGCGCAGGAGGCATTATTTTATCAATTGACCGATGTGCCGGCCAGATTAAAAATATTTGATGCAAAAGGTCAACTAATATTGGACAGAAGTGTTACGGAAGACCAAGGGAAGATTGACATCGGCCACATTCCTTCCGGGCTTTTTATTTTAATCGCAGAGACACCTCATGATGTATTAAATACAAAGTTCATCAAGGATTAATTAAGAAAGGTAATTAGTGAATAATAAGTTGAGCCGCAAATGTATCATTTGCGGCTTTTTTGTTTGAATACGTTTTATTTTGACAAAAACCTTAAGGTGGTTGTTAATGATTTGACGTAAAATAAACCCAAGCTTGTTTTAATTGTTAGGTTAAAAATAGTAAGATGAGAATCCGATTTTTGTTTATTACAGCCATCCTCCTGGCCAACCTGGTATCATGTTCTTCTAAAAACATACAAAACGAATCAAAAGAGCCGTTTGTTAAAGCAGATACTTTTGATCTTACAAAATATAAAAGAGCATATTTTGCCGGTGGTTGCTTTTGGTGTGTTGAAAGTATTTATGAATCCGTACAGGGAATTAAAGAGGTAGTTTCAGGTTATGCAGGTGGATCAGCAGAAGGGGCTATATACAAAAAGGTCAGTACAGGAGTCACAGAACATGCTGAGGCTGTCGAAGTTTATTACGATCCTGCAGAAATGAATTATGAGACATTATTGGTTGTTTTTTTTGATTCTCATGACCCAACGACGCTCAACAGACAGGGACCGGATTACGGAAGACAATACAGATCTGCAATTTTTTACCAGAATGAAGAAGAAAAAAAGTTGGCACTGGCTACCATAGAATCTTTAAATACAAGTGGAAAATATAAGGACAAAATAGTCACTGAAGTGGTGCCTCTGAACAAATTTTACACAGCCGAAGATTATCATCAGGATTATAAAAAAAGAAATCCGGATAATTCTTATATTCAGAATGTATCCATGCCAAGGCTTAAAAAATTTCAGGAAAAACATCCTGAACTTTTGAAAAAAAAGTAGTAAAAAATGTCGTTTTCGAACCATTTCCGGATTCAGAAGGATAATTTGCTGAGATTTTAAGACGATTATAACATTTGATACGGCAAATTCCCTTAATTTTGCCGCCCTTGCAATAGTTACCCTATTATAATATTAATATGTCAATCGTAGTCAACGGGATCACGAAAATCTTTGGAACACAAACCGCCGTCAATAATGTGTCATTTTCTGCCAAACCAGGCGAAATAGTCGGTTTTTTGGGACCTAATGGTGCCGGAAAAAGTACGACCATGAAGATGTTGTGTTGTTATCTGGAACCAAGTTCCGGAACAGCCGAGGTGGAAGGGTTTGATATTTTGAAAAATCCTCTGGAAGTCAGAAAAAATATAGGATACTTACCGGAACAGAATCCACTCTATGACGATATGTATGTGAGAGAGTATTTAGGTTTTGTAGCAGGTTTGCATAAAATCAAAAATCCGGATAAACGTATTGATGAAGTTATTCAGACAACGGGTCTGGAAAAGGAACAACATAAAATTATCGGCACCCTTTCCAAAGGATACAAACAAAGAGTAGGGTTGGCACAGGCCATTATCCATGACCCGAAGGTACTTATCCTGGACGAACCTACTTCAGGACTTGATATGAATCAATTGGTTGGCATCCGACAACTGATCCGGGAGATGGGAAAAGAAAAAACGGTTATTTTTTCCTCACACATTATGCAGGAAATTCAGGCATTGTGCCACCGGGTTTTGATTATTAATGACGGAGTATTGATTGCCGATGACTCAATAGCTGATTTACAGGCGAGGGTATCAGGACAAACAAAAGTAGTCGTTGTTTTTTCGAATGATCAATATTCAAAAGATCCTTTTGTTGCTGTGCCCGGTGTTATTAGTGTTCAAAAAGAAGGTGATCGGCTGACCATTTTGGGTAAAGATGATGCGGATATAAAGCCGGGAATTTTTAAAGCAGCGGTTGATTCGGGACTTACCATCGTGGAGATGAAGAGTGAGTTGATGAATATGGAATCAATATTCAGACAATTAACCCAAAAGCAGGAGATATGATAAGCATTTTTTATAAAGAAATTCATTCGTTTTTAAGTTCTTTGATCGGTTACGTGGTCATTGCGGTATTTTTAGTGTCGGTCGGAATATTTATGTGGATATTTTCTGACACCAGTGTACTGGACTATCGTTTTGCTACCTTGGATCAATTATTTTCGATCGGTCCTTTGGTGTTTTTATTTTTAATTCCGGCAATAACCATGAGGTCTTTTGCAGAAGAAAAAAACAAAGGCACCATTGAGTTTTTATTTACCAAACCATTAAAAATTACTGATATTCTGTTGGGGAAATATCTGGCAAATGTCACACTCGTTCTTTTTTCATTATTGCCAACATTGGTGTACTATTATTCAGTATACCAGCTTGGTGCTCCCAAAGGAAATCTTGATACCGGTGCTATTATAGGATCATACATAGGATTGTTTTTTTTAGGAGCAGGTTTTGTTGCTTTAGGCATGTTTGCATCAGTCCTTACAGACAATCAGATCATTGCTTTTATATCAGGAGCCTTTTTGTGTTTTTTCTTTCATTGGGCATTTACCTATTTGTCCAGATTACCGGTTTTTGCAGCAAAATATGATTTATTTGTTCAGAAATTGGGAATAAACTATCATTATACGTCCATCAGCAAAGGAGTTATAGATTCACGGGATATCTTGTATTTTCTTTCGTTGATTTTTATATTTTTATGGCTCACCTATTTACAGTTGGAAAAGAAAAAATGAAAAATCAATCAGGAAAATGGGTTCAGGCAGCCCTCATTGCAGGCATTTTATTTGTGATCAATTTGATTGCCAATTATTATTTTTTTCAAATTGACCTTACCGGAGATAAAAGATATACGATATCAAAAAGTACCAAAGAGATTATTTCCAAACCTGAAGATAATATTTTTATAAAAGTGTATCTTGACGGTGAGTTTCCTTCCGGATTCAAAAGATTGCGTGCCTCTACTCTCGATATTTTATCCAAGATGAGGGATTACAACGGCAATATTGTTTACGAATTTGAAGATCCTACAGCAGGAACAGGTCAGGAATTAAAAAAGAGACAGGAAGAATTTGCCAACGACAAAATTTCACCGGTATTGCTCAATTTTTTTGATGGATCAGAAATGCGGCAAAAACCTATATTTCCATTTGCCGTGGTTCACTATCAGAACAAAAAATTTGTCGTTAATTTATTGGAAGAACAATTTGCAGGGGATGATGAAGAAGTTGTATTAAACAAATCTGTTGAATTGCTCGAATATAAGTTTGCTTCAGCTTTTCAAAAAATAATTTCAACCCGACCAAAAAAAATCCTGGTTACCAAAGGCAACGGAGAGTTGAAAGAAGATCAATTATTCAGACTTGAAGCGGAAATGAGACGCAATCATTTGGTTGGGAGGGTTGATCTTGATTCAATCATGAAACTCGATACCACAATCGATATGGTTGTTGTAGCCGGACCCAGACAAAAGATATCCAACAAAAATCTGTTTAAGATTGATCAATACATCATGGCTGGTGGAAAAATTATATGGTTGCTGGATAAAATGGATGCTTCTCTCGATTCAATCAACCTTTATGGTATGTATATCCCGCCGGATATTGACGCCGGCACAGATGATATTTTGTTTAAATACGGAGTTCGGGTGATGCCCAATCTTATCATGGACCTGGAGTGTTCCTCTATTCCTCAGGTTGTCGGTATGCAGGGAGGAAAACCTCAGACCGAATTGTTTCCATGGTATTATCACCTTGCGATAGCATCTACGTCAACCCATCCTATCGTCAAAAACATTGATCGGGTCAACCTTGCATTTCCAAGCTCAATAGATACCCTAAAAACAGATGCGGCCATTAAAAAAACCATTTTGCTTGAAAGTTCTGCCTATTCCAGGGTTCAGCTTTCTCCGGTAAGATTGAGTTTTGAAATTTTAAAAAGTGCTCCCGACCCTAAAAAGTTTCAGGATGGTAAAAAGCCCGTAGCTGTTTTGCTTGAAGGTAGCTTTACGTCTGCATTTGCCAACAGATTGACACCGGAACTGGAAACTTTATTGCAGTCGTTAGGAATGACATTTGTAAAACAAGGTCAAAAAAATGCAAAACAACTGATTGTGTCCGATGCCGATTTTGTTAAAAACCTGGTCAACCCAACCAATGGAGAAACAGAACAAATCGGGTATAATAAGTGGGAAAGAAGATATTACAAAGGCAACAGAGATTTTATTGTAAATGCTGTTGAATATATGCTTGATGGTGACAACATCATCGAGTCGAGATCCAAAGAAGTAAAACTTCGATTGCTGGATCCGGTCAAAATTAAAGATGAAAAACTAAAGTGGCAACTGATCAATGTGGTTATGCCGGTAGTCATTCTGATATTGTTCGGATTTGGATATTCATTTATGAGGAGGAGAAAATATGTCACTCCTTATATCAAATCAAAAATTAAAAAAGATGAATAAAAATCTTTTGTTATTAGTTGTTTTATTGTTATTGTCAGCTGCAGCCTATTTTATTTATAATAAAGCGAGGGTACAAAATAAAATGAGTTCCCTGAGTGCTGAAAGGGATTTTACGGTTGACTCTGCAGAAGAAATTTATAAAATTGTTTTGACCCGAAAGGATGGTAAACCACTTCATTTTGAAAAAAGAAATGGAAAAGAATGGTATATTAACGAAAAATATAAAGCGGATGATGTGGTTGTGGGATATATGGTTCAGGTATTGACCAAAGCCAAAATGAAGTCCATTCCGTCCAAAAATGCTGACGCCACGTTAAAAAATTATATTAAAAACAAAGGGATATTGGTGGAAGTATACGGCAAGACCGGTGAATTACTCAAAAAGATTCACATCGGCTCCGACATGCAGGGTGGGGAAGGAACCTATATGTTGCTTGACGGTTATGAGCAGTTTTATGCAGTAGAATTGCCCAATCTCGGAGGTGCGCTTCGATCAAGATTTGAACAACCCCTGGAGCGGTATCGTGACAAATTTATTTACAGGGATGCCATCGAAACTATACAATCTTTAAAAGTCGAATATCATGAAGACCCCAATGCTTCCTACTTCATTCGGTTTACGGGTACAGCGTATGATATAAAGCCGGCAGTAGCCACGGTCCCGGAAATGAAAGCTGAGGCCAATCAGAATAAAATAAAGACCTATCTCAATTTTTTTGATGAGTTGGGCGCAGAATTATTATACAATCATTACGAAAAAAGAGATTCGTTGGAAAAAACCCTTCCTTTTTGTACCATCACGATGGAAAAAAAGGATAAAACCATAAAGACTTACCGGTTTTGGAATTATGAGCAGACCGTGTATCAGGCAGAAGAAAACGATGAGCCCGCTGATGTCATCCATATAGGAAGATACTTTGTCAATACAGGGGAAGATTTATTTACCGTTCAATCCGGTGTTTTTGGAAAAATATTTGCAGCTTATCCATATTTTTACTGATCTAAGATCAAAATAGGGTAAAAAACAATCAAAAATTTCGGACAACGTACTTCGAAAATGTGTCGTATATCGGTAGTGTAGTGAAAAAATACTTGTTCAGGGGTTAAAACAGTAAAAAAGGTATTTATATATAAATATAATCAAATATGTATGTATTAGATAAGTAATACATTATACATTAAATATAAAAATTATATCAAATTTCCAAAATTAATTGCATTTACATATTGTTTTTTTATTTAATATGTATTATCTTTGCACTGTGTAAGTTTTGGTTATTAAATTGTAAAATTCGTTGTTGCTCGTGAAAAGTCACGAGCATTTTTTTTATAGGGAAGTCTGAACGGTACTGTTTGGAAAAATAAGGAACTAAAATAATTCAGAAATATAAAAAGGGTTCCAAACGAAGATGCAAATGACTGAAATTTTGTAGGTGCAAATAATATAAATTAGAATTATAAATGTATGTAGTTATAAAGATCTGACGGCTTGTAAAGACTGAAGAAAAAGAGTATCCCTTATTTTTATTGAATTTAATTAGTTTGGTGTCTCATCGTTCTAAAATATTGTGAATATTCGAAGATTAACCATTTAAGTGAACCACATAAGTTTTCTATCCTCATAAACAAGTTGGTGTTTTTTCTAAAGGGAAGTGACATAATCTGAAATTGAAAGATAGTAAAACCCGGGATCACATGGATATAAAATTAGTTTGGGATGTTGACTTTTATGAAAAAAAATATATTTAAAATGGCAGCAAATATAGACATCGTGAATATAACTTACCCATGTTTATTGCGAAGATTAAAAGTACAACACCTGAAGTTATTACATGCAAAGGATTATGGGCAGGTAAATCCTTGCCTTTTTTTACTACCTTTTGAATGATTAGACCTTCACATAATTTGTTCAAATTAAAATTACCTATTACATTTGTTTTATGTTATGCATTGATTGACATAATACTCATGATTTATTAATGGTTTAAAACAAAATGATGAAAACAAAAAGTTTGGATGATGTATTTGACTTTAATCTTAAAAAAGAGGAAACAAAAAAACCTGAAATCTTTGAACAAGAGTTGCGGTCAGATCAGATTGGCGCGGCTATTAAAAAAGCAAGAAAACTACAAAATCTGACACAAGAGCAACTGGGAGCAATCGTAGGGGTAAAAAAAGCTCAAATATCCAAAATTGAAAACGCTGATAAAGATATCAGATTTGCAACGATTTTAAAAGTATTTGACGCTTTGGAAGCAAAAATAAAATTCACCGTAGAGATTCATGGACAGAAAATGAAAATTGAGGAATAAAAGAATCTTGATTTCGGTTTTTTGACTTAACCGCCGACTTATTTATTTTATAATCTGGACATTTTACCAAAAAAACTGAATGCTGGTTTCATAATATGGAATACCTTTTTCAAACGAACTTTTATGCTTTGATTGAAAACAAAACAATTTATTTTATCAGAACATGAAAAAAAGTTGATCATCTGAAAAACATTTTCTATCTTTGTTGCGTATTTAACATTCAATATGGAAACATTCCGGTTTGAAACATCTTTTGGCAGGATTTTGGGCATGGCACATACGGCTATGTTCCGCCATTTGGCCAGAAGGATGAAAGAAAAAAATCTTCCGGTTACTCCTGATCAATTTCGGGTGTTGACCTATCTCTGGCAAAAGGATGGTTTGCAGCAGAGTGAATTGGCTATTTGTACAGACCGAAACCGTGCAAACGTGACACGTATTATCGATATTTTGGAAAGAGAAGGCGTTGTTATCCGAAGAGATGATCCAAACGACAGAAGAGTTTTTAAGATCTTTCTCACCGATTTCGGAAAACAATTGAAAGAAGAAACGGCCGAATGTGCCTTAAGGTCCATTGAAGATTCATTAGAAGGAGTTTCTGATAAGGATCGGATGACCACTTTGTCTGTATTACATAAAATTATTCAAAACGTAGGGTAAAATTTTTTATCCAATATGTTGCGTAGTATACAATTAAATAATTAACAAAATTATTTTTTGCCTGACAGTAAAAGGTTGTTGGGTATCAATTTACATCATTATCAATTTTTTTTATCTAAACATTTATTACAATGACAACAAAAACAAAAAACATTATTAATTGGGGTTTGGCAGGTGTGGTAGGATTTATTTTTATTGGCAGTGCCGTTAGTAAATTTATAGGTGGCGAGGAAGCACTGACCATGGCAGCTAGTATTGGACTTGATGAAAACAGTTTCCGTATCTTGGGTGTCATTGAGTTGGTCAGTGTAGTTTTGTTTCTTTTTCCAAGAACAGGCATTTTGGGTACTCTTTTATTGTCCGCTTATATGGGCGGCGCAATAGCAACCCATCTGACCCATGGGCAGTCCGTTGTGGGTCCTGCTGTTATTGAAGCGACAGTATGGATCGCTGCTGTGGTTCGTTTTCCAGAACTTACTGACCGGATATCGGGTTTCAAAAAAGAAAAATAATGAGGTTTGCTCAAATCATTTTTATAGGTAGTCTGGTCGTTTTAGCGACAGGAAGTTTTTTAATCAAAAATGTGAATTCCACCATCATTTCACAAACAAAGATCATGAACAAAAAAGTCGTTCGTAAAACAGATTTAGTTTTTAAGCCGGCATTTCCGGGTTTAAAAGGAGTAGATATCATGGCCCATGTTTTTCCCATTGAACCTTTTTTGGTTTTTACAGAATTTTACATGGACAGACCGGTATTTGGTCCGCATCCTCATGCAGGTGTTTCTGTCATGACCTATATGCTTCCTGATAGTAAAGGTAGTTTTATCAACAGGGACAGTCAGGGAGATTTTAGTTTTATCGAACCGGGAGGAATGCACATTATGCAGGCCGGCAGGGGAATGTTACACGACGAATTTCCGAAAGAAACCGGAACAGAGACCCATGGTTTTCAGATTTGGATCAATCATGCCGATAAAGACCGGTTTGTGGATCCACTGTCGATGCATGCAAGTGCTGCTGAAATTCCGGAAGTCATTACCAGGGATTACAAAGTCAGGGTTGTTCATGGAACATTTTTAAATACAAAACCTGATTACAGAATGGTCACTGATGTAGATTTGTTTCATATTATTCTTCAACCCAATACATCCATTACCCTGGAGCCTAAACAAATGGCCTTTGTTTATGGTTTACGTGGAAGTGGTAATTCAGGAGAGGAAAGTGTACATCCACAATCTCTTCTGAATTACACATCTGAAGGCAGTCAGATTACCCTCAATGCCGGCATTGAAGGATTGGAATGTATGTTTGCCTCCGGAAACCCACATAACGAACCCATAACTTATGGAGGACCTTTTGTCATGACTACGCCTGAACAAATGGCTGAAACAAAAAGAAGGTACGCAGCCGGTGAGATGGGCAAACTGGAACCTTATCATGGAAAATAAAAAACAACCACCAAAATACAAAACAGCCATCATGATCTGGATGGCCATTTACCCGACGATCAATTTGATTTTTTATATATTCGGAGATGTGCTCAATACTTTTGTTTTGCCACTCAGAACGCTCATCCTTACATTGATTTTAGTGCCTCTGATGGTATATGTACTTCTTCCGTTGGCGGGAAGGATTTTAAAGGGTTGGTTGCATTCTTAGGTTAGGTTACCTTGCCTCTTTTTACATCATGCTTCTGATCAAATGCTGACCGGTTAACCCCTCCATTTTAATGATTAAAACCAAATTGAGCATTAAATTAACTGCGGCATAATTTTTGGTTTATCCTGTTAAGAATTTTTTTTATATAATGGGAAGTGCAAAAAAATCCTACTCAGAAGTTTCATCACTGACAGATAATCCAAGATTAAGGTATATTACCTTTATATTTTTGTATTTTTCCCAAGGTATTCCTGAAGGTATCACGCTTTTTGCCATTCCTACCTGGATGGCAATGGAAGGTAAAAGTGTCATAGAGATTGCCTCATATAATGCACTTGTCATTATTCCTTTCAGCCTTAAAATCCTCCTGGCACCGCTTATAGACAGATATACTTTTTTACCCATGGGACGGAGAAAACCGTGGTTGTTATTTGGTCAGGCAGGGATTTTTTTTACGATGATCATTTTATCATTTGTTACGAATCCTTTGGAAAATATTTTTACGCTTACGCTTGCTGCAATATGTGTACATGTTTTTATTATGTTTCAGGATATCGCGACTGATAGTTTAGTAATCGATATTGTCCCGGTGGAACAGCAAGGTAAAGCCAACAGTCTGATGTGGAGTTCGAAGATTATAGGCACGTCCATTACTTTTTTTATCGGTAGCTGGCTGATCCATCATTATGGTTTTAAACTTACCGTTCTTTTGATGGCCCTGAGTGTTGCAGTTTTTATGATATTACCAATGCTCATCAAAGAAAGAAAGGGTGAAAAACTATTTCCCTGGTCACCGGGAGAAGTATCATCTGAAGCTGCTGTTATGAAAGTTGACAGCTGGAAACAATTATTTCATTCTTTTCTGAATATAGTTGTCCTGAAAAATAACCTATTATTAATCGCTGTCATTTTTATTACCGCTCTTGCACTACATTTTCTCCGTACGTTATTGCCGGTTTTTACCATTCAGGAACTCGGTTGGAATAATATCTTTTTTTCAAAAATATTTTCAGTTTCTAATTTGATTTCAGGCATTTCTGGATTGGTCGTCGGAGGGTGGATAATCTATAAATATGGTGTAATAAGATTGATACAATCAAGTTTTATATTTGTGAGTATTCTGGTTATTTCTATAGTTTTTTTGGAAAAATTTTGGCAAAATAGTTTTTTTATATCCGGATTTATTGCTGTGTTTTCTGTTTCAGTTACCTTGATTAATATTGGTGTTTTTGCATTGGCTATGAAATTGAGTTGGAGAAGAATTTCAGCGTTCCAGTTTACTTTTTATATGACTATTTTTAACGGGGGATTGATAGCAGGAGCGGCTTTACTTGGTTTTTTAGATTTATATTTTGAGTGGCACATTCTTTTTGTTATTTTTGTCGGATTCATTATAATTGCTTTTGGATTACTAAAATTTATAAACATCCGAAATCACCGAAAACAAATTGAAGTATTGGAAAACAATTATATTTACAGTAATCATTCAATACATGAAAACGTGGATATATCTGAATACAACTGATTAGAATAAATTTTAAAATATAAAAAGCAGAAATGGAAACCAATTTTGTCACGTTATTGGATGATTTGGACGAAAAGTTGATCGACTTGCTGTCTGATTTAAAACGTGAAGATTGGGAAAAAAAAACAATTGTTCCTTTTTGGACAGTGAAGGATATAGCGGCACACCTGCTTGATGGCAATCTCCGCTCTTTGTCCATGTTAAGGGATGGATATTTTGCCGAAAATCCAAAGCTTAATTCTTACAGGGAATTGGTAAATTATCTAAATGGTTTGAATGCTGATTGGGTCAAAGCTACAAAAAGGCTAAGTCCTGAGGTATTATTGACTTGGTTGCAACAATCGGGAAGAGAATACAGGGAGCACTTAAAATCTTTACCACCGGACGCTCAGGCAACTTTTTCTGTAGCCTGGGCAGGTGAAAGTGTTTCAACCAATACATTTCACATTGCAAGAGAATACACAGAAAAGTGGCACCACCAGCAACAAATACGATTAGCCATCGGTAATACGGAAGTTTTGTATTTGAATACATATTACAAACCATATCTGGAAACATCGATGCGTGCGTTGCCTTATCATTATCGTATGGTGGAAGGAAAACCCGGTGATTCAGTACAATTTATTATTTTTGGTCAAACTGAAAAAAGCTGGTATCTTGAGTATTCCGACCAATGGACATTAAGTTCCGAAATAAAAAATGTACCCTTATGTACCGTTCGTATTCCGGATGAATATGCCTGGCGCATATTTACCAAAGGAATCACTAAAGAAGAAGCCCTGCAAAATGCTCAAATTTCAAGTAAAAAAGAATACGGAATTTTTATTTTTGATATGTTGGCTGTGATGGCATAATGTATCTTAATTAATATTTTGAATGGTGAGGTATGTTTTAATGACCTCAGGTTATTAAAGGGTTGTTTTTATCATTTTTGAAAATTCGGAGTCCGGGACAAGGAATACATCCTTATAGAGCACCATTTGTCCAACAAATTGGTGAGAATTTATCTTTTAATGGTGAATTTGTCCTATCTGTAGGCTATTGGTTGATGTTAATTTTACAGTATCAACATAATAATGTTGTACAGTATTTTTCTATTATTAACATCAACAAAAAATCATTAAAAATGAAAACATTTCTTTTTGCTTCCATGGTAATTTTATTATCAACAGTATTCTCACCAGACAACAAGTGCCAGGCACAAAATCCGTATGGAGAAGTAAGTTTTGTGAAAATAAAGCCTCACATGAATGAGAGTTATCTCATCGATATGAAAACATCAAAAAAACTAGCTAACGCAAGAGTTGCAAATAAAACCATTACATCCTGGCAGCTGTACCGCAGAACATATCCAAGAGGTTTGGATGCTGATTATGATTATGCTACACTTTCGGTATTTCCAAGTGGTGTCGAGATGAAAGCAGAAAATACCTGGGATACAGGAGTAAGAGACCTGAGTGTTAAAGAAATAAGTGACTTTCTGACATCTCTGAACAATGTACGTTCTATTGTAGCCACAGATCTTTATACTTATAAAATGGGTACAGGTGCAAAGCTTCAGCCTGGTGAGTATGTTCAGTTAAATCTTGTTTCTGCAAAACCGGGAAGCCATGAAGCCTATGAAAAATTATTGGAATCATTAAAACCTGTGATTGAAGAATGTATCAAAGCCGGCGAACTGAAAGGTTTTAATGTCTGGAAACGTACGTATGTAACAAATAGTGGCGCAGAAAACAACTACACAGTCAGTTTTTCTTTTGCAACTTTTGATCAGGCATTGTCATGGGCAAGTGGCAAAACCGGCATGGCAGATGAATATAAAAAAGTATATCCAAAGGATGATATCAACAATATGACGGCTAAATTAAGAGAACTGAGAGATATAGTATCTCAGGAACTTTGGGAATTGGTGGAAGTGACAGATTAACAAATCCCTAATTAATGATTACCGATAGGTTTATAAAAGGGTAAATCTGTCGGTAATCATTGATTTTTCCAATTGCTGATATCAGCCATGTCAGATAAAAAAAAGGAATTTAAGTAAGTCTTTTCTTTTACATTATTTATGCAAAAGTTTTAAAGCATATTCCAAAACCACATCTTTTTTGTTCACTACATCCTGTATGTTTTGACCAACAAAATGATCGGGTAAAATACCTTTTTCATCAGGAAGAGATGTTGCTGTCGAAATGTGGGTATTGTTGGCTACGTAATAAGTGAATTTTGTGTGTTTGAGTCTGCAAGAAGTTGAACCGGCGGAACAAAATTGATTGGAACCCAACTCCTCTCCAATGATAATTCCCGGCGTTAACACTTTGACCAGCGACATAAAATGACCGGTTGTTGAATTTCCAATGCCATCAATTAAATAGAATGTTTTGCCTTTAAAAGGTTTTGAAACAGGATGGATAACTTCTTCGCCTTCGCTTTTTTCTGTTTTCCCGGCAGATTCTGCTTTTGAGTAGTAGATAAACGGTTTTTCGACCAGATATCTGAGTAAATGTATAGCCGCAGATTGTGAACCACCACCATTAAACCGCACATCGATAATGAGATTTTTAATTTTATTTTTTTCAATCTCCTGAAAGCTGTTGTCTGTAAATTGGACAAATTCAGAAAGATTGTTCCATGAATAATAATTAAATGATGTTATGGTCATCAATGCGGTCTGTTGATCTTCCAATATTTTTAAACACAGCTGATCCCGACAATACTGAAGGTTATCCCAAAACGGACCGGTTTTTTTTATTCCTTTTTGTAATACAACAGGATTTCCTGCACCTTTGAGGGTGATCGTATAACTTTTGGGAAAACCCAAAACATAAGGAATATAAGAGGATGAAAAGCTGTTAAAAACATGGGTTTTGGTCGTCTGTACGTAGCCTTGAGCCGGAATGTGTTCAAATATTTTTGCCATCATTTGTTTGACAGAAACTCCATTGATGGTCAAAATTTCGTCAGTCGGTTTTATCTGGTTTTGATGATTCATTGCGTCAATAACAAACAATTGTTCGCCTATCCAACGCACCTGTAGCGGGAAAAATAGTTCTGCCGACAACATTTCAAGTTCGGGATAAAATCCTCCCGATCCGGTATGTGAACAATGGACCGAAGCGATGATTTTGTTGCATTGAAAAGAGAATTCGCCGAAAGTGGTTTTTTCATTGATTTTTGATTTAATGTTTTCTACATTATTCCAAAACGCTGTTTTTGTGATAAATTTTAAAGCATTCGGATGGATTTTGAGGATCGAATGAGCCAGTTGGTCAAGGTCTTCTCTGTACTGTTGCGGTGTAAAAACCTGGTCAAACTTTTGAGTGGGTGTCAAAGGTTTCATTTCCGGATTTCTGATCATGGCGATCTGATCTTCGGCATTGTAATTGTCCGGATTCATGACCAAAGCTTTTTCATAATACAATAAAGCCAGTTCCTTATTGCCTTTTTTGAGGTAAGCTTCAGCCAGGCTGTCGTAAGAATTGGGGGAACCGAAAACTTCAACAATGAGTTGGAATATGGCGAATGCTTCTTCGGTTTTGTCAGCCCACAAAAAGCCGTAACCATACATGGTCAGTTCGTCTTCATTTTCAAAATTATAGTCATCGGGATTTTCTTTTTTTAAGGTTTTGTACAGTTTGATTCTTTCTTCCACAGGAAGATGATCATATTCTTTTAATTTTTGAACGATGGATTTGCGTATTCCGGTCGTGTTTTTAAATTCCGTATGGTTAACTTCCGTGGGAGAGTTGGACTTTTTTACGCCACATCCTAAAAACCAAAACGAACAAACCAAAAGAAGGGAGTATCTGAAATTTTTATACATCTGAATGAATTAATGCTCAAAGGAAAGGGTATTTTTTTTTACATTATCAAACGGGCGGTAAAAGAAGGTAAAATTTAGGTAAAATAGCAGTTACAACAGATTGATTGCTGGTTTTCATAATAAAAACACCTCATTTTCCCAAATCTCTTTTTTTATCCCGGAACAATAAAATAAATGATCAGTGGTTATTATACATCAAAAATTGACATATGTGCCGGCATCATTTTCTAAAAATAATGTATCTTTAACTTCTTTTTCAAAAAAATGACGATACACTGCAACGCTTTTTGCAAAGTTGTATTCTACCTTTATATCAATCATTTTTTTTCATTTTGAAAATTGTAATCATGTTTCGAAAAATCTTTTTTATTTTAGGCCTGCTCTCGATTTACACAGCCTGCCATAAAGATTTTGACAGCGGAGAAAAAGTTACCACCACGACCTTTATGCCGGAGATCATCACTCAGGTCAATGGTTCCGTCCTGGGTTACGTTTATGACGACAACAATATGCCTGTCGAAGGTGCATTGGTCGAGATTTACGGGGCCTCAACCAAAACGGATAAGTACGGGGTGTTTTATTTTGAAAACAAAGCTATGGACAAACACGGAACCTATATCCGAATTACCAAAGACGGATTTATGACGGGTTCGGATCGGGTGTATCCTTCCGGTGGTTTGTTGTATTCAAGAACAAAACTTTTTGCACTCAAAAAAAATGCGACATTCACGGCTTCTTCCGGAGGTGAAGTGGCTATTGACGGTGGGGGAACCCTAAATTTTCCGGTTGATGCCATCCAATATGAAAATGGGGATTCTTATGCCGGAAAGGTCTATGTTTCATCCGTATTTCTGTCGCCACTCTCACCTGATTTGGGTGAAGAGATGCCCGGCGACCTCCTGGGTGGAAGTGCTTCAGGTATATCTGCTTCATTGGGAACAGCCGGAATGTTTGGCGTAGTCTTAAACGACGGAGATGGCAAAAAACTGAATATCAAACCCGATAAAAAAGTAGGATTCAGCATTCCTGCTTTGTCAAAAGCAAAACCGGTTACCATAACCCTCTGGCATTTTGATGAAAACAAAGGATATTGGATAGAAGAGGGTACAGCCACATTGTCCAATGGCAATTATACCGGAGAAGTGTCTCACTTTAGCTTTTGGAACTGTGATGCTCCCTTTCCTTTGATCGAATTGTGTGGTTCAGTTGTTGGACCGACCGGTAATCCACTAGCCAATATTTATGTAGAAATTACCACAGAAGATCTCGATGTACGATTTGGATATCTTGATTCCGAAGGCAAGTTCTGCGGAAAAGTTCCTAAAGGTAAAAAACTCACCATTGTTTACAAACATATTCAATGTGATAAAGCACTGAAAACATTAGAAGTGGGACCTTTTGAAAATAATGTAGTACTTGATCCGGTTGTCATTGAACAAAGTGTCATTGAATTTAAAGGGAAAGTACTTTGCGAAAGCACACCTGTAGCAAAAGCCATCGTTACTTTGCAAACCGGGAATAAAATATTTCCGGTTGTGACAGATGAAGATGGAAACTGGAAGTTTACGACCATAGCATGTGAACCGGGCGAGGAATGGACTTTGTTTGGCTACGATCCGGCTACTTTTAAAGCAAGTATTCCGGAGACAGAAATATCAGCAGCTGTCGTCGAAAAAGATATTCAAATCTGCAGCGCGGCCTGCGATCTGGAAGGTGAAATCATCAACCATTGTTCCTACCTCGAAATCGCCATGACCCAAGGCAGTGGGGAATACACCTACTTGTGGAATACCGGAGACAGCAGCAATGTTGTGGACAATTTGACCAACCAACCCAAACTCTATTGTGTGACCGTCACAGACGAAAATATTCCTTCCTGTAGCCAGGTGTTTTGTTATCAGTTTGAAGGAACAATGCAGATTATCGTAGAATCAGAATGTTATAATCCATTTCAGGTATATCCTTTTGGTGGGGTAAAACCCTATACTTACCAATGGTTTAACGGAGCAACTACTGAAATTGTAGTGCTCAGTGTGGGAGAAAGCTATTGCGTGACCGTAACCGATAAAATCGGATGTACGGCGGTAAAATGTGGAACTTTTGAAGGCATGAATTTAGATCCGTCATCTACCAATTGTAATAAAGATAAATTTGACATTTTTTCCTCACCGTTTATGATCGGATGGATTCAGGTCAACAATACCACGATACCCGTTACATCATTAATAGGGTTGAGTGTTTTTCAGACCGGATTCAACTTTTTTGCCACGATCCAGAGCGGGCAGTGCAGCGAAAGAAATGAGTATACGCTGCCGCAATTCAAAGGTCTGACCATCAATAGTGTGACCAATACGAGTTGTACGGGATGTACAGATGGATTTATCAATATCGGGATCAATGCCGGTGCGGATTGTCTGCAATGTATGGTAGGGTCCACGAGGATATTCAGTATCAATGATCTGAATGTAGACCTCAGCAGCCTCAACAGTATGAATATGATGCCCAAGGGCACGTATTATGTAGTGGTCGAAGACGCCACGACCGGATGTTATATTGCTTTTAAAGAAGTGGTTATTAATTAAACAGTTATGTAGTTCGTGGAGACAGAACGCATTATACAAGGATGTAAATCGGGAGACAGAAAGTGTCAGGAAGCTTTGGTGTACATGTTTTCACCAAGGCTTCTGGCCGTTTGCAGAAGGTACTGCAAAGATTATGCTTTGGCAGAAGATGCCCTTCAGGAGACATTCATCAATGCGTTCAGATATATCCACACCTATTCCGGTACAGGAAGTTTTGAAGGCTGGCTGCGCAGGATTGCGGTCACCAAAAGCCTGGAAATGCAGAATAAGTTTTTTAAACTGACTATGTTTTCATTGGAAACGGAAACAAATATTACCGAATCGGTGATACCGGATGTATACAGCACCCTCGGAGAACAAGAACTGGCAGTGATCCTGAAAAAACTGCCTGAAAACCAATATATCGTATTCAATCTATATGTTGTCGAAGGGTATTCTCATCAGGAAATCGCACAATTATTGTCTATCGCTGAGGGGAGCTCGCGATCTTTACTCAGCAGAGCGAGACAAACCCTCACGACCCTTTTGGCCAACCCATATCAACAGTCATCATACCTTTTTGCTCAAACCCTAAACGGTTCATTATGAATATCTCAGATTTCGAAAAACATATTCATCATACTTTCCATCAGCAGGAAGTACCTCTCAACACCAAAGAATTTGCAAATAATTTATTTGCCAGGATGGATAAAAAGGAAAAAAAATATCCTTTCGGCTGGATATTTGGCGCGTTGATGCTGGGAATATCGGGTTTGGGCGGAACTTATTTTTATGCCAACAGCCAAATGTTTTCTGAAGACCCAAAAGGTATGTTCGGGAAAAACATAGCTATTACTGAGGTTAAGGCAGATAATGAGGTTAAGGCAGATAATCAGGTTAAGGTTAAGAATGAGGTTGAGACTGAGGCAGAGACTGAGGCAGAGACTGAGGTTAAGGTTGAGGATAAGGTTAAGAATGAGGCAGTGGATAAGGTTAAGACTAAGGATAAGGTTGAGAATGAGGTAAATAATGGGGTTAAGACTAAGATGAAGATTGAAGATGAGATTAAGTCTGAGAAAAAGATTGAGAATGAGGTTAAGGTTAAAAATAGAAATGCGGGAATAAACCAAAATTCTGCAGGAAAAATGATGTCAGGAAAACCTGATCAGTCAGATAACAATAAAATAAAAGATGAGGCTCAAAGCGGGGAGGTAGTGGCCCATGAAAACTCATTCATAAAAAGTCCGCAAGTGAATGGTTTGATGTTTCAGTTGCCTTTATTGGCAAGGAAAGACCAAAACAGCCTGTCTACCCTATACGGATTTAAACCCAAAAGGAGGAAGGTAGAATGTCCGACCTTTCAGAACAAAAGAAAAGTGTTGTTTTTTATCCAACCGGAAATCGGGATATCGTCTCCTATAAAATCGTTGGAAGAAAAAATCATCGACAATTCGGAAGTGACGGCGCTCAGAAAAGAAAATGAAAAACCATTGGAAGGTCTGCATGCAGCATTATATGCCGGAGTCCATTTGGGCAGGAGTCCTTTTTATGTGAAAACAGGATTTGCCTACAGCCGACTGGCCGAAAGGATGGATTTGTCATACAATACCACCCGAATGGATACAACATTCGGCATTATATCGGTGACACAATCCCAGTCGGGAGATACGCTGACCGTCATATATGGCAACATCATCACCGAAAGAACGGTATCGGGACAAAAAATCAAACATTACTACCACCATCTCTACGATATACCATTGTGTGTAGGCTACCAATATCCCCTGACCCCGCGCCTGATGCTCGGTGCAGAGGTAGGTCTTGTGTTTAATGTAGGGCTGCGACCCAAAGGAGAGATCCTGACGACACCTACGGAGTTTGCCCCTGTCAATCCTTTATTGTACGAAAGAAGCCTGGGATTGGGCTGGAGAGCAGGATTGGATGTGGAGTATGCGCTCACCGGCAAAATTTCTCTGGGACTGAATGCCCGGTTTAACGGGTTTACGAGATCCTTTTCTAATGAAATCGCCACGTACAATCAAAAATATCTTGTTCCCGGCGTTTTCCTTTACGGAAAATATTATTTCAGGACGCTTCCCATCAGACACTAAAAATAGGTGTTAGGTGTTAGGTATTAGGCGTTAGGGATTAGGTTTTAGGCGTTAGGTGGTAGGTTTTGTTTTGGGTTCGTTTTTTTAAATTTAGTTCCTTTAGTTTTAAAACAGAAGTTTTTTTCATAGTCGTACAGAAGGATTTTTATTGGAAAACATTATATTTTTTTGACGGTAAAAGCCCTGAGTTTGTCCTGTGCTGTGACAAAAAAGGTTTTGGTTTCTTCGTCGTATAAGACATTTCTGCCATTGTAATCAGCGTCCCGGTATCTTTCTAGTTGTTGTCCTGACCTGGCGTCAAAAAGGATAAATGCCTGATCGCTCCAGGTATTGACATACAATATATCATCTACGACGATGGGTCTGTTGCAAGGACCACGCGCAGGGCCGTTAGCATTGGCACCTACATTGGTGATTTGCCATAAGATATTGCCAAAACGGGCGTCAAGACAGAACACATGGCCATTATTTTCGATGGCATAAACTTTGTCACCATGAAGAAAAGGACCGGAAAACGAAAATCCTGCCTGATTATTTAGGGATTTTAGTTCTGTACGGTAATTCATTTGACCGGTTTTAGCATCAAAACTATACATAGACCAATCACTGGCTAACACAA
>JALHOZ010000010.1:0-76576 GCA_022842725.1 Saprospiraceae bacterium
AAACAGTATGGTACAACGTATGGAAGTGGTCAAAGGTCCTGCCTCAACCTTGTATGGTTCGGAAGCTGTCGGTGGTCTTATCAATATCATCACCAAAAGCGTGGATAATGCGCCCAGGTTTTCTTTTGACCTCTCATCATCTCATTACGGAGACGTCAATCTCGATATGGGGACTAAGTTTCAGTTGGGGAAAGCTAAATCCCTGCTGAGTGCCAATATGTTTTTGTTGGACCACAAATGGGATATCAATAATGACAACTTTACAGATGTGACCTTACAAAAAAGGGTTTCGTTGTTTAATAAATGGGAGTTCCCGAGAGAAAAAGACAAAATATCATCACTGGCCATCCGTTACGTCTGGGAAGACAGATGGGGCGGAGAGATGTTGTGGAACAAATCCTTTCGTGGTGGCGACAGTGTGTATGGTGAAAGCATCTACACCCACAGATTGGAATTGATCGGAAAATATTCTTTGCCCGTCAAAGAAAATATAGCTTTTTCGTATTCTTACAATTACCACGATCAGAATTCCGTATACGGCAATTCCCTTTATTTGGCCAAACAGCACGTTGGGTTCGGTCAGTTGGTTTGGGACAAAACCTGGAAATACCACGACCTGATCGCAGGAATCACAGCCCGGTATACCTGGTTTGACGACAATACACCGGTCACAGCCGACAGCGAAAATCTGAGTATCAACAGACCCGATAAAGTTTTCCTTCCGGGAATATTTGTTCAGGATGAAATATCTTTTACCAAAAAACAAACCTTGCTGGCAGGCATGCGGTATGATTACCACCCTGTCCACGGTAATATTTACACCCCGAGATTGAGCTACAAATGGACACCAAACGAAAACAATACTTTCCGGGTTGGCCTTGGCAACGGATTTCGGGTAGCCAACGTATTCAGTGAGGACCATGCGGCGCTTTCCGGTGCAAGGGAAGTGATTCTGGCGGATGACCTGCAACCGGAAAAATCGTACAACGCCAATATTAATCACGTCACAAGGTTTTTCCCGGAGTTTGGATTTATCACCCTGGACTTTAGTGCTTTTTACAATTATTTTACCAACAGAATCATTGCCGACTTTTTTAAAGAAGACGACAAAATATTTTTTGAAAATCTCAACGGGTACAGTATCAACCGGGGATTGGCACTTAATGCCGAATGCAACTTTGAATCCGGATGGCGTTTTACCCTCGGTGGAACATACACCGATATTTTTGTCATCGAGGACGATGTCGTCACCGGACAACAAACCAAAGAACGACAGGCGCTCACTCCTTTTTTTACCGGCAATGCCATGTTAAGCTATTCGATACCAAAATGGAAAATGACCTTTGACTATACGGCCAATGTGGTCAGTCCGATGCGTCTGCCCATACAGGAAAACGATTTCAGGTCAGAATATTCTCCCTGGTACAGCTTACAAAATATTCAGTGTACGAAAACCTTTAAAAAAGGTTGGGAATTGTATTTCGGTATCAAAAATTTATTGAATTTTATTCCTGCTGACCCCATCATGAGACCATTTGATCCATTCGACAAACAGGTCGACATCAACAATCCGAACGGATATACTTTTGATCCTTCTTACAGTTATGCTTCGCTACAAGGCATCAGAGGATTTGTAGGTGTTCGCTGGGATTTGTATTGATAAAAAAATTGGTTTTTAAACCACTCCACCAATCCCGGTCATTTTTTCAGCTACTTTGGCTAACGGTACGTGCATTTATATGACATTGAACAGATGTTTCAGGCAACCAACCTGACCATTCCTGCACTACTGTGAGGACAACCATTCAATAAAACATTATGAACCAGATGCACATCAAAAGGAAATCGGTACAGATAACCCTCTTCATTTTATTTTTTTTCCACGTTATTTCGAATGCTACGACATACACCATGAAGTGTGTCCCGTTTTTTTCTGTAAATTGGGATGATCCGAATTCATGGGTCCCGACAGGAGTTCCCGGTGCGGGTGACGATGTAATCATCAATTGTGATAACTCTTTTGTGGTTACTAATGGCGAAATCACCATCAAAACACTTACGGTCGATAAACTAAGCTATATCACTGGCCAGGGAAATATGACGATAACGGAAAGAATTGACACAAGGTTTCCTTTTTGGTGGCAAATAACCTTAATCATTGGTCCGAATGCCACCGGATTGATGACAGATGAATTGGGTGGCCAGTTTGCTGAAGGAATCATTTTTTATAATGACCTTATCGTCAACGGAAGCCTAACCCTTGATTCAAAGGATTGCAGCGGTAGAAATATCACCGTCAATGGCACCTTAACCCAAAAAGATGGCGGAATAAATGCAACTATGCTTATTAACCCCACAGGTATAGTCAATATTGACAGCCCGACAAAACCTGTCCCCCTGAGAACCGTCTTAAATCAAGGCACCATTAACTGGAAAAAAGGAAAAATCATCGCATCATGGGGAGAAATCACAAATGAAGGCACCTTGAACATTGAAAATAAAAATGCAAATTTTGAGTATAATGGTTTTTTAATTGAATTTCAAATCAACAATTCCGGTACTATTAATATCGCACAGGATGTTGACAGTTTGCGCTTCTTCACCGCTATGACAAACACCGGAACCATCACTATGACAGGCCCTTCAAAACTGACTGTTGCAGCATTGGATAACGGCGGAACGATCACAGGAACTGAAGGTTCGTCGTTACATCTGGGCATTGAAAATTTCAGTACAGAATGTTTTATGCGAACCGGGTCAACTTTGGATGTGTCTTCATTTGTCACAGGGCCTACTGTAATATTAGAAATACAACAAGGCAGTGATATATCACAAATTCAAAATTTTAATTTAGGTTCAGGACCAATCACCCTGAATGGTGTATTGCCTGCTGCAGCAAACTATATCATCAGTGCCAACATTACAACCGGAACAGATCAGAGTTTTACAGGAAATTTTACGCTCAACTACGGATCCTTTACCGGTGATATTGATATATTATTTGACATGCCGAATCTTGTGTTAAACGGAGGATATTTTGGCGGTAGTTCTACCGTTACTTTCAGCCCTTCCACGGTTGTTAGTGCCACACAGATTGGATTTAACAAAATGGAAAACAACGGTGTGATAAATTTCAGTCCCGAAGGATATATCGCAGGAAACAATGAGGGTATCTTCAATAACGGCACCATCAATACCAGTGGCCAAAATTTCACCTTATTAGGATTTAATAACAATGAATACACAGGATTGGTGGAAAACAACGGTATCATCAATATCAATTCAAAAACATCCTCCATTTATGCTAAATTTATCAATTTAGGTACAGTGAATGTAGGCTCAAATGACTCCCTTTCATTTTCCGGAGAGTTGCAGCAACAAGGTATTTTATCCGGTCAAAGCGGCAGCAAAGTTTCGTTGAGTTATACCAATACCAGCCATACATTTTTTGACGCGGCTGTTACCCAAAACTTAGAAGTATTGGAAGCGTTTTACGGAAATGTGACCTTCAGAAGCGGGACCATCCTTCAAAATCTGGGTTCTGTCGTTTCCACATCTTCGACTTTACAGACAAACATCGTCCTTCCTCCGGATTTAATCTATAAATTTACAAATTCAAAGATCCGTCTGAATACCATTTTTGAGCCAGCCGGTCTTTTTGAAATCGTAGACACCGATATTGAAGGTAGCGGAAATCTGCGTATCAACGAAACCTTTAATTGGTTTGGTGGCACCCTTGATGTACCGGCTCGTATCAACGGCACAGCATCGGTTTTTGTCCGTGAAAACGTAAAAAGACCCGTAATTTCTGCGCCTTTTACCAATAATGGTCAGGTCACCTTAAGCGGAGGTATCATCGAAATTAATACCGGATTTTTTAAAAATGTCGGAAAATGGAACGTAGATTCAGATCAGGATGTCATTATGGACGGATTTACGTCTTTTACCAATGAAGGTATCTTCTCCATTTGCGCCGAACAACCGATTAAAATCATATTTAATGTTCCTTTTATAAACACTGTATCAGGAACCTTTAAAGGAGACGGATCTTATACTTTTAATGCCGGTTTTATCAACGAAGGCACAGTAGCTCCCGGTTGTTCTCCCGGACGATTATACATAGAAGATGATGCCGAATCTTTAAAAAAGGTAGAAATCGAAGTGGAAGGCCAGGAAAGTGGACAATTTGACGAGTTGATCATCAATGGTGACATGGTAGCTGGCGATTTGTTAAAAATTATTGTTCCAAACGGAACCATTGTAAGCGGAAGTTTAAAAATCATTCATACAACAGGTACATTTACCGGCCAATTTACTAAGGTCGAAATGCCCGTCAATTACACTTTACAATATTTGCCGGATGGTGTAATGATCACGTCAGACGGATCGGTAAATGTTGATGATCAGACAGCAGCAGAATATGGTATAAAAGTCACCCCTACCCTTGTCCAATCAGACTTTGTTGTACACGCAGAAAAATCTCTTCCGGTGGGTTCGGACATACAATTGTACAATATGTTTGGAGAATTGGTTTTAACAAACGCTACTACATCCGCCGGGCCACAAAAAATAGATGTTAATCATTTGGCAAACGGCATGTATGTTGTCAAAATAAATAATATTCCATCATGGAGTGCCAAAATCATGATTGTGCATTGATAAAAAAGGTGCGGACCAAATCCTTTACCTGACACAAAAAAAAACCTGACAGAAGTACATCTGTCAGGTTTTTTTTATTTTCTATCTATATTTGATTTACAAATTCTTTTTTTCCTGAATAATATCACGGATGATGGCTGCTTTTTCGTAATCCTCTTTTTCCAGGGCTTCAGCCAAAGACTTTTCGAGGGATTCAATGGACATATTTTCGAGAGAAGGTTTTTTAGGAACGGCGGCGACCTTACTTTCCTGCTGTGGGTCCTCATCAAGGATGACACCGGCGGATTCAAGAATAAATTCGTAGGTGTAGATCGGACAATTGTACCTTACCGCCAATGAAATAGCATCTGATGTGCGTGCGTCTATCTGTAATGTCCTGCCGTTTTGTTCGCAAACCAGTTGGGCATAAAAAATTCCGTCCAACAGGTTATTGATGACGATCTCTACCAACTGAATATCAAAGGCATCCAGGGTATTTTTAAACAAATCGTGGGTCAGTGGCCTGTTGGGTGTCATATTCTCCATGGCTACCGCGATAGCCTGCGCCTCAAATCCACCTATGACGATTGGCAATCGTCTTTTTCCTACCTGTTCACCCAAAATGACCGCATAATTATGTGATTGTGTCACACTATGCGACAAGGCAATGATATCCAATCTTACTTTTTCCATCGGGACTATTTACAAACTGTGCAAAGGTACAAATATTCTCTAAAAAAATAATATGTTTCCTTAATTTACCAAAAGACAACCTGAAGTTACGACCATTTTATTGGTGTGCCTTAAAAGTTTCGACGGCTTTTGTCAGTTTTGGAACGATGTCAAATAAATCTCCGACCACGCCATAATCCGCTGCTTTAAAAAACGGTGCTTCAGGATCTTTGTTGATGACAACAATGGTTTTGGAATTGTTGACTCCCGCAAGATGCTGTATAGCGCCTGAGATACCTATGGCAATGTAGAGATTGGGTTTGATGGCAACACCTGTTTGTCCTACGTGTTCGTGGTGAGGCCTCCATCCGGTATCTGCTACCGGTCTTGAACAAGCTGTCGTAGCTTGTAATGCTTTGGCAAGTTCTTCGATGATGCTCCAGTTTTCAGGTCCTTTCAACCCTCTTCCCGCAGAAACCACCAATTCAGCCTCCGGAAGCGGAACGATACCTTCAGAAGTTTTTCTTTCCACTACTTTAACTTTAGCTGCCGGAAGATTAAGGGCGATGTCCTGAGGAGATACATCAGAACCCGTTACCACAGGCTGCATACTATTCCCGGCAAGGGTCATGACTGCAACATCCGTGGTTATTTTGTAATGTGCGATAGCTTTACCTGAAAAAACGGACTTCTGTACAATGAGACCGTTGTCTACCACAGGAACAGCATTCACACCGGTGATGATACCGGCATTAAGTTTTACCGCAACCCCTCCGGCAAAAGATTTACCATTGGCCGTATGAGCCAAAACAACGACTTTAGCCCCCAGTTTTTGAGCGGCCTCACTGACCATTGCGGTATACACCTGTGTGTCAAAATCTCCGTTGTATGAAGCAACATAAACTTCGTTTGCGCCGTACTTACCTAAAGTCCCGGCATCGGGATTTTGTCCGTAGGTAAGTGCGTGACATGAAACGCCCATGTTTTTGGCCAACAAACTTCCGAAGTATACGGCTTCAAAGCCCGATTTTTTTATTTTTCCGTTATGATTTTCTACAAATACTAAAACTGACATGATACTTTTTTTAATGGTTTAAATAACTTTGGCTTCCTCGTGCAACAATCTCACCAGCTCGTCCATATTTTCCGGATCGATCATTTTGACACCTTTTTTCTGAACAGGCAATTCAAAGGAAACCACGCTCACTTTTGAATCGTAAGCTGCAGGCGGAACAACCACCAGGGGCTTGGATTTTGACATCATAATCCCCTTCATATTCGGAATTCTTTGTTCTGCCATACCTTTTGCTGCAGAAATCACCAAAGGTCCGGCAACTTCACAAACTTCTTCGCCACCTTCGATCTCGCGGGTCACGGTATAAACACCGTTACCTGAGGTTTCCAATTTTGTTCCGTAAGAAATGTACGGAAGATCCATTTGTGCGGCTACCAGTGACCCAAGGACAGAACCATTGTAATCGATGGTTTCTTTTCCTAACAGGATGAGGTCATAATTTTTTTGTTTGGCAACTTCGACAATCTGAAAAGCAGCTTCATTGCTGTCTGTAGCCTTGGTATCTACCCGGATAGCATCATTGGCACCTATAGCCAATGCTTTACGGATGATAATATCATTGGAAGCATCTCCGACGGTTATGGTCGTGACATTGCCTCCGTGTTGTTCAACCAATTCTATGGCTTTGACCAATGCATACCACTCATCATAAGGATTCATGATAAAGGTGACTCCATCTCCGTTATATTCCTTACCGTCCCCGGAAAATGAAATTTTGGATGTTGTATCCGGCGTCTTACTGACACAAACTAAAATATTCATAGATTAAAATTTTCGTGATTCAATATGTTACAAAACAACATGTGGTAAAAGTGGTTGAAGAAATGAAGTGAAAACAATGTTTACAGACGACAAATCAAAAACATTTCAACACATTTTATAACTTTGCACAAATGTACAAATATTTTCTATTCTGCAAAAAATAAACTTAAAGTTAAAATAATGACAAGATTGGAGCAACTTGAGAAAATGCATGTTGAAGATCCGAATGATGTTTTTGTGTTTTATGCCCTGACCAAAGAGTATGAATATAATGGTCTGGAAGACCTTGCACTACAATATTATCAAAAGCTGATGGACCAACATCCGGACTACGTGGGATTGTACTATCACTTTGGAAAGTTGCTTGAAAAACATGGCAGACAAGAGGAAGCGCTCACTGTGTATAATACCGGTCTGGATGTCGCAAAACAACAAAACGATACTTTTGCCCACGGTGAGTTGTTGAATGCGCGCACCAATCTCGAAATGGACATGTAATCCCTTTTTTATGCCTTTTTTCTGTTTAATTGTCATGAACACCAACAAAATCTGATGTCTTTGAATCAAAACAAACCTTTATTTTATGAAAATGCTTCTCCCGGTTACAAATTGTGGGTTTTGTTTTTTATCATTATTGCCGCCCTGTTGGTTTTATCGTCAGTGTTGTTTTTAATTTCTTCAGCGATGGGTGTCCCCTTTGGAGAAGCTGATACTGAAAAACTTTTTACTGAATATCCCTGGCTACTCAGGCTCACCGTGGTATTACAGCACCTGTTATTATTCATTATTACTCCGGTCATATTTATATATCTTTTTTTTGGACGAAAATTTTTTAATTATCTTTCTGTATCTCCTGTCCGGTCCACAGACATCTGGTATTTTTTGGGATGGCTTTTTTGTTTGTACCCGTTTATGTCTGTCGTAGCCTTGTGGATGAGTTTTTTGCCTTTACCTGAATGGATGATGATGATGGATGAAGATTATTCAGAGACCTTATCCGGAGTGCTGAAGATGGAACATTTTGGCGATCTGTTGGTCAGCCTCCTGATTGCGGCCGTTTTGCCGGGTTTGGGCGAGGAATTACTGTTTCGGGGTATCATCCAAAAAGAACTGAGTCGTTTGTTTGTCAATCCACATCTTGCCATTTGGCTGACGGCTTTTGTTTTTTCTATCCTTCACTTTCAGGTTACCGGTTTTTTTCCGAAAATGATGATCGGCCTGGTTCTTGGGTACGCATATTTTTTTACAAAAAACTTTTGGATTCCTGTGATATTGCACATGATGAATAATGCATTTGCTACCATAGCGCTCTATAATGCTGAGCTTCCTGAAAAATCTGTTGAATCTTTCCTGAGTTATGATTCAGGTCAAATGATTATATTTGCCGCTTTTGGATTTGCTTCGATAGCGTATTATCAGATGCTTCAGGCAAAATACAGACCTAAAACAAACATCAATGGATAGAAATGTATTGCGGACCCGTTCGACGACCGCCTTTATTTTTGCAATTATCGTCATCGGAGGACTGCTCGGCGGCAAAATTCCTGCCATGGTTTTGTTGGGAATTATTGGTTTAGGTTCTTGTGTCGAATATTTAAGGATGACACAAAAAAACAGTATGATAACTTTAAGTTTAGCAGGACTGTTGTTTTTGGGAGTTTCTGTTTTTTTAGCGCTTCAGCCTGTTCCACAGTTTGTGTTGTATTTGATGATTATTGGTCATTTGGTTTATATTGCGGTATCCGTTATACAATTGTGGCGTCCGGTTTTACCCCATTCATCATTTTACCCGGTTCATGTGATATTATATTCCATGTTGCCATTATGGATCGGTATATATGCGATACGGTGGCTGGCACCTGATGCACATTTTGTATTATACACCTTGTTTTTGATATGGATTTCGGATTCGGGAGCTTATTTTGTAGGTTCTTTATGGGGAAAAAAGAAACTGTTTGAAAGACTGTCGCCTAAAAAAACGTTGGAAGGATTTTTGGGTGCCGGCGTTTTGACGTTGGTTTTTGCCTGGTTGTTTTCGATGTGGATTCCGGAACTCAGTCTGAATCAGTGGTTGATTTTGGGTTTCTGGTCCTGGTTGGTGGGTACCTTCGGGGATTTGTACGAATCATCAGTCAAAAGAACATTCCGGGTCAAGGACAGTGGTCGTTTTATGCCCGGCCACGGTGGTTTTCTGGATCGGTTTGACAGTTTTTTATTTGTCATCAGTTTTAGCGTCTGGTTGATCTGGCTGGTGATTTAGGTGGAAAGGTGCCTGTTATATTTATGATAAAACAAACCGGCAGAAAATAACTCAGGGATAAAAACAACTTTTACAAAAAACGTACATTTTGTTTTATCGTTTGTATTCATACATCAATTTTATTAAACTCTGCAACATCCGGTTATTTTTTTACATCTTCACAAAACGAAAAACAGTTTTGTCACTAGAAGTAACTCCTGTAAGTGTCAGTACATACATACCCTGAGGCAAACCGGATACATCTACATCCCCTGCAGTACTACCCTTTTGTACCAACGCTCCGACATGATTGTATATGGAGAATGAACCGTCCCCATCTAATTCGGATATCCGTAAAGATTCGTGGACGGGATTTGGAAAGATGGATAATTCATTTTCTGTTTCATTTTGATTTGTGGATGTGATACATTTTTGACGGATTTCTGCTTTGGAATTACAACCCGGGGCATTTGAATAAACTGATATACTAAATGACGGATTATCCAAATTTCGGCAGATTAAGTCTGTTGAACACATACTAAGGTTTTTGTTAAAAGCCAAAATTAATTCCGATAAACGATTAAGCGTATTTATTTCCGAAATATCATTTATAGGAGAAAAACCAACAATATCAATTTTAATAGGATCAAAGCTATTTAATCCTAAAATATTATCCGGTTTGAATAATTCAATTGTATCAACTTTTTCTATTTCATGACCTGATAATGAATCTAATTTTTGTAAATGAAACCATAACTTACGGATATATTTTGATTTAACTCTTTCAAAAGATTTACATTTGCTATTGCCCCCGATTATAAAATGATTAATTGTGTCAGATTCTATTCCTTCAAAACTACTTAACATATTATTACTTAACAATGAAATAAAATCAATATATTTAATATCCGAAAGGGAAATAATATTCAATAAAGAATCGTTCGATGTGATTTGTAGGTTACCAACCCACACTAAATTTTCAAGCCCATTTAAATTTTTAATGCTTGTTTTATCAATGACAATATGGTCTAATTTTGTAAATTGTGAAAGTATTTTTACATTAAATATATCCTTACCCGAAATATAAATATTTTCTAAGTAGTAACACCCCGGGTATAATAATGAAATACTATCCAACTGACTTTGTCTTGTGATATTTTTGTTTTGTAATGTACAGGGAGGCTGGGCTATACTATAAAAAGGTAAATACAGGAAAAGCAACACAACCATCTTCCAGGAGCACCATTTTATTTGTTTGTAATTCTTCATATTGTTTTTTTTTAATAACTTCCATTTAAAAAAGGTCAAGTATAACCCAAAGATAATATATGAAACGGAACAATGAATGATTTTATTGAACATCTTGCACTACGAAAGAAACTTTTGAGAATTCAAATTCATTCATTTCTCTTCATCATATAAACCCTGGCAAGATTTCTCCATTTTCGAAAATGTTTACAACATCATAAATCTGGTCATTTTGACACATACATTCAAATCAATTTTTTTTTAAAAATATAGGAAGTGCCTAAAGAAACAAAAATATGCGAGAGTCTTGAAATGGTATGTCCCTTACTTACATTCTCAGGATCATCTAAAAATTGAATCTCCTGATGTATTTCATAAATTTTCGAAAGTCCCTGTGCATAACCCAATTGTAAATTTATACTCCACCGCGATGAGGGCTTCCATTGAAGTGTGTTTTTAAACCCTAAAAAAATCTGATTTTCATTAAAATATCTCAAGGAAAAATTGTGCATATACAAAGTATTGGGCCTTGGTGCAAAAAAAATACCTGAAGAAAGGTTATTTGTATGTATTGTCGAAAGTTGAAAAAAAGGAATATAATTCAATTCATTTCCAATACTGATTTTTCTTCCTACACCTGCTGTCCATTTTAATAACGTATTTGAAAATCGAATCCCCGACCCTGATATACCACCACCGGATACTACATTCAATGGTAGTAAATATTGAATTGATACATTTTCAGTTTGTCTTACAAAGTTGATTTCAAAAATCATTTTATCACTTATCTCAAAACCCGCAGACAGGGAAAAACTTCCGTTTCTTGAATAAAAACCGTCCAGATCGCTACAACAGTTATTCCAACAGGAAAAGTAGTCATTATCATTTGACACTACCTGATTGATATCGCGAATCAATCCAAAATCAACACCAAAATAATAATTGTCAAACTGAGCATATAACCGGCCGCTCCATATCATCACCAAGGTTATTAATAAGATTTTCATATTATTTATTTTTAATGTAACACAAAAATTCTCACATTTCAGCCAATGCATACTCTATAACTCTGATCCGTTTTCAAATCCACATTCAAAAGTAGAAAACAATTCAAAGGATTACACAAGTCTGCAACTTATGTATAAACATCAGTCTTTTTTAAGCATTTTTTATAAAATTGTATTTAAAATTTTACAACATAAACACATTACCTCCTAAAGTTACTTAAATCACTACAAATATAATTAATAAATCTGCAATCTCTTAATATTTCCATTTTTTTTCAGACTTACATTCCAACATAAAAGCAGCAGGATATTTTTTATGTGGACCAACAGTTCTGTTTAGTCTGTCAATATCTGTTATTTATTGGATACAATTATCATACTGCCCAACATCCGCATTAAAAATAAACTAAATATTTTTTTACCCCAAATATTTACTCCAACCCTACAATGACCGGATTTTAAAATCTATAGGTAACGCCAAGTTGAGGTAATAAAGCTTGTATTTTTGTATTGTGGCTTGTCATATTGATCAGATTGATTTCACCCAAAATCCCCCATCGTTCTCCAAACTTATGATGGATACCAAAGTTGCCGCCTGTGATAAAAAAAGGAACTGTAAATGAGGTATTAAACTCGTTTCTTTCTCTGTATACGCCGACATCAATTCCCAGTCGGAGGTCCGTATTTTTGAAAACAGGGTAAATGTACCGTATACCAGATCTGAACATAAATCCTTTAGGAAGGACGTAAGATATCCTGGAATTGAGCGCAAATCTCGTGGTAAAGGGAACTTCAAGTGAAAATTCAGCATGAATGCCGGTGTACCCGCTTAATCCGGTATGTGCTCCGATGGTCACCTGAGCTTTGCTGCCTGAAGCCCAAAACAGAACAAGCAATAAAGGGGTGTAAACATTTTTTAGATTTTTGTTACTAAGTGATTTGGTTATCAGCCGAGACCGTGAATGGGCAAATGTTTGAATTACAGCTTTCATATTTTAACAATTTTATGATAATGAAAATGTTCTCCATCAAAAAGGCGCAAAATATAAGTCCCGGGTGGTAAACCAGTTACGTTTATTTCTGAAATACCATCGCCTTGGAGTGATATTTTTTCCATTCCGTTTACACAAAACATTTTGACCTCCCGAATGGGTGATTCTGAAGAAATCATTATTTTATCATTTGTAGGATTAGGAAATACCTTAGTTTGAAAATCAATGGCTTTTTCATTTGTCGAAACCAGAAGATTAGTAAAACGAATTACCCAACCTTCAGGTGGCCACCATTTCACGTTTCCATCTATCCAGTTATCAAGCAATTCAAATCTTTGAAAACTATCGATTTTTAAACACATGATAATAAGAAACAAAATATTCGTCTCTATAGGGTACGATTTGGTTGGCCCCTTGCGGTACACCATCAAAATCGATAATTTTGGCATAACGGGTTTGACCTGAAAGGGGTATAGTACAAAACAGGAAAAAGAAGAAGAGTAAAGGTCGCATTCTGTTGCAAATTGGTGGTTCTTTATGTACATTTCAAAAGAATACAATAAAATTACAAACTTTTTCTGACACCAACCAAAATACTTCCGGGAAATCTATTAAATGTTTTAAATCCTACAAACTCATCGTTAAATAACCCTTCAGAAATAGTCATGGGTTGAATATTGGTGATATCAATACCTTGAAACATCAATGTCCATTGGTTTTTTAATGTAAATTCCCAAATGTAATGTAATTTCACAAAACGATTTCTGACATCAAAGTTTTTTGAAAACTGTTGGTTCCATGAGAATTCGTGTTCCATTCTGATTTTGTTTTTTTGAAAAATTAATTTTCCGGATCCTTCCAAAGTTCTGAATCCATAAGCCACCAATTCGTTTCTGAAAGATTGTTGATTACTCTTCAGCATCAGCTCGATGTTAGCCATTTTTTTATATTTTGACGAAAGTAAAAAGGAAAGGCCAATATTTTGAGTTTCAAAATTCCGGCTTTCGTCAATCATTTGATTTTGTCCTGTATACATGGCTTTGACATTCATTACCCAATGTTTATTGAGGGTATACTCAAAACTGTTATTGGACAAAAACATTAAAGATCTTTTTGCTCTGAAATACAACATCAGAATATATTGTTGTTCGTAAACAGAACCCGCCAGAACCGGATCTGTTATATCACTGTATTCAAACTGCAATTGATACCTTTTTTTGTCCCCCGGCATTAAAAAAACATACAGCAAGGAAGCTGTTTTGGAAGTAACTCCTGTTGAAGAAGATGTTCCGCCACTTTGAATGCTTTGTCCGTCTGTGATATCTTCTGTTTTTCGGACTGTTGTCTGACCCGGCAGATTTTTATCTAATTTACCCCTTACCAATATGTAATGAAAACGGGAAAAATTAAACCTCACTTTCGCCGTTAATCCGACAAATGTTTTGTCAGTGCGACCTGCCCATTCATCTTTTCTATGGATGTTTCTCGCAGATCCTGATAAAGTCATCCACCATACATTCGTTTTAAATTCGTAAGAAATTCCGGGTTCATGGATGATATCTGTTATGGACTGCCGTCCTTCCTCAATGCCTCTCAATACAGGATTCCGGGATATATTAAATATTTCTTCCGGATTTTTATAATGATAAAAAAGTCCGAAACGATGTTTTTTAAATTCTTTTTCCAACAAAAATGAAGAATTAAAATGTCGGCTCGTCCTGATATTTTGTTGATTAAGACTGGTTACATTTTCATTAAATATACCGAAAGAATCCTGAAAGGTCAGTTCTCCGGAATTTCGTTTGTAAAAGTAGTTTTGTGAAATCTGATAATTCCATTTTCCTTTTAAAGTTCCCGATAAATAGTATTGAGGAAATATGGAATAATGGCTTTTTTTACTGGATAAATGATTCGAAAATAATCTTCTGTCTAATGTTCCTAAAAGTTTACTTCCTTCCCGGATATTACCCCATTCCATCGGAACTTCGATCTCAAGATGAAGATTTTTAGAAAGCGTCAGTCGGTTATTTAACACAGCGTATACCAACGGGGTTTTTTGATCACCCTGGGTATTTCCGGTGATATTGTTTAGCGAAAGAAAATAGTTTTTTGAAAAAAAATGTCCCAATTCTCTTGATGCATAATAACCTGTGACAGAAAATTGAGTGGCTACATATTTATTTGGCTCGTGATTCCATGCTGAAGACACCACTGATTCCCTGTTTTTGAGGAGATCCTGAGGTTTGACAAATGACTCAGGCAACAGGGCATCAATATCTCCACCTGCCTGCGTAAGGCTCCTTGCCAGAGAAGATTGTAATCCCAGAAAATCCATGGCAGTAAATGCCGGCTGTCCCGTGTTGTCAGATCTGATAAATGTATTTCCAGAAGTCTTCTTTCCTGCAAAAAACTGATTGGTTTTTAACACCGCCCTGTCTTTATACCCAGCCAATAAAGTGGCGTCACCTTTTAATGTATTTTTTGCTTCTTCTTTCAACACTATATTCATGGCAATCAAATCTGAATACCTACCGGATAAAATATCTCTGAAAGATTTATATTGTTCAATGACCTGAATTTTTGCCACATCTTCAATCAGAAAACTTTCACCGGTCAGCCTGTGTTGATTTTGTAATATATCTTTCCCCTCCAGCAATAGTTTATCAATTTTTCGGTTGTTGTAATAAATCTGACCTTCATGGTCAACAGATATTCCGGGCATGGAAGTCAACACATCCCGTAAAGTTCTGTCACCACTTTTTGAATAAGCTTTTACATCATAAGTCAAAGTGTCACCCGACAAAACAAGCGCGATTCGTCTCTCTTTGATCTCTACTTCCGGCAATACCTGTTGACTGAGTGGCAATATCAAACGGTGTACCATCTCAGGATTTAAAAACAAAGATATTTCAGAATAAACCTCATTAAATCCCATTGCTTCAAATTTTACGACCACTTCATTTTGTGGTAATTTTATATTCCAAATGCCATTTGAATCCGTCACTGTTATAGCCAATATCCTGGAAGAGTCAGGAGACAGGATATAAACCATAACATCAGAAACCGGCTTCAGGTCAGGGTCTGTAATTTGTCCTCCCGCAGTCTGAGAAAAAGCAGATTGATATAAAAACAAAAAACAAAAAATGGCCGGATATTTCACTTGTCTACGATTATAAGATAAACCTTTTTTACAGGAAATCAGGTCAGAAAATTCAGAACATCAAACTCAAATATATCAATATTTATTTTGATATTCCTGCTAATTTATCCTTTTTATACTTTTCGAAAGCTTTTTCGGACAACCATTGATGAATCTCAGGAATACGTAACGTAAATGTAGAAGGTAATTTTTCAATTTTCACCATTTCAAGCACGGTATTTCCTGATTCAAGCCTGATGATCAACCCGGGCAGACCACAAAAATTTTTAGGTCCGTCATAAAGACTGATTTCATCTGTAAAATAGGCTGTATATAATACATCATTCAGTTGAATGGTTGCCTTGCGCGTTTTATATTGACCAATTTGTTTTGTTTCATTGGTAACAGTCCAATCGTCAGCCACCAATAATGGTGATTTAGTACCTGCCACACAATTGTGTGTAAGTTTATCGTACAAGGCCATACTCTTTGTATCAAAATTTTTAAAGTAAACCAGATCCATCACTTTTGATGAATTAAAAGCAATATTCCCACTATGTATAGTAGTGTCTTTATAAAAAATGGATTGGTTTCCATTTGTTTGTAATACATAATATCGTTTGGTGTTTTCAATAGAATTTTTAACATCACTGCTGAAACTTTTTAACTCCGTGGTTGACAGATTTACTTTTTCATTGTACGTAACCTGAAAATAATTTGTACTACCTGTGCTAAAGATTAGTATAATAAATATTATATAGATCATCACCTTTTATTTTTTTAAAATGATTAATTTATTGTTTTCTTCCGAAGCTTAAAATTTTTAAAACCTAGTATTTTATAATTTATTTTTGACAACTTGTTTATTATTTACATAATTTAAAACATACATATAATCAACCAAAACTTTATATAAATAAAAATACTTAAAAATATATCTAAATTACATTTAATGGACAGATTTATATATAAAAAGTGGAATTCGCACTTTAGTGCGAATTCCTGTAAATAAATTAACACGGCCCACCGTAATTCTCTACAGTACCATTTTCATATACAATGGTTACTGCACCCGGACATCCATCATCATAAACAGTAGCTTTGCCATTACCGTCAATGTAAATCAACCACTCCGGAGAAACGTTGATTGCATTAAGTGAAATTGTAAAGAAAAATCCCAAAACAAACAAAAACTTTTTCATTTTAAAAAAATTAATAATAACTCCCCTTCTTTATCAACGGCATGAGGGAAATATCCGTTGCAGGAGTATAATAAAATGTCAGAAAGATTCCATACCTTTGACCCCGTATCAGCCAGATACACGGAGGGTCTGTATACCCATAACGGGTTTAAGCAGGCTCTCTTTTATTTTATAAAACTCACCGCCTCAAAAAAACGTAAAAAGAAAATAGCTTAACCCCTTTTGAATCATTATAACCCTAAGCGTCTGTCTTGATTTTGTCCGCCCCTGTCAGATTTGTTTCCATGAATTAAAAAGCACCTGTCCATCGTTCTTTTTCTGTTTTCTTTATATAACGCAAATATATTTGTTGTATTTGAAAAAAAAAAAAAAACAAGCTTTATTTTTTATTATTATTAAAAAAATGTCGCCGGAAAGACAATAATCTACACACTAAAGAATAAAATACGGTCAAATCAATAATGTCATAATTTAATTTGGTAAAATATAGTTAATTTTTAAGGGCCGATACAAGGAGTTTTGTGATAAATGACTACTATCTCTCGCGATATGTTAGTTGAAACCGTATATACCATCGTTGCCACCACGTTTTATACGAAAAGTAAAAGTAGTTTCATATTTAAAAAAATGTTATAACTTGCAGCCTCAAAGTAAAAACAAGTTAAAAACCAACAACTTTTACCACACATGATGACTATCCACAAGGAGGGTTTACAGACATTATCCTTATCGTTTATTCTTTTAAGTGCTTTGTACCTGGGTGTAAAATATGCGGCACCGGAGGCAGCAATCTACTTTTTAATATTGGCTCTTCCCTTATACATTTTTCTAATTTCTTTTTTCAGAAAGCCAAAACGAACTTTTCCACAAACTGATGAACATACCATCATCTGCCCTGCCGACGGAAAAATTGTTGTCATAGAAGAGGTTTTTGAAAACGAATACCTCAAAACCAATTGCAAAATGGTTTCTGTATTTATGTCCCCGTTGAATGTACACATCAACTGGTACCCGAATCGTTGTAAAGTGGTATATGAAAAATATCACCCCGGAAAATATCTGGCCGCATGGAATCCAAAATCCAGCATTGAAAATGAAAGAACAACCGTCGTCATTGAAACTTCCGGCGGTCTTGTTTTACTGCGCCAGGTGGCCGGTGCTTTGGCCAGACGAATTGTTTGTTATGCAAAAACCGGTAGCCATCATCAGGGTGGCGACGAAATGGGTTTTATCAAGTTCGGCTCCAGAGTCGATATATACCTACCTCCTGATGCCGACATTCATGTAGCTTTAGGTGATGTAGTCAAAGGTTGTTCCACCAAAATTGCCACCCTTAAAAAGGGATAAAAACGGGTCATTACAGTTTTACATTCCGCTTAAAAGCACATCCCAATTCCATAAATGAATCGGTTTTGATTATGCCGGGTATGTGATCGACTTTTTCATACAATACCTTGCGCATATGTTCATGGTTTTTGGCTGTAATCCGGATAAATAAGGTAAACGCTCCCGTGATATAATAACATTCTGTCACTTCGGGAATATTTTTGAGTGCTTCAATCACCTTGTCAGAATCATAATCTTTTTCAAGGGTGAGCCCGGTAAAAGATGCCCAGTCAAAACCGAGTTTTTTTTCGTCCAAAACGGGTCTGACGGCAACCAAAATCCCATTTTCGGTCAGCCGGTTGATTCGTTGATGAACCATGGTGTTCGAAATGCCCAACTCTCCGGCTATATGGCTGAAGGCTACCCTTCCATCCTGTTCCAAACATTCCAAAATCGCAGTGTCATATTGATCCAAAGACGTATCCATAAATTAAATTTGACACAAATTTACTTAAATAAAATAAATATGACTACAAAATGATGCAAATTAATTTATTTTACATAAATTTGCAGATAAAATAAAAAATATGGCACATACAACCACAGACACCGCTTTATCGGCACTCAGTATCGGATTGATAGAAAAAGAATCTACGTACGGCGCACACAATTATCACCCGCTTCCAGTCGTATTGTCACGTGGCGAAGGTGTCTTTTTGTATGATGTGGATGGAAAAAGATATTTTGACTTCCTTTCCTCTTATTCAGCGGTCAACCAGGGGCATTGCCATCCAAAAATCATCAAAGCGATGACAGATCAGGCTTCCAAACTGACCCTGACCTCGCGGGCTTTTTACAACAATCTTTTGGGATCCTGCGAAGAATATCTGTCCAAAACCTTCGGATTTGACAAAGTACTGATGATGAACAGTGGCGCCGAAGCCGTAGAAACAGCCATGAAACTGGTTAGAAAATGGGCTTACCAGGTGAAAGGAATTCCTGAAAACCACGCAATATTGTTGTTTGCAAGCCATAATTTTCACGGAAGAACGATCTCCGTCATTTCTGCTTCCAACGATCCGGACAGTACCAAAGGTTTTGGCCCTCTGATGCCGGGTATCGATAAAGTAACTTATAATGATGTAGATGCCCTCGAACAAAAACTATCTTCCAACCCTAATATTGCTGCTTTTATCGTAGAGCCCATCCAGGGAGAAGCCGGTGTCATTGTTCCTGATGATCACTACCTGACTGCGGTAAAAAATCTTTGTACAAAATATAATGTTTTGTTTGTCGCTGACGAAATTCAGACCGGAATGGGCAGAACAGGCTCCTTACTGGCAACCTGCACCAATTGTCAATGCAACGGTGGTACTTGCAGCAAACAAAACCCATCCAAACCGGATGTTCTTATATTGGGCAAAGCATTGTCAGGTGGTACCATGCCGGTTTCTGCCGTTCTTGCCAATGACGAAGTAATGTTGACGATCAAACCCGGAGAACATGGATCTACCTTTGGAGGTAATCCGTTAGCATGTGCCGTGACGATGGCTTCTGTCAGGGTATTGATGGAAGAAAAAATGGTGGAAAACGCCTTTAACATGGGCAATATCTTCAGAGCCGGCCTCCGCGAAATCGCTTCCCGAAATCCTATCATCAGAGAAGTTCGGGGCAAAGGACTCCTCAACGCCATAGAAATCGACACTCCTGAATCTTCAGATCTCGGATGGAAAATCTGTCTGACGTTCAGAGACCTTGGACTGTTGGCAAAACCGACACATGGCAATAAAATTCGTTTGGCACCACCTTTGATCATTACGGAAGAACAAATCCATGAAGCGCTGGAGATCATTGAAAATGCACTAGACATGTACAGATTATAAAGAGATTTTATTTCAAAATATCCGCATTCGACAACAAGATTACCTTTTAAAACGTTTGATGTGGATATTTTCTATTTTTCATCAATCTCTGCCTTTTACATGAAACTTTTCCGATATTTTGTGATCCTTTTTTGTTTTTACACTTCGACAGCTGTTGCACAATACGGCGTCAGGGTAAAAAGCAATTTTGAAAATCACGGCCAACTCAATAATGTTTTGCACGACCTTTACGGAGGATCGAAAAATTTGTTTTCCCCTTCCTACGAATTGGGTGTGGATTATTGGTTTGCCCTGAAAAAAAAGCGGATTGAATTTATGCCTGAACTGGCTTTCGCCTATGGAAACACGGATATGACAGATGATGTAAATGTCAGTATGCAAAGATTTATATTTAATTTTCATACACAGATATATGCGCTCGACCTGAACGAAGATTGTAATTGTCCCACGTTTTCAAAACAAGGACCATCAATCAACAAAGGTTTCTTTTTTCATGTGACACCCGGGCTTTCTTTTAATCAGACGATTGTTAGCCAACCTTCCCTGTTTACTGAAGAATCAACCTCAGAAAACCTGCTGTTTCATATTGGTTTAGGACTTGGACTGGATCTTGGCGTCAGCGAATTGATTACCCTGACCCCGATGGTTTCCTACAACTTTTTTTCAACAGGAAATTATGATATAAATGTTGGTCGGGAATCCTTAACCGTGGAATCCGGTTTTACCCAATTACAATTTCAGGTCAGAGCGGGATTTCGTTTCGACTACAAACGTTCAAAATACGGAGGACGAAGAAGATAAAAAATGATGTCAAAAACCCAACTTTTTTATATTGTACTGATTGCAGGTTTGATGCTGCTGTTGTTTTCATGTCGCAGAGATGATTATTACGAAGGCAATGACGTGAACCTCAGATTTAGTGTTGATACCCTGCGTTTTGACACCGTATTTACAAAAGTCGGTTCCGCTACCCGAATCATCAAAATATACAATCCGGTAGATCTGCCTGTAAGGGTCAATCTCACCATGGATGCCGAAAGTCAACGGTTTTTCCGATATAATGTCGAGGGTGTCAAAGGACCAATAGCCAACGATATCGAAATCAATGCCAACGACAGTATATACGTATTTGTGGAAGTCACCATCAATCCGGACGATCCGCTGATTGCCAGTCCTTTTATCATTGAAGGAAAAATATTGGTGGAAGTAAACGGAAATACCAAAAATCTATACCTCGAAGCCTTCGGGCAAAATGCAAATTATATAACCGGAACCAATAAAGGTGCGGTTTCTTTGCTGAGCTGCCAGTTTGGACAGGTAGCCTGGGACGATCCGAAACCTTATGTTGTCTACGGCATCTTATACATCGACAGCTGCCAGCTCAATCTTCCGGCAGGCACCCGGGTGTATGTGCATGGTGGAATCGTAAGGGATGAATCCACATTATATAATGACGGACTTATCGTTTGTCTGCAAAACGGCAGAATTGTTTCCAAAGGAACGGTCGAACAACCGGTCATCATCCAGGGTGACCGTCTTGAGCCTGCTTATGCGGATGTTAAAAGTCAATGGGTTGGCGTTTTGTTTGCTCCCGGCAGCAGAGGCAATATGATAGAACACACCACGATCAAAAATTCCATCATCGGCATTCAGGTAGATTCACTGGCAAGGGTTGATCTCAATTCCTGTCGTTTTTACAATACCGGCAATGCAGGCATCATAGGAAGGCACGGATTTATCAAAGCCGATAATTGTCTGATTTACAACAATGACGGTCCGGCTGTCCTCCTGAGACACGGTGGAAGCTATCAGTTTCAATACTGTACGGTGGCCAGTTACGGAGGCAGATCAGAAGCAGTGTCCATGACCAATTATACCTGTTATGAGTTTCCTTGTGAGCAGGCCTTTGTCAATCCATTGGACGCTTTGTTTGTCAATTGTATTTTTGCAGGCAGTAATGAGGATGAAGTATCGATTGATTATGTCGGAGACAGGTCAGATTTGTTTTACAAATTTGAAAATTGTATCGTTAGGGTCAATCAACTGCTGCGAAGTGGCGACCATACAGACTTTTTTGATCACTGTACAGATTGTCACAACCTCAAATTGGGCGAACGTTTGTTTTTGAATCAAACCAAACAGGATTACAGGCTGGACACCATGTCTATAGCTTTGGGCAAAGCGCGACCGATTTTTATAACCAAAGACATAGACGGTAAAGACCGGAAAACAACAAATCCCGACCCCGGTTGTTTCGAGTTTTAAATCATCATACCATGCGTTTACAGGATATTACCTTACATGACCTTAACGGCAAAAAAATCCCCCAGGACTATTTTTTAGGAAAAAAAGTATTGATTGTCAATGTTGCTTCAGAATGTGGCTACACCCGACAATATGCCGGTCTACAGGAATTATATGACCAAAACAAAAACAAACTGATTGTTTTGGGTTGTCCATGTAACGATTTTGGTGGTCAGGAACCCGGAAACGAAAATGAGATTCAGTTATTTTGTGAAAAAAATTACGGGGTTACTTTTCCCCTTACGGAAAAAATGAAAATCAAAGGCCAACCCCACCCTTTGTATGATTGGTTGTGCTCAAAGGGCAAAAACGGGATCGGCGACTTTGAAGTAACCTGGAATTTTCAGAAATTTCTGGTCGATGAAAAAGGAAATCTCGAACAATGCCTTTCCCCGGGAACAGAACCCCTTTCGGAAGAAATAACGGGTTGGTTGTCGTAGGAACGTTTATAAAATCCAAAGGAAGATTCGGGTTGTCTTATTCCTGATTCGGTGTAAAATCATACGATTTCAGAAAAATTTTCAAAAAGTATCTTACTTTTGTTCTGTAAAATTTTTCACCATGGTATTTTCTAGAATATTTTTTGTTTTAATGTTGGCTTTCCCTTTGATCACAAACGCACAGGAAGAGGATCTGCTTTCCTTATTGGGACCTGAAGAAGAGACGACAGAATATGTGGATGCAAGTTTCAAAACCAACAGGGTTGTCAATTTACATTCATTAGAAAGCACAGCTTCCGGCGTTTTGGATTTCAAAATTTCTCACAGGTTTGGTTTTTTGAGTGGTGGATTTTATGAATTATTTGGACTGGATGGTGCACAGATTCGTTTTGGTTTTGACTACGGCATTACAGACAGACTTACTGTCGGCGTCGGAAGAAGCAGCCTCGAAAAAGCGTATGACGGATATATCAAATACAAATTATTAAGACAAAGTACCGGAAAAAGAAACATGCCGGTAACTTTAGCCTTTCTGGCGACGACTGCAGTGCAGACCTTAAAATGGCAGGAGAAGAGAGAAAACTTTTTCAGTTCCCGGTTATATTATACTTTCCAGATGATTGTGGGAAGAAAATTCAGTGATCGGTTTTCTTTACAACTGAGTCCTACTGTGGTACACCGAAATCTCGTGGCCACCTCTGCAGAAAAAAACGACGTTTACGGTATAGGCATCGGAGGCAGAATCAAACTTACCAAAAGAGTTGCTTTAAACGGTGAATACACCTATGTATTGCCTGATCAGATATTAGAACGATATACCAATGGATTGTCTGTAGGTTTTGACATAGAAACCGGAGGACACGTTTTCCAGTTGCATGTGACCAACAGTACGGCCATGATCGAAAAAGCCTTTTTTACAGAAAATACCGGCAGCTGGACTAATGGTGACATCCATTTCGGCTTCAACATCAGCAGAGTCTTCACGGTAAGGAGGAAAAAGGAATAAGGGAAATGGTTACATTTTTAAGGTTATCAAAGTTTAATAATCTTTAAAACAGCATTTTGATCCTTTGATTGAATTTTCAGAAAATATATACCCGCAGGATATGGCAACAAAACATCCTGTTTAAAACATTTTTCATAATAAAGTCCGGATATAATTTTCCCTGTAACATCATAAATAGAAATCTCTACATTACTTTCTACCTGGTTAAAATGTAAGACAAAATCTCCAAAATTTGGGTTAGGATAAGCATTAACATGGAGATTAGGATTTATGTCATTAACCCCGACAAGTATCACCAAAAGACAGGATGAGGTGTCAATACATTCGTTTTCAGTTATTTCTACAGCATAATTTCCACTCTCCAAAGGCAAAAAGGACTGATTACTTTGACCTGGTATCGGTTCAAAGTTTCTGTCACAATCGAGCCATCTAAACGATGCATTTTCATTTAATGCATTTATGGTTTCACCATTGTAAAATATTCTGTTATCAGAGACATTTTCAATTTTCAAATTAAGACTGACAATTGAATCACAACCAGCTTCGTTCAATATTATTGTAGTGGCCGTATTATTTGAAGAAGTGTAAGTTATACCATTTATCCATTTATATTCTTCACAAGCGGTAATTTCATCAGTGCCAAAACTTGGTTGATGAATCGTCAGATTAAGTTTTACGATAGAATCACAGCCAAAAACGTTTTGTATAACATGTGTCGTTGTATCGTCAGATGTTGTGTAGGTCACACCATTTATCCATGTGTATTCTTCACATGCCGTAATATTATCAGTTCCAAAACTTGGTTGGTGAATCGTCAGATTTAGTTTTACGATAGAATCACAGCCAAAAACGTTTTGTATAACATGTGTCGTTGTATCGTCAGATGTTGTGTAGGTTACACCATTTATCCATGTGTATTCTTCACATGCAATGATCTCATCAGTGCCAATACTTGGTTGATGAATCGTCAGATTAAGTTTAATCATTGTATCACAGCCGAAAACATTTTGAATAAAGTGTACGGCAGTTGTATTTGACGTATTGTAAGTTACTCCATTTATCCAGGTGTAAGGTTCACATGATGTAATCTCATCTGTGAGAACAGGTACTTTGCATGGTGACATTTTATGTACATATATTTGAAAATAATCCGGCGAACTGAGAATCTCAGTACCCGGTCCCGGATCAAAATCAACAGTTGCGGCAAATACTCCCAAATTGTAAATATTACCTTCCAAATCCAATTGCATACCATGAACTTCGTCATAGTACATTCCTCCAAAAGACTTTATCCATTTATAATTAGCCAAACTATCCAATTGCATTATAAAAACGTCAGAGTACCCGTTAGTCACCAATGTTACTGAGTTGATTTCATTATTAAATACTACTGTATCCTGAAACATGCCTGAAAAAACAATATCTCCGGATATATCTATTTTAATAAACTGACCAGCATCATATCCAACACCACCAAATGATTTTGCCCAAATAAAATTGCCCTCACCATCCAGTTTACATAAAAAAACATCAATTTCTCCTTTTGAAGTGAGAAAAAAGTTTTGAGGCCCCGGATCAAAATCCACCATGTCCGCATAATACCCGGTGATTAACAAATTATCTGATTTATCTAATACAATTGACCTACATATATCCACGCCTGTCCCGCCAAATGTATGCACCCAAATAAAATTACCATCTTTATCAAATTTCTGAACTAAAAAATCCCTATCACTTTTTGGTATAAAAATTATATTTTCAGATCCGGTCCAATAATTAATCGTATCCGAAAAGATCATTGAGGTAATAACATTTCCCGAAAAATCAATATTTATACTTCCACCAAACTCATCTAATTTTCCACCAATTGATTTTACCCATAAAAACTCACCATTGAAATCAAGTTTTAAAATAAATACGTCTAAATTATCAACAGAAGTGATACGGGTAGTATCCGCTCCGTTGTAAAATTCTACTGCACCGTAAAATGAACCAATTATATGTATATTTCCAAATGCATCAAAAGTAAGTTCAGCACCATCAACCGGACCTGTTCCGTCAAATGTTTTCACCCAAACCAAATTACCGTCCGAGTCCAATTTCAGTAAAAAAAGATCTAAAATAAATAATCCTGAAAGAACATGAACATCAGAACCCGGGTCAAAATCAACTGTGCCAGAAAAAGAACCCAGAATATACATATTTCCTAAATTGTCTAATTTAATATCAGCACTTTCATCATAAAAAAGACCTCCAAAAGATTTTACCCATATCAGATTACCTTCTGAATCTAATTTTTGAACAAAAAAATCAAACTCACCTGCAGATGTCAAATAGGTCGTATCCACTCCCGGATCAAAATCAACTGTGCCTTCAAATGTCCCTGAAATATAAATATTACCACCATTATCTATTTCCATAGATGAACCTGCCTCAAAATCTTTTCCGCCAAAGGATTTCACCCATTCAAATTTTTGACTTTTTAATGCAGTTGATGTCAATACAAATATAAAAAGTAAAAAGATACAGTTTCTCATTCTGTTTTATAATTTCAAATACTCAAAAAATTGTAATAATACCCGTTCATTAGGTAAAGTTACAATAATATTTTTTGGTAGTAAAATGTATACCTGTAATTATAAAAAAAACAATTTTATCACTTCTTAAGCACAATCTCGATCAACTCACTTTTTGTGATGGTGGAATTCAGGATAATCTGATTTTTAACATTGTTTGCATAATAGTTGATGGCAATTGTTGCAGGTGGTCTTCTACCCTCATCAACAGCGTGTAACAAAAGATAATTGACCCCGCTTTCATTAAGTTTTATCTTAAACTTGTGTTTTTTCTCATTGATTTTGAATTTTTCCAAAATCCAGTCTCCGTTAAATAAGATAGAGACGATATCGTTATCGATAATTTTGTGATCGTAGACTTCAAATTCGATTTCGACCCGGTCGACTTCTATTACACGGTCTGCTTTGACAACTTCTCTGTCCTGCACTTTTTGCGGAACGGTTTTGATAAACGTTGCAGTTGCCGGAAGGAAAACTTCTTCTCTGATCTTTCTTGGGTAAATGACCTTATAATCATAAGGCAATTCAAAATACATCAGTTTGTCGACTTTGTTATTAACAAAAATTTCATTGATTTCAGCGGCAACACCCATACCAAAACGGTTAAGTTTTACCAAAAACGCATGATTGTAGAAGTAATAATTGCGTCCGTACAAATTAAATTTTTCGGGAATATTTTCAAAAGAACTGAATCTGTTTGCTTCTGTTTGTAATCCTTCTGCTTTCTGAACAATCGAAGTCAGTTTGGATTGGGTAAACGGATTCATCCAGAAAGTTCCGTTGTATTCTTTCAAATCGACTGCTTTCAGTTGATTGATGGTTTGCTGAAAGGATGACATGATTCCCGGTAATTCTTCATTATTATTTTCATACACAGCTTCTATTTCAAGTCGGGCCAAATGGTATACCTCATCAAGCGCTTTGTATATGTTTTCGGTATTACCCGGCGCACCGCCCAAAAAGTTTTTGTACGTCGTTTTGATTTGATATTCCAATTCATACTGAAACTTTTTGGAGTCTTTAAACGCTTTGGCTACCGTTTCCATTTTATCATAGACCTTGGTAATATTTTCCATTTTTGTCAGGTCGAGTTTGACAAGCATTTGTTCTACTTCAAACCTGGAGGTATTGATATAACTGGTATTATCTTTAAACTGAGTCGCCATACCAACCAACTTGGTTTTGTCAGCCTGTGGCAATACGGATGAAAGTTGAATGGCTTTTTGAAACAAAGCATTGGGCGAATGCTGGAAGATTACATCATCAAAAAGATTGTCCGGAAATAATGCGTTGGTAAACTGTGAAGGCTGGTGTGAAGGCAAATCCACAAAAGTATTCAGTTTCATATTATAATCCACCATCAGACTGTTGATGATCGGCAGATAGTTATTGACTTCATTGACATATTCGACATAGGCATTCAGTGCTTTGAGAACTTCTTTTTTGGATGAGGTTCTTGAACTTTCAGCCACTTTTCCGGTTTGTTGTCCCCAAATAAAATCCGGATTCAATAAAAACAGAACGTTTATGATGATGATAAAAACTCGATTCATGTTTGTTATTTATGTAATGGTCGGTAATACAACCCTAATGTTATAAGATTTGTTACGTTTTACCTTCCCAAATGTACCAAAAGGATAGAAATATCTGACGGTGAAACCCCGCTGATTCTGCTTGCCTGCCCTATCGTTCTGGGTCGGACTTTATTTAATTTTTCTCTGGCCTCAATCGAAAGAGACGTCATGTTGGCATAATTGAGGTCATCAAAAAGGCGTACAGCCTCCAGTCTTTCCATTTTGTCGACCATTTCCTGTTCTTTGCGGATATAACCGTCATACTTGATGGCGATTTCCGCACTCATGACAGACTCCTGTTCGAGGGTGTCAAAAAGAACATCCAGTTCTCCGATGGTTTGCCTTATTTCGTCCAAAGTGACATTCGGTCGGGTTATGACAGAACGTAGTTTGACCCTTTGTTTCAAAGGGGAAGAATCTTTGGACTCCAAAAAACCATTGATCAATTCCGGATCCACGCTGTAGGAATCAAATATTTTTTCTGCCTGAACGATATCTTCTTTTTTCTTTTCTACCAAAGACATTCTCTCTTCCAATCCTTTCATTCCCAATTCGTGTACCAAAGGTGTCAACCGCAGATCCGCATTGTCCTGTCTAAGCAATATCCGGTATTCTGCCCTGGATGTAAACATCCGGTAAGGCTCGTTGGTGCCCTTGTTGACCAAATCATCGATGAGAACACCGATATAAGCTTCTGATCTTTTCAGAATAAAAGGTTCTTTGTCAGAAATGGCCAGATGGGCGTTGATACCTGCCATTAATCCCTGGCATGCTGCCTCTTCATATCCCGTGGTTCCGTTGATCTGACCTGCAAAAAACAAATTTTTTACCTGTTTGGTCTCCAGATTCATATTGAGTTGGACCGGTGGAAAATAATCGTATTCAATGGCGTATCCCGGACGGAACATTTTCATGTTTTCAAAACCCGGCACTTGTCTCAGGGCTTTGTATTGAACATCTTCCGGCAAAGACGAAGAAAATCCGTTGACATAAATTTCGCAGGTATTCCAACCTTCAGGCTCAACAAATAGCTGATGTCTTTCCTTGTCGGCAAAACGATTGATTTTATCTTCGATCGACGGACAGTACCTCGGACCGAGACCCTGGATTCTGCCGTTAAACATGGGTGATTTTTCAAAACCTTCTTTCAGGGTTTCATGGACTTTGTCACTGGTGTAGGTAATATGACAAGGAAGTTGTTTTTCAGGCAGTTTGGTCTGTGTATATGAAAACCTTTGAATGTTTTCATCTCCCGGCTGCAACTCCATTTTGGAATAATCCAGAGAACGACCGTCAATACGCGGTGGAGTACCTGTTTTCATTCTGCCGGACTCAAAACCCAAGGTAAGCAATTGTTCCGTTATTCCTGTAGCTGCTTTTTCTCCGGCTCTTCCACCGCCGAATTGTTTTTCACCAATGTGGATGATTCCATTCAGGAAAGTTCCGTTGGTCAGGACCACAGCATCGGATTCTATTTCCAGACCGAGTGACGTAAAAATCCCTTTACAAACCCCATTTTTGACGATGAGCCCCGGCACGGATTCCTGCCAGAAATCAATATTGGGATGTTCCTCAAGTTTTTGCCGCCACATCGAGGCAAACAACATTCGGTCATTTTGGGTACGCGGGCTCCACATGGCAGGTCCTTTGGACAGATTGAGCATCCGAAACTGAACCATCGATTCATCAGAAACAATACCGGAATATCCACCTAAAGCGTCTACTTCCCGGACGATCTGACCTTTGGCAACGCCACCCATGGCAGGATTGCACGACATCTGGGCAATGGTATTCATATTCATGGTGACCAACAAAACTTTGGACCCCATATTGGCTGCAGCAACGGCAGCTTCACAACCGGCATGACCGGCACCTACTACAATGACATGATACTTTGGAAACATGACGCAAAGGTAATATAAATGCAATAAAATTGCTGTAAATGGATTGTTAAAAACAAAACCTGAAAAACAAAAATCCCCTCGCCTGATTTCCAGACAAGGGGACCTCCCTAAAACCAAAATCTAAAAACTCGTACTACCTTATCATTTAATTTCGATTGTTTTGGCAGGCTGCAATTTTGCTTCTTCTTTTTTTGCTATGTGCAGGTGCAAAACACCTTTATCGTATTGTGCATCAATTTTGTTGAAGTCTGCTGTTTCCGGAAGGGTAAAACTTCTTGAAAACTTCTCAAAATGAAATTCCTTTCTGGCATATTTACCTTCGGTTTTTTCGCCTTCGGTCTTTTTTTCAGCTGATATGACCAACTGATTGTTTTCCAGCTGAACATTAAAATCGGATTTGTCAAAGCCCGGGGCCGCCATTTCCAGCATATATTGTTCGTCTGTCTCGCGGATATTGACCGCAGGTACCGTATGGGTATTATCAAAACCTACGAAGTCACCTAAACTCCGGTTGAAAATTTCGTCCAAAACATTTGAAAACGTTTTTACCGGAAAATCTGAATGCATTCTTAACTTGTTCATAATTTTTTGTTTTTTATGTGAATAATAAATGATTATTTAATTTCTATTTTTGAAACAAACTTTTCCTTTTTGGGAATAAAAACAGCAAGTACTCCATTAAACATTTCGGCGTCGATAGCTTCTGTATTCACTTCTGCCGGCAATCTGAAAGATCTTTCAAACGGTCCAAAATTCCATTCGTTTTTAACAAAAGATTGGTCCAAAACCTGTTTTTCTCCTTTGATGGTCAATATCTCTTTTTGCAGCGATATAGAAACTTCATCTTTCGTATATCCCGGAACACTCAGATAAATTTTCCATCCTGATTCCAATACCTCAATGTTTGAAAGAGGCATCATATTCAAATTTTGCCTGTTCATCCTGTTTTCAGGATTTTGTTTGTTACATCCTATTTTTTGCATTGGTCTTTTATACGTTACTGTGTACATTTTGTAAAATTTTAATGGTTATTGATTTAAATTACAAATAGTATTGTACAAAATAAATACCAATGCCAAAATAATGTAAATTTGTCTTGTTTTTTGAAAATTTCATGTCATTATGGCATTTTGATATTAAATATACCAGCCATTATGTCAGTAATTATATAGTTATGCTCTTAAGTTTTGACTATCCAATGTGTTCATTCAAACTCATATAAAAAAAATGAGCGCCATAAAGACGCTCATTTTTCACCCTGAATAACCAAATTTTATTACAATTCTTATTCACCTTTGACAAATCGAAAGATATCTGTTTTTTCTGGTCCGGCACATTCTATAAAGTACAAACCTTTGACCAAAACATGCGTATCTATCACCTGTCTGTTTTGGTCACAAATGCCGGAAATAATCTCCTGACCTCCCGGAAGATAAATTTTGTATTGAATTTCCTGGTCGGTCAACCCTTTTATAAATAGTTGTTCTCCCACCGGATTGGGGTAAATACGAATCTTTTGTTCATTGGTTCCAGCTACACTCGTCAGTAAACTTTCATCGTATTCCACATTACTTTTGGCCAAAAGCCACAATTCAGGGTCAAAAAGTACATTTTCAACCTCAAAATCCGCAGGCACTTCCACATAAGTGGTTCTTCCTGTAATTTCAATACTGATGTTTTGTGTTTGGCCGCCACCATTCAGTCGTAAAGGAATCGGTATATCGTAATAACTGACAGACGGATGGGACGGCACCTGTTCGATCATCAGTTTTAATGTCTCAGATGTTCCTGCCCACGTAATATTATAGGTCGGATAACCCTGCCCTTCATACCATTGTTCAAAAAAAGAAGTCAGATCAAAACCTGATATATGTTCGAGGTGTCCACGCAATTGATCGGTAGTCGCATAATCGTATTTTCTGTCCCTGAGATACCTTCTCAATCCTTCAAAAAAAGTAGCATCACCAAGCTTCCAACGGAGCATGTGCAACAAATAGGAACCTTTATTATAAGATAATCTTCCACTAAAAATACGGTTGACGGAAGTGGGATTATCCACTTTGACAGAACCTCCGGTATTGGACGTTACGGAATTAATTTTACTTAGCTTCCAATTGTACCAGTCATTATTAGACTGCGGAAAACGTTCTCTGCTCAAACCTTCGAGGTAGGTGGCAAAACCTTCATTCAGCCAGATGTCTTCCCACGAACCACAGGTCACGTAGTCTCCAAACCATTGATGTGCCAGTTCGTGTGCCAGCAATCCCCAACCGTAGTTGATGACAAAACTCATGGTCTGATGTTCCATTCCACCACCCCAACTGAATTGGGCATGACCGTATTTTTCATTTTTAAAAGGATATTCCACAAAAAGAGAGTCAAAAAAAGTTAAAACCCTGACATTGTCGGCTGTTCCCACTTTAGCTTGTGTCAAACTTTCGGGATACACATAATTTACCATAGGCATTTCATATCCATCAGCAAAGGTTACTATATCTTCATAAACTTCGTAATTGGTTACGGCAATAGCCACCAAATAAGGGGTGATGGCGTGTCTGTGTTTCCAATGGTAGGTCTTTTTGCCATTGACAGCCTGGGATTCACTTATCAAAACCCCATTGCTCGCTGCTCTGTAGATTTCCGGCGTGGTGACAATAACATCAATACTGTCAATCTTGTCATCCAAACCGTTTTTACAAGGCCACCAATCCTGCGCTCCGAAGGGTTCGGATAGCGTCCATAATACCGGCGTTCCGCTGTGTTCTGTCTGAATAAACGATCCAAATCCACTCGATGGCGGTACTCCTTTATAAAAGATGGACAGACTGTCTAACGAATTTTGGTCAATATCGGCGGGAAACCGGATTTCCAATCCATATTCAGCCGGCTGGTCAAAGCCCAGTTTTTGCCCATGCCATAGGATACTGTCAATAGTCATTGCTTTTGACAAATCAAAATAAATTTCAGAAAACCCAGATTCCCGGACTTCAAAATAAGGCGTTACCACTCCGGAGATATAATATTGGGCCGGATCGATATTCCATTCAAACCGATAATATTTGAGATCATAATCCGCTGTCCGCGCATAGGAACGCATCATCGGATTAAACGATGAAGATTTCAGATTGGCTTTACTGCAATAATGTTCTTCAAAAGGATTCTGGGCTTTGCTTTCAGAAAATAAAAACAAAACCATCAACATAAAAAAAATACGATACATAATATAAATGATTTAACACATCAAAAGTACAAAAACCCCGGCATCCCAATCCATCATTAACTCCTTTCTAAACATGATCTTCATCACCACTTCTTTTGAGCAGCCGGATAACTGCAAAAAAAATCGCCCGGAACAACCGTATTCATCGGTTTATTCATCATGATGTTTTAAATTATAAATCTTTTTTGACGGTTATTTTGAATTTTACCGTTTCAAGGGTTAATTTTGCAGCCTGAAACACATCAGCACATCATTCAAAGATACAAAAACAAAAAGCATGAACTTACACGAGTACCAGGGAAAACAATTATTGAACTCTTATGGCGTTGCAACACAGAGAGGCATCGTTGCTCAAACTGTTGAAGAAGCCATCCAGGCTTACCACAAAATGCAGGAAGACACTAAAACTGATTTTTGTGTCATCAAAGCTCAGATCCATGCTGGTGGTCGCGGTAAAGGGGGTGGCGTAAAACTGGCCAAAAACCTGACCGAAGTAAAAGAAATCGCCGGAAATATTTTAGGAATGATGTTGCGTACTCCGCAAACTCCGGGAGGAATGGAAGGTCCCGGAAAATTAGTCAGAAAAATCCTGGTTACTGAAGATTCTTATGCGCCGGATTTTGACGCATGTAAAGAATATTATGTATCTGTTCTTATGGACAGAGAACAAAAAAGAAATGTCATCATTTATTCTACCGAAGGGGGAATGGATATCGAAAAAGTCGCTGAAGAAACACCACATCTTGTTCACAAAGAGTGGATTGACCCGCACATTGGGCTTCAGGATTTTCAAAAGAGAAAAATCGCCTTCAACCTCGGTTTGTCAGGCAATGCATATAAAGATTTTATTAAGTTTATCGGCAATTTATACAGCGCTTTTGTGGGTTCTGATGCTACCCTTTTTGAAATCAACCCTTGCCTGAAAACAGGAGACGACCGAATTGTCGCGGTAGACTGCAAAGTGACCCTTGACGAAAACGGATTGTTCAGACATCCTGACCTCGCTGCTATGCGCGACACCGACGAAGAAGATCCAACCGAAGTCGAAGCTAAATCTTTTGGCCTGAATTACGTCAATCTTGATGGTAATGTAGGTTGTATGGTAAATGGTGCCGGACTTGCTATGGCTACCATGGATATCATCAAACTTTCAGGTGGCTCCCCGGCAAACTTTTTGGATGTGGGAGGAACAGCAGATGCTGCCCGCGTAGAACAGGCTTTCCGCATCATCTTAAAAGATCCGAATGTCAAAGCCATATTGATCAATATTTTTGGTGGTATCGTTCGATGCGACCGTGTTGCACAAGGTGTAGTTGACGCCTACAGAAACATGGGTAATATCGGTGTTCCGATCATCGTCAGGTTACAAGGTACCAATGCCGATCTGGCCAAAAAGCTCATCGATGAAAGTGGTCTGGAAGTTCATTCAGCCATCTTGCTTCAGGAAGCAGCTGATTTGGTGAAAAAGGCTTTGTAAAGCCCTTCACCATGGTATCTTACACCCTTTTCGAACTCAATGAATACATCAAAAGGGTCATTGCATTAAATTTTCAGGAGCCCGTCTGGATTGAATGTGAATTATCACAAGTCAAAGAATCCAGGGGAAATTATTATCTGGAATTTGTTCAGAAAAAAGAAGATACTGACGAAATTATCGCTCAGTCATCAGGTTATATCTGGTTCAAATCCGTATTGTTTCTCAAAAAAAAGTTGGGTGATCTCTTTAACGCTTTGCTCAAAGACGGTACCGCCGTCAAAATCAAAGTGAACATAGAATATCACGAACGGTATGGTCTGAAGCTCAATGTAGAAGATATTGATCCGACTTTTACAGTTGGTCAATTGGAAATGTTGCGTCAAAAAATTATTCAGAAACTGAAAGAAGAAGGCAAAACGGACAAAAACAAAGAAACGTTTTTTCCTTCTGTCGTGCAGAAAGTAGCCGTAATCTCCTCTGAAAATGCAGCGGGTTATATAGATTTTGTCCAACAATTGGCCCAAAACAGTTATGGTTATGACTTCCGTCACACCTTGTTTCCGGCAGCACTTCAGGGAAGCAATACAGAACGGGAAGTGGTAGCAGCCCTTGAAAATATTTTTTTACAAAAAGAAAAATTTGATGTCATAGTAATTATCCGTGGCGGCGGCTCCAAACTCGACCTGGCAGCTTTTGACAATTACAATATTGCCTCTACCATAGCGAGGTCTCCCCTACCTGTCATTTCAGGCATCGGCCACGAAATTGATCTTTCTGTGACGGATATTGTATCGTATTATCATGCCAAAACACCTACAGCGGTGGCGGCATATCTCATTGAACACAATGTTGATTTTGAAGGAGCCGTTCTCGAAAAAAGCGGATATATCTGGCAATATTCACAAAATATCATCAAAAGCCACCAATTGTTGCTAAAACAATATGTCACCAATATCTCCGTTTTACCCGGAGAAATCATCCACCGGGAAAGGCTCAGCTTAAGCCACATCACAGAAAGATTGGTTTGGATGGTGGAACAAAAAATTCAAAAACAAAAAGATGATCTGGCTTTCGCCGAAAAACAACTCACCCTTTCTGACCCCAAACACATTCTCACCAAAGGATATGTGATGGTGACCTCGGGAGTACAACCGGTGACCTCTGCCAAAAACATTAAAGAAGGACAAATATATACCCTGACTTTTTCTGATGGAAAAGTAGATATCAAAAAAACAGAAGATGGCAAAAAACAAAAGTTACGAACTGACCTATGACACCGCTCTGCAGGAACTGAACCACATCCTGGAAAGTCTGCAAAGCGGCAAAACCGGATTGGATCAACTTGCCGAACAATTGGCCCGTGCCAAAGAATTGACGACATTTTGTAAAACCAGGCTCCGGGATATCGAACATGATGTAGAAAAGTTTAAAAAATCTCTTGAATCCTGAATCTCATGGTTAAAAGAGTCATCCTGATTGTATTGGATAGTGTAGGCATCGGTTACCTGCCCGATGCACATATGTATGGTGATGAGGGCAGCCACACTTTAGGTCATATATTTCAAAAAAAACCGGAATTACACATTCCTCATCTTAGAAAACTCGGGCTTGCTAATATAAATAACAGTTCTCTTGGACCTCTGGAATCCCACCCAACCGCAAGTTTTGGCCGTGCTGCCGAAAAATCTGCTGGCAAAGACACCACGACCGGACATTGGGAGATCGCAGGTTCGGTTTTGGAACGCCCCTTCCCTACTTATCATGAAGGATTTCCTCAATCATTTATTTCGGCTTTCGAACAAAAAATTGGCACCAAAACCCTGGGCAACTATGCGGCTTCAGGAACAGAAATCATTCAGACTTTGGGTGACGAACATGTAAAAACCGGATTCCCTATAGTATACACGTCTGCTGACAGCGTTTTTCAGATAGCCATTCATGAAGACGTTATGGATATCGAAAAACAATACGAAATCAACCGGATTGCCCGCGAAATGCTGACCGGTGATATGGCAGTGGGAAGGGTCATCGCACGACCTTTTACAGGAACCTCCGGAAATTATACCCGAACTTCCAATCGAAAGGATTTTGCACTACAACCTCCGGACAATGTATTGACAGCCATTCAAGATCAACATGGCGAAGTTTTGGGCGTAGGTAAAATTTATGATATTTTTGCCGGCAAAGGCATCAGCCGATCCTTCAAGACCAAAAACAATGGCGAAGGAATCGACAGGACCCTTGACCTGATCAAAAGCGGTGAAGGCAGTCTGATATTTACTAACCTTGTGGATTTTGATATGATGTACGGCCACCGGAGAGATGTGGATGGTTACGCCCGATGCCTCGAAGATTTTGATGTGGCGTTGCCAAACATTTTATCTTCCTTTAGGGAAGATGATGTGCTCATCATCACGGCAGACCATGGCAATGACCCTACCTGGACGGGAACAGATCATACGAGAGAATATATCCCTGTACTTTGTTACGGGCAAACCATCAAACCGGGAATGGATTTCGGCACAAGGACCTGTTTTGCAGACATTGCAGTAACTGTAGCTGATGCTTTGGGAGTAACTTTTGTTTGTGAAGGTGCTGAAAGTTTTTATCCGGCCATTCGCAAATCCTAAGCTTTTAAAACAACGCCTTGTTTGGATAAGATTTGAAAAACTATCTTTGTACCATATTTTGCCTATGATTTTTTTGAAAAAAACTATCTTTGCACCCAATATCCAGGTCCCATAGTTCAACGGATAGAATAGAAGTTTCCTAAACTTTTGATACAGGTTCGATTCCTGTTGGGGCCACTTTTTTTTGTTGTTGGATTTGTTGGTCCCGATAAGCTATCGGGATGTTGGATTTGTCGATTTGGGTAGAAGCGGCAGGCGAGGGTAAATTTGTTTTCGACCAAGGTGCGTCCTGAATGGCGACCCTTGAGCGAAAACAGTTCGAAGGACATATCGTAAAATATAAAATATAGTTTTTGTCTCCAAATATCGCTCAGCGGTCTTCGTTCCTCAGCTCGCCGGTCGATGGATTGCCGGCCAGCTTCGTCCAGGTTTTACCCCGCCCCTCAAGGGAGCCCTGAACGAAGCTGGCCTCGGGTGCACCAAAACTACTGAAATCTCATTACTGGAATCTATTTTCTCTGGCTCCCGTTCAGGGTTGGGGTAAAACAGAGAAAATGACCAAAATTATTGGACCATATTCTGAGAACGCAGGGCTAACGCCCCTATCCAAGATAACCATAAAATCTCAAAAAATCAACCACAAAACCCAGACCCTGTGCGTAATCTACAGTAACTTTTATAATTTTTCACCAGCGAGACGTGGTTCGCGGTTCCTTCCCTATTTTGAGTCCTTGTAGGTGCGCTCAAAATTGCTTCGCAACGGTCAGTCCCCCTTGAGCGAAAACAGTTCGAAGGACTAATCGAAAAAGTAAAATAAAAATATAGTTTTTTGTCTCCAAATATTGCTCAGCGGTCTTCGTTCCTCAGCTCGCCGGTCGATTGATTACCCCCCATCATTATCAGAATCACAGATTATATTGATTACACAGATTCCACGGATTTTTATGAGCAGCGTAAACATTATATAAATCATAAATCTTTTGGGTATAATCAGATAGAAATTCAATAGCAAATCTTTTATGTCTGACCTAACTGTCTAACCCGATTTCTTCACCTTCAATTTTACTACTAAATTCTGACGACACCGCAGTGTAAAAACTAAAAGTATCAGTAGTCCCGTAAGGTATCAAATGTTTACTGTAAACCCCGTGGTACCTGTTCTTTATAAACTGGAAGTAAATCAGATTTTATAAGTTTCAGATTGTGGAGCAAAATATATTACTTAAAATAATTTTCTACAAAACGAACCAACTCCTCCCCATGAAGGTTTTTGGCGACAATTTTACCCTTTTTATCCACCAGATAATTGGCAGGGATGGTGGTCATTTTTAAGGTATCGAAAACAGGTGAATCATCTCCCTGAAGGTGGGACGCATGTTTCCATCTGTTGACACCATCTTTTTGAATGGCCTGCAACCAACCTTTTTCGCCGGAATCGAGGGCATAACCTACTATCGTAAAACCTTTATCCTGAAATCTTTCCCACAAAGGGACCAATATATCTCTGTTTTCTTTCCTGCACGGTGCACACCAGGAAGCCCACAAATCAAAAAGGGTAAGCTTTTGTCCATATAAAGAATATAAAACAACTGTATCTCCATAACTCATGGGCAATAATAACTCCGGCAAAACCATACCCACAGCAGGAGGCAGACTATTCGACAAAACACAAATCTGTTTTGTCCATTCATGTTGAGGAGCTACTTCATGTAACGAGCTACAGATACCATTTACTTCTTCTGCCAATCTTTCATAATCAGCATTGGGAGCGCACCATCGCAAGGCCAGCGCTTTCAGATAAACATTGTTATGATCTCTGACCACATCCAGCATCCCTTGTTGCCATTTTTTTTTGGCATTTTCGACTTCCGGAAGTTGTTCTTCCGAAGCCGTTGTTTCAACTTCTTTAAACTTTCTGAAACCTTCTACCCTCTTTCGGCAGAGATCTTCCAATATTTTATTTTCGCTTACATCACCCGATACTTTGTATTGTTCCAACATAGCAGAAGCATCTGACGATAAAACAACACTGTCGCCGTCTCCATACATAAAAGGCAAATAGTTGGACCGGGTCGGATCGTCATTTTCCAATCGGTTTAAAAACTTTTCTCCTTTTTTCTGCACTGCCAGTACATACAATTTTTTTTCACCTCCGGAAGTCAATTTAGAAAAAGAAAAATTCCCGTCTTCATCGACTTTTGTTGAATCAATGACCTTGCCTTCAAAAGAAGAAACCAAAGTAGAAAATGATTTGGCTTCGATCAGATAGACCATTTTATGTAATCCCTGATCCGAAAAACGGATATTTCCGGAAACAGGAGGGGTTTGACAACCGGCACCCAAACAAAAACAAAAAGAAATAAAAGTCAATATACGTAACATCATATCTGCTAATCGTAAATAATTAAATAGATTCTGTTCTAAATTTTAGTAATAACAAATCTAACTTATGTTTTGCATTTCAAAAATAAATACAGAATTCAGGTCAAAATTACAAAATCCTTTACGATTCGCCACAAAAAACATCATTCCCTCTTTATGTTCATGATTCTGATTAAAAATGTACCTTTGTCAACTAAACTTAATTTTTTTTCACCATGGTAAGACACATCTTTTTAGGAATTTTTAGTTTGTTTATATTACAAAATGTAGGGTACAGCCAAAAAAAGGAATTAATCCTAAGCACCGGTTTGGGTATCAATCCGGCTTTGTTGGACAATGAGACGGAATGGATCATTGATGAATCCTTTACCCGCGTTATTCCGGTGATGCTGGACTTTAATTACCGGTTTTCGGTTGAAAAAAAACTGCGTTACATCGTGGGTACCGGAATCCATTATGCTCAAAACCGCTACCTGCAACCGGTCACTTCAGATATTTTCGGATATAATGTGGATGATGTGGTCTTTTACCAAAAACATCTGATTGTTCCGGTGCGCCTTGGGGGAGAAGTTCGGTTTGGTTCGCGGAATACCCTCGGTTTACACTACCAACTGAAATATCATCTGGCATTACAAAAAGAAAAATTTTATGCGGAAAGCGACCAAACATCCATTTCCGGCAGTATGACCTATTATTATCAATTAACAAACCGGACAAACAATTTTTTTTCGCATCAACTATCTTTGTTTGGCAACATGCATTTGTTTTCAGGGCACTACCTCACCTGGTCTTTAGGGTATGAATTCCGACCTGTTTCCGGCAATTATGACTTTTTTAACGGACAGGCACAAACGATGACTGATCAGAATACCGGAGTCGTTACGACCATCACCAGCCGCTCAGAAATTAATAATGAGGAGATCAAACACAACCTGCTTCATTTTGGTATAGGATTGTCCAAACAGTTTTAAGATTTTTTTTAAACCGTTTCCTTTTTGATCTGGTTGTCCTTACAAACCGCTATTTATTGTTTACCTTTTTCTTTGGCCCAACTGTCTTTGAGTCCTACCGTTTTATTGAATACCACCAATCCGGGTTTTGAGTCCTGATCTACGGCAAAATACCCATGACGAAGGAATTGATATTGTTTGCCGACAGAAGTAGTGGCTTCCATACCGGAGTCGATTTTGGCACCTTTGATTTCAGTCAGAGAATCTCTGTTGACGTGTTCCATAAAATCCTCAACTCCTTCTCCCGGGCTTGGGTGGGTAAACAAACGATCATAAATCCGGACTTCAGCTTCTTTGGCATCAGCCGCATTGACCCAATGGATGGTTCCTTTGGCTTTCAGACCTGAGGTATCACTTCCACTTCTGCTATCCGGAAAATAGGTAGCATATATTCGGGTTACGACCCCGTTTTCATCTTCATCAAAACCGGTACATTCGACAATAAATGCATGTTTGAGCCTCACCAATCCTCCGGGTTTCATCCGGAAATAATTGGAAGGCGCATCTTTCATAAAGTCTTCTCTTTCGATAAAAATTTCATTGGAAAACAAGATCTCCCGGTGTCCGGACGCCGGATCTTCGGGATTGAGTTCCATAGAAAGTTTTTCAAAACCATCAAGAAAATTGGTAATGGTTAAAGGTACCGGATCCAACACCACCATAGTTCTTTCTGCCGTTTTATTGAGTTCGTCGCGAACACAAGCTTCCAACAAATTGATTTCAATGGTATTTTCTCTTTTGGCAACTCCGGCTTTATCACAGAATATCCGGATAGCCATCGGAGGATATCCGCGTCTTCGCATCCCGGAAATGGTAGGCATCCGGGGATCATCCCAACCGGTCACGATACCATCCTGCACCAGTTTGAGCAATTTCCTTTTGGAAGTAATCATATACTCAACGTTCATCCGGGCAAATTCTGTTTGTTTGCTCGGGAATATCTCTAATTTTTCGATAAACCAATCGTACAGAGGCCGGTGGTGGATAAATTCCAAAGAACAAAGAGAATGGGTGATTTCTTCAATAGAATCTGACTGCCCGTGCGCAAAATCGTACATCGGATAGATACACCATTGGTCACCTGTCCGGTGATGATGTTCGTGTTTGATTCGGTATATGATCGGATCTCTCATCAACATATTGGGAGATGACATATCGACATTTGCCCTAAGCACTCTCGACCCGTCAGGAAATTCTCCGTTTCGCATTCTTTCAAACAAGTCCAGATTTTCGTCGATAGGGCGAGATTTGTAGGGACTGTCTTTGCCGGGTTCTGTCGGTGTACCTTTTTGAGCGGCTATTTCTTCCGGTGTTGAGTCATCGACATAGGCCAATCCTTTTTTGATCAGGGTGACTGCAAATTGATACAGCTTTTCAAAATAATCTGAAGCATACAATTCTTCTTTCCAGGTAAATCCCAGCCAACTGATATCTTTTTTAATACTTTCCACATATTCTGTATCTTCTGTCGTGGGGTTGGTATCATCAAACCGCAGATTGGTAGCACCGTTGTATTTTTCGGCAAGTCCAAAACTGACACAAATAGCCTTTGCGTGTCCAATGTGCAGATAACCATTTGGCTCAGGAGGGAAACGGGTCAATACCCTACCCTCGTGTTTTCCGTTGGCAATATCTTCTTCTATGATTTGTTCGATAAAATTTAAAGAATCGTTCATTTTTTTTATTTTAATTACATTCTGTCAGGCATATTGATGCCCAATAGGTAAAGAGAAGTTTTTAATGCCAAAGCCACTTCTTTGCTGAGTTGCAACCTGAAAGTTTTCAATGTTTCAGTCTCTGCACCCAATATCCGGGTTTCGTGGTAATATTTATGAAATTCTTTTGCCAGAGCATAAGCGTAGTTGGCCACGCCGGAAGGTTCGTATTGTTTTGCTGCTGCTGCCACCACTTCAGGAAAAGTCATTAACAACTGTATTAATGTTTTTTCGCCTTCATTCAGGGTTTCCGGAGCGGATACAACTTTGTGTTGTTGCTCTGTTTCAGATTTTCTGAACAAAGATTGTATTCTGACAAAAGCGTTCTGGATATACGGACCTGTGGCACCTTGCATATCAACAGACTCTTTCGGATCAAAAATCATTCTTTTTTGAGGCTGAACCTTGATGATAAAAAACTTGATGGCTCCCAAACCGATTTTGGAAAATATTTCCTCCTGTTCTTCCTGAGACATGTGAGCAAGTTCACCTCTTTCTCCGGCATTCTCTTTAGCTTCTTTGATTACCTCAACGATCAGATCGTCGGCATCGACTACGGTACCTTCGCGGGACTTCATCCGTCCTGTCGGAAGATCGACCATGCCGTAAGACAGGTGAAACAAACCTTCAGCGTATGGTTCTTCGAGTCTTTTGGCTATTTCAAACAAAACTTTGAAATGGTAATCCTGTTCGTCGGCGACGGTATAAATCATTTTTTTGGCGCCAAAATCTTCATATCTTTTTTTGGCAGTACCAATATCCTGGGTGATATAAACGGATGTACCATCACTTCGCAGCACGATTTTTTTGTCCATGCCGGCATCTTCAAGATTGATCCACACACTGGAGTCCGGTTCGCGATAAAAAACGCCCTTGGTCAGACCTTCATCGACAACTTTTTTACCCAAAAGGTAGGTATCCGATTCGTAATAAACAGAGTCAAAAGAAACGCCGAGTGTCTCATACGTTTTGTCAAATCCATCATAAACCCAACCGTTCATTTGTTTCCAAAGTTGGATGGTGTTTTCATCTCCGGCTTCCCAATCGAGGAGCATCTGCCGGGCTTCCGCACCAAGCGGAGAGATTTCATTAAAATATTTATTTTTGAAAGCTTTAAAAAACTCAGATTGTTCCTGATTTTCTTTCTTCTGGCTTTCAAATAATTTTGCTCCGGCTTCTGATTCAGCGTAAGCCGTATATTCTTTAACAAATTCCTGTTCGAATTTTACGTAGTAATCACCGACAAAGTGGTCTCCTTTGATTCCGGAAGAGGCCGGTGTCGCTCCGTTGCCCCATTTTTTCCAGGCAAGCATACTTTTGCAGATGGCAATACCTCTGTCATTGATGACTTGGGTGGTAATGACTTCATTCCCTTCAAATTCGAGAATTTTACCTACCGACCATCCCAACAAAATATTGCGGATATGACCAAGGTGAAGCGGTTTATTGGTATTGGGCGAAGAATATTCCACCAAAACCTTTTCGCCGGTTGGTTTTCTTGGAGAAAAATAGGATTCTTTCTGGATTTTGGCGAAAGCCTCTATCCAGAAAGAATCCTTGAGGGAAATATTGAGAAAACCTTTGACGACGTTGTAAGAAGCAACAACCGTTGAGTTTTCCATCAACCATTTACCGATGGTTTCCCCGATCAATTCCGGAGCTTTGCCAGCTTGTTTGACCAAAGGAAATACGACAAAGGTTATATGACCTTCAAATTCTTTTTTGGTTTCATTCAGTTGAATGTCCAAATTAACGTGCTCTTTGAGGAGGGTTTCCCGAATAGCACTGTTTAAATCATTTTTAAGAATATTATAAAATTCCATTTACAAATTTTAACCTCTTTTTAAAAGGTAAATGATATAGCCCACATAAACTAAAATATATACAACTCCATGCCAACGTTTAACCTCCAGCTTTCTTGAAACAATCATGAGCAGAATGATAATTGTGGATGCCATCAGAACCATAAAGGCATCAATGTTATTTGCCTTGTTCATAGGTAAAGGACTAATAACAGCACTTAACCCTAAAATCCATAATAGATTAAAGATATTGGAACCTACCACATTTCCTACAGCAACATCTACATTGCCTTTTCGGGCTGCAACTACAGACGTCATTAATTCAGGCAAAGAAGTACCTATCGCTACAATAGTCAAACCAATAAATGCTTCACTCATTCCCAATAAAGTAGCAAAATGAACGGCTCCATCCACAACCCATTTTCCTCCGAAAAATAACATAGCGATACCGGCAAGTATCAATGACCATTCCCTTAGTTTATTTATCGTTGAAGGAGGTGCTTCTGTTTGATTATTCCTATCGTTAATTGCCGTCATAATAATGTAGGCAAAAAACAATAAAAAGAAGAATAAAATCAAGAAACCATCATATCTGCTTAATCCTTCCAAAGTATCATTATCTCCCCATATTTCAGCATTACCCAAAAAGCCCACAATCATGATCGCTGCTATAGAAAAAGGGATTTCAGCAATGACTGTATCCTTGGAAAGAGGTAAATTTCTAATAATCGCAGATAAACCCAAAATAAAAAAAACATTGACAATATTACTACCGTATACGTTGCCAATAGCTATATCCACGTTACCTTGTGAACTGGCCAAAATATTGACGATCAGTTCGGGCAAGGAAGTACCAATAGATACAATAGTCAAACCTATGACCATATCAGAAATACCCATAACTTTTGCCAAAGCAGAAGCAGCCTCCACTAAAAATTCTGCTCCTTTAATCAACAATACAAATCCCACAAAAAAGAGGACGTAAATTAAAACTGTTTCCATGATATTTATTTGTTTTTAAATTGTTTCAATTGTTCTTCCAGGATTTTAATCCTTTCGTTGCCATCCGCAAGTTTTGCCTTTTCCCGTTCGACGACATCAGCCGGAGCTCCGGATACGAAACGTTCGTTTTCGAGTTTTTTCAATACCGAAGCGACAAATCCTTTTTGGTATTCCAGTTCTTTGATGATTTCTTCGACCATTTCGGAAGAATCTTCCTGCAAGGTGATCCCGAGAATACATTTTTCAGTTCCGGAAATAAACACCAAACCTTCTTTATCTTCTTTGGTTGTATCCATAGATGATAAAAAGGCCATTTTCTGCACGATCTCAGACCAACCACTTAGTTCAAAAAGGGCCTTTGACCTGTCCGTTTCTATGATGTGAAGAGGAATTTCTTCCCGCATCCTGATACCATGTTTATTTCTGCTGTCACGAACCATGGTAATGATATCTTTTGCCTGCTCAACTTTTGCGATCAGGTCTTTGTCATAAGATTCCACTTTTGGAAACGGACTCACGATACAATCCGTTTCAACCTTGTCTTCGTGAAGGGCATGCCACAACTCTTCTGTGATAAAAGGCATATAAGGATGCAGTAAGGTACAAATATTTTTGAATAATGAAACGGTATTTTCTTTGGTTTGTTTGCTGATTGTACCATCCTGCGGTTTAACGATCTCAAGATACCACGAACAAAAATCCGTCCACACAAAAGAATAAATGGAAATCAAAGCTTCGGACAAACGATATTCAGCCATGTTTTTTACCACTTCCTCAACAAGCTCTTTATGTTTTTCCGTCAGCCAGGTATATGCCAACTGATCAGCTTCGGAAGAAGATTTATGATCGTCTACCGTCCAACCTTCTACCAGTTTCAAAGCATTCCACATTTTATTGCAGAAATTTCTTCCTTGTTCAACGAGCTTTTCGTCAAACAAAAGGTCTCCTCCCGCCGGCGAACAAGACATCATACCAAAACGTACACCGTCAGCTCCGAAATCAGCAATCAGTTGCAACGCATCCGGACTGTTGCCCAAAGATTTACTCATCTTACGACGCATTTTATCCCGGACCATACCGGTAAAATACACATCATGGAATGGTTTTTCGTTTTTCCACTCATACCCGGCCATGATCATTCTGGCAACCCATAAAAAGATAATATCCCATCCGGTGACCAAAACACTGGTTGGATAATAATAATCAATTTCTTTTTTATTTCGGAATCCGTCGAATACACTGATCGGCCACAACCAGGATGAAAACCAGGTATCTAATACATCTTCATCCTGTTTTAGATCTGACAAGATGATTTGAGGATATTTTTCTTTAGCCAAAGCTAATGCTTCTTCTGCGGTTTCGGCTACAAACACATCTTCACCATAATACCAGGCAGGTATACGATGTCCCCACCAGAGTTGTCTGGAGATACACCAATCGCGGATGTTTTCCATCCAGTGACGATAGACATTTTTCTGATTTTTAGGAAAAAAGGAAACGGTATCGTTCATCACATTATCCAAAGCAGGTTTGACAATACTTTGCATATCAACATACCATTGCAGAGACAATCTTGGCTCAACGACGGCATTCGTTCTTTCTGACCGGCCTACATTATTCTGGTAATTTTCTGTCTTATGAATAAACCCGGCCGCATCAAGGTCTTTGGCAAATTTTTTCCTGACGACAAAACGGTCCTCACCTATATATATATTGGCTTCAGCACTCATGGTTCCGTCATCATTAAATACATCCACCACTTCCAGTTGGTGTCTTTTACCGATTTCGTAATCATTCATATCGTGCGCAGGTGTCACTTTCAGTGCTCCTGTTCCGAATTCTTTATCCACATAGTCATCCATGATGACAGGAATTTTCCGACCGATGATGGGAACAATAACATTTTTGCCTACTAAATGTGCATAACGTTCGTCTTCCGGATGAACGGCTACGGCTGTATCTCCGGGAATGGTTTCCGGTCTGGTGGTTGCGATAATCAAAAATTCATCGCTGCCGTCAATCTGATATTTTACATGAAAAAGCTGACTGTTTTCATTATTGTACAATACTTCTTCATTAGAAAGTACGGTTTTGGCTTCAGGGTCCCAATTGACCATTCGTTTGCCCCTGTAGAGTTTACCTTTTTGGTACATATCCACAAAAACCTTGATGACGGCGTCGGAACGCACTTCATCCATTGTAAAAGCCGTCCTGTCCCAATCACATGAAGCACCAAGTTTTTGTAGTTGTGAAAGGATGATACCACCATATTCTTCTTTCCACTGCCAGGCATATTTCAAAAACTCTTCTCTGGTGAGGTCTGCTTTTCTGATACCTTTTTCACGCAACATTTTGACTACCTTGGCTTCTGTTGCAATAGATGCATGATCTGTACCGGGAACCCAACACGCATTTTTACCTTCCTGTCTGGCTTTACGGATGAGGATGTCCTGAATGGTATTGTTGAGCATGTGTCCCATGTGCAGCACACCTGTCACATTGGGCGGCGGAATAACAATCGTAAAAGGTTCTCTTTCGTCCGGTATGGAAGCAAAATAATTTTTCGAAAGCCAATGGTTGTACCACTTTTCTTCTACATCAGCCGGAGTATATTTTGCACTTCTTTCTATCATCCTTTGGGTTTGTATTTTAGTGTTAAAACTTCTTTATTACCATTCGTTTTTTCGTACACGATGATAAAATTATCATAATCAGATTCATCGAAGGTTTTGGTAAAAACATCCTTTCCTGCCAGGGTATTCGTCAAAGACGGAATGCTGTTGGAATGACCGACGATCACGGTTGCTTTTACATTATCATTTGCTTCGATATCATCGATCATCTGTCTCATATTTTTAGGGTCGTATGCCAAAATTTTCATTGCTTTAATATCAGCCAAAGAGTCTACGGTGTATAAGGTTCGGGTATAAAACGTAGAATATATAGCATCCACCCGTGTGGCCCGCAGAATGTCAGACAATAAAGTAGCTCTTTGAAGCCCGGTATCAGTAAGGTTGGGATTATCTTTCGGAACGGTATCTTTTTCAGCATGTCGGGTGAGATAATACACCTTTTTGATACTGTCCGTAACTACATAATCTCCGGTTGTGGTAAATACCGTATCACCGCTGATTCTGACGATTTCCTGACCGTTGATGTCTTTTTGTTTTGGTGTTTCTTTACAGGAAAAAACAAAAAATGTCAGGGACAAAAAAATGATTGTATAAAATCCAATGTTTTGTTTCATGATAATTCCGGTTTTGGGGTTAAAGTTTCAATTTCTACCTGTCCGCGCAATAAATCTTCCATGGTTTCACGCTCCCGGATCAGATGATCTTTGCCGTTAAGGATAAATACTTCTGCAGGACGAAAACGGCTGTTGTAGTTGGAGGACATGGTGTAACAATAAGCACCTGCATTGTAAAAAGCCAGAATATCGCCTTCAGATATTTCATTCATGCGACGGTTGACTCCAAAAGTATCTGTTTCGCAAATATAACCTACCACAGTATAAAACCGTTGCCTTCCTGTTGTATTGGAAATATTGACAATTTTGTGGTATGCATCATACAACATAGGTCTGATCAGGTGATTGAGCCCTGAGTCTATGCCGGCAAAAACGGTGGAAGTGGTTTGTTTGACAACATTAACTTTTGTCAGAAAAATACCTGAACGGCTGACAAGAAACTTTCCGGGTTCAAACATCAGGGTGAGATTTTTGCCGTAGTCTTCGCAAAACAATTTAAAACGTGCGGTGATTTTTTCGCCCAACTCTTCGATATCGGTTTCAATATCTTCTTCTTTATAAGGAACTTTAAACCCGCTTCCAAAGTCGAGGTATTTAAGGTCCGGAAATTCTTTTGCAACCTGAAAAAGTATCTCTGCACCCTGAAGAAAAACATCAATATCCAGAATGTCGGAACCTGTATGCATATGTACACCTTCCACGTGAAGACCTGTTGCTTTCAATATCCGATGAATGAGTGGCATTTGATGAAAAGAAATACCAAACTTTGAATCGATGTGACCAGTGGAGATTTTGCTGTTTCCTCCGGCCATGATGTGTGGATTAATCCGGATACAAACGGGATAGTCCGGAAACAGTGTTCCAAATTGCTCCAGAATAGAAATATTGTCAATATTAATTTTAACACCAAGTTTTGCTGCTGCACTGATTTCTTCTATAGACACACAGTTAGGTGTATACATGATGTTTTGTGGTTCAAATCCCGCCTTCAATCCCAGTCTCACTTCCTGAATGGAAACGGTATCCAAACCCGCACCGATGGAGTGCATATACCGCAGTATATTAATGTTGCTCAGGGCTTTTGCCGCATAATTAATCTGCAAATCCTCTACATCAAAGGCTCTGGTCAGACGTTTATATTGTGCTTCTATGATTGAAGATTCGTAAACATATAAGGGGCAGCCATATTTCTGCACCAATTCGAGCGGGTCAATATTACCTTCTAAAAGATATTTTCCGTCCTGAAGAACCATAAGATGATATCGTTTGTAAAATCTGCAAAATTAAGGAAAAATTAACTTCTTTCAGGCTATTAACATTTCATTACAAATCATCAATGGATAAATGGCTAAACTATTGAAAGAACAAAAGATATCCATCGGACTTACATAAAAATTATAGGTCGGGAGGTGTTATGATTTGTTAAATATACAAACCAATAAAATGTTTAATGCTGAAGTAACGGATCCCTACCATTCAAATCTGTGGAACCAAAAATACGGAATCATTATAAAGAATATACCTTGATACCTGCAGATATTAAAAAAAGTTCGAAAGAATCAACCTGAAATAAAATCCGACAAAACTGAGCATCAAAATCAAAGCGGTGGATCGTTTTATTTTTTATACCGGTTTCAAATCCTTTTTGTTTCAGGGTTCTGATCAGATTATCAACTGCCGTATCGATGATGGGTTGGAGGTTTACCGGACTCATTTCCTCAATTCGGTTGCGGATGATTCGTTGGATGATCGGAGATGTCAACTGATAAAAAAACTGATTGGCAGAAACATCCACTTTGATATTGGTAAGATCCAGACGTTGCAGATTGTTATCGTAAAACGGTTCTGTGCTCACCGTAACGCTTCCCTGAATCGGAGATCGTAAAAACAATTTGGTTTCAAAGGCTGAAGTATTGCGAATAACGGCTTTTTCAACATCAAATGATTTGCCTCCGATTTCATTTTGGGACAAATATTGTATGAGCCACCGTTCCAAACCCTCATAAGAGAGATTAATGTGTAAAACAAAAGGAGATTTGTCCAAAACCTCTGTTATCGTTTTGTCAGAAAACACTATTTTTTGGGGTGCAAAAGGCGATATTTTATCAGAAAGTTGAGCTTCGTAATGTATGTAAAAAAAAGCTCTGACGAGATGATTTTCATCCTGAAAGCCGACAAAAACAATTTGTTTTATTTCAAAATTGAAATAAATATCCGGTTTCTGGTGAACCAAAATGTTTCTGGCCTTTTTTTCCTGGAAAGACGTAAGTAAGCTTTCTATGTCAAATGAACGGTTGACTGCTTCCACCCATTTTTCAAGATGGCACTCACGGATTCTTTTGATGACGACATCAGCCAGCCACTCAACCGGAATATCCATCGATCCCATCGTGACGACAGGTGGAGAAAACCATAAAAAGTTTTCAAGACGCAAATCTACAAATACATCTTCACCTTTTTTGGGGACAAGCGTGGCAACCAATTCCAGCATAATCCCTCCTTTGCCTTCCACCGAAAAAAGTCCCTCCGGCTTTGAAAATGTCAAATCCACAGGTAGGTGAATGGTCACAGATTGATGAAAAACAGAAAGATCTTTAGATGTAATATCTGAAATGGAACATTGCAGGATAAATCCTCCTGCTTCAAAAGTTTCACTTTGCAGATGTTGTCTGAGAACATCGTACAAAAGGGTTTTTATGGTATCTTTCGGAAACTGAATTCCTATGCCTTTATAGGATGGTTTGGACATGTTTTGCAGTTTGGACTGCAAACATATTCATTTTTTTTGTAATATTGGAAAGATTTATAAAATACAAACCTTTCGGTCAAAGTTAAAAACCATTTTACCCAACCAAAAAAGGTAAAGACTATCACTTATAACCCGAACAATGAACCAAAAAAATGTCTTACAAAAAGAAATCAGTTATTACGGACAATTGACTACTGTGGTAAACAAATTTCCGTTTTTGTCCACATTAATCCGGTAACAAAGTCCATTTGGAGAAGTAAGTATAACTCCGCGCTGAAAGTCTGACACATAAATATCTGCTTCCTGAACCTCAACATTCAAAGGCTGAAGCATAGGTGTTTCACTACAGGCATCGCCGATACCGTCATTATTGCTATCCAATTGATCAGGGTTGTGAACATCAGGGCAATTGTCACAGGTATCCCCTTTACCGTCATTATCTGAATCCATCTGATCAGGATTGTATTTTGTATCACAATTGTCACTAAAAAAAAGAAGGTCGTAGTCAGGATCCACACATTCTTCGGCGAGCAATTCTAAAATATCAGAACATTCAGGTCCATTATTTTCGAGATAAATCAGGGATTGGATTCTGCCAATTCTTTGTAATTGCGCAATAAAACAGCATGTATTTACCAATGGATTTTCCTGAAGATAAATATCGTTTAAGTAGGCCAGATTATATAATCCGGAAATATCCTCCAAAACAGGGTTATTTAAAATATTCAATTGTTGGTAAACACCTAAAAGGGATATAAATCCTGTTATACTCTCCAGATTATTATTACCTCCGATTGAAATATCCAATGCCTTCCTCAGATTTGGAATATTGTCGATGGTCGTTAGAGAGTCCAAACCGCCCAGACCCAAAGAATTGATGCTGGTCAAGAAAGGAAGATTTACACTGTTGACCGAAGGACAACTCGTCAAATACAAAGCATTCATTTTTGTCAAATGACTGATACCGTTGATGTTTTGAAGAGAAGGACAATTATTAAAACTTAGTGTATTTAAATATGTTATACCACTGAGTTCATCAATATTGTTGATGTCTGACAATTGAATACTAAGAGATTCAATGGAATCCGGTTTATTTAAAAAAGGTAATGAAGTCAAATTTTCACTTATAATACTGATATCCCGTGCATAATTCAAACTGTCAAAACCACCTACACTTGTCAAAGAGGTATTTGACAGAATTTGCAGACTACCTACTAACCTTTTTATATTTTTGAAGGTATTTAAATTTGTTAAAGATTCATTGCCTGAAATGAGTAATTGATTAGGAACATGTATTTCTCCATCCAAACCTACAAACTCCAGATTATCCATTACAACAGAAGACGCTATAGGATTGCCAGTGATACTCATCACTGCGCCTATGTATTTAAGCGACTGCCACCCTGTGATACTCACAAGATTCTGATTGTAAGCAAGGTAAAAGGAACCCACAATTTTGTTCAGATTGGTAAATCCTGCAGTGGATGTGATATTGCTGTAATATATGGATAAAGTACCGCTGATATACTCAATATTACCCAAACCAACAAGACTCGTAACAGTCCCTGTGATGGTCAGATTCCCGAAAATGGAGTCACATCCGTAATTGGTGTTAAAATTATTCACGTCAGCCTGACTGGAAAGGATAATATTAGAATTGCAGGATTGACCCGGTAGTGCCATGATCGCGCAAAGCAGTAAGGTAAAAAAGTATTTCATATTCGTTTTGGTTGATATAAGTTGATAATTGTATACATAGTGTAAAAATACACTTTAAAGTTGCCTGACAGGTAAAATTTCTTTAATTATTGTTTTACAAAAATTTCTGTTTCTAAAACCAACACTAAGAATATTGTAAAACTCAAACCTAATTGTATAATGTTTATGGGTAAGTTCCAGGTAACTTTGTGCTGATTACAGTAAGATAGACAGACGATTTACCGGCTCAAAAACCTTCAAAGCAGCAATGACCTCATTTCAATGTAACTGCTAAACAACTGTATAAAAGTTGAGAAAAATCAAAAAAATTGAATATTCCACATTTATAACCTTTATCAGATCAGATGACAACAAAACATTTTACCCATGAATAAAAACATACCGGTTTACCTTTACGGGACCATAATTGTTTTGGAAGGACTATTTCTGATTTTATCAAAAAACATAGTTTTCAGTACTATACAACTTACCACAGGCTTAGCTTTAGGAGGGGGAGCTTTGGTTGCCTTTGTAGCCGCTTTGACCAGACATAGAAAACAAGTTCAATTTGCCTATCACGAAATGCACGCCTTAACCATGCTGGTTTATGGATTTTCTGTTCTCTTCTTTTGCAGCTCTTTGGAAACGTTTATTTCTTTTACGACCTTTCTTTTTATATTTTATACCTTTTCAGAAATCATTTTTTGTAATTGGGTATTTAATCAAAAACAAGGTGTGGTTTTTCGGATTATTATAATTCGGGTGTTGTTAGGATTTGTTACCGGTATCGGAACTATTTCTGCCCTCCACTATGTTGATTATACCATGCAAATTTTTGGTTCTTTGTTTATTCTGGTCGGCATCAATATCATTCTCTACATTCCTGTTATGAAGTTAAATCAAAATCCGATGTAAAAAGTACCATTCAAAAAGTTCAAAAGTCCTGTTTTTTGTTCATCCAGAAGACTCATCTATCCTCTTATTTTTAAAATCCTGAAGTTTTAATAAAAATGAAAATATTCCTTTTATCCCTCACCATCCTTTTAGTAATATTTATAGTATTTCAAATCTACACTTCTATGTCGACTATCAAATCAGAAATGCAACCTTACAAAATAATCCGGACAGAAGAATCTTTTGAAATAAGACATTATCCGGCTGCCAATATGGCAAAAATCACAGCAAACACCCAATCCTACCGTGATTTGGGCTACACCGGTTTCCGTACATTAGCTAACTATATTTTCGGAGGCAACAAAGAGAAAAAACAAATCGCTATGACATCTCCGGTTCATATGGATATAGGCGATACCGTTTCGACTATGGCATTTGTGATGCCATCAGACTTACAAAAAGAAAATTTGCCAACCCCGGACAATCAGGATATTATAATCCATACCACACAGCCCGAATATGTTGCCGCGCTCAGGTTTGGAGGATTTGCCAATACAAAAGCCATCCAAAAATACAGCCAAAAACTAAAAACCCTGTTAGACGAAAAAGGAATTTCCTACACCGGAAATGTTCGTTTTTTAGGATATAATCCACCTTATCAAATTTTCGGAAGAAGAAATGAAGTTATTGTGACTTTAGATCCCGATGATTTTTTATAATCAAAAACTTTTTTAATACAAAAATCACCCTTCAGTCACATTAGGCTGAAACAAACCCCACACAGATGGAAACTCAAGAATTAATTACTCCTATGCCGCGAATCGGCGACAGTGCACCTGCCTTTAAAGCTATAACCACACAAGGTGAAATCAACTTTCCTTTTGATTATTCCGGTAAATGGGTTATTTTGTTCAGCCATCCCGCTGACTTTACGCCGGTTTGTACCTCAGAATTTATGACTTTTGCAAAAAGAGAACCTGAATTTACCGCTTTAGGATGTCAATTGGTCGGATTGTCTATTGATGGTTTGTACAGCCACATCGCATGGTTAAGAACCATCAAAGAAAAAATTGAATTTAAAGGAATGAAAAACATGGAAGTAAAATTCCCGCTGATTGAAGACATTACGATGGAAGTAGCTAAAAAATACGGAATGATCCAACCCGGCGAAAGCTCCACCAAAGCTGTAAGGGCCGTATTTTTTATCGATCCGAAAGGAATCATTCGCGCTATCATCTACTACCCTTTATCCCTGGGACGCAATTTTGATGAATTAAAAAGAGCGCTGATTGCTATGCAGACAGCAGACAAATATAGTATAGCTACACCTGCTGATTGGCAACCGGGTGAAGATGTCATTCTACCTACAGCAGGATCTTGTGGTGTTGCTAAAGACAGAATGGATGACAAAGAAGAAGGAGTCACATGTTATGATTGGTTCTTTTGTACCAAACCCCTTCCTATAGAAAAAATAAACAATCCTAAACATGTTGTCTAAAAAAACATTAGATCAAAAAATCATCCATATTATCAAAAACATCAGGAATGAATTCCCTGAATTATTAAAATATATTGATGAAATGCCTGTGCATGTGTGCGAAAATGCAAAACATGGTGTCAAAGCTATGGATTTGTTGGAATACCATAATTCGTTAGCCGAATTATTTATGGCCTATGCCAAACAAAACGTCACTGACCTTCCTTCCCCAAAAAACCAACTTTCAAAATTTTACCCTATCTATCCGGCATCGGAGGATATTTATAAAAAAGGCAGGCATGATACAGATGTAGACCCTGAAAACGTACATCAAAATAAAGCACCAAATGAAAAAGAAGGTCTTATGAATGAGCTGAATTTTAAAGATGACAGGTCAGGCAAAGATTTGGATATTCCCGGATCAGAATTGGATGATCAGCAGGAAAGTACCGGAAGTGAAGATGAAGAAAATAATTATTACAGCTGACCCATAACACTACCCAAATTTATACCATACAAAAAAAGAGTTTGGTATTACTGGACAATTCTTCGAATATGTTTATGAAAAAAATAGTTGATGAGATGAAAAAGACAGATCTGTAATGCCTCAATCTTAAAACCTTCTCATCATTCCATTTTGATCATTTTAAGCATATGATTACTATTTGTTCCAACTAGATGGATAAAATATAATCCCGAACCTTTGGGAAGTAGATTTTCGAGGGAAAAATAATTTTTCCCTTTATCGACTGTCAAAGGTAAAAAAACCAAACTTCTCCCGTGAATGTCCTTTATCTCAAGATTAAAAGTGGATTTTTTTATGGTTGATATCTCCAACATCGCTGGTCCGACTGAAGGATTCGGAAAAACAGAAACCATAAACTTGTTTTTGTCTGTATCCTCTGTGGCGACATCACATTGATAATCTATATCAAAAGAAAATGTTTCCTGACCGGGTTGTCTGTATTGGTAAACTATAAAAAAGTATGGTTTGCCGGATTCCGTTATAAAAACTTCATTATTTTCATAAAAAATATGATATTCAAAACAGGTGGAATCCATGATTTTTGCACCGGTAATAGCTCCGTATTCGGTGTTGTATGTTAATGCACTGCCATCGCCGACAAATTGATACCAAAATTGATTCAAATATACATTAGTACATAAATCATCAATGACCAAACCGGCAGAATCCGGTTCAATAGTGTATGTTTTACATTTTAGGTTTTCAGCTTGTCCCAAAGAAACGTTATCTATTCCTTCTGTACACCGCAAATGAAATGTTACTTCATTTAGCAGCGATGAGTTGAATTCATGGAATCCCAAATAATATGTTTTACCCGGTTTTGTAGCCAGAATCAACGGATTATTTTCACCGGGATACACCGGCTGACTATGGAGACAAACACCTTCACATCCATCCAGAATAGATAAAACCGAACCCGTAGTCACATTTGAAAAAGAAATTTCCATATTTTCACCTGTTCCTGTCATTTCAAACCAGGCAACACTTACCGAAGAGGGGTTACAAAAATTAATATTTGATGATGCATAATCCTTAAAGGTTATGGTGTTTGTTTCACCGCAACTTACGGGTTCTGATGAAGCACAAAAGTGGTTGACTGCCAATGGAATCGTTTGACTTCGGAGCATACTGTTTTCTCCACTGACAAACAGGTAGTAAGTTTTCCCCTTTTCAGCAAACCATTTAAATATTTCGTTTCCTGACACATAAGTCCTTTTTATACAAATCAACTGCTCACAACTTCCTTCAAAAAGCGAAAGATTAAGTAATGGCAAATTGGCAGGCATATCCAAAATCAAAATTGAATCATTGCCACTGAACGTATACCACACTCCCCTTTCGAACGGGGACAAACACGGTGTATTCTCTTCACTTGTGCTGTTTTCGACAATAACCTCCGTCATTCCTGAGGAAGGTAATGGAATGGCTCCGGAACACAAATCATTCACTAACAAATCATTACAAAATGTCAGAATATTAACAGGTTGATTATCATTGGATTGTATAGAAATCAAATATTCTTTGTTGGCTTCCGCAATGATATCCAATGTATTATCCGGTAAAAAAGAATATAAAGTTCCTCTTTTTAGACATACAAGTTCATTACAATCCTTTTTTTCAAATATGTTAACATCCACAGAAATATTGTCGTTTTGATTTGCCAAACGAAAGGACAATAATTGTCCGATTCCTGCTGTCTCATACCACAAATCCTCCTGATATGGAAAACATGGGTTAGTCTCACTTGATAAGGTTGCATAAGTCAAATCCGCTTTAATGGTGTCTCCACACATAAGTTCAAATGGCTGACTACAATCATCATTAGAAATAAAATCCCGACACTCCGCCGAAAACATCAACTTGTCATAACTACTTTCATCGCCCGAAAAAACAAGGTAATAATCACTTATCATATCCTGTCTGAAATAAATACTGTCCGTATTCCCAAAATTTCTGATGCATTCCAAACCATTACAATTCCCTTTTATGAGAGATACTGATCCAAAAAACCTTGTTTGATTCAGACGGTTTATGACAAATAATTTATCCGTTTTAGGGATATAAAACCATTGATGATATCCCTGAGAAATGGAGGAACAGGATAGATAATCATTAAACCCCAATGGGGAAGTAAAATTCAGAGCAACGGTATCAGAACAATTCAAAAACGAAGCGTTCGAACAACTAAGATTTTCCGGCAATTCAGAACATGATACTTTTACCCGGATAGAAATCCCCGAATTATTGCTGTCTGAAAACTTAAAGTAGTAATCTGTATTGTTCTTTGTTTTTAAAACGACTTTTTGACCATTTTGCTGTGACAAAAATTTCTGAAACAAACATCTTCCGTTTTCTGCACATGAATTTTCAAAAACCAGCATATCCAATCCGGAAGATGTCAGATCGTTAAACTCGAAAGTGAGCAGAGCATTACCTCCTCTGTAATAATAATACAAACCTTTATCTGTATCATCACATGGATTAGAGGTATCAGGTGCTATGTTTTGCGTATTTCCGCTCAATTGATCACCACAATGTATTTCAATAGCCTCTGCACAAGCGTCATTTTCTGATTTATCATCACATGACAAACGAAGGTTCACAAAATATTCTTTTTGCTGATTGGTTTGGTATACAAATATATAATACGTTTTCCCCAATTCTGTAGCAAAACTAACCGCATTACCTGAAAAATTAAACTGATAAGCCCGGATGCAAACAAGGCTGTCACATTGACCTTCTCCCAAAAGTATTTTCATATTATATAAATTCAAAGGATCAATGTCAAAAAATAGATTATGGGCTTTCCCATTACCTTCAACTTTCAGCCAGGCGCCCTTAAATGGCTCACTGCAAAAACCGAATCCTGAAGGTGGATTGTCGGCAATGTAAACACTCTTTGAATCGCCGCAAGTCAGCTCTACAGCTTCAACACATAAACCGGGTATGACACCTTCCATACACAAAATGGAAAAAGTCAGCATGTCATCGGTATTTCCATGCTGATCAGGCTGAAGTGGCAGATTTCGCCCCAATTGAAGGTAATATGTTTTACCGGCAACAACAGGATAAACATATTCTGACTGTCTCTGATACTGCAAGTAGTCTACCAAAACCAGACTGTCGCAATCATCTGAAGATTCATAAAGAACAAAAGAAACCGGATACTGGGGTTGATTTTTCAAATCAATGCGGAATAGGTCAAGAGTTGGTTCAAAAGTGTACCAAGCCTGATGGTATAAAGTATTTCCATCTTCCAACACAAAAGATGACCAGTGATTCGGATCATACGTCAATCTTTGTCCACAGTCAACAGATAAACTTTCTTCACATTTTTCATAAGCCGGAGGCTCCGAACACATCACTGAAAAAGTCACTTTCTTTTCTGTTTCATAAGCATAAAGTTCTATATAATATGTGACCCCTGTTTCAGTCGGAATAACGGTTTGTATAAAATTAGGATCGTTAAAAAAACCGGTGGTTATATTTTCACAGTTGTTTTTGTAGACTCTTATGTATAATGGAGCTCCCTGAATCGGTGTCAGATTTGATAAAATGTAGTGATTACCATCTCCGTTTAAAGTTAAAATAACATTGCGCAACGCACCTGAAAACGAGTGCTTGATGTTGAGGGCATTTCCGAAATCAATGGTGTTCGTTTCTCCACATGACAATTGAAGGGGATTCTGACAATCAAAAGGCAGTTCTTCCAAACACTCTGTAATTACTGAAAAAGAAAGCGTGTCAAAAGTACTTATTCTGATAAATCCTGTTGCCCCAGCTTCTTTAAAAACAATCAATTCATTATTTGAAGAAACTTCGCACGAAAGTAAGCCGCAAATTCCTGATAAAAAATCCAATTGCGCATAAGTGCCGGAAACTTTTATTCTGTAATACCCTTCCTCTTCCGGTAAAACATACCAAAAACCATAGGATTCATCACAAATTCTTTGAAAAGAAACATTGTGTGTCGACAGGTTTTGGCGTAAAGTGTCTCCGCATATAAGTACAGAACTGTTCAAACAATCAGCATTCAATGCTTTATCATGACAAAACAAAGTAAAGGTTCCTTCTATAAAACCGGGATAAAATACTTCAAAATAATACGTTTTACCGATATCTGCTAAAAAACGACGGCCATAAAGGTTTGAAAAGGCAAAAGTATCTGCATAGATACACGTAAGATATTCGCAACTACCTTCATAAATATTAACTTTACTGTAATTGCGGACTTTGGCTTCATATATATTTCCGTCTCCTGCAAATGAATACCACTTGCCTGAAAAATTACCACAATTTTGGATTTCTGCAAAAACTATCTCTGATGTATTTTTAAAGGTAAACGTATCTCCACAGGAAATATCTTCAGCTAAGGCACATAAATTATAATTTCCGACAGGTCCACATGACAAAATCAATTTTTTATTGACCGGACCGTATGTATTTTTAAAAAATAAGTATGCGGTTTCTCCTGGTGATACCAAAAAAGAAAGGGTACCATTTTCTTCAAAAGCAAAACTTCCTTCTTTTGTAGGTTTCGTTGTTCCGCAGGAATCCAAAAACAGGCTGTATTCGATATACCCATAAACCAGAGGATCCGCTTCGGCAAAAACATAGGCTTGTTCCTGACCTTGAAGAATATACCAAAATCCGTTATCCCGATTTAAATTGCCATCACAATCTTTATTTTTACCCCGAGATACCTGATAAACATCAATAATATCTCCACAAGATAAATTTCTTGCGCATAAACACGAAAAATGATCATCAAGTACAGGGTGGCAGCTTGTCGTAAAGGAAAAAGATTCAGGATTCCTTATTGAAAACCTTATATAAACTGTGGATAACTCCGTCGTGCTGACAAAAATATCCCTCAGTTGATTTACATCCTCCTGTACAACCAAACGCATAGAATCCGGGAAGGCTGCAGGTGCTACAAAAACATGAACTATCAGATTATAAACATTTGCTATCTCAACAGAAATTTTTTGTTTACCGACAACATTATTCAATTTATACCAAAGAGATGGATAAAAATTTTCTACAAAATCCGAAGCAGTCCAGTCGATTACATCCTGTACCGTTTCACCACATAAAAGAGGTATAGCGGTACTGATATTTGCATGTGGTTGGGACTCACCGTTACATTGCAAAGAAAAAGCCACTGTTTCAGGTTCAACCCAGTAATTATAGTAAAGAGCAATAAAATACTCCTTACCTACTTCTGTCGAAACCTGTAACGATCGGGCACCTTCAATAGAATTTGGACAGATATTTTGCCGGCAATTTCCGACAAATACTGTAGCTCGTACATAATAAGAATCCCAGGAAAGTTGTCTGACTGTTCCATCTCCCGTAAACGAAATCCAACCTGCTGGCCAGATACCGGACGCACAGGAAACAGCCGATGAAGATTCAGGCGACAATTTGGAAAAATCCATCATAAACGTTTCACCACAGTTCATGTGTTTTGCCCCGGAACACAAATCATAAGCCGGAGTTTCTTCTTCTTTGTATATAAATGAAAAAGAAACAGGATCGCACTGATAATTATATTTACCTATAAAAATGTAATAATTTTTTCCTGATTCAGCGTAAAAACTGCTTCTGTTGTCAGTGATACAATGAAGACTATCACAATCTCCCTCAAAAAGGTAAAATATAAAGCCTGCTGCGGCAGGTGTTTTTTCAGTTAATGAGACCCTTTTGTTAGTACCGGCATACCGATACCAAATACCATGAAATACTTTTTCTTCCGGGCAAAAAAAAGTATCAAAAGCAGGTAATAAAATATTACCTGTTATCACAGTATCCCTGTCTAAAAGTGTGGCGTTTTGACACCAGTCATTTTCATATAAAGATTGTGTATTCGCGGAAAAAGGAAAAACTGAAAGTAATATTTTTGTAATACAAAGCAAAAAGATTTTTTTCATGACAACTTAATTTATGATGATCTGACTTTTAACCGACATTTTACTTTTAACAGAATAAAGGTAAAATAAAGACAATTAAATGGTATACTTTTTTTACGATTTTTTAAAAACTTTGCTTCATTTGTCTTCATGGTACTTTTTTCTGTAATATTTTGTTCAGAATTAAATACATCAGCATTTTGTCAATATTTTATAAAAGAAATAAACAAAATATTCTTGTTGAAAATAAAGAATACCCTTTATTTTTACATCATTCAGACTTGAAAAAATCTCATCTGATTATACAATCATTCCTGATATGATCTAAAATTATTCAACAATTCCGAATGCCCTAAATAAATTAACTACTTTTGTAATCATTTTAGATTTCATCAAAATTTATCACCCGGATTTTTTTACTATGAATCAATGATTTGATAGTCAGAAATATACCAAATGAAATTCTTGGTAAAAGTTGTAAAGTCATAACGTAATATTCCTTAAAAAAGGAGTATAACTTCATTGCTTTTTGTCATTATCAAAACAGATAATCGTCAGAACTGCGGGCAAAAATTGGTATCATTATCGTGCTCGCCGATGTACATCAACGACAATTCCAGTGTCGAAAAATTTCTTCCATCCAGGATAACGGAACCGAGTCCCCAGTCATAACTGAGACCAATAATAAAGTTTTTTCTTTCTATGCCGATCATTGCTGCCATGGTTTCCAGATTGGTTCCTGTGACATCCTGAACGATTCTGAACATAGGTCCAACGTGAAAATATTGACCTGTTCTTTCTGCAAATTTTATTCTGAACAGAGAGCTCAGCTGTATCGTTTGTTTTCCTCCCTGTTGCAACCAGATAAACCGGGGAGAAATGTCCAACCGGTAACTCGTCATAAACTGAAGTCCTCCGTGAAACGTCAATCGTGAAGGGTATTTACTGGTTTTGATAATATTTTCGTTGAGAATGACCGGATCATCATAATAAGATACGTTTGGTTGGGTAAAATGTTGGTAGCCAATACCCATATGGAGATTTAACTTTTTACTAGGTGATGCGGAATAATAAATCCCTGTACTCAGATCAGGTACTGTAATATTATTGGGTGGCAGAAACTCTGAAGATGGAAGTGTAAATCCGTTGATGGCATTAAACTGATCCTGAAAATTAAGGTTTTCGTAGTTCACTGCACGCTGCAACAACCCTCCCTGAAATCCGATACCCAGCGTTTGTTTATACTTTTTATCCAATGCTTTGTGATAAGCCAATGTCAGTAATAATTGATTGGTGTTAACGTCAAACACCCTGACTCTGTCAGAAACAAAAGTCAACCCCATGGATATGACATCATTCAATCCTTTTTTAGCATTCCGAATATCCAGTTTTACGTCACCGGAAGCCGCAAACGTTTTGTAAGATTCTTCCAATGGCTGAAAATATTGATCCCGGTACAACATCGACACCCTGAAAGTTCCTGAATACGTGCCGCTGGTAGCAGGATTAAGATACAAAGGATTGGAATAATATTGCGTAAAATGCGGATCCTGGGCTGTCAATGTTATTAATACAAAAAACATTAAAACAATGAAGGAAAATATTCTGAAAGACATATAAACTTTTATAAAAAACGAAATAAACATCTCTTTCTTGTCCCTGAATGTACAAAAAAGCATTGATGCCATTTTAAAAAGGCAAAATTACGTCATTTTGTTCAGCATATCTAAAAAAACCTTCGGCCACTTATCCTTTTATCCATGTAACTGAAGTTTTAATGATCACAAACCATCTTTTTTTATTCGTTTATTATAAAATAAACGTTGTAGAATCAGCTTCTTTTTAAAACATTTAATACTATTTAGACAAATACCAAATAAAAATTAGGCTTTCTAAGTATTTTCTAATTTTTTATATTCCTGTCTTACCTTAATTTAGCTATATTTGCATCGTTAAAATTGAACCCATGAAATGCACATGACCATTAAAACACGTTTTGTGTTGAATATTGTCATGTAAATTCCATCTGACCATTAAAAAAAGTCACCAAAAGTGACCAAAAAAAGTCAAACTGATGAGACATATTATTTTACTTGCAATTGTTTATGCGCTTATTTTATCGTCGTGCTCCCATGAAGCACCGAATAATCTGGACTACGAATTACATAAAGTAATCGGTAATACCGCACCATATACCCTTCCAAAATCCACCGATTTTGCCAATATCCCCCAATCACCAAGCAATCCGCTTACTAAAGAAAAGGTAGCTCTCGGAAAAATGTTATTTTTTGAGCCGGCTTTTGCCAATGAAGCAAAATATCCTGCCGGTCTCGGAACGTATACATGTAGCACCTGCCACGTAGTTGAAGCCGGATTCAGACCGGGTCGTATGCAGGGCATTGCGGATGGTGCCAATGGTTACGGCCAGATTGGTGAAAGACGACACAAAATGAGCCTGTATGCTAATAATGAGGTGGATGCTCAAGGTGCCAGACCACTCAGTGTACTCAATGTAGCTTTTGTGGAAAATACCATGTGGAACGGTTCTTTCGGACATACCGGTCCTAACGCTACTACAAGAAGTGCCTGGGGAATCACGGATGTTTTTACCAAACTTAATGAATTGGAACTGGGCGCCCTTGAAGGTCAAAACATAGCCGGCCTGGAAGTTCACCGTATGATGTATACCAAAGAAATTATCGAAAAAAACAAATACAAGGCCATGTTTGACGCGGCCTTCCCCGATATGACCGAAGAAGAAAGATATAGCCGCAAAGGTGCCAGTTTTGCTATCAGTGCTTATCTCCGGTCCCTTATGACGGATGAAGCTCCTTTTCAGCAGTGGTTAAAGGGCAATAAAAATGCCATGTCAGATCAGGAAAAAAGAGGTGCTATTTTGTTTTTTGGTAAAATAGGTTGTGTTTCCTGTCACAATGGTCCGAATCTCGGTTCTATGCAGTTTGCAGCTTTAGGTGTTGACGACCTCTTCGAACATGGAGGAATCAAAACAGACATCAACGATGCCAGAAACCTGGGACGTGGTGGTTTTACATTACAAAAAGAAGATTTATACAAATTCAGAGTACCTCAATTATATAATCTTGGTGACAGTGGTCCGTATTTTCACGGAGGAAGTAAAAATACACTGGAAGATGTTGTCAGATATTTTAACGATGGTATTCCCGAAAATAAAAGAGTTCCTAAAGAACAACTTTCTCCCTACCTAAGACCATTGGGCATGACCGAAGAAGAAATTAAAGATCTCACCGCTTTTCTTGCCAAAGGATTGCGTGACCCGAATCTTCAGCGATACAAGCCCACACATACCCTTTCAGGAATGTGTTTTCCAAACAACGATCTGGAATCTCAGATTGATCTGGATTGCCGTTAGTCAGAAAATATGAAAAAAAATAAACATAACAGTGATACCTTTTAATACAAAAGGTATCACTGTTTTTTTTTGTATTCCGGACTTAATAACAAACTATTTTTTTAAATACCGGGCTGACAATTAATTTTAAATTAATAAGATGAGGATATGACACTAATTCCAAATGATGTGTCATAAATTGGAATTAGAATTTAAAACATTTTGTTTTCCAGCTATATGCATTTATATTACAAAACAGCATTAACGAATCCGGACATTAAATGAACCTTCTGTGATATTCACCTTTTTGGATGGAGTGTTGCCATCCCCGGCAACAAATGAAAATGTCCCTTTAACGTGCACATCATCCTTTTGTTCTATGTTCAATGTTCCACCTTCAGCAAATACAGTGACAAACGTTTCTTCATTTTTATTGATGTAATATGCTTTAATGTCGCTCTTTATCACGTGTTGGCCAAGAGCCGTATTTTTTGGCACCAAAATATAACATTTTTCCTCAGTTCCATCAGAGGACAATCCATAAATTCCATAACTTTCATCAGAGAAAACAAAACCATAAGCGTTAATCCCTTTAATACTTACTTGCTTTCCATCAACCTTATAACTTAACGTTGAAGAAGCCGTAGTTGGTAAATCATCCACATCATCCTTATTGCAGGAAAATGTCATCAGACCTAACAGAAACAACAAAATAAGATTCTTTTGCATGATATAAATTTTAAAATAACACCGGTAATCCATTTACTGTCATACAAAATTAAATAGAAAAAGACTGATTACATCATGATTCATGTTATACTGTACCATGATATAAAAAAGTGCCTTACCCTGGATCAGGACATGGTACGATCCTTCAATTATTATGCGACTTTTAACTCAGTTTCCCCTTTATGATCTGTAATGCTGTTTCATATTGTTCTTCCACATTCAGATTAGTATTGTCAACAAAAAAAGCGTCTTCTGCCCGTTTTAAAGGACTATCCTCCCGGTTGGAATCAATATGGTCCCGCATATTCAGGTTATTTTCTATTTCATCTACCGTAATATCAGGATTGGTTTCTTTCATCTCCAGCCATCTTCTTTCTGCACGCAACCTGGCAGGAGAATACACAAATATTTTTACATCCGCTTCAGGAAAAACCACCGTTCCTATATCTCTTCCATCCATGACAACATCGGCTGATTTTCCGATTTCCTGTTGTAAGGAGACCATTTTTTTGCGAACCAAAGAGATTGCTGCTACCAAGGAGACAAAATCGGAGACTTCCATAATTCTGATATATGGTTCTGCGTTCTGACCATTGATAAAACATACGTTCTTACCATCAACCATCCTGAAAGTAATAAAAATTTTATCCAATGCTTTGGACACCTCATTTTCATCCTCAATATTCACCTGATGTTCTAAAAAATACCAGGTTACCGCTCTGTACATAGCACCGGTATCGATGTAGGTATAACCCAGAGTTTCTGCCAAACGTTTTGCCATGGTGGATTTTCCTGAAGAAGAAACTCCGTCAATGGCGATTGCCCTATATCTTTTCTGATTTTCCATACAATAAAAAAAAAGCACCTCCCGGTGCCTTTATTTTTTAATATTCATCTTCGTTGAACAAAAAGTCATCTTTCCTTGGATAATCCGGCCAAATGTCCTCCATAGATTCATAAATTTCCAATTCATCCTCAAGTTCCTGTAAGTTCTCAATAACTTCAAGAGGTGCTCCTGAGCGAATGGCAAAGTCGATCAGCTCATCTCTTGTAGCAGGCCACGGAGCATCTTCGAGGGTATGGGCTAATTCAAGGGTCCAATACATATTTTAGCGCGTTTTTTGATTTTGTAAAAGATTAATGAAAGCAAAACGCAATTATTATACAATTAGTTTCGCAAGGATAAAATTTATTTTAAATGATCAGCATAGAGTCACCATAACTGAAAAACCGGTATTTTTCTTTGACAGCTTCCTGATAAGCTTCCATCAACAAATCATATCCGGCAAAAGCAGCCACCATGATAATCAAACTGGTTTTAGGCAGGTGAAAATTAGTAATCATACTGTTGGCAATACTAAATTCATACGGAGGATATATAAACAAATTTGTCCATCCTTCCGTCGGTTTGAGCAATCCTGTTGCTGAAACGGAAGACTCTATTGTTCTCATGGATGTTGTACCTACCGCACAAACTCTTTTATTCAATTCTTTGCTACGGTTGACTTGTGCTGCTGCTGCTTCATTGATGCTGTAATATTCTGCATCCATTTTGTGTTTGGAAAGATCTTCAACATCTATACTTCTGAAAGTTCCCAAACCGACGTGCAAAGTTACTTCAGTGAGGTTTGCTCCTTTGATTTCCAGTCTTTTTAATAATTCTCTCGAAAAATGGAGACCTGCTGTCGGTGCTGCTACAGCTCCTATTTCTTTGGCATAAACCGTCTGATATCTTTCCTCGTCAAAATCTTCCGGTTTTCGGGTAATATATTTTGGCAATGGAGTGCTTCCCAAATCATTTAAGGCGCTTTTGAAGGCATCATAGTCTCCATCATAAAAAAACCTGATTGTCCGGCCTCTTGATGTTGTATTGTCCACAACTTCGGCTACCATAACATCCTTGCCGTTCTCGTCAGCAAAATACAATTTGTTACCAACACGGATTTTTCTGGCAGGGTCTACCAAAACATCCCATAACCTCGCATCAGCATTGAGCTCTCTCAAAAGAAATACCTCGATTTTTGCACCTGTTTTTTCCTTTTTTCCATAGAGTCTGGCAGGAAACACTTTGGTGTTGTTAAAAATCAGGGTGTCTCCGTCATCAAAATAATTGAGCACATCCCTAAAATATTTGTGTTCAATCGTACCTGTAGCTCTGTTGACTACCATTAATCTTGACTCATCCCGCTCCTTTGTGGGATACTGTGCAATTAACTCTTCAGGAAGGTCAAATTTATAATGAGAAAGTTTTGTCCTCATGGATTTTTGAATTTTGCGCAAAAGTAAAAATATATTTAAGATTATGAAACTATGAAACAGGATTCTTTATACAAGCCATTAAATGTTGGTCAATATCAGCCGTTTTACCGTCATGTAAAGAAAAAAATTTGTGTTTTCTTTTAAAAACCGAAAGAAGCACAAAAATTTTCAAAACTTAGTATTACAGAATGTAAACGAACCTTTAATCTTAGAACAGGTACGGAGTATTAATGGTTTTTTAAACAAAAAGTTTAGAAGCCGCCTGAAGTTTGTTGCTTTACCTAAAAAACAAAGGTCTCCATTTTAAAAGAGACCTTTGTTTTCTATATGTAATTTCAACTATTTTTTATAAAAAGGAAGAGAAATCTGTTGGTTTTGTTCGTACGTAAAGCGAATAAAATAATGCCCTGCTGAAAGGTGGTCTATAGGAATACTCCCCTGAAGAACTACTCCTTTGCTGATCATTTTGCCCAATGCGTCGTAGATGATATAAGTTGTCTCATTTTCTTTTTCCATACCACCTAATCTGATAAAATCAGATCCCGGATTCGGAAAAACATAAATATCATAGTCTGGTCTGGTAGCCTGGATTTTTGCAATTGCCAGATCAACTGATTTTCCATCATAATCAGTTTGTGACAATTTGTAATAAAAGATTTGCCCCTTACCTGGTCGGTGAACAAATTCATATTGCTTTTCACTGTTTCTGTTTCCATTAGCCATTGTTTTGCCAACTTCTTTAAAATTTATTCCGTCGGAAGAAAAATATACCGTAAAGAAGTGATTATTTAATTCAGAAAATGTAAACCAATCCAACAGTACCTCATCTTCAGATTTCCAGGTTGTAGTCAGACTGCCAAATCTGACCGGCAACGGAGCAAAATATTCTATAAAATCTTTTTCAACAGCATCCGGATTGTTGATATCCAGAATAATCCGAATTTTGTTATCATTGCCACCATCCGCATCCTCAACACTCGAAGAACCTGCAGGATCGTTTAACTGAATGACATTATAAATACCAAAAGGAACATTTTCAAATAAATAACTTCCATCGGTAGAGGTTGACATTTCGAAAGGTGTTCCTGAAGCATTATTAACAGGAAATCCCAATGTATCAAATAACTGAATAGTCGAACCGGAATAAGATTCTGAACCTGAAACATTTTTAACTTTTCCACTTACAGAACCTATTCCAACTTCACAAAAATCAAATCCCGGGATCCGTACAGCGTGGCTATTACTTACGCCATCATCCTGCGAACCGTTGGCATGACAAAGCGTAAAGGAACTAATGGCTACATTTCCGGAAGAAATCCTGACAGCACCTCTTCCGTCAAAGTGGTTAATGTCCCCGTTTGAATTCAGTATGTATCTAGACCTTACAGATTGACCAAAAATTTGGTACGTGGGAAAAGCAGAAACAGTTTGTAGTAACAAAGGAACATTTCTTCCATTCATTCCGGAGGCAAAAGACATACTGTCCTGAAACGAACTTTCCGGTCGTCCACGGGCTATATAGTCAATATCATAGACGTAAAAATTTTGCAGAATTACAGGATTGGAAAATTCGAACGTAATACAAACAGGTTGGTTTGAAGTTGTGGATGTCGTTTGCAACATAAGCGAACCCGGACCGTAATATGCATTAGATTTTGTATAATCATTCTGGTCACTTGGATTTATTGTTGTTGTATTTACACCAAACGGATCTTCCAAAGACACTTTTACCTGCGTATTACCCACAGTATACGTATTGACCACGTCATTTACTTTCCAAACAGCTTTATTTCCTATAGTATCTCCTTCCCAGGTAAACTTATGGGTCGTGATACAATATTGCCCATTTACAAAAAACGGCAACAAACCTAATATTATGGAAAAAGTTAAAATTTTGTTCATGACAACTTGTGATTTAATGATAAAAAATAAATATGATAAATACCTGAAAACCTTTTCGTTTTGGTTTCTTTGGGATTTAACATATTACAATTATTTATAATACATCAAAAACCGTGCTAAACTTCAAATATTGATGCATTTTCAGTGTAATCACATTAAAATTCATTGAATACCCTTACAAAACGAATAACTTTTCAACCCTTTAAGAATGGTTGACAGATTTTGTCTAAAAACTAAAATGAATTACAACTCAATCACAGAATGTCATGAAATATTGATTACGATAGTAGTCCAATCTTTAATATTATTCAAACTTATAAAATAATTTTCAACAAACACGTAAAGTATGATACCTTTAAGTTTTTTTAATACCTGATCCATGTGGTTGAAGGAATACATCAATCACATCCTTTGTTCATTCCGGTGTTCGATAACTTTCTTCTATAAGTAAAACATGTGGTAAGGTAACGCAAGCTATAAATATTAAAAATGTACTGATCATGGAAACTTCCGGCAGTACGTAGGGATGTCCGACCATCATTACAAAAAATCCTAAAACAGAAATAATAGTATATGGTGCTGCCTGACGGTAATAATCCAGAATCGTAAACTCCGGCCAGATCTTTTTATAAAAAGACAACTGACTCAAAAGGGAATGTAATGCGTGCCACAATCCAAAATACAAGGCAAACCCAATAAGCATCGGTGTAAAATAAAACAAACAAGACAACACCAATATCTTGACAAGTTCCTGATAAAATTGGAAAAGAGTGATTGATTGAATAGTTTTTAATAAAAAAACTAAAACGATATTAATGACTACAAGACCAAATTGTACTTTCTCTAACGTAACAGCAGAAAAATCAGGTGTAAACCCGATAACCTGAGAAATGACCATCTGACTTTCGTCCCAATGCCAAAATACGGGACCTCCAACAGCAAAAGCTCCCCAAAACAAATTGATTAAAAAAGTGAAGCTTCTTGGAATTTTTATATTTTCCCAATTTGATTGACCAAAATGGTATGAAGAAATAATAATAAAAATGATAAAGGAAAGTAACGGAAAAACAAACCACAACACAAGAAAACCAATAATCGTCAGCAGGTAGTATATAAAAAAAGTAAATATCTGCTTTCTCGACAGGTTAACCCTTTGCAACCTCCTGAACAACAAAAAATCCGTTGCTCCATGAGGCAGACCTATAGACAAGACCAAAAGAATCAATAATGGATATTGAATTTTCAAAAGCATTTCCGGAGTCAACCAACCCAAAAATGCAGTGAATAATGAAATAACAACAACCAAAAATGTGAGATGTGAATATGTTTTTGACTCCATGGATTTTGGTTTTAAAAAACAGGACCGACCACCTTAACGGAAAGTCAGTCCTGAATTTGTTATGATTTAAAGAAATCAGGCTTTTGCTTTGGAAGAACTTACAGCCAGACTGTAAATGACCAGACCAAAACCAATTTTGTTTACGGCATCACCAATGTTGTAAATTAAATCCATATTTTTAACATCGATTACACCACTCAACCAGCCATCCGTTTCGATTGCCATGTATCCGATTGGATATATAGCCCAACCCACAAGAACAAACCAAGCCAAAGCTTTGAATGCACTTTGTAATTTAGGATCGTTTGAGTTTCCTGCAAGCTTGCTTGCAGAACCCATCCAGACTTCATACAAAATACCGACGTAACCAACTGTGGAAATAATACCCCAGATCACACTATTCTCCCGGTAAACGGTTTCACCAAGATATCCGGCAACAAGCATTATTAAGGAATATCCGATCATTTTCCACAATAAGGATATAGGAGCTCCGAAGGCCCTTAAAATCAAATAAAATTCAACACACATCAAAGGAACAGTTAATATCCAGTCAATGTACCTGAATTGTGTGGGTGACTCGCCAGTAGTGAGCCATACGTCCCGCATGTAATAATAATGTACTGCAGCGATCATGGTGATTAATCCTGCGATCAAAAGTGATGTTTTCCATTTACCTTCTACCTGAGATCTCTCGAAGAAGAAGAAAACGGATGCCGCAAACATAGCCATATACCCTATAAAGAAGGTAAAGCCAACATAATCATTGGCAGCCAGGCTTCCTGCTAAATTAAAAGTTGCAAGTGAAATACTCATAAAATAAATTGTTTTGATTTAGGTTGAAAATACAACATTTCACCCAAACGGTTTTGTTATACAAATGTTTGCAAAAACTTAACTTTTGTTTAATATTTTTACATTTTTTGTTAAACAAAATAAAAATGTCAAAAAAACGAACCTATATCCCGAAGACCAACAACATTCTGAATATCACAACGTATTGAAATTCTATAATTTATAAAATAATATACCTTAAAAGTTACTATCAATCTTCAACCAACCCCAATTTAATAATATTTTTCATTTTTGATACCCTTAACATTTATATAATCATGAAACCCATGGACTTCTTTTAACTTCACTGACGAAAATGAATTACCGGAAAATGAAATATTTCCAGGATTTGAAATTTTATTTCCTGGATGTTGTTTTATATCTAAGTTTATTAATGACACAATACTTTTTCATTTTTACTTAAACTAAATGATATCATAAATCTTTGAAGTTTCTTAAAATAAGAACAGCCGTTCAAAATTATCTGAACGACTGCTTTTTGACTATATAATGTTATGTTCTTTTAAGGCACCAACACGGCTTTTTCAGCTTCATAGCCAAAAATATCTTTTGTAGATACTTCTACTATCTTGCCGTATTTGGCCAGTTCCTGCATGTTAATTTTATCTTTGGACCCCATAACCCGGATGTTCCAGTTTTTGTTTTTCAGGTGCATATTATGAAACGCCTTGATATCACCCAAAGAAAAACCATCAATCTTTTCATATACATCTTTCCGGCTGTCTTCATTCATTCCCCGTTTTACAGCTGTCTGGTAGCTGAACAAAATATTGGTTTTTGTGATTCGCTGAGCCTCTATATTTTGTTTAATGGAAGCTTTACAAACCTCCCAGTTATTCTGAGATTCTTTGAAGTTTTCAATCAAATCTTTCATGGCATCAAATGCCATTGAAACTTTATCAGATTGTGTTCCTACAAAAAATCCGGATTTGTGTCTGTCTTCCTTTTTCTGTGGTGAAGTATAAAACCCATACGTAGAATACGCCAGTGCTTTGGCTTCACGGATTTCCTGAAAAACTACAGAACCCATGCCACCACCGTAATATTCATTAAATGCTGTGATGAGCGGCATTTTTTCTTCATTAAAAGATTCGTCCCATCTTTGCAAAAAGATATCAGCCTGAAGCATATCATAATTTACAAAATAAATGGTATTTTCTTTTGATTCACTTTCTTTGTATTTTTTAGCTTCCGGATAATCCTTCAACTTTTTAGGAAGTGCATGGCTCTTCTTTAATTCTTCAGACAGAGCAGTCACATTTTTCGGACCGTAATAATAAATCTTATGTTTGTAGTCAAACAATGATTTAATGATTGCTGTTAGGTCTTCAGCTTTTAACGCTCTCAACTCTTCATTTGACAAAACATCATTAAACGGATTGTTTGGACCATAGTCCACAAAGTTGTTCAAACCATTGTTGAAAATTTCTCTTCTGTTGATGGTTTTGTCATTTCGTTCTTTGATTTTTGCTTCAATAAATCTGGTCAAAGCTTGTTGATCTGCCATAGGATTGCGCATCAGATCTTCTATGATGGCCAATGCTTTTTCTCTGTTTTCTTCCAACCCTGAAAGACTGACATATACTTGTTCATTAGAAGTAAAAATATTAAAGTCTACGGCAAGTTTGTACATTTCTTTGTTGATAGTTTCATTTGTACGTTGACTACTGCCGATAAATTTCAGATATTCGACCGCAAAAGGCAACTTTTTCATGTTAAAAGTTCCCATATCAAATACGTAGTAAAAAGAAAACAATTTATTCAGCTGATTTGGAACAGACCAAACAGGTACGTCATCATGAACTTTTCCAAAAACGATATCTTTGTTGTAGTCGAGAAACACCGGTTTAAGCGGCGGATTTGGCGTATTCACGATATTGGCCAAAAATGTTGATTGTTTAGTCCTGTCGATTTCCAACGGTGTGATTTCAGGCTTGACCACTTTTTGTAAGGTAGTGTCATTGCCTGTTTTTTTGTAGATGGTCACGTAATTGTTTCCAAACCAGGTATTGGCAAATTTTACGATTTCTTCTTTGGTGATTTTTCCTGTTTTTTCTACATTGTTGAGGTAATCTTCCCAAGATGTTGCTGTGCCAAAAAGGTCATTCAGGGTATATGCCATGTTGACTGCATTTTCCTGCTCTCTTACCCTGCTTACCTGAATGTTATTTACAGTCGCCTGAATCAGGTCATTGTCAAAATTACCTTTTTTGATTTCTTCTATCTGATCGAGAATCAGTTTTTCCGCATCTTTCAGGCTTTGGTTTTTCAGAGGTCTTGCTCCAAAATAAATCATACCGTAATCGGACAATAAATACGTATATCCGTAGGCTGAGAGCAGTTTCTGGCTTTTTACCAGATTTTTATCGATGATACCGCTTTTGCCATTGTACAGGATAGAAGCTACCAATTCTGCTATGATGGCATCTTTATGGTTTTGGTCAGGCATTCTGAAACCTATAGCCACACTTTCTTCGTCAGGACTAAAAACGTCCATTTTTTTAGGTTCTGTAATCGGAGTTTCTTTTTCGAAAGTAAACTTAGGCAATTCTTTAGGTTGCCATCCGCCAAAATATTTGTCAACCAATTTAATGGTCTGATCCGGGTTGATATCACCTGCCAGAATGACGGCCATATTATTTGGAACATAGTACGTGTTATAAAAATTGCGAATAGCCTTTATGGAAGGGTTTTTTAAGTGCTCAACGTGACCCAGGATTGTTTGTGTACCATAAGGATGTTTTTCAAACAAAGCGGCAAACATACCGTCAAAAACTTTGCTGTTACCTCTGTCGAGCGACATATTTTTTTCTTCATACACGGTTTCCAATTCTGTGTGAAACAAACGGAATACCGGTCTTTCAAATCTTTCCTTTTGAATCTGAAGATATTTTTCCAGATTGTTGGAAGGAACATTTTCCATGTAAGCTGTGATTTCTTTTGAGGTAAAAGCATTGGTCATACTTGAACCTACAGAAGTCATGGCTTTATCATATTCATTGGGCACAGCTATTTTGGAAGCCAGGGTCGAAAGTGAATCGATTTGTTTGTACAGATACTTTCTTTCTCTTTCGTCCGTCGTGACATTATACTCTTCGTACAATTGTTCGATCTGGTCAAGGTGCGCCTTTTCGGTTTTATAATCGGTGGTGCCCAGGTTTTCCGTACCTTTAAAAAGCATGTGTTCCAGATAATGAGCCAAACCTGTATTGGTCGCAGGGTCATTTTTTCCGCCTGCTCTGGTCGTGATGAAGGCCATCACTTTGGGCTCGAGACTGTTTTTGTGCAAAATGACTTTTAAGCCATTAGATAAGGTATAAAATCTGGTTTGGGTCGGATCTCCTTCAACCATTTCGTAGGAGTATTTACCGTCAGGAGACGTCTTTTTTACTGTTTTGTACATGTTTTGTCCCATCATGGAAGTGTTAAAAGCAGTACAAAACATGATGAAAACGAAGAAGTGTAAAGGTTTCATTTGTTCTTTTTGTTAAAGTGATCATTAAATAACAAAGTTAAATATTATTTTATTTTGTTGTTTGGTAAAATTCACGGACCGACCAATTTTTAGACGAAAGAACCCGTTTGCAGGATGAGCGTATTTCATTCAACCGCAAAACAAATCAGAGACTGAACCATTTCCAAATAACAACTTATTGTTTTTCTGACTTTTTCATCTCTTCGACCTTCATCACTTCTTCAAATATCTTTTCTATATCTTCTGCCGGGATGTCTTTGAGCAGGATTTTTTTATCCTTATCGAGAATAAAAACTTTAGGTGTGGTTTTGATTTTGAAAATAGCGTCATAACGTCTGTATTCATCACCTGTATTGATAAAATCTTCCATACCTTTTTCTTTGATGGCCGGCCAACAAGTACCGTATTTGTCACCACTTTTGGTACATACCGCAAGCAATTTTACGCCTTTGTCTTTGTATTTTTTGTAAAAATCGACCACATTAGGTGTGATCTTTTTACAATGCCCACAGTCAGGAGCCCAGAAGAAGACAATGGTGTACGGAGACTGAATATTGTATAGTCTGACAGCCGTTTTGTCTTCTTTATACGTGATGAAGTCCGGCATCTTTTTGCCTATCAGGATAGGTCGAAGATCGTTGGCATTTTCCTTCATTTTTTCAAGGGTTTCTTCATCTACCCAATGTGCTTTGCCTTTGGTGTAATACTTATCGACGAGATGAACATACAAAGCATCATGACCTACAATTTTAAGCTGTGCATATTTATTGAGAAAATCAGCCAGAAAATAACGATACATCTCCGGGTTGTGTTCTACCTTATTTAAAATATAATCAACCGAAATGATGATGGAATCAGGCGATTGTGGGGTCAGTTTATTGAGGTAATAATTGACTTTTTGGTATAAAAACGGTGTTCTGAG
>JALHOZ010000010.1:76676-125336 GCA_022842725.1 Saprospiraceae bacterium
CCCAGGAATACCATACAAATCAATAAAAATACATTTTTTGTCATAACACAAATTTTGTTTTTGTTTCTTAAAAACGCAATCGGATTCATTTTGCTTCAAATTGAATTTTTATTAATAAATCTTTAACATTATTTGATGGCCGCCAAAAGATATAATACTGCCATTCGTACCGCTACTCCGTTTTCCACCTGATCCAGGATGATGGAATATCCGGAATCTGCCAGATCACTGGAAATCTCAACCCCTCTGTTGATCGGTCCGGGATGCATGATGACAATATCCTTATTTACTTCATCAACCATCTTTTTATTGATGCCAAAATATTGAGAATATTCTCTTATAGAAGGTATATATTTTATGTCCTGTCTTTCGAGCTGTATCCGCAATACATTGGCTACATGACACCATTTGAGTGCTTTTTTGATATCATATTCGACCTCGACACCTAATTCTTTCAGAAATGGAGGAATCAATGTCGGCGGGCCACAAACTTTTACATTGGCACCAAGTTTTTTCAAACAATATATATTACTGAGTGCTACCCTGCTGTGAAGGACATCTCCTACGATGAGAATATTTTTACCACGAAGGTCTCCGATCTTTTCCATCATAGAAAAAGCATCTAAAAGAGCCTGTGTAGGATGTTCGTGTGTACCGTCACCTGCATTTATGATATTGGCATCAATATGTTGAGCCAAAAAATGGTGTGCTCCCGGCGCCGGATGGCGCATTACCACCATATCAACCTTCATGGCGAGGATATTATTAACCGTATCCAGCAACGTTTCACCTTTGTTTACCGACGAAGAAGATGCTGAAAAATTGACTATATCAGCGGACAACCTTCTTTCTGCCAATTCGAAGGACACTCTGGTTCTTGTAGAATTTTCGAAAAACACATTGGCAATGGTCACATCCCGTAACGAAGGAACTTTTTTGATCGGCCTGTTAATAACCTCCTTAAATTCGGTGGCCATCTTGCATATCTTTAAAATATCTTCGGTGGTGATATATTTTATCCCCAGTAAATGTTTTGTGCTCAGTTGTGTTCCGGATGAAGATGTCGACATAATGATTTAAACTTTTCCGGGATGTAAGATAACGTGATGATTTTTTGCTTTCGGGTCCCAATGTACTTTCACATAAGCCTCTTCAACAGAATCTATCGTGATGCCTACGTGGTCTGCCTGAATAGGAAAATGTCTGTTGAATCGCCTGTCTACCAAACACATGAGTTCGATGGAAGCAGGTCGGCCAAAATCCAATAAAGCAGCCATAGCTGCATGGATGGTCCTGCCTGTATATAATACGTCATCGATTAGAATGACTTTTTTTCCTTCTACCAAAAAAGGCATATCGGTACCGTAGGCTTTGAGGGGAGACTCTCTCCTTCTGAAATCATCCCTGTAAAAGGTGATATCTATTTTTCCGTATTCGAATGGGATTACCTGAGGAAGGTTTTGGTATCTTGTCACCACCTGATCAGAAAAAAATGCCCCCTTCTCCTGAATACCGATGATACAAATACCTTTTTCACCTGCAGAACTCTCTGCAATAGAAAGTGCCAACCTTTCCAACGTCAATAAAAGACGATCGTGTGTTAATATGATTCTTCCTTGTTCCATGACGGCGCAAATATATTAAATATTTTACTATATTTCGTACATTTGCATGATTTGTCAAAACAGTTTTTTTTTCATCATAGGTACGATGTTACAACCTATACGCTTAAGCAACGAATTTCAAGGTGTCCTTGACCAACTGGAAAAGGAAAACAACCACTTTTTTGTCACCGGAAAAGCAGGTAGCGGCAAATCCACGCTGCTCAACCTTTTTCGCAATACGACCAAAAAGAGAATGGTAGTTTTGGCTCCCACCGGGATTGCTGCTTTACATGTACGAGGACAGACGATTCATTCATTTTTCGGGTTTCCACCCAGGATTCTCAATAAACATGAGATTGAAAAACGTAAAAACAGCAGTGTATACCGGAAAGTAGAAACCATTGTCATCGATGAAATCTCGATGGTAAGGGCTGATGTGTTGGACAATATCGACTACTTTCTGAGAATCAACCGTGGTATCAACGAACCTTTTGGTGGTGTGCAAATGGTTTTTTTTGGTGATTTGTTTCAGTTGCCACCTGTTGTAGCGACACCCTTTGAAAGAGAATATTTCCGCACTACCTATACATCGCCTTATTTTTTTAGTGCTTTGTGTATGGCTGAAACAGATTTTGTTTTGTTGGAACTGTTTGAAGAATACCGTCAAACTGACCGGAAATTCATCCGGTTGCTGGACGCCATCCGCCAAAACGAAATCGACTATGATGATATGACGGAACTCAACGAACGATATGTCGCTGTTCCTGAAAATAAGGATTTTTATATCACTTTGTGCAGCAGAAATGATATTGCCAATCAGATCAACCAACGGGAACTCGACCAGATCAACCAACCGGTATTTGAGTACCATGCCTATGTGGAAGGCGACTTTGTGGCTCAGTTGTTTCCTACAGATTTTGTATTGCGTTTGAAAAGAGATGCCCAGGTGATGTTTATCAAAAATGACATCAACAAACAATATGTCAATGGTACGATAGGAAAAATAAAACACCTCGAAGATGATAAAATCACGGTGTCTGTATTGAATCAGAACCATGAAGTTATCGATGTGGATATCGACAAAACGGAATGGGAAATCATCCGTTACGAACAGGACAACCAGGATCCTTTGCGCATCAACGCCAAAACAGTCGGATTATACCGGCAATACCCTTTGAAGCTGGCATGGGCGATAACCATTCATAAAAGTCAGGGAAAAACCTTTGAAAAAGTGATTATTGATTTGGGCCAGGGTGCATTTGAAGCCGGTCAAACCTATGTAGCATTGAGCCGGTGTAAATCCTTTGAAGGTATCATCCTGAAATCTCCGGTAAAACCCAGAGACATCTTTGTCAATCCCGAGATCGTAGAATTTTACCAGAGAATGAGGTGATCAATAATATTGTTTTATAGTAAAAAACGATTACACCGCTTTTTCAATCACTTCTACCAATTGATTCAAAGAAACCATGCCGGATTGTCGCCATACCGGTTTTCCGCTTTTGTATAAAATAAACGTCGGAACCCCCATGATCTGCAGGTTTTGTGCCAAGGCAGGATTTTTGTCAACATCTATTTTGATAATTTTTGCCTTCTCCCCTACTTTGCCTGCCAACTGTTGCAATACAGGACTCATGGCTTTACAAGGTCCGCACCATTCTGCTGAAAAATCCACTAATGTAGGTGTGTCGTCCCCGATGATATCTGAAAAACTTTTTTTATTGCTCATGATAAAATGATTTGGTTTGATATGTTTTTTAAAATGTACTACAAAGGTAGGTATGAAAGATAACAAAAACTGTAACCTATGTTACAGCAGAAATTCTTCCATTTATTCCTGTATTATTAAGAAGGAAGGTCCTTCTTATTCAGTTTGTTTCTGAGGGTGATAAAGGAAAGACGTAACAAGAGAAAAAACGGGGTCGCATGCATAAAAAAGTCAAAATAGTCCATGGGTTGCATACCAACGCCACCACCCAGCAGCCAACGGACCTTGCCGAAGATGTGAGGTTCGGGAACAAAAGGGGCCAAACCTAGGGTAAGGCAAGCCAAAATGACCATCGGCCATTCGTCTATAAAGGGAATTTTCTTTTTATCTGTTGTCATGTTTTGAATTTGGCACAAAGGTAATGTAGTCTTTAAAATGTTTTGGTAACTATGGTGACATTAGGGAATTGAAGGAAACCTTATTTTACTCTTGCATGTTTTTGAACCCTGTAAGATTTTTCTCCGCGAGAACCACAAGATTTGACAATTACGGGATTTCTGCTATATTTATTCAGTGTTCCAAATATTTGCAAAAAAAAAGCTTTGGTAGATGATTTACAAGAAAAAGTCTTATATATGTTATCAAACTTATACTTTTTCGAAAACAACTCTTGTAATAATACTACCTTTGGATTTTATTTTCAACAAAAGGATATCAGATTATGTGGATTTGGGTCATATTTTTAATTATGATTTTTGGATTTCTGGCTTTAGATTTAGGTGTCTTTAATAAAAAAAATCACATCATATCCTATAAAGAAGCTTCAAAATGGACGGCAATATGGACAAGTATCGGCTTATTATTTTCTTTGGTTGTTTACCTGATTTATAAAAATAAGTGGGTGGAAACTTCAGTTGCCGATGTTTCCCCAACCAAAGCGATGTTTCAATACCTTACCGGATATCTCATCGAGTTATCTCTTAGTTTTGACAATATATTTGTAATTGCCATTGTCTTTAAATCATTTAAAATACCACAAAAATATCAACACAGAGTTTTGTTTTGGGGTATAATAGGAGCTTTGATTTTCAGGGGGTTGATGATTGCTTTTGGCGTTATTTTGATAAGCAAGTTTTTTTGGATGACATATGTTTTTGGTGCTTTTTTGATATATACAGCCATTAAAATGTTATTAGAAAAGGACGAAGAACACAATGCAGGTTTTGATCCAAAAAAATCATTTGTCTACAGACAGTTGAGGAAAATTATGCCTGTCACTTCACATCACGATGGAGAAAAATTTTTTATTGCCAAAAGAGGTTTAAAGATTGCTACACCCTTATTTTTAGCACTTCTTGTGATTGAATTTACAGATATTCTTTTTGCTTTAGACAGTATTCCTGCCATATTGAGCATTACAACGGATCCCTTTTTGGTATTCACTTCCAATATATTTGCAATTTTAGGCCTTAGATCTATGTACTTTTTTGTTGCTAATATGATGGATTCATTCCGCCACATCAAATACAGTTTGATTGTTATTCTGACATATGTTGGTCTCAAGCTTGTGTTGGAAAACCATTACCATTTTCCAATTGGCATTTCTTTAGGTGTCATCTTTGTTTCATTATTGGGAGGAATTTTATTTTCCTGGAAAGATTATCAGGCAGCTAAAAATATAGTTGGAAGGTAGAATCATTTCTTTGGTTGAAACACGAGTTGTTTATTGATTTGTAGGATTTGTTGATTAGTATCGACGCAGCGTAAAAGGGAGGCAAAATATCGGCTACAAAATACTCAACCTAAACCTCAATCTTAACCTCAATTGTTGTTGGATTTGTAAAAACTGTTTCAACCCTCCGCATAAGGGTAGAGAGAATAAATCTAGAATCGTTCTCAAACTTCAATTGTTGCGAAATTTATTAAATTCATAAATGGTTGAAATGCATTGACGCTTTGATTGTCATCAATTGCTATTCTTTTATTAAGAATTAACTAACACTATCAAAATCAAAAAGATATATACTGTTGCTTTACCGATATTAACCTTGATTAGCCAATAAACATTCAAAATTATAAAAATTAAACATTCAAAAGAAATAAAGTAGCTTTACAGAAAATACTACTTAAAAAAAAGGGCCTCCCAAAATTTGGAAAGCCCTGTATTTTAAAAATTTCTATTGATTAAGCTAAGGTAGCTTTACCTTTTTTTGAAAATTCATGTAGGATAGGTGCAGCAATAAATACTGAAGAGTAGGTACCAAACACGATACCAATAAAAATAGCAAATGCAAATCCTTTAATACTGGCACCTCCAAAAAGTAATAACATAATCACCACAATTACGGTTGTAAAGGATGTGATTAATGTTCTTGACAAGGTAGTATTGATTGCTTTATTGATAACCACGTCCTGATCTTCAGAAACATGTAGCCCTATAAATTCCCGGATTCTGTCGAAAATGATAACTGTATCATTTATAGAATATCCTAACACTGTTAATAATGCAGCAATAAAAGCCTGATCCATTTCAAGTGAAAACGGTAAAAATCCGTGTAACAAAGAAAAAGCACCAATCAAAACCAAAGCATCATGCGCTAAAGCGATAATGGCACCCAAACTGTACTGCCATTTAGAAAACCGCATGAGGATATATAAAAATATAATCAATAATGCAAATGATCCTGCATACCATGATGACATTTTCAAATCTTCGGCTATCGTCGGTCCAACTTGTGTAGCACTGGTTATATGGATTACATCATTAGGCGAGTCTGAATCCATAAACTTTTCTAAAGCAACATCAGAACCTGTCATTTTCGTGATCCCTTGGTGCAAGGCTGTAGAAACCTTGGTCATGACATCATCACCTTTTTCATTGATCATGTATGTCGTGGTAATATTAAAGGTATTTTCAGTATCTACCTGTTTGACAACAGGCGAAGAACCAAAAACTTCTTTTAAACCATCTTTTAGTTTATCAGCAGTGACATTTTCTCCACCGGCAAACTGCACATTATAAGAAAATCCACCTTTAAAATCAACTCCCATGTCAAATCCTCTGGTAAAAACAGAAATCATACCTGCAACGATTAACACGGAAGAAAATATATAGGCAAACTTTCTTTTGCCGATAAAATCAAAATTAAAATTATTTAAGACAGTTTCAGAAAAACTATTTGAAAATGTAAGGTTTTTGCCTTTTTCAACCCACCAGTCTATCATCATTCTGGTTACAAAAATGGCGGTTATCATGGAACATATAACACCGATGATTAAAACGATGGCAAACCCTTTCACAGGTCCCAATCCAAAATAAGCCAAAACAGCTGCTGTCAATAATGTAGTGACGTTAGCATCTATAATGGCAGAATAAGAATTGGAAAATCCATCTGCTATCGCTTGTCTGAGATTTTTACCAATTAACAATTCCTCGCGGATTCTTTCATAAATGATAACATTGGCATCCACGGCCATACCAATAGTCAATACGATACCTGCGATACCGGACAAAGTTAATACTGTGTTGAAACTTGATAAAGAGCCGAATATAAAAAATACATTCAACATCAAAGCCAGAACAGAGATAATACCACCACCGGCATAATATCCGATCATAAAAATAACAACCATACCAAAACCTAAAAGTAATGATGTGATCGATTTTTCAATATTTGCTTTACCTAAAGAAGGTCCAACAGTGGATTCCTGTAAAATTTTAGTTTTTGCCGGCAACTTACCGATCTCAAGGATATTAGAAAAGTCGACAGCTTCTTCAACTGTGTAGTTTCCACTGATAGAAGAACTACCTCCTGTAATTGCTTCGTTAACTCGTGGTGCGGAAACAACTTCGTCATCCAAAACTATCGCAATCTCTCTGTTTCCTTCAGAAGCGGCCTTTGTAGTCATTTCTGCCCACTTTTTAGCACCTTTTGCATTCATTCTGAGGGTAACTTCTACCTGACCATTAACAGGATTGACAGATTGTTGTGCTGAAGTAACCACCTCACCGTCAAGGGGAGCAGGTTCTTCGGTATTACCTTTGATAAGATACAATTCATATTGATTTGTAAAATTTCCTGTCTCATCCTGTGTTGGCTTATAAGACCACATAAATTGAGAATTTCGGGGAAAAATACTTTTAACCTCTTCTTTGGCTAATAACTCCGAAACATAGTTTTTATTACTTTTATCGACCAACGCCATAGTTGTCGGAGGAAGCGTACCGGTATTTAATGTCATTAAAGAAAGTAAAGGACCTGTAGTGGAATCACTTACGCTACTCTTTGGCACCACCGTCAAAACAGAATCGACCACATTACCTAATTCGTCGTACTGCTCTTTATATACCGTGTCCATCTCTGTGCTGGAACCTCCTGAACCCAAAATACTTTTAAGTCTCGTATCTGCTTCCATAAATGCCTGAGAAATGCCACCGTCAGAATTTCTGAAAACATCCCAAAACTCAAGTTGTGCATTCGCCTGGAGGTATTGTCTTGCTCTTTGTGGATTATCAATACCAGGCATTTCAACCAAAATAAGGTCTCTGTTAGCATCCAAAGAAATGTTAGGTTGGGTTACACCCAATCTGTCAATCCTTTCTTTCAACATCCGGAAAGTCAAACCAACTGTTTCATTGGCTTTATTTCTCAAAGCCCTGGCTATAACACCATCTTCAGTATCGTTGGTAATATCACCCAGAATTTCAGCTCTTGCAAAAATTTTATTAAGTTGGTTAGGACCGGCAATTTCACGATAAGCTTCCGTAAACAAGGTTACCAGGTCAGACTGAGAAGTTTTTCGCTCTTCTTTTGCCTGATCCAAAGCCTTAATAAAGTTAGGATTTTTAGAATTTCGACCGGCTACGGATTTCAAAAAGTCCTCCAAATCTACCTCAAGAACTGTAGACATACCCCCTTTAAGATCCAGACCCAATGCCAATTGCTGTTTTTTGAGCTCAGCATAGGTGAATTTTTTGATCAAAGGGATCGAAAACACTGTTTCACTGGATAGTGAATCCAAATATCTGGCTCTTGCCAATTTGTAATCAACACCTGAATCTTTACCTGCCATCTGGACAGCATAGTCGTGGGCATCATTTTCTATACGATTCGTGGGTATAAAAAACCAAAATTGCAGGATACATACCAGTGCAATCAATACCAAAAATACCTTTATTAAACCTTTTCCTTGCATTTTATTAAAATCATTAATTTTTCAAAAAACGACGCAAATATACGCTTTTTAGTAAACTATCCATGAAAACCACAAAACTACATATATTTTTTTTCCTAAAATCTATTACTTTATTGATAATCAACATCTTTTAATTACAAAAATATATGAATATTTTAAAACTAAAGGTTCATATCATTATCAAAATCATAAAAATCAGCTTGTAAATGTATCTTTAATAATGCAAACATCGGCAATTTTAATACATTTTAGCCAGTCAATTGTGTAATAAGAGAAACAAAAATAGCGCATTAAAGGAAATAACTATTAAAAAGCAATCTCATATTTTACTAATTAAAACAAAGACCTGTCCTCGGTTCCAATCAAACTTTCAGGGTGTCTCATTTAAAATGAGGACACAATCTTCTGAAAAATGTCATTGGTTTGAAAAGGTAAGTAAAAAATAATAACAAAAAACGTCAGTTTCAGTAAAATAAATCATCAAAAATTGAGGTTAGCATGTTATACCTTCGTCATACTTCACACAAAGATCATATGAAGCACCGATATATTTGGTAAAGGTATGTATCTTTGCATTACAATATTATCAAACATTTAAAATTTAATTATTATGGGTTTATTTTCATTCCTGAAAAATGCAGGAGCAAAATTATTTACTAAAAATGAAGAAGTAAAAGCACCGGTAACGACTACAACCTCCAATGTTGAAGAAATGGCAGCAGCTATTAAAAAAAGCAGAGAGGCTGCTTTGGAATCATTGGTTAAGAGCCATGGCCTCAACGTAGAAAACCTGTCTATTGATGTCAATGACGATCAGGTTGTAGTTTACGGCCAAACAGAAAATGTTGCCACAAAAGAAAAAGTAGTCCTTACATTAGGTAATGTTGACGGTATAGCATGTGTAGATGACAGAATTTCTGTTGTCCAGACAGAACCTGAATCTGTTTTTTATGAAGTAAAAAAAGGAGATACACTTTCTAAGATTTCAAAAGAACATTATGGTGATATGATGAAATATAATATCATATTTGAAGCCAACAAACCAATGTTGACTTCTCCTGACCTGATATATCCTGGACAAGTTTTACGGATTCCAAATATCGGAGCATAAAAAAAAGGGGCAAAAGCCCCTTTTTTTTTTTACAACTGTATTTAGATTCGGTTTTTTAGATTTTGAAGGAATACGTTCAATTCTTCAATTGAATAAAACAATACTTCTCTGGGTTTACTTCCTTTAGCTTCGCCCACAATACCCAACTTTTCCATCTGGTCCATGATCCTTCCGGCTCTGTTGTAACCCAATTGCATTTTGCGCTGTATCATTGAAGTGCTTCCATGTTGGGAAGAAACAACCAATTTGGCAGCATCTTCAAACATATCGTCAAGGTCAGAAAGTTTAAAATCTCTGTCTTCCATTCCACCTTCATCATCACCTTTATATTCCGGCAGATAAAATGGTTCCGGATAACCTTGCTGTTTACTGATAAAATCAATGACCTCTTCAACCTCAGGAGTATCTACGAAAGCACATTGTAAACGAACATTGGTACTACCGATACTCAAAAGCATGTCACCACTTCCGATCAACTGATCAGCACCTCCACCATCAAGAATGGTTCTCGAGTCAATTTTTGAAGTTACTTTAAAGGCAAGTCTTGCCGGAAAATTTGCTTTGATCGTACCTGTGATAATGTTTACAGAAGGTCGTTGCGTAGCAATAATCAAATGAATACCAATGGCTCTTGCCAACTGTGCCAAACGGGCAATAGGTAATTCAACTTCTTTACCGGCTGTCATGATGAGGTCAGCAAATTCATCAATTACCAATACGATATACGGAAGAAATTTGTGTCCGTCTTTTGGATTCAATTTGCGTTCCATAAACTTCTCGTTGTATTCCTTAAGATTACGGACTCTTGCACTTTTTAGCAAGTCATACCTGTGATCCATTTCAATACATAAAGAGTTTAAAGTATTGATTACTTTGCTGGTCTCAGTGATGATAGGTTCATCCTGGTCAGGTAAAAACGCCAGAAAATGTTGATCCAAATGTCCGTAAGGGAAAAGTTCAACTTTTTTAGGGTCAATAAGAACCAGTTTTACCTGTGAAGGGTGTTTTTTGTACAGAATAGACATCAGAATGGTGTTGATACCGACTGATTTCCCTTGTCCTGTTGCACCGGCAACCAAAAGGTGAGGCATTTTTGCCAGGTCAGCCACAAACACTTCATTAGAAATGGTTTTGCCCAATGCGATAGGTAATGCCATTTTTGATTGTGTAAATTTTTCAGACATCAACACCTCTTTTAAAGAGACGATCTGTTTGTTTTTATTCGGAACTTCAATCCCGATGGTTCCTTTTCCGGGAATGGGTGCGATGATTCTGATACCCAGAGCTGAAAGACTCAAAGCGATATCATCTTCAAGATTTTTAATTTTTGAAATTTTTACACCGGGAGCCGGAATGATTTCATATAAAGTCACGGTCGGTCCTATAGTCGCTCTGATTTTAGTGATTTCAATTTTATAGTTCAATAAAGTGGAAATAATCTGATCCTTATTGGCCTCCAGTTCGTCCCTGTCAATTTCGACTTTTTGGTCCGAATATTCAAGTAACAGGTCAATAGTCGGGTACTTATATCTGGACAAATCTGCCGTTGGGTCATAAGGTTCTATTTCTGTCAGATCATCCATTTTAACAGCTTCGATTTCCGTCTCAGGTGAAACCGGGATTTGCCCTATACCACTTTGAGAAGGTAATGGTATGGTTTCAAACATCGGGCTGTCATCATCCTCAGCAGAAGGTGGAAACTGTATATCCAAGTCAAGATCTGCTTTACCACTCGTGACCGGCTGAGATTTTACCACCCTGTCCAAAAGATCAAATTCCAGTTCCTGAAAATTTCGGGAAGAGCTTTGCTCATTTTTGTTTTCGGCAACAATTCCTGTCTTTACAGGTAAATCCCATTCACTTTCAGATGGTTTTTGACCAAAAACAGCTGTTTCTGTTTGTTTTTCTTTTTTTGTTGCAATATTGGAAGTAATATCATCTGCATCATCATCGTATGGTTTGAAAAAATCCCATGTAGGCATTTCTACATGTCTGAAAGGGTTTTCAATGGTCAACATTGACAAATTCGGATTATATTTCCAAAAAAACCATGTTCCTATGGTAAAAAGCAATAAAAAAAACAATCCTACCTGACCTAAAAAATTGGTCAGCCAAAAACAAGTACTTTCACCAAAGGCACCTCCCCAGGTAAATTCTGATTTTCTAAATACAAATTCCAGAAGTAACGAAAAGAAAGACATGATAATCAGAGAGTTTCTGGTCAATAACCAAAATGGTCCCAAAGGTCTCTGACGGATCAGGTCAAATCCCAACCTTGTCAATAATACAACAAAGATCATCGAAGGAAGTCCGAAACCCCAATAAAAAAATGCATTGGATATGATGGCCCCCAATCTTCCGAGCCAGTTACTGGCTATCAACTCAGATTGGGTAAGCAATGACCATGAAAATTGCAGCACCTTATCCTGATCCTGCTTCCATGTATATATATAAGACATAAATGCAATGGCCAGGTAAATGGCAGTCAAGACACTGATAACGCCTACTACCTTGGGAATTCTTTCGTCTTTCCAGTTGAATTTGGGTAAAGAAGTTGGTTTTACATTTTTCTTTTTAGACATACGATCGGTTTTTATATGAAAATCCTTGGGTTTAGATTGCTTCCTGTCAAACTTTATTACGAATCATGTAAAGTCATCAAAAGAAACAATTCCGTTTCACGAGGCAAAAATAAGATAATTTTTAAATATTAAAACATTTTTTAAATTATTTTTTACTCATTATTATATATATACACATTATAAATAATTTTAATATGTTATTTCTGCGTTTTTCATCCTCATGAAACGACCTGGACAAACTTTTTAAAAATTCAGATTTTAGCCATAATCACCCGTATCTTATCCATTGAAAACTATTTTTGATATACAAGATGATTAAAATTGTATTAATTTAGATACATATACATCAAAAACTTGAAAAATTAACCCTACTTTTGTGGCGATTTTAATAAAACCCATCAAAATCAAAGGTTTTATTTTGATTTGGCCTCATCCGCCAATAAACATTGAATGGTAACAAACAAATAACGTATTCATGAATGCAAAAATTTTTATCGCAGGTTCCGGAGGAATCGGACAAGCTGCCGGTTTGATCCTGGCAGAATCAGAAGTTTTACATGTCGAACTCTTTTTTGGAGACATTTCTTCAAGAGCTATAGAATCTGCTGAAAATTTTATCAAAGAAGGAAGTACTAAAAACATTTCTACCTACGGTATTTTAATGCCGGAACAAGGAAGTAATGACCAGCTGACGGATGCACTGGAAAAATGTGATATTATTCTGGATTGTCTTCCGGGCAGTCAGGCTCCCAGAATGGCTGCTTTGGCAAAAAAACACAATTGCCATTATGCCAATCTTACTGAATACGTTCAGGAAACCAAAGAAGTTGTTGAAATCGGTCAGGATGCCGATAATGCGTTCGTTTTACAAACAGGACTTGCACCTGGTTTTATCAATGTTCTTGCATGTCGTTTATATGAAGAATTTGCTTCTGAATATGAGGCGGATATCGTTGACAGTATGACAATGAAAGTTGGTGCCATCAGTAAAAATGCACCTTCTCCACATTATTATGCATTTACATGGAGCCCGATAGGTGTTGCCACAGAGTATTTGAAAGACGCTGAAATTGTCCGTAACTTTAAAAAAATGATGGTTCCTGCTTTGTCAGGCAGAGAAACCATCATCATTGACGGTGATGCTTATGAGGACAATTTCACTTCCGGCGGAGCTGCCAACCTGCCGGATGCTTTTGCAGGAAAAGTTAAAAACCTTGATTACAAAACAATCAGATATCCCGGTCATTATCAATGGGTTCAAAACACATTATCAACAATCCAGAATGTTGACAATAAAATCAAATCATTGGAAAACATTATGCTGGAAAACATTCCATCTGTTGAAGATGACGTAGTTGTCGTGTATGCTTCAGTACAGGGAAAAGACAGCCACGGCAGACTCAGAAGAAAAGAAAAATCCTATAAAATATTTCCAAGTGTTGTGGGTCATAAACAGCTCAGAGCTATTCAAACAACAACAGCAGCCCCACTTTGTGAGATTGCATACATGTTACTTACCCATGCATGGAAAGGTGTTATCCTACAAAGTCAGGTACCAACACTTACTTTTCTCAATGGTCCCTTTGTCAGTAAGGTATATGGTATGTACAAACCTGAATTGTAATATTTGATCACATTCAAACAATCATCCGGGGTTTCAATTTATCTTTTCACTAACCGTTCAACATCCTGGGATTACCCTGATTTTTTTGGTTTTTTTACTAAAACCATATTTTTCTTTTGCAGGTTAACCTGAAATTACCTATCTTTACCATACATTTTTGGTCATGGGTAAGTTATTTTTCAGAATTTTTGTCTTTTGTTTGGCAGGACCGTTAGTGGTGTACTCTCAATGTTCGACACCATTCGGAGTAACCTTTACACAAAAAACACAAACGACAATAAATTTCAGATGGACAGATTCAAATCCATTGGTTCTGGGATGGGATGTGGAAGTTGTCGAAAAAGGTAATCCGGTTTCAGGTATTCCCGACAACAGTTTACCGATTCCAACAACATCTTATCAGCTTACCAACCTTAAATCGTCAACTTTTTACGAAATATACATTCGTACCATTTGTATAAATAATAATAAAAGTGTTTGGAACGGTCCATTTGTTGTGAGCACTGTACTGGCAAATCCGACTCATTGTTCCACAGATTTAACGTTAAAAGATAACGGAACTGAAACCTTTCTAATTGAAGTAACAAAAACCGGTACTTTAGGCCAAAATGTTTTTTTGAGTGCTGTTGACTTCATCATAGACCATGACTGGCCGGCAGACTTAAAAATAACCTTAACAAATCCCGCCGGGAAAAGTACTGTTCTGAGTAATTTTCATGGAACAGGTGGAAAACATTTTGGGGTTCCAACTGATGAAACCTGTTTTTCAGTTACAAAATTCAGCGATTACGCATGTAATCGTTTTGTGGAAGCCAGTCCGCCGTTTTTAGGTTCGTTTCTGCCTGCTGAACCTTTGTTTTTATTACACGATGGCAGTCAGGCCAAAGGGATATGGAAAATAACTTTTCAGGATCGGGCAAATTTTCACAGAGGCACGCTAAAATATGTCGAAATAAACCTGACCGAAGAAAACTGTCTTCCTCCTCTACCTTATTATGTTACCGATATAAAAAGCAACAGCGCAACGATACTATGGACTCATAACCCTTCATGCCAGTCTGTGAAAATCACACTAAAAGATGCAGGAAGTTTGCCGGGAGATGAAAAAGAATATTTTTTGAACTGCCTTGATGAATCTTTTGTCATTCCGAATCTGATTCCTGAAACCGAGTATGAAATTATCATTCAAAGTGTATGTTCGCAAGGTTTGTCACAAAAAAGTTGTGCAGAAACATTCAGAACCAATTGTAAAACACCCACATATACCACAAATTTTAATCAGGAATCCTTGTGTACTGAGTCTTGTAGATTCTCATGCAGTCTAACCGGTCTATGGCAAAATACCTTAGAAGATGGTCAGGATTGGATTGTTTGGCAAGGAAAAACCGATACAGAGAACACAGGTCCTGACGGAGATGTTTCTGGTTTCGGAAGATACATTTATATCGAATCTCAACCTGACATTTGCGGCCCTCAAGCTGCCCGTTTATATTCATCTTGTATGCAGATCCCAGACAGTTCTGACGGATGTGACCTTTCATTCTTTTATCATATGTTTGGTTTGGGCACTGGCAGTTTGTCTTTAGAAATTTCTGTAGATAATGGTGAGCAGTGGACTTCTTTATGGAATGTTTCGGGAGAACAAGGCAATACCTGGAAGAGGGTAATTATTTCCCTTGATGAATATATCGGATCAACGGCACTTTTTCGTTTCACCGGCGAAACAACGGAATCTACGTTAGGTGACATCGCACTTGATCAGATTGAATTTTATGGATCAACACCTGTAACCACATTGTACACATTCTATCAGGATAAAGATAATGATGGCTATGGCGATGCTTTAGAAAACATTTTGATCTGCCGGGACACACCACCACCCGGGTATAGTATTGCAGGCGGAGATTGTGACGATACGAATCGCGATATATTTCCCGGGCAATCAGAAGTGCTATGTAATCTCATTGACGAAAATTGTAACGGGATGTTGGATGATAAAGATCCTGCTTCAACCCTCAAATACACAGCAACGGTCGGAAACGAAAGATGTAAAGGTGAAAACAATGGCTACATATTGCTGGATATTACAGGCGGTATACCACCTTATTCTGTTACATGGAATACCGGTATCACCAACAAAGATTTACTTCAGGCAGGTCAGGGAATATACTTTTGCACCATTTCTGATGCAGGAAGTTGTTCGTTACGGACAGATTTTTTTCAGATATTGGCTGACCAATCGATTCAATATGTGGTTACAAATATGGTCAGACCTTCCTGTTCTGGAATTGAAAATGGTAGTATCCAAATTAATCATTCAGGAGGCGTAGCACCATTTTTTTATAACTGGTCTGATGGATCGACCACCAAAGATCTTTCCATGATCGGAGAAGGACTCTATAAAGTAACCATCTCTGATGTTAACGGTTGTAGTATTGAAAGCAGTAACATTCAGGTTCATGCATTGCCCGGATTGGTTGTTGGTGCTTCTTCTATCAAACATCCGGGTTGTTTTGACAAAGCGGATGGACGGATTACCGTTGGTGTGATCGATGGTACACCACCCTACTTATACGAATGGTCAGGTGGTCAAACGGTAGCATCCATTTCGGGTTTGGCGGAAGGTGATTATTTTTGTTCCGTAACAGATGCAAAGGGTTGTTTTGTGGTTTTTCAAACCCATTTACAGGCTCCTGAACCTATGGTCACGCAGGTACTGAGTACCGAAGAAGTTCGTTGTTTTGGCGAAATGGATGGTATTATTAAAACCCACACTACGGGTGGAACACCACCATATTTATATTTCTGGAGCCATTCAGCTTTCGATGATGACCTTTTTGATCTTTCTGCGGGGTCCTATACATTAACGGTCACTGACAAAAATGCCTGTACCATTATATTACAAAACGTGCTTGTCAATCAGCCGGAACCACTATTCAGTCAGGTGAGTAACATCCTGCCTGCTACCTGTATATTGGGTAAAAACGGCAGTATCCAAATGAACACCACCGGCGGTATTCCACCTTATCATTATTCCTGGAATGAATTTCAGGGACCTGATTCGTCCTTCATCCAAAACCTGGCGAGCGATACATACAGTGTGGTTGTATTTGATGAAAAAGGATGTAAATACAATGTTGGAAGTATTTTTGTTCCCTATGAAAATAAGTCATTGAACGTAATATCTGAAATCATAACCTCCAACCAGTGTTTTAATGACCAAAAGGCCGAAATTAAAACAAACGTATTTTCAGGCAAACCACCTTACGACTTTAATTGGTCAAATGGTACTCAAAACATTTTGAATTCAAGTCAGGATACTTTGTTTCTGCTGTCTTCAGGTACTTATGCGGTGACGGTCACTGATAGTGATGGATGTACCGGACAATCCGATGCAATCGAAATTCCATTCATCAATCCCATGTTTTATCAAATCAATGAAATACTAACCAACAATTGCGCAAACGACAGTTTGGGAAAAATATCACTTTCAGTATCCGACACCCAGGGACCTTTTGAGATTAGATGGAATAACGGTGATGTTGGTGAAACCATTAGCGGATTACCAAATGGCACCTATTCAGGGATAATTGAGGATTCCGTCGGTTGTTTTCATCAAATTTTGCCTGTAGAGATCTCTTCTTTATCAAATCTGAATATATTGATTGATATTAAACATGCTACTTCCGGACTCCATAATGGTGAAGCATGTTTATTTATATCCGGAGGAATTACCCCTTATGAAATCAAGTGGGATGATAGGATTACAAATTTTAATACTTTCTGTGCGACTGAACTACCGGAAGGAGAATATGCGGCAACCATAACCGACGGAGTTTTATGTACACAGGAGATAATTTTTATCATAGAAAAAAGCAGCTCACTTGAAATCCCGGAAGTACATCACAATTTATTTACGCCAAACCCGGTTTCTGCAACATTATATTCAAAAAAAGATTTAACAAACGACGAAATTGTCATATTTGACATTCATAGCAAAATGATCTACTCAAAGCCATCAGGTAAAAAGTTAGATTATATTTCAGTCGAACATTGGGCCAGCGGGATGTATGTGGTTTTGGTAAAAAACAACAATCAATTGATCTATTGTCAAAAAATAATAAAATTCTGATTTGGCAATTTCTTTATTTTCCCTCCTTTTGTGGTCTTTTTTAGCAGCTACCATATTACCGTTTGGTGTCGAACCCTACTTTATTTATCATGTTTTGACTTACGATCAGCCACTCATATCTGTAATTGTAGCCAGTACCGGAAATATAGCCGGGAGTGCTACTATATTATGGCTTGGCATAAAAGGAAGTCAAAAATTGTCTGAACGCCTTAACTCTTCCAACAAAAAGACTTTAGACATAGCGACAAAATATTTTACAAAATATGGTTTGGTAAGTTTGTTTTTTTCATGGGTTCCGGTTTTGGGCGACATTTTTGTTTTGATGGCGGGTCTCTCCAAACCACCTGTCATCAAAGCGATGCTTTATATTTCCTGCGGAAAAATAGCCAGATTCGTTTTTTTAGTCTGGACAATATCATTATAAAAAAAGGCCTCATTATAGTATAATGAGACCTTTTTTTTATTGTATCCAATCACAAAAATCCTTACTTTTCAAGCAAAGCTTTTCGCGAAAGTCTTAATTTACCTGTTTTCGGATCAGTACCAATGATTTTGATGGTGATTTTATCACCTGCTTTTAGCACGGTGCTCACATCTTCGATACGTTTATGATCCAATTCTGAAACGTGCAACAATCCGCTTTGTCCGAAAAATTTGACAAAGGCACCATAAGGCATAATAGATTCTACCTCAGCTTCATAAACATCTCCGACTGAAGGCGTAAAGGTGATTCTTGCAATGGATTCTCTCGCTGCTTTCAAACCTTCTGCATCCGTACTGGCAATAGTGACAACACCTTTGTCTCCCACTTCTTCAATGTTGATAATCGTGTTGGTCCTTGCCTGCATTTCCTGAATTATTTTTCCACCAGGTCCGATAACAGCACCAATAAAACTTTTATCAATTATGATTTCAACCATTCTTGGTGCATGAGGTTTCAGATCGGCACTTGGCTGATTAATCACCTTATTCATTTCACCCAAAATATGAAGACGTCCTTGTTTTGCCTGCATCAAAGCTTTTTCCAGGGTTTCATATGGCAAACCATCTACTTTGATGTCCATTTGACAACCAGTGATACCGTTTGTTGTTCCTGTCACTTTAAAATCCATATCACCTAATGCATCTTCATCACCAAGAATATCAGATAATATTGCAGACCTTCCACCTTCAGCAATCATTCCCATGGCTATCCCGGAAACTGCACCTTTGATTTGGATACCCGCATCCATTAAAGCCAAAGAACCTGCACAAACTGTCGCCATCGATGAACTTCCGTTAGACTCAAGAATGTCTGAAACGATCCTCAAGGTATAAGGAAGTTCCGGTAATACTTTTTTCAAAGATCTGCCTGCAAGGTTGGCATGACCAATTTCCCTACGTCCCGGCCCCCTGTTAGGTTTCACTTCACCAACAGATAATCCAGGAAAATTGTAATGCAAAATAAATTTTTCGTAATAATTATCCAAAGCGTTGTCAATCATCATTTGATCAAGTTTGGTACCCAATGTAAGTGATGTTAATGATTGAGTTTCACCTCTTGTAAACAAAGCACTACCGTGAGCTGATGGCAAATAATCCACCTCACACCAAATAGGTCTGATCTCTTCCAATTTTCTTCCGTCTAACCGAACGTGGGTATCAAGTACCATTTGACGGATAACACTCTTTTTAAGTTTATCGTAGTATTCTGAAATCTTTCCGGCTTTTTCAAGCAAATATTCTTCCCCTTTTTGCTCCAGGATAGAAGCTTTCAAGCTGTCTTCAATTTCCTTCAACCTCTTCTTTCGTGTTGTTTTGTCCAAAGCACCTTTTGAAACTTCAAGAATGGCATTTTTTGCAAGGTTTTCAACCATCTGCAGCAATTCTTCATCTTTTTCAGCTACGACCACAGCTCTTTTGATTAATGCTTTTTCTCCCACGAGTTGTGCCAACTCCAATTGGGCATTACATTGAATTTTTATCGCTTCATGAGCTACCTTAATGGCCTCAATAATTTCATGTTCCTGGCATTCGTTGGCTTCTCCTTCCACCATCATAACGTCTTTTAATGTCGCTGCTACGATAATGTCCAAATCTGCAGAAGCCAATTGATCTCTGTCTGGGTTTACAACATATTGACCTTTGATTTTACATACTCTGACTTCAGAAATAGGTCCGTCAAAAGGAATGTCTGAAACGGCAAGTGCGGCAGAAGCAGCCAGTGCAGCATATGCGTCAGGCATGTTTTTTTTATCCCCTGAGATAAGGCTCAGAATGATTTGTGTTTCATTGAGAAAGGTTTCAGGAAACAATGGCCTTACAGCTCTGTCTACCAATCTTGAAATTAATACTTCATAATCCGACAACTTTGACTCTCTTCTGAAAAAATTGCCGGGAATTTTTCCCGCTGCAGCAAATTTTTCCTGATAATCTACAGAAAGTGGAAAAAATGATTGTCCCTCCTTTGCTTCCGAACTTGCTACAACGGTCGCCAAAAGCATGGTATTTTCAACTTTAACCAAGGCAGAACCGTGCGCTAAAGTGGCTAGTTTACCTGTTTCAATCGTTACTTTTTTACCATTAGGTAAAGTAAAAGAAACAGACTTAGGAATTTGTCCCATACATTAAATTATTTATAAATGAAAAAATGAACCTGATTTTGTCGGGAGGAGGAGGTGCACAATTCAGGCGGATTTGTAATACAGATTATGATCGAATGTAAAAAAGAAAAAAGGAGTACCTGAAACAGGTACTCCCTTTTATTATTTTCTGATACCTAATTTATCAATCAGATCCCGGTATTTTTGAATATCCCTGTCATGAAGATATTTTAATACACGTTTTCTTTTCCCTACCAAAGACAACAAAGTCCTTTTACAGGAATTGTCATGTTTGTTGGTTTTTAGGTGTTCTGACAATGCTTTGATTCTGAAAGTGAACAAAGCAATCTGACCTTCTATAGAACCTGTGTTGGAGGCTGAACCTCCATACTCAGCGAAGATCTCGTTCTTTTTTTCTTCTGTTAAATAAACTGGCATGTTAAAATTTTAAAATTACCGAATAGGCAAATTACAGAAATCTGCCATTAGCGGTGCAAAGATACTACAATTCCTGACTCTAACTATATTTTATCATTAAAAAACAAAACTTTTATGAATGGTTATCGTTCACTCTGATAAATATTACGTAAATTTGACATATGGCGCTAATTTCAGATAGATATTACTCTTTCTGATTCATTTTCTTTTAAAGGTCATTACCGTCAAAACAGTAAGAACGAACAAAATCGTATTTTTATTCAGCTTTTTTGTTTCAGTATTATCAAAAAGTAAACAATTATTGTTTCAGATTTATCCTTAGATATCTTTAGTTAAAAAAAAACAGAATATTTCAAAAATCCTTTACCTGTCATATAACCTTTATGAATATTTTATCATCTACTCTGCGTGTCCTGTTGTTCTCATTAGTGTTTTTAGGGTTATTATCCTGTGCACGAAATAAATTACATAAAACGACCCTTGTTTTTTCAAATGTTGTCATTCCGGGAAATTGGACCTGTAGTGAAACAAGTGACTTACTTCCCCAAAAAGCGGTTTGTCGTCAAAATAATGACAGTCTCACCATCCTGCAGGGCAAACTCGAAAATCTGGAAAATAAAAGCGCCTATATTGATTTTTTAATGGCTTTCAGACATTATCATTTTGAAACTTTTTTTGATTACACCTTCCTTGACAAAAAAGTCAAACGACTATACAGGGATTCTATCACAATTGACACTTTGATGACATATCAAAACAATATGTCTGTGGTCATTCCCTGTTTTGGATGTAATGTAGTTGCAAAGATTACTTTTAGAAATCAAAAATATTTGGTTCCTCACTTACTCAGCGATCAATTATTGCACTATTTTGAACATTACAACCAAACATTCTCTGCAAAACCCAACCAATATCTGACCGGTTTCACAGCTAAAGGTGATAACTCAATAGCTTTTATTCAAAACTTTAACCTTTCAAATCTTTTAATCACTGAAATCTCGTGGAATAATCGTTTTAAAGCTGTAAAAACCGTTCAAAACCTAAGGTTTAATCTGGAATAACCATCCTTTATTCTTCTTCATTTTGAAATTATTTTTATTTTTTTAGAAAAAAACATTCATTTTTTCTTTATATTAAAAAGAATAATTTTACCTTTGCGTCGCTTTTTAAGAAAAGTACATTTATTATTCGATCTGGTAGCTCAGTTGGTAGAGCAATACACTTTTAATGTATGGGCCCTGGGTTCAAGTCCCAGCCAGATCACAAATCATAACGCCAAACAAGGTCAAATCTCATCAGATTTCTTGTTTGGCGTTTGTTTTTCAAGGAGTTATGTAAATATTGATGTTCAAAATCCATCAAAATAACTCAAAAAAAATGCAGCCGATTTGCAGCCATTCCCCAAAATGGCTAAAATTTGCAGCCAATTTGCAGCCAACGCCTTTTCTCAAAAGTGGCTGCAACTACACTCACAATTTATTGGATAATAGTATCTTAGCGACAGTTAACTAGTTTTTTGCATTGGTTTCGCACAAAATCATTCATTTAATCGTTAAATTAATATTATGCAAAAGATTGATCTATTGAACGCCAAATTTATTATCAGAAAAAATCGGGAGGTAGCCGGGATGGTACCTATCCAATTGCAAATCACCATCGAAGGTGAAAGAGTATTTATTAGTACTGGACAGAAAATCGAAGTTGAACTATGGGATTTAAAGTCTAACAGAGCTATCGGTAAAACAGCTAGAGCCAAGGTCATTAATGAATATTTGGATAAAATGTCTGTGGATGTAGTTAAAGCTTTTAATGAACTGAAATCTCTAAACGATGATATTTCAGCAGAAATGTTAAGAGATAAATTGACTGGTAAAGGCATTGACCGCAGAAAATACCTTATCGAATGCTGTCAGATTTATAACTCAAGCTTTGAGAAGCTTGTAGGAATTGAGATCGGTGAAATTACTTTTGGTAGGTATGCCACATTTGCCGCAAGGATCAATGATTTTATATCAACCAAGCTGAAGCTGAAAGATATTCTGCTTACTGATATCAAATATTCATTTGGCATAGAGTATGAACATTACCTTAAGACAGAGCTGAAGCTTCATCAAAACACTTTGGTAAAATACATTCAGTATTTGAATAGAGTCCTGGACTATTGCGTCAAATATGAGTGGCTTGAAAAGAATGTGTTATTTGGATACAAATGTCCAGTCAAAGAGACGAAGAGAGAATATCTTAATCAGGATGAACTACAGAGAATTATGGATAAGGATATCAATATCGAAAGACTAAGGGAGGTCAGAGATATATTTGTATTCTGCTGCCACACTGGGTACGCCTACAAAGATGCAGCTGAATTGACACCTGATCACATCGGTATGGGTATCAATGGACGTAAGTGGATTTATACATCACGTCAAAAAACGGACAATGTTTCTAATGTGCCCCTGTTAGATCAAGCTATGGATATCATAGAAAAGTACAAGGACCACCCTGTTTGTGTAAGTAAAAATAGAATTCTGCCCATGAAAAGCAATCAGAAACTGAATGCTTACCTTAAAGAACTCGCAGATATATGTGGCATCAGCAAGCCTATGACTATGCACATAGCAAGGCATACATTTGCCACAACCGTACTTCTCAGTAATGGTGTAAGTATGGAGGCGACAAGTAAGATGCTCGGCCATAGCAGCTTAAAAACGACTCAGATTTATGGTAAGATACTAGAAACAAGGGTGGGCGCTGAGATGGAAATGCTCAGCGAAAAACTGTCCAAGACTAAAAAGGGTGAGAAAGGAGATACTAAGTTTGGAGAAGCAAAGTAGCTAAATAAGTTTTGAAACTCTTTTGAAAGCCCTAGTTTTTAACCAGGGCTTTTTTAATGCGTTTTAGTCAGATATGAGACTATGGAATAAATATTTTGATAGCATAATATAAAAATTTGGTTAAAATTATAGAATATTATATCATATTTTCGTTTATGATTTTATACCTATTAGAGAATTTAATGTAGTCCCAGTAAAGTAGTTGTGTGCTGTTTCAAAAATTACATATAATCCTAGATAACTTTGAGAATCAATCTCGGCAACATATTTTGGGGTATAGTAAATCCATGGACATAATAAATTACAGGATGAATCTCTTTGCGAGCTTGAATAGCGAACTCATTGATATAGAAAAAAGTTACGAATTTGAGAGTACAGCTGACGAAATTAGGTATTATAAATATGAAAAGCCAAAGTTCCAGAGGTATGGTATGTTTTACAATAAATTAGTGAAATTAGAATCGAATGTCCCAATGGGTTCGCAAAAGATGAAGGCAGATTATTATGAGGATGCATATAACCATGTTTATACGACATTTATTGAACATCAAGCGTACATAGTGTATTATAGAATGAAAGGGACTGATCAAGATGAAAGATTATTTGTGAGAAATTCGCCAAATAATCATATATTTGCGCTTATTGAAGCAACATCCATGATGGAGGAATTTTTGTACAGCATAGATGATGATAGAACCATTGATGAAAAGATCAATGATTATCCAAAGATTATTTGGACTGGAAAACTTACCAATTTAGTACTTCTAGTCAAAGGTATGGTTCTAACGAATAGCATCAACAACGGAAATATAACGACTAAAGAACTTGTGGAATACATACAAGTGATGTTTAATGTGGATTTAAAGGACCATTATTGAAAATATCAGGATGTAAAAAATAGCCAGGATCCTACCAAGTTTTTAGATTATATGATTGAACTGATAAAAGACGATATCAATGATCATGATGAAAAGATTAATCAAAGAAAGAAATAACAGCATCGAGTTCTATCCCCATATAACGACAAAATTCATCCACCGTCACCACCTGGTGTGACTCCTTCCCATAATAAGTTTTTATTTTAAGAAGCAAAAGCCAAGAAGTCCGGTAGTTCTTACCAGTGATGGCGGAGACATCTTTAGGGTATATAATCAGTCTTGAAAATTTGCTCATACTACACTTTATTTGCCAAAATTGGTGATACTATTGTCATACACTATCCATACACTATCTATACATCATCCATACACTATCGTCGGGGCTTGTCTCGACAACCGTCGGGATGGTGTAGATGATTTTTTTACTATGAGGGTTTGCCGTGGGTGGGTGTAATTTCTCGAGTATTTAAATCTCAGATGCTGGTAAAAACACTTTGTGTAAGTGGTTTGAATTTTAATTACTGAACAAAAGTAAGTTGTTTGTGGGAAAATGATGTTAAAAAACGGTTAAAGATATATGTTATTGTTTGATAATATATGTAAATTATTGTAATTTATGATAGTGGTGCTTCGTAATGTGGCGTAAAGTGGGAAATGTGACTATATCTTTGTCGTATTATTTAACTTTTTAAATTGTGGCATTATGGCTAAACAAGGTGGATTATTGAAGGTGGTGGGAAAGCTTGATGACCTATCCTTTTACAAAAGTGCCGATGGTTTTTTGGTAAGGACCAAAGGTGGTGTCTCTGGAGATAGGATCGCGAATGATCCGACGTTTCAGCGAACGAGGGAGAATGGCGCTGAATTCGGAATGTCAGCGAGTGCAGGGAAGCTGTTGAGAACAGCATTGAGAAATTTGATGATGACTGCCAGTGACAACCGGGTGGTATCGAGATTGACCAGATTGATGACGGATGTGAAAAATCTGGACGCGGCCAATGACCGTGGCGAAAGACATGTCCATGAGGGTTTTGACCTTCCTGAAGGTAAAGCTGTGCTGAAGGGTTTTAACTTCAACAATCGTGCGATTTTGAGTGGTATTTTGTTCAAGACTTTTGCTTTGAATACGACTACTGGCGCACTGGACATCCTTGGTGTGGTACCAATGATGGACTTGGTGAAGGCTCCAGGATCAACGCATGTGACGTTCAAAGCTGGATGGTCAAAGATGGATTTCCAGATGGGTGAGTTTGAGACGCTGATCAGTAACTCTGTGAACATCCCGATCAACAACACGTCTGTGGATATCAATCTGACGCATGCAGCTCCGCCAGCGTTGGCGACTGGTATTCATGTGTTCACGCTTCAGATTGAGTTTTATCAAGAGGTGAATGGTACGCAGTATTCTCTGAAGAATGGAGGTTATAATGCGTTGGCGGTGATTGAGGTGGTGTAAGACTGAGTGTTTGTCTTGTGCAGACGGCAGTTACTTTTTTTCATTGACAAAAAAAGTAACCAAAAAAGTCTAGTTCAAAAAAAGGCGATTGCGAAGCATCGTTCATTCTCGAATCAAAATGCTTTTTCTATCGCGCATGGTGAAGATTTTTTTTTTGTTGTGTTTAAATGCGATAGACGCACTTTTGATTCTTCACTCACTATCGCTTGTTTTTTGAACGGTCCGTCCATAAAGGCAAAAGTCAAGGACTTAACACAGAATTATTATTCAGTAAAATTTTAGTAATGGTAATTGAGCTTCAAAGGTTGTATCGGGATGGCTGGACAGATGGGGAGATTCTGATCAATGGTGTCTTGCTGTGTCGGAGTATTGAATTGAGATGGGCCAATAATGAGCGAAATATATCGTGTGTGCCGGAAGGAGTTTATCCAGTGGCCATCATTCAACATCCAAAACATGGAGAGTGCCTAAGATTAGATGGTGTGAAAGGGAGATCAGGTATCCTGGTACATGTGGCCAATGATGCTCAGAAGGAACTCCGGGGCTGTATAGCTCCGGTGTTTTCTTTGAGTGGGAACGGAAAAGGACAACATTCCAGATTAGCATTGAACTATATCATTGAGAATTTGCGAATTAGTGATGAGAAGGAACATTTTATTGACATTAAAAGTAAAAAGTGATGAGTGAAATCATGGATAGGGCGAAGGCACCAACGCCTAAGTTTTTTAAGGTGCTGCGAAATATAGGGTTGATCATGGCAGGTGTGGGCACAGTTTTGCTGACGGCACCCGTGTCGCTTCCAGCTGCTGTGGTGACTATTGGTGGGTACCTGGTTACAGCTGGCGGTGTGGCCACAGCTGTAAGTCAGATCACCAATATTAGTGATGATGCCATCGGCGAAAAAAAGGAAGGAGGGACTGATGGGGATGGGAATTCATCATAGTGATCAGGCGATGGGAACGCTCGGTGGTACCTTGATCGCCTTCATCGGCATCGTAGACGGCAGTGATATCATCAAGACTGGTATCCTGGCATGTGTGGGAGCGATGGTCAGTTTTGGCGTGTCGAAGGGATTGCACAAGATATTTCCCGGGAATGTGGAGCTTCCATTCAAAAAGGAAAAGAGTGGTAAAGATTCAGGCAGGATGCCTAGAGATACCGCATCAGAGCGCGGACGCTCTGACGAACAGAATAGAGATTGAGTTTTAGTTTGATTTGTTTTGCATGGGTTGGGCTCCGGACGCTGGTTCGGGGCCTTTTTTTATTATATGCGGATTTGCTTAATTGGAGGATTTGTTGATTTGTAAAAATCAAGTCTTATAAAATTTGGTAAGTTCACCATCGAATTCTAGACAAAGTACTGAATAGTTATTCTCAAAATAATATTTGGTACGTTCTTCTTTTGGTTTTGATGGTTGATTAGAAATAATAAAACCATTTTTGGTATAATACGTCAGATTCATTATTTGAGTTTTATCATTAGAAATTATTTGATACACAAGACTTCCATCAGGGTAAAAGCACATTTTAACATTCTCAGATTCATTATGCAGTGCATTCCATTCTCCAAATAGGAGCTTATCTCGGCTATCATTAAGAAATAACTTTTTGAAGAAATGCATAATACGTTTTTTATTGCCCGCAAATTTATGACATAGGTGTAATTTAAAGTAATTAACAAGTAAAATTATTTAGATAGCCCTGATCACTGACCAAGGCTACCTAATGGACTACCTAAAGCTGCTCTGATACAAACCTGATCGTGGTAGTACGCTCATCCAGATGGGTAGTGACAATGACAACTGTGTCTGGTGGACAAATAGTAGGAGTAATGAAGAATCTCGAAGTCAACTGACCTGTATCCATCAACGCAGCCAATACATTATCAAATCTCATGGCTCTGGAAATAATACCAAAATCTGTCGCTGCATGACACTCTAGGAAATGATCCAAAAAAGGCTGTAATCCTGATGATGACAATAACCCAGCTCTAATACCAGGACTAAAAACTATACTACCAAGCTCAAATGTAAGCTCAGGAAGTGGATGTGTATATCTCATACGTATAAAATTAAATAGGTGAAATAAAAATAAGTGAAATAAAAAAATAGTCCCGAGCAAAATACCCAAGACTACTAATGATGTTGGACTAATACTCTGATGGAAAGATAACTGTAGTGTACTCTCTACTAGACTCTGTAATAATCCAAATCTTACTATCTAAACCATACAAACCTGATGGAATATGATATACTGAAAAAATACGACTACCATCTACCAAGGCAGCATCATTGAGGGCAGCATCATCTGGACAACAATCACCCCAATCACAAGCTAAATGACGAGCAACACATGAACGAACGAACTCACCAAAAGGAACATGCTCACAACTAGCATTAAATACTGTGGCACTGGTAAATAACGAGCCATAATCAAAACGGCGAACTGAAGCAACTACTGTACTCATAATAATAGGAATATAAAAATGAAAAACTAAGTGTACAGCCAACTCGACCATACTAACGGATACTTGACAGCGTGAGGGAATGAATAAGTGTATGGTGGAGAACGTAGTGGACCATACACGTTTCAATTCCCGTAGCTAACTTTGTATCTGTTTTGTGTGGTAGAAAAGCGGGCGGGTTTACAACTTCAGCTAGGTAGAATGCGGAATTGCTAATTTGGTGTATTTGCGGAATTGCTTTAATTGCCGATTTGCTAATTTGGTGGATCTGCTAATTTGGAGATGCTGATATGATTTGGAATGCTCACTTTGATCAATGGGCATTATGCTGAAGTCAATGTAGTTTGTTGATTGGCAGTTATTTGAAGTTTCTTGTTGGTCCAGTGGTGCCCCCCCAAAACATGACATATCATAAATAAAAACCGATAAGCAGCAAAAATGCGGGCGGGCGGCTTTGTCAAGTTTTTTGGTGATGAATGTCATCCGATAAAGCTTTCCAATACGCCGTGCTGATGTGCAGCACGGTTCATGTCTTAAATTGACGCTGTCAATTTTTCTAGGAAACAGACATTCATCATCAAAACCCTGAGGGCTTGAACTTTACTAAGCCAGAAGAGCATTAGATTTGCGGATCGGTTTTTTTTGTTAACTAAAAAGTGGGAAATATTTAAACTGAAACGATTTTGGCGTTTGGTGAAGGCTGGGATTTTTAGGACTAAACTTCATTAGCTAAACAAGATTGAATTTAGTACTTTAGTTTCATAGAACTACGAAAGCCCCGCTGTTGCAAAACGGCTTAATGTTAGCGAATGGGCTATTACTCGTCATACTCGATTGCTTTGTTTATGTAGTCAATAATTGGTTTTGTTGTTTTGAAAAAGTCCCTAACAGTTTTAATACAGTCTTTACTTGTCATTATCTTGTCATTAAGCGGTTCTTTTGTACAAAATCCTTTCATTTTCAGAAGTTCACTTGCTGGATTAGTTTCGTCATATCCGTCTGGCATTTTTTTAAGTTTTCCAACACCTTGTATTCCGTTTGGGAATGATTTTTGAAATTCAGGGGCAGTAATGATTTTGTTGATGTCTGTAAATGAGTAGTCAATCTCTTGACGAATTTTCTTTAAATATTCAGGTGTTGTCTGCCAAACTCCACCACCAACTGAACAATTGCCTGGTTCTATATGAATAAAATATCCTGCTTTGTTTGGTTGTGGATAATTCTTATTAAAAACTACTAAGACATAGTTTTTATAAGGTGTCTTATCTTTTGAAAATCTTAAATCTCGGTTTACTCTCGTCAAGCATTTTTTAGGGTCTAAGTTGGCTTGTAAAATTGATTGGTCTATCTTTGATAATTCTTTCAAAAGATTTTCAGTTAATTGAAGTATGTCGCTTTTGTAATTTTCGTACAAGTCTCTATTTTGTTCAAACCATTCCCTTGAATTGTTTAGTTTGAGTTTTGAAAGGAAGTCAAGAGATGTCTGCTTAATCATTATTTTTACTTAGTTGGTTAATGTATTTCAAAATAATTTTAACTTGCTCGTCTTCCGATTTAAGTGCGGTGATTTTTCTAATCATTTCATTCCGCTCGGCTTCCGTTAGTTTTTTAAACGCTTTTAATACCCCTGATTCTTTTAATGTCTCTAAAATTTCTCTCTCAGTTATTTGCTCCTTTGAAGTCAACAAGTAAAGTGTCACAGTTACAGTGTCTCCACCACTTTTGTTAATTGATTTTCTGATTTTGTCATTTATAGAAATTAGCTTGTCTTGGTCTCCTAATTTCGCTAGGTTAATACTTTCTATTTTGTAGTTATCAATAGTACCTGAAACTTTCATTGATCCCCATTTTCCAACAATGTGTTTCGTGTTGGGAATTTGAATATGATAAGTCCAAGCACCTTTGCCTGGTTGATATTTTAATTCAAGTTTTTCGTCCTTTACTAAGTATTCCATTTTATGCGCGTTTTATTATTTAGCCTTTCCACTACCAAGGTGTTATACTCAACTCTATTTTCAATTTTAAAATTATAACTAATTGATTTATAATACATATTGAATTTTATTAAAATAGGAAAGTTTGCTAATGTGATTCATTTTTAAATGGATGGTATAAGTTTTTAAATACTTCACGAAATAGCTATTGATGGCAAATATAGAGGGTTGTTAGAGACATAACAAGGTTTTTTGTTCGTGGGGAACTAATAAACAGAAGATAAAGCCAATATAATACTGTATCTTAAACTGGAAAGTGTCCATACACTTCAACCAAGCCATTTTTTACACCTAAGCCTGGAAGGCTTGATCTTTACCAAGCCATGGGATGGTTTATTTTTGCAGTTCGGTTTTTATTAAAACATTTACTTAGCCTTTGTTAACAGCATTTTTTGTCTTGTTGAATTGGCGGACATTTTACACTTCCATAACTGCAATAAACACAACAGTCGCCTTGAAGTGGTTTTAAAACTGTTTTGCATTTTTCACATTCGTAAAAATATTGGCAAGCGTCTGTCGGCATAGTTTCAACCTTTTTGTGTCCGCAGTTTGGGCAAGTGATTGTTGATTGTAATTTGATTTCCATTTTATTTTTCCTTTTTGTCTGTTACTGAATATCCTGTTCCGTTTATGGCTTTTTCAATTTCGGCAATGTTCGTTTTTGAGTTATCAAATTCAACAATTGCGTTTTCATTTTCGTATGAAGCAGTTGATTTGATTATTCCAGAAAGTTTATTCACTTCGTGGTTTACGTGTTCTTCACAACTTGCACAGGTCATTCCGCTAATAGAAAACTCAACTGTCTGAACATTTGATTTGTCAACCACAATGACTTGCTTTTCTGCCTTTGGATAAAAAATGTGAGCATAATAAGGAAAGGCAAGCATAACTATTGAAAATGCTGTTATAATTCCTAAGAACATTTTGGATTGAATAAATTTTGGTTTTTCGTCCGTTTCGCAATTGCAGTCAATTTGTTTTTGAGGTTTCAACTTTTGATACCACGCAAAACCAAGAACCAAAATTGTCAAACCGATAAAATAAGGTCTTGCAGGTTCGAGCCACGAAAAAGTAGAGGCAAGTCCGCTTGTCCCTGCAACAAGAGCCAATACTGGTGTGATGCAACAAAGTGAAGCAGTAAATGCTGTCAAAAGTCCTGCACCGATTAATTTTTTGTCTGTTTTCATATTGTTTCTAAAATTTTGTTTTCGTGAAGTATTTTGAAAAACGGTTTGAGCATTTTTTCATACTCTTTGGTCAATGAGTAGAAAATGGTTTGTGCTTGCCTTTCCGTTTCAAGGAGTTTTCTGTCTTTGAGTTTTCGCAGATGTTGTGAAATTGCCGAAATGGTCATACCAAGAATATCACTCAAGTCGCAAACACAAAGTTGTTTCTCTTCGTAAAGCAGGAACAGGATTTTCAGTCTTACGTTGTTACCCGCCAATTCAAGTCCGTTCGATAAATAGTCAAACGAACCGTTCAGTTCTGAAACTCGGTCTTTGCAACGGTTGATTTGCTTAATGTCCGCCTGTTGTCTAATACAAGAAATGTTGTCCATAGCACAAAGGTAATCAATTTGTTTATTTAAGCAACTACTTAAATACATTTTTCTCAGGTAAAAGAGCCTTCAGCAATGACTATGCAACTAAAAACATACCACCAGAGGTGGTAAAACTATAACCCGGATTATGCAATACAAAATCTATTCCGGCTTGAAATTACTGCAAAATAAGGCGTAAACTTGATTTCCCTCACTCACCATAGTAGTGACTATGATTCACTCACGAAATCACTTATTTTCTTGTACTTTCAACCCTCATGACGAAGTTCTATTGCATAATCCGGGTTTAAGTAAGAATTCACCAGGGGCAGCGGGGCAGATGGTGCGTACAGGAGTAATGAGAGGAACGATTCATGGCTGTACGTACCAGATGCCCCTGCATGGCTGCCCCCAAAACAAATAAAAGGAGGTGCGGTGAATGATACAGGGTGCGTATGTAGCTGGCGGAATGGGCACTCTGTATCAGGCACAGGAAGCACCGGAAATACTGCCAGCCATAGCCGCCATCCCGGAGCACAGTACTACAGAGTATATGAGCCATAATGACCAGAAATATGACATTATATACTACCTGCAAGGTGGAGATATGTGGCAAATAGTAGCTGCAAGCTACGGTACTGGGCTATATGGCTTATACTCTGTAACTGCGTCTCTGCCACTGAAGTGTTGAGCCGGAGATAGCGGACAGCTGGACTGTGTGTATATGGGTGGGATAAAAGTTAGGCACACTCTGAACAGCTGTACGATATGAGCAAAGTCAGTGGCAGAGCCAGGATGGTCTATGGCTGAGACAGTATGCCGCTTTACCTGCGAAAGGGTGAACGCAGCGGAATGCAATGAAGCAAGCACCCGACAAATAAATAAGTGCCTTCGGCACACAGCTTATGAAGCTGAGGATTGCGTATGGGGTAAAAAAGCTGAGCTAAAAGCATGTGTATAGGAGGAACGGAATGGAGCGAATGGGCAGGTGGAATGGAGCAGAGGTGGCATTGACTGAAGTAAAGCTAGTGGGCGGCTGTCAATGCTGCATGCGGAATGGAAATAGTAGAGCACAAGTTGCAAACTTGCGCTGGCCGTGCAATGGAGTGACGGAGATACTTATGCTGCGGGGACTTCGACTCAGCTTTGCAGCGCTCAGTCACCCGGCTCTCCTGATGAACGAAGGAATGGAAGGAGCGATAATGCAAGGTAGCGGACGCAGGTAGCGAAGTGAAATGGTAGGGACTGAATGATGGAGTGAAGAAGGTGTGCCGGAGGATGGGGATAAAAAGTTATCTGCATTTTAAATAATATTTATTCCTACATTTATAAAATTACAATAAAATCTATTAACTGTATATTATTGTATTACAATGTTTTATAATTTCATGAATATATTTAATACAATTATATGAATATTTATATACGATTTTGCAGTTTATTTAAAGTTATCCATTACCTTTGCAGTATTAATTTTTATTATATGAAGCATTTATTATCAAAACAACAAGCGGAAATAATTTTAGAACCTTATTTTTTAAAAATTCAAGAGGCTATTGAAAGTGGTTTTAATGACCATTTAGCCACTATTAATTTTCACCATAGTAATGGTGTTTATGTAACTTTCAATAAAACTGAAAAGGCTAACCATATACATGCTCTGATACGTGCAAGATTAAAAGTAGCATTTAAAGACTGTTCGGAAGTAAAAATAGGGTATATCAATAGAGTATTTGGTATACTTATAAATAATAGTCTTTTTATAAGATTTAAAAAGATCAATAAAGACCGGAGTACGTCCAATATATCGACCAAGCAAACAAATAATTATAAAAACCAAATTGAAATACCTGGAATTCCCGCGGCCACTACTTTATTGTATGCAGGCTATACACCTGATGCTACGTGGACATGTTTACAAAATATCTACATTCTGTGCTGGCTTGGAGAGAACTTAAGGTGGGAAATTGGTCTAAATGGGTATATTGAACAGAATATTATCAATTTCAATCCATCAGGATCGGAAGAGGAAGTGACCATCCATAAAAGAGTAAAAATTAAAGATAATCAAATTAAAAAGACAGGAACAAAGTAAATAAAATATAAAGTCAATGAAATCAATAAATCCAGAAATGATTGTGTTGGCAAGAGAAATAAGGGGTATTTCTCAAAGTGAATTGGCTGATCTTATTCAATTGACACAAGGTATGTTGTCAAAAATTGAAAAAGGTTTAAACAAACCATCTGAAGAAATTTTTACAAATATTTGCAATATCCTAGAATTTCCTATGTCATTTTTTGAACAAACAAATAATATTTTTGAACCAAATTTATCCTATTATCGAAAAAGAATTGTAATCAAGAAAAGAGATTTACTAAAGGCAGAGGGCAGCATGAATCTCGTTAGGATGAATTTAGAAAATCTTATGACAAGTGTAGAGCTTCCAGAACTTAATTTACCATTTTGGGATGTAGATGTTCATGGTACGCCTGAATCAGCAGCAAAATGGGTGAGACAAAAATGGAGAATTCCAAAAGGCAGAATAGAGAATCTTACCAAGATTATTGAAGATAATGGGATAGTTGTTGTACCATTTGACTTTGGTTCTGAAAAAATGGATGGTCTAAGTTTATTTACCAAAGAAAGGCAACCTATTATTTATATTAATAACAAAATGCCAGGAGATAGGCAACGATTAACTTTAGCACACGAACTAGGTCATTTAGTTATGCACATTGGTCAGCAAATAGCCCAAATCCGAAATGTAGAAAAAGAAGCCATGCAATTTGCTGCAGAATTTCTTGTACCAGCTTCTGAATTTTTACAGGATATTGAAACCATTGGTCTTGAGACTTTGGGTAACATGAAAAGATATTGGAAAATATCCATGGGTGCACTTCTGTATAGGGCAAAAGAATTGGCACAGGTGACAGAAAATCAATATAGATATTTGTGGCAACAAATGGCATATTTAGGCTATAAAACCAAAGAACCTGCAGAATTAAGTGTACCAGCCGAAAAAGCAACTTTATTTAAAGAAATGCTTGAGTTGCATGTCAATGAATTAGGATATACAAAAGATGAACTTGCTGGAATGTTACATATTAATGTAAAAGACCTGAATGCTTTGTATTATAGCGATAATGTAAAACTTAAAATTATTCGTAATTAATCTTTAACGTAAAATATTTGAAAATGAAAAATGTGAAACAATCATCAAAAACCATAGCTTCTGAAGCAAGTAAAGTATTAAAAGATAATAGTGCATCAAAGATAGCAAAACAATTTGCAGGATCCATTATGTCACAATCCAATACCAAAAAGGAAACTGGTGCTGCAATGGAAACAAAAGCATCTAATGCAATGAAAAGTGATAAATACAATGATTTAACTAAGTCAATGGCAGCATCATTATTGTCTCAATCCAATAAAAAGAGATAAGATCTCTGTCTTAAGAAATATGAACATCACTCAGATACAGGAAAATGTAGAGAAGGTAATCAAGGAATTGGACAAAGCGCGATTTGTCTTTGATTTGCTGCAAGCTTATGGGCTGCCCAAGACTACCATCAGCAGGCTCGAAAAAGGTGGTATGAACTTGTCTAAGGATGATGGAGAAATCATACTTAAAAAAAAGCTGTACTACAAGTTTGTATCTAATGGTGATATAGGAAGTGCATATGACACAGTTCTTGCAGACACCAAATTTGGGAAGTATGATCCTAGATTTGTGGTAGTGACTGATGGTAATCATATCAGAGCACTCGATACCAAAACTAAAGATGTACTGGATATAGCCATCAAAGAACTGATCAATCATTTTGATTTCTTTCTGCCGTGGGCAGGGATGGAAAAGTTTGAGGGTAAGGAAGAGACGATCGCTGATGTGCGAGCTGCGGACAAAATGGCTAAGTTTTATGATGAAATCAGCAAGGATAATCCTACCGGTACGGAGGCGGAAGTACATAGTCTGAATGTGTTTTTGTCTAGGATGTTGTTTTGTTTTTTTGCAGAAGATACAGGTATTTTTGAACAAGGACAATTTACCGGAGCCATCAGTAGTCATACTCAGGTAGATGGCAGTGATCTACATAGCTATCTGGACACATTGTGGGATGTCATGAATACCGATAAGGGGCAAAGACAAAACTTACCTGCTTATCTCGAGGCTTTTCCATACGTAAATGGTGGTCTATTCCGTCATCAATATGCTGCCCCAATGTTTACGAGGCGTAGCCGGCAGATGGCGATAGACATGGGAGAGCTGGATTGGAAGGCAATCAATCCAGATATCTTCGGGTCTATGATACAAGCGGTGATCACACCTGAACATAGAGGAGGACTAGGCATGCATTATACAAGTGTGCCGAATATCATGAAGGTGATCGAACCATTGTTTCTGAATGAACTGTATGAAGCTTATGAAAATGCTAAAGGAAATCTCAAAAAACTCAATGATCTCAGACTACGTATCAGCAAAATCAAGATCTTTGACCCTGCGTGTGGTAGTGGCAATTTTCTGATCATAGCGTACAAGGAATTGCGCAAACTGGAAATGCTGATCATCCAAGACATACAAGCGTTGCGTGGTCATCAAGGCAGCGGTAGTCTCGATCTAGGAACGGAATATCTCTCCATGATCACACTGAGTCATTTCTATGGTATAGAGCTGGATGATTTTGCGCATGAAGTAGCGATATTGTCTCTATGGCTGGCGGAACATCAGATGAATCAAGCATTTTTTGCGGCATTTGGGATGTCGAGACCTGCACTACCCCTGATGGAGACAGGCCATATTGTACATGGGAATGCATGCAGGGTGGACTGGGAAATGGTATGCCCAAAAGACAAGGATGATGAGATTTATATATTGGGGAACCCGCCATATTTAGGAAGTAGCCTTCAATCAAAGGATCAGAAGGGTGATATGGAATATGTTTTTAAAGGAATTGATGGGTATAAAAATTTAGATTATATAGCATGTTGGTTTTTGAAAGGAACTAAATTTATTAAAGGTCAAAACTCAAGATTTTCATTTGTAAGTACCAATTCCATTTGTCAAGGGGAACAAGTCGGCTTAATCTGGCCGCTAATTTTTTCAATGCAAATTGACATATATTTTGCATACACATCATTCAAATGGAAAAATAACGCAAAGGCAAATGCAGGAGTTTCTGTAGTAATTTTAGGTCTTAAAAATAACTCTATAACAGTTACAAAGAAATTATTCACTAACGATAAAATTTATATTGTCCAGAATATAAATGCATATTTAACCAATGCCAAAAATATTATAATTACAAAATCACAAAATAACCTTTCAAACCTTAGTTTAATGTCATCAGGTATAAAAGCTGGTGATGGAGGGGCACTTATTTTGAATGAATCTGAGAAGAATGAAATAATTAGTAAATATCCTATAAGTGACACCTTTATAAAAAAATATATTGGTGCTGATGATTTTATGAATGGAAAAATAAGATACTGTATTTGGGTAAAGGATAATGAGCTAGACACAGCCAAATCCGTGTTACCATTTGCAGAAAGATTTGAAAGATGCAAAAATATTAGATTGAAAAGTAAAAAAAGTGCTACAATTAGAAAAGCTTTAACACCACATCAATTTGATGAAACTGGATATAATGAATCTCCAAGTCTTTTTATACCGCAAACAGGATCAGAAAAAAGACATTATTTGCCTATTGGGTTTTTAGATTCAAATACCGTGATCTCAAATGGAGCTAGAGCAATTTACAATCCGAGTATTTTCTTGTTTAGCATTCTTTCTTCAAAAATGCATATTACATGGGTAAAAGCTGTTGCAGGTAGATTAAAAACAGATATGCAATATTCAAATACTTTATGCTATAATACCTTCCCGTTCCCAACCATATCTGATAACCAAAAACAAGAGCTGGAAAAACATGTGTATAGCATTTTGGAAGAGCGAGAAAAACATAGCGAAAAGACACTCGCACAGCTCTATGATCCGGACAAGATGCCCGATGGTCTGAGAGAAGCGCATCATCAGAACGATCTGGCCATAGAGCGATGTTATCGTAGCAGACCTTTTGAGAGTGATGAGGAACGACTAGAGTATTTGTTTAAGATGTATGAGCAGATGATAGAGGATGAGAAAAATAAGGGTACGTTGTTTGCGCCAATAAAAAAGGGAAAGAAAAAATAAGCAACAATAAACATGACACTTGATCATAATAAAATCAATCGAATATGAACAATATAAAAATATTTGAAAACAAAAAAGTCCGAAGCCAATACGATGCAGATAAAGAAATTTGGTATTTCAGCATCGTGGATATAGTAGGTGTCTTGACAGATCAGCCAAGTGTAGAACGTGCAAGAAACTATTGGAAAGTACTAAAAAGCAGGCTTAAAAAGGAAGGTAATGAGTCGGTTACAAACTGTAACCAACTGAAACTACAGTCTGAAGATGGTAAGTTTTATAAAACTGATGTAGGTAGTGTAGAAGACATTTTCAGATTGATACAATCTATACCTAGTCCCAAAGCGGAACCATTCAAACAATGGCTGGCAAAAGTAGGCTACGAAAGGTTGCAAGAAATACAAGATCCGAGCCTAAGTATGGATAGAGCCAGAGAAAATTGGCAAAAAATGGGGCGTAGCGAGAAATGGATTCAGCAACGAATGACAGGACAAGAAACGAGGAATAAACTCACAGATTATTGGAAAGAAAGTGGGGTGCAACAGCAAGATGAGTTTGCCATGCTCACAAATATTATACACGAAGAATGGACGGGCTTGACAGTAAAAAAACACAAGGATCTAAAAGGCTTAAAATCTCAAAACCTAAGAGATCATATGAGTGAAGCCGAATTGCTTTTTACCGCATTGGCAGAATTATCTACCAGACAAATAGCCGAAGCAGATGAAGCAAAAGGATTAAAAGAAAATGCAAAAGCTGGAAAAAAAGGAGGTGCAATTGCCAAAAATGCGAGAAAAGAGTTGGAGACCAAAACTGGCAAATCTGTAGTTACAGGTGAAAATTTCCTACCACCATCAAATAGAAAAAACATCTCAGATAAAAGTAAAGATTAGAGAAATCATGAATAACGTATTAAAGGATATTGATCATCTAGTTTTAGACATTTTAGATGAAGTTTTAGACATGATTAGTAATAAAAAGTAAGATAAACGTAATGATCAGATAGTTTAAAAATTTAATTATTAATTGATAATCAGCAATTTAAATGATTGCTAAAATATAATTGCCCATTAACTAAATAGATGAAGTTTAGACATTTTAGATAAAGTTTTAGATGAAGTTTAGACATTTTAGATGAACTTTTAGATGATTTTTGTCTGAACCGCTGATTAAGCTGATTTGTGTGATTAGATGTGATTTTTGATTGTCTTGACCGCTGATTTAGCTGAATTGTGTGACTTTTATGATTTTGATTATAAGATAGATTTAAGAAAAAGTAAAATATATGGATTCAGAAATATTAATATATCAGACGGAAGATGGTCAAACAAAAATAGAGACCAGATTTGAAAATGAAACCGTTTGGCTTACACAGGAGCAGATTAGTAGTCTATTCCAGCGTGAGAGAAGTGTTATTACTAAACATTTAACCAATGTTTTTAAGGATGGGGAACTAGATGAAGGGAGTAATGTGCAAATTTTGCACATTAGTGGATCACATAGACCTGTTAAGTTTTATAATTTGGATGTCATCATTTCAGTGGGATATCGTGTCAATTCACATCGGGGTGTACAGTTCAGAAAATGGGCTACTGCACTTATCAAAGAGTATCTGATCAAGGGCTTTGCCATGAACGATGATAGACTTAAAGAAGCAGGTGGAGGCAACTATTTTGATGAATTGCTCGCTCGTATCAGAGATATCCGCTCTTCAGAGAAGGTATTCTGGAGAAAGGTATTGGATATATTTGCTACGAGTATAGATTATGACGCGACTACAAGTCTAGCTGTTGACTTTTTTAAGACAATACAAAACAAAATGCATTGGGCAGCTCATGGACATACTGCGGCAGAAATCATATATCAGCGTGTAGATGCCGGAAAACCACATTTGGGATTGACCAATTATAAAGGGTCTCAGCCAACAAAACAGGAAACGGAAATCGCAAAAAACTACTTAACAACGGATGAACTTGATATACTCAACAGGATGGTTACGGCTTTTCTGGAAATAGCTGAAATACAAGCGATATCTCGACAGGTCATGTATATGCGTGATTGGGTGGAGCGACTAGATGGATTTCTGAAACTCACCAATAAAAACATACTGGATAATGCAGGTAGCATAAGTCATCATGATGCGATTGTCAAAGCCCATCAAGCATATGATACATATAAAGAAAAAACTAAAAACGACCTGAGTCAGGTGGAAAATGACTTTATTAAACAATTGGAAACAGAAACCAAACAACTTAAAAATAAGAAATAATGCCAGATATAGTACATGTGAGTTATGGACAAACGGGAGAAAGTGCCAAAATCAATGAGATGGGTATGCGTGAGATGCAGCAAAAGGCATATCAGGCCCGAGATGCACAATATCTGCTACTCAAAGCACCACCAGCATCTGGTAAGTCCAGGGCACTGATGTTTGTAGCATTGGACAAGCTCGTCAACCAAGGAATCAGGAAGGTAATCATAGCCGTGCCCGAAAGATCTATAGGTGGTTCGTTTAGTATTACAAAACTTAGCGAATATGGATTTTATGCTGATTGGACTTATAATGAGCAATACAATCTATGTACTCCCGGACTTGATGGCAGCAAAACAAAGGTTGAGGCATTCAGGAATTTCATGTCCAATGATGAAAGGATACTTATCTGTACTCATGCCACACTGAGATTTGCATATGAGGAGCTTGATGATAGCATGTTTGACGGTACCTTGCTGGCCATTGACGAGTTTCATCATGTGTCTGCGGATGGCGATAGTCGATTGGGTGAATTGCTGCGATCGATCATGACGAAGTCTAATGCCCACATTATCGCCATGACTGGATCCTATTTCAGAGGTGATAGTGTACCTGTGCTGAAACCTGAGGACGAAGCAAAGTTCACCAAAGTAACCTATAATTATTATGAGCAGCTGAATGGATATACCTATTTAAAATCACTGGGTATAGGGTATCACTTCTATCAAGGAAAGTACACATCTGCCATCATGGAAATATTGGATACGAATAAAAAAACCATTTTACATATACCCAATGTCAATTCTGGAGAATCTACCAAAGATAAACATAGGGAAGTAGATACCATCCTGGATGCCATAGGCGAATATGTAGGGACAGATGCGACAACAGGTGTCATCACCATCAAAAGACATGAAGATGGTCGTATGATCAAAGTGGCTGATTTGGTCAATGATCAGGCAAGGGATAGAGATAAGATCCAAAACTATCTACGTGAGATAAAAAGTGTGGATGATATGGATCTGATCATTGCATTGGGAATGGCAAAGGAAGGATTTGACTGGCCATACTGTGAACATGCGCTCACGGTCGGTTATCGCGGATCGCTCACAGAGATCATTCAGATCATAGGCAGGTGTACCAGAGACAGTGATAACAAAACCCATGCACAGTTTACCAATCTCATCGCTCAGCCCGATGCGGCTGATGACGCTGTAAAACTCTCGGTCAATAATATGCTCAAAGCTATCACCGCATCCTTATTGATGGAACAAGTCATGGCACCCAATTTTAAATTTAAGTCAAAACTCGGTGATGACGACAAAGCTGAGAAAGGAGAAATCAAGATCAGGGGATTTAAGACTCCTAGTTCGAAGCGGGTCAGAGATATCATTGATTCAGATCTGAATGACCTGAAGGCTACCATCTTGCAGGATGATACGATGCTGAAAGCTATTCCAGGACAAATAGATCCAGAGGTGATCAACAGGGTATTGATACCAAAGATAATCCAAACCAAATATCCCAATCTAACAGAAGATGAAGTGGAAGAAGTGAGACAATATGTGGTATTGGATTCGGTGATAAAAAACAATCTGATGATCGACGTCGATGCATTGAAACAAGCCATTCGTAAAGATGAACAATATGTGCAAGCAACAGGCGATGGAACCGATACGGTCCCCACTGATCTGATACCCAAGATCGTTCGTACATTATATCCCGATCTAAGCGATAGCGATGTACAAAAATTCAGTGGTATGGTAGCAAATGATGGTGGTGGAAATGAAGGATATAAGGCTGATCAACGTTTCATCAGGATGGCGGGGCAATTTGTCAACATAGATGATTTGCATATTGACCTGATTGATACTATTAATCCTTTTCAAAAGGCATACGAAATCCTATCAAAATCAGTAACTACCAAGGTACTAAAAGTCATACAAGATGCCATAGAATCCACCAGAATACAAGTGAGTGAAGATGAAGCCGTGATCATGTGGCCAAAGATAAAGTCATTTTATGCTACGTTTCAGCGTGAGCCTTCCTTACAATCTGCAGATGCCATAGAACGTAGGATGGCCGAAGTATTACTCTATATCAAGGACCAAAAAAGAAAGCAACAAAATGGCTAATAAAAAGACACTCTTTGATATATTTGATGATGATCCGTTTGGGCTTTTGAATATCAAACCATCAAATAATGTAGCCAGAAACGAAGACGAAAGATTGGTAGCATCATTTGGTGAGATCAATGATTTTTATGATAAACATCAAAGAGAGCCCAAGGCTGGAGGTGGTATTCAGGAACACCAGCTTTACTCCAGGCTTCAATCCATCAGAAGTCATACCTTAAAGATAGAAATGCTAAAGCCTTATGATGTTCACAAGTTGTTGAATGAGCAAAAAGTGCTTACTTCCATTTCTGATATTTTTGGCGATGATGATATGGATTTATTGGGTAGCGACGAGGATAATCTGTTTGATCTGAAACATGTCACCCTACCTGAAGAGAGAGCCAGTGCAGATTTTGTTGCCAAACGCAAAAGTTGTAAAGATTTTGATCGGTATGAAGCTTCATTTAAAGCTGTGCAACACGACCTTGCATCGGGCAAAAGAAAACTATTGGCATTTAAAGAACAGAATCTGCGGGCAGGCGACTATTACGTGCATAATGGTATCTTGTTGTATCTGGAGCAAGTTGATTTCAAGGAAGATCTTCAACCCTACAAGAGCGGTAGCCGGTTGAGAAAAGATGGAAGGACCAGGGTCATTTTTGAAAATGGCACTGAATCCAATATGCTATATCGCTCATTGTACAAGGGATTACTAGCTAATGGCAAATCCGTATCTGAAAACGAAGATAAAGCCAATGAGATATTTTATGAGCGTTTCGGCAGTATCAATGAAAAAGATCAAGATACAGGTTATATCTACGTTCTAAAATCAAAAAGCACTAATCCTAACATAGCATCGATAAGACATTTATATAAAATAGGATATTCTACTACCAAAGTGGAAGAAAGGATAAAAAACTCGCACCAAGAGCCTACTTATCTTATGGCAGATGTCAGCATCATCATAGTGTACAATTGTTATAATATGAATCCACAAAAACTGGAACAGCTGATGCATAATTTCTTTGGCAGGTGGTGCCTTAACCTTGATGTTTTTGACGAATTCGGACAAAGACACACTCCCAGAGAATGGTTTATAGCACCATTGTATATCATTGAACAGGCTATACAGCTCATTATTTCTGGGGAGATAGTGAAGTATAGGTATAATGGGGATATAGAGGAGATAGTGGAGAAAGGATTAAATACAAATAATGTGTGATGGATGAAATCATCAAAGGATGTGTAAGTAAAGACAGAAGGCATCAAAAGGCTTTGTTTGATCTATATTACAAATATGGTCTTGCAGTAGCAATAGCATATTGTAGTCACATGGATGAAGCGAGAGAAGTGCTCAATGATGCATTTCTGAAAGTATATGATAAAATAAAAGATTATGATCCGTCCAAACCTTTTGAGGCTTGGTTCAGGATAATCGTCATCAGGACGGCAATCAATCACTATCGCAAACAAAAGAGTGAATTAAAGTGGACAGATTATGAAGAAAATAAAAATATTGAAAACCTAACTGATGATGTTGAAGAAGGAATCTCCGATATGTCACCTGAAGAAGTACTGAAACTGGCTCAGCAATTGCCACCAGCCTATAGAATGGCAATCAATTTGTATGCAGTAGAGGGATATAGTCATCAAGAAATAGCTGAAAATCTAGGTATTTCTGTAGGTGCTTCCAAATCAAACCTTTCTAAAGCCAGGGCACGACTTAAATTCCTAATTTCGCAATGTAGATTGCTTTCGTTTTAGGATACTGGCAGAATTCAATAAAAAATCTTAATTTTTTTTGTAAAAAAAAGAACTACTCAGGCAACCCTTAGATCAAAATAATTGAATAGTTAAAAGTAAAGCATAAAGATTATGTCAACCAACAATTTTCTAAAGAAATATTCCAATAAAATAAGGGAGCTGAATCCTAGTGAGTCTGCAGCTGGAGCTGATTGGGATTTGATTGAAATGAGATTGGAAGGACAGGATAAAAAGCGTAAGCGAAGGTATTTGTTACTTTTTGTATTAATATTACTATTAGTCACCATACTTGGAAAATATGTATATGACCAGTATAAAAACCCAATTATAAAAGGTGAGCATATACCTGTTGCATCATCTATTCAAAATTATAATGCTGCACGACATATTCAAACAAACAAAGCAGCAATAGAGTCGTCAAAAGACATGAATGACGAAGGAAAAGTACCTGTTTACACTTCTAAAGGTATTGAAAAAGTTGATCTTCCATCAAAGATTGTTGTGAATAAACTTATTGAACAAGTGTTAACCATAAGTGAAAAGAAAGACAAATACAATGTATCACTTATTGATCAATCCGGAATAGATGTGACTGGAAAAGGCATAGATCAGAAAATGTTAGATTCTAATTTTTCTAATCATATTATGCTAGCTTTGCAACCATCAAATGGAAATGTAAATATCGATGAGAAGGAAACGGATAGAAGCGCTATTATTACAGAAAGAACGTTTTCAAAATCTTTTCTGCCATTGGAAATACTTTCATTGAATCAAATGAACGATTTTAACTCCATCCAAAGCAGCAATTCAGCCCAGATTACCTTCCCTCAAATCAAACCCAAATCCCTTAGCCAAATGAAATATTTTGTGAAAATAGATGGTGGTCCTATAACTACAATACATAGCGGGGCTCCTGAGATGATGGCTGGTATGCTTAACTTTTCTACGCATACGATGTCCAAAGAAATAGGAATGCAAACAGGTCTAAGCCTACAACTTGTGCCAAATGAAAAATGGAAATTTGGTTTGGGCGTAAACAGAAGTTATCTAATTCATCATGCATCGCATTCAGCTAGTTTAAGATTGATGGACGGAATATGCTTAAATCCTGACAGCCCAGATCCCAAAGAATATGCATTTACTTATAATGTTAATAATGGCAGATCTTCTTCTACGATAAATTTAAGGCTTTCTGAAGAAAACCAAGGAACTCCATTAGATAGCACTGAAGTATTCAATATTGAAATGGGAATGCATAAAGAAACAGTTAGCTGGGCCATACCAATAACTGCTGAAAGAATAATGTACACAAAAGGAGACTGGTCAGTATTTGCAAAGGGTGGGTTAAATTTTGGGGTTTCTTCCTATAGTAATGAGACCATAACACATTTTAGTGAGTCATGTGCAAATCTTTGTTTTAATCATGGATTTAGCCCTTCTGTCTTAAATCAAAAATCAAATCAAATCACCACAGGAATAATATTAGGAATGAGTGTAGAATGGCTATTGAGTCCAAGAATGAGATTGGTTATGAATCCTGAAATAAATGTTGTGATGATGATGCCAAATGAATATCATAATAATCATACTAAATGGGGTATTAACCTTGGTGGAATGTATCAAATCAAATAAATTTTAAATCATTTTAAGTTAAATCATTTTTTAAATAATAAAATCAATAATCATGGTAAAATCTTTTACGAATCAAATTTTTATAGCTTTTTTAATGCTAAGTTTTTCAATCTCCTATGGTCAAAAAGAAGTTCATTTACAACTCAATCAATACATAGGTACTGCTCCTTTCTCGATTGGCGATGGAGGCACAAATGATCTAGGGACAAAATTTAATATCTCAAGACTGGATTATTATATATCATCTATAAAACTCCACCATGATGGAGGTATGCAGACAGCAGTCAACAATAAGTATATTTTTGTCAGTAAGGGGGAAACAGTCGATGAATTGTTAGGCAATTTCAACATAGGAATACTGGATTCAATAACATTTTCAGTAGGGGTTGAAGCTACAGATAATCATGCAGACCCGACATTGTGGCCAGCTGGTCACCCTTTAGCACCAAAGTCACCAGAAATGCATTGGGGATGGGCCGCTGGGTTTAGATTTGTAGCTATCGAGGGCAAATCAGGGGCAAATTTGCAATTCAATTATCAAATCCATGGGTTGGGTGATGAATTGTACAAACCTACAACAATAGTTACCCATGGTACAGACCATAATGGTGGATTAATGGTATCTATTGATGCTGATTATGGTCATAGTCTGAAAGGCATCAACATGAATAAAAATGTCATATTGCATGGCAGCACAAAAGAAGCTGTCTCATTGCTTAGTAATTTTAATCAACATGTATTTAGTGCAACACCACTGATATCAGCGGCACATGATATAGAGGTAGGAAGTCTAAGGGTCTTTCCAAATCCATCAATTGATGGAAAGGTTACGATAACACTTTCAGAAGACCAAATTCTGGATGGCAAAATAATCATCAGAGATGCAGTAGGTAGAACCGTTTACCAACTTTCAAACCTTGCTTTACAAAATGAAGTAATAGTGGATCATTTAGGTTTCTACACCATAGAACTAAGGCAAGCGGGCGAACTAACTTACAGAGGAAGTTTGGTAAAACAGTAATATACAGTGGAGGATAGATCTTTATATTTTATATTGTGGGTGTTCTTATTATTGTCTTGCACAGATAAGGACGAAATACTAGTGCCATCAAATAAAATACTGGAAAAGATAGCCATTCCAGCACATTTTCCAGAGATCAACTTTCCTGCTGAAAACGCCTATAGTGCAGAACGTTGGATTTTGGGTAAAAAACTTTTTTATGATAAACGTTTGTCTATTGACTCTACAGTGAGTTGTGGTAGTTGTCACAAACAAAGCAAGGGGTTTGCAGATAACGTAAGTTTAACTCCGGGGGTTTTTGGCAGAGCAGGGGTAACCAATGCCCCAACCCTAGCCAATATCGCATATCATCCATATTTTACAAGGGAAGGTGGTTTGCCCACAGTGGAAATGCAGGTATTGGTGCCTATATCAGAGCACAATGAATTTGGGTTTAATATAGTAGAAATCGAACAAAGGTTAAAAGCCGACGCAGCATATCAGGAAATGGCCATGAAAGCCTATGGTAGGTCATTGGATCCGTTTGTTATAACCAGGAGTATCAGTACTTATGAACGAAGTATCATCAGCGGCAATAGCAAATATGATGATTATACACTCGGCAAAGCAATATTATCTAAAGAAGAAATGCTAGGTAAAGATTTATTTTTTAGTGAAAAAACAAATTGTAGTCAATGTCATAGTGGGTTCAATTTTACCAATTATGAATTTAAAAACAACGGTCTTTACGAAAATTATGCACATCCTGGTAGATTTAGACTTACCCAAAAAGAATCGGATGTCGCTTTGTTCAAAACACCAAGTTTGAGAAACGTAGGATTTACATCACCATATATGCATGACGGTTCGATAAGTACTTTGACAGAAGTAGTAAATCACTACAATAGCGGTGGAAGAAATCACATACACAAGAGCAACTTGATAATGCCATTAGGCTTGACTGAAAATGAAAAAAAAGCCCTTGTTGCTTTCTTACATACATTGGATGATTATGTGTTACTCACCAATCCATATTTAAGCGAATAAAATAAAAGTAAAATGAATAGAATAGTCTCCTTCTTTTTTATGTTGATAGTCATTCTGATTGTTGCTTGCCAACCAGAAGATGTAGAAATTGCCCAATATGATGGTACGTTGTATAATTTTGTTTTTCCTGAAAATTTTGGAGATCCAGAACTACCAAAAGATAATAATCTGACCAAAGAAGGTGTCAAATTAGGAAAAATGTTGTTTTTTGAAAAGGCATTATCAAAAGATGGAACACAATCATGTGCCAGTTGTCATGTACAAAATGATGGTTTTTCTGATAAAAATCAGTTTTCAAAAGGCGTTGATGGTTTACTTGGTAAGAGGCAGGCTATGCCTATATTTAATTTAGCATGGCACAAAACAGGGTTTTTCTGGGATGGTAGGGCTGCCACATTGAGAGAACAATCACTCAAGCCCATTCAAGATCCATTGGAGATGCATGAAACATTGGAAAATGTTGTACTTAAACTCAGTGGAAATAAAACATATACAGACCAATTTATACGAGCTTTTGGAACTCC
>JALHOZ010000011.1 GCA_022842725.1 Saprospiraceae bacterium
TCAGCTACCGGCTCAAGGACAGCAAATGACTCAACATCTGTCTGCTCCTGCGTGGCATCTGTTCTTCCGGCCGCAAAAGGCACGTGAACCGTCACACCGGCATTTTGTGCGGCTTTCTCAATTCCCGCATTTCCGGCCAATACGATCAGGTCTGCCAATGAAACTTTTTTACCACCTGAAGCTGAAGCATTAAATGAGGTCATGATACCTTCCAATACTTCGATAACTTTGGATAATTGAGTCGGATTGTTGACTTTCCAGAATTTTTGAGGCGCCAGACGTAATCTTGCTCCGTTGGCTCCCCCTCTTTTGTCCGAACCTCTGAAAGTAGAAGCAGAAGCCCATGCTGTGCTGACGAGTTCTGATACCGTCAATCCTGAAGAAAGGATTTTTTCTGTAAGGCTTCTGACGTCAGCTTCGTCGATCAGGGTATGGTCTACAGCAGGTACAGGGTCTTGCCAGATGAGGTCTTCAGCAGGAACTTCCGGTCCCAGGTATCTGCTCTTAGGTCCCATATCTCTGTGGGTCAGTTTAAACCATGCTTTGGCGAAAGCATCGGCAAACTCATCCGGATTTTCAAAAAATCTTCTGGATACTTTTTCGTAAGCAGGGTCAAAACGCAGAGCCAGGTCAGTCGTCAACATGACAGGCGTATGTCTTTTGCCCGGAATGTGTGCATCAGGAACAGAATCAGCTCCCATTCCATGTTTAGGGATCCACTGGTGTGCGCCGGCAGGACTTTTGGTAAGTTCCCACTCATATCCGAATAGGTTCCAGAAAAAGTTGTTGCTCCACTTGGTAGGTGTCGTCGTCCAGGCACCTTCCAATCCACTGGTAATGGTATCTTCCGAATGTCCTTTGCCAAATGTATTTTTCCAACCCATAGATTGTTCTTCGATGGTGGCAGCAGCAGGTTCTCTGCCTACATATTGCCCCGGATCAGCAGCACCATGGGTTTTACCGAAAGTGTGACCTCCGGCGATCAACGCTACGGTTTCTTCGTCATTCATGGCCATTCTGCCAAAGGTTTCTCTGATATCCTTTGCTGCGGCAATCGGATCAGGATTTCCGTTCGGCCCTTCAGGGTTGACGTAGATCAGACCCATTTGAACAGCAGCCAAAGGATTTTCGAGGTCTCTTTCGCCGGTGTATCTTTTGTCACCCAACCATTCAGATTCAGAACCCCAGTAAATATCTTCTTCCGGCTGCCATACATCTTCACGTCCGCCGGCAAAACCAAAAGTTTTGAAACCCATAGACTCCAAAGCACAGTTTCCCGCAAGGATCATCAGGTCAGCCCAAGATACTTTATTACCGTATTTTTGTTTGATTGGCCACAACAAAAGTCTGGCTTTGTCGAGATTGGCATTGTCCGGCCAGCTGTTGAGCGGTGCAAAACGTTGGGTTCCGGAACCTGCTCCTCCCCTTCCGTCAGCGATCCGGTATGTTCCGGCACTATGCCATGCCATTCGGATAAAAAACGGACCATAATGACCGTAGTCTGCCGGCCACCAATCCTGAGAATTGGTCATGAGGTCGTACATTTCCTGTTTCAGGGCAGCCAGATCCACACTTTTGAAAGCTTCTGCATAATCAAATGATGATCCCATTGGGTCATTCATCGGTGCATTTTGTCTCAGAATATTCAGTTTTAGTTGGTTTGGCCACCAGTCTCTGTTGGACGTGCCTCCGCCGCCTGCTTTATTCAGTACAGTACCTGAAAACGGGCATTTACTTTCTCCGTTTACATCGTAAGATTTTCCGTTGTGATTGTGTTCGCTCATATTTTATGATTTTGTGAATAATATATGTTGTGTTTAGAAAACAACTTTTTCTTTTTATAAAGATACCATCTGATGTGGTTGTTTACATCCTTTTTGTATAACACCTGAAGAGAAAAAACGGATGTAAAAAAACGCTGATATTTATCATCTTTATGATTGAATAAAAAACGAAAACATTTCTGAATCCGAATCCGGTAAAAAAACCTACCAATCTCCCGGAAAAATAACTTTCATCGACTGATTTACAACCACTATTACCAGTCAGGATCACAAAAGTCAAAGGTTAAAACCGGAAAAACATCCAATATCGGCAGGACAAACTGCTGCTGAAGGAAAATTGATGTTTTTTTTTCCAAAACACAAAAGTACAAAAGCATATTCATTGATTTTATTAAATAAACCAATATCTGTATTGATGGTATAAATAAAGTTATATTGATGTCTGTCCATGGCAATATTCGCTGAAAATGTTATCAAAAACGCACCAAAAAACGATAACCAACAAAAACATTCGGGTCCAAAAAACAGGAATTCAACGGAAAATACCTTCCTTTTTTTATGTTTCTGTCTGAAAAATAGGTAAACAAGATGGTAAACCTTAAAAAAATATATATCTTGCCGTCCTATTCAAATGTCAAAACCATTATTTACCTTTTATGAAACATTTTCGATTATTTTATTCATTGTTGATATGTTTTATTTTGAATGCACCGGATCTCGGAGCTCAAAACATTGATACCACCGCACAGATTACCACACAAACCACGACACAAGCAGCAGAAGTTCCAGCTTCTGATGCCGGTTTGGATGCCAAAATTAATGAAGCTTTTACGCCTGTGGCCAACTTTATCGGATCAATCATTTTGTATGAAATTGAAATAAATGAGGTAGGTATTCCGATTATCGTTATCATTTTAAGTTTGGGAGGTTTATTTTTTACTTTTTATTTTGGTTTCCCCAATTTTCGAAATTTCGGAACGGCCATACAAATTGTCCGGGGAAAATATGAAAAAGTAGAACAAAACGGAACCAAAGAACTTCATCCGGAAGCCAGTGTATTTACCGTAGACGGAGATATTGTTGGGACCATCCGGGACGAACATCATCACGGTGAGGTTAGCCATTTTCAGGCTTTATCTACAGCTGTATCTGGTACGGTAGGATTGGGCAATATTGCAGGGGTGACTATTGCCATTGCTTTGGGAGGACCGGGAGCTACTTTTTGGATGATTGTCAGCGGATTATTAGGTATGACCCTTAAGTTTGTAGAGTGTACTTTGGGTGTTCACTACAGAGACATCAACAAAGACGGGGTAGTATTCGGAGGTCCTATGTATTATCTTTCGAAAGGATTAAAAGAAAAAGGATATACCGGATTGGGTAAAGCCCTTGCTGTCATTTTTGCGGTACTGTGTATCGGTGGTTCGTTTGGTGGTGGTAATGCCGCTCAGTCCAATCAGGCAGCCGAACAATTAAAAGGATTGTTTGGCTTGACAGGAGGTTCTGCCGGTTTTTGGATAGGCGTAGGATTAGCCGTTATAGTAGGAATAACCATCATCGGAGGAATCAAAAGAATCGCTTCCGTCACTGAAAAACTGGTCCCTTTGATGGCAGTCATATATATAGTGGCTTGTATGGTGGTCATTGGTTCTCATTTTTCATTTATAGATGATGCTTTCCGATTGATCATTACGGAAGCCTTTAATCCTCAGGCAGGTCTTGGCGGACTAATCGGGGTTTTGGTGGTCGGATTCAGACGGGCTGCCTTTTCGAATGAAGCGGGTGCCGGTTCTGCATCCATAGCCCACTCGGCAGTCCGTACAAAATATAGCGCCTCTGAAGGTTTGGTCGCTTTATTGGAACCTTTTATTGATACCGTAGTTATTTGTACCATGACAGCCCTGGTGATCATTACCTTTAATGAAGGAGGTGCATTTACTTATGGAAATGCTGAAGTAAATATCGGAGGAAAATTGTATCAGGGAGCAACACTCACAAGTCTTGCATTTCAGGATTCTATTTCGTGGTTTCCGTCGGTACTGACTGTGGCTATATTTTTGTTTGCCGTATCTACGATGATATCATGGTCTTATTATGGTCAACAAGCGTGGATGTACTTGTTTGGGAAAAGTAAAACCATGGAAATCACCTATAAAGTGTTGTTTCTTTTGTTTATTATCATCGGCGCTTCTGCAGAAATGCAATCCGTTTGGGACTTTTCAGACGCCATGATATTGGGAATGGTATTTCCCAATATGGTCGGATTAATCATTTTGTATCCTACGGTAAAAAGAGAATTGGATAAATACCTGAAAGCCATCAGGTCTATTAAATAACAAAACGTTCCTTTGACCGTTTCAGCAAAATAAATCAAACAGATTTGTCCGGCTGAAACGGTCTTTTTTTATACTTAAGTTTGTCATCAAAAAGTAAAAAAGAACTACTTAAAACTAACTTAACCCTTCCTGAAAAGGTTGGACACACCAAAAACAAACTCTTCAACATCTTCATAATAATCGTTGCAACGTAACCGGATATACCATACAAAATATATCCAATCAAAGATATTTTACAAATACAATATGGTTACACTTAAACACAATGGTTATGACTTCCATCAATATTTCCCATCAATGGCACAAAAACCGCAGAACACATTTCCTTTTTGCCTTGTGTTGTTCACTTTTGCTGGTTTTGGTTACTTTTCAATACACCATACCCCGGACAATATATGAAGACATTTATGTTGAATCGGGAATGGAATCGGCTTTTTTGGCAATCAGTCAGCTCAAAGTCAAACAACATAGCGAAACCCAACAAATTATCCCCAAAAAGTCAGCTGTTTTGGTCCATCCCGACCCCATCATCAAAAGTTCGGATATGGCAAAGGAGATTCAGGATGACCGGAATGAAACCTCCTCACAAAACAACGTTGGTCCGGTAGATATTCCTCAATCACTGCCTTTTGCCGGGGGCTCCAAAACTATGGTTGTACCGGTCACACAAAAAGCGGAAGCCGACCCAACCATTTATGCTGTTGCGGATGAAATGCCCTATCTGTCAGAATGCGCCCACATCACGGACCGTGAACAAAGATATATTTGCAGCCGCGAAAAGCTCTATACTTATATCCGGGAGCACCTCAAATATCCGATTGATGCCAGAACAAACAAAATCGAGGGCAAAGTTTTAGCGGGTTTTATTATCAATGAAAACGGACAGGTCACGCAAGTTGAAATCCTGAGAGAACCGCACCGTGGTATGGGAAACGAAGTAATCAGGGTGCTGCAAAATTTACCATCGTGGCAACCGGGAAAGATGTCCGGCAAAAAAGTAAAGGTAAGATACAGGATTCCGGTAGAATTTTCATTAATGGATTGAAAGACATCTGAATAGGAGATCAGCAGAATGAATTAAATAAAAAAAAGGGACATCCGCATGATTTTGCGAATGTCCCTTTTTTATTTTTAATAAAAAACGATTACATTTCTTCCTCTACATTCTCATAATCATAAGGCAAAATCTTTTCAATTTTGACTTTGGACAATGTCATCAAAGTTTTTAATCTTTCGATTTCTTCAATCTGAGAAAGTGTTTTGTATAAAAGTTTTTCGTAATTCGGAATGTCTTTACATACGATCTTCAAAATAAAGTCTGCATCTCCTGTGATGATATAACATTCAGTGATTTCCGGAACTTTTTTAACTTTTGCAATAAAATTTTCTAATGCATTTGGTTTATGCCAGGCAAGAGAAACCAAAACAAATGTTTTTACATTCAGACCCAATAAGCCCGGATCAACATTTGCATGATAACTTTGGATGATTCCTGATTGTTCCAACTTCTTAACCCTTTCGAGTGTCGGTGCAGGAGAAAGACCAATTCTTTTTGACAATTCCAAATTGGTAATTTTGCTATTTTCCTGTAGGATTTTCAAAATTTTGAGGTCCAGTTTATCTAACTTATAATCTGCCATGAATAATATTTAAAAAGGTTTAAAAAATTAAATTAAGTTTAGTGCAAAATTTGAGGCCGCAAAGGAAATAAAATTTTTCCAACCTCGCACAATTATTAAATAAAATTTTTTGCGCTTTGTTCACCGAATCCGAAAAAAATGATTAATATCATGCCTTTAAGACACAAACCGATAGATGTTGATGATCTTCGTCAAAAAAATCAATGATTAAGAGGCAATATTAAAATTGGTTAAAATATAATTTTGCCTGACGGTTAATTCCCTTTTTTACTTCGGTTCCGTCGACTGTATTTCCGATTTTGTCATCAGGCACAGAATCGTAGAGTTGGGTCTCCCAGGCGGGGTTATTTCTTTCCCCGTAACAGGTCGAATGTAGCAACCAATAGTCGTTGTGGGCCAATGATTCATTCCAGAACAAAAACCGGACATTGGTCTGATTGGTGGTCATAATCTTGTTGTAATACCAGATTTCATAAGGCGGAGAATCCGGTTCATTGTCAATACTCAGGACATTGTTGGGTTTGCCGTGTTTCAGAAAAATATATCCTCTGTGGGTTTGAAAACCAAAACCTACATTGCTGTAGTATTCTTTATCGACAGCTTTGGCCACTTCCATGTATTGATCAAAAGAAGTTTCAGGATTGGCCGGACTTCGTAATGTCCAATACTGATTGACAAACTTTCTTTTTTTGGATGGACTTCCACTTCTGATTAATGTCTGAAGGGTCGGCAGCTGCACATTGGCTACTACAGGGACGTGGGCTTTGAGCACATAATCCAGTTCTTCATCGGATATTTTATTAGCAAAAGTTTTTTGATCTTCGGTTTCAATGTCCAATAAAGCGATATCGGCCAAAGGATTGGATTTAAAAAAATTATGTTTTCGCGATGTGATGATTTGTTTGTCTTTGGTAAGCAGGTGTGTGGTGAGGTGATACTGACCTGACGGAAGTTCCTTGAGGGAAACAGGTAAAATCAGAAACTGAAAACTTCTTTTATCCAGTTTTTTATACTGGCTCAGCAATACTTTGGCGTTGATATTGTCCTTATATTTTTCTGAAATGGTATAATTGACAAAATACGTTTCCAGACTGTCGGACGGATGAAGATACACTTCCTGCATAAAATATATGGAATGATGAATCGTATCAGCATATGCATAAGGCAGAGGTTCTGCGAGATATCCAAAGCGGGCTGTTTCTGATTCCTGACCTTCCGGCAATTTAATTTTGTCAGCGACCAGAATCGGATCGGACAAACCTCTGCTTCCGTCCCAGTTTTGCAGAACCTGAAAAGGAGTTTCGAGTTCCAGTTTGTTTTCCGGCAGATTTAGGTCTGTCGCTAAAAGATAAATGCTGTACAAACCCGGATTGATATAAAATCTTTTTACGGTAATCAAATCGATGTTATCCGATGTAATCTGGCCGTTCAGAATAAACTTATCTGCATAAGCAATATTTTCCTGTGCGTCTTTGACCATTAACACAAATTCTATAGAAGCTTGTTTTACACCATTGATGGTAGCAAACTGTACGGACTCAGATTCTACCCTCAGGTGAATTTCGGCGTAACTTTTTTCTGCAAAAAAAGAATAAGGATTTACGTCAATATTCAGAGCATGACCTCTGTCACATATAGTAAACAGGGTCAAAAGAAAAAAAATGATTCTGTAGTACATAAAACGACCTGCTAATTTGTTATAAAAAGTCAACGACAGCCCTTCCTTTGGTAAATAACACCAGTAAAACCAATTTCTGAACCATCATCCTACAAAATTACATAATATCCATCACATGATGCGTCCTGACGACGACATTTAGTTCATTTATGGCTTTGTTTAATGCCATTTTTTTATGAAAAAAAAACCAAAGTTTTCACTTAGGATAAAATGATGGAAGCATGCTGATCTTTGGAAAGTAAAAAATCAGGCCTGATCGACCTTCGTATCTCCGAAAAACATATCTACAAAAACCTTTCTGTTAAAGACCTGTAATTGTTCGATACCTTCGCCGACACCAATATATTTGATAGGAATTTTAAATTGATCAGAAATTCCAAGGACTACCCCACCTTTGGCGCTTCCGTCCAGTTTGGTGAGGGCCAAAGCGGTTACGTCAGTGGCTTCTGTAAAGTGTCTTGCCTGTTCGATAGCGTTCTGACCTGTGGTGGCATCGAGGACCAAAAGAACTTCGTGTGGTGCTCCAGGCATTTTTTTGTCCATGGATCTTTTGATTTTGGTCAGCTCCTCCATGAGGTGTTTTTTGGTATGCAGACGGCCGGCGGTGTCAACGATGGCGACATCACATTGATTTGCCTGGGCAAACTGTACCGTTTCATAAGCTACGGCTGCAGGATCGGTGTTCATACCTTTGTTAAAAAACTCGGTATTACTTCTTTTGGCCCAGATGCCTAACTGGTCAACGGCGGCTGCACGGAAAGTATCTCCGGCACCAAGAACCACTTTGAGTCCTTTTTTGGTGTATTGATGAGCCAACTTGCCGATGGTGGTTGTTTTTCCCACACCGTTTACGCCGACGACCATGATGACATGTGGTTTATCCTGAGTCACAGGATTAAAATCATCCAGGTCTGTTGTATTATTTTCGGATAATATGTCGACGATAACACTTTTTAAAAGACCATTGAGTTCTGAGGTATTGATATATTTTTCTTCAGCGACTTTTGCTTCCAGCCGGTCGATAATCTTAACGGTTGTTTCGAGACCAACATCTGATGATATAAGAATTTGTTCCAATTCATCCAAAAACGAAATATCGACTTTAGATTTACCTGCTACGGCTTTGGTAATCTGGGAGAAAAAACTTTGTTTTGTTTTTTCAAGTCCTTGTTGCAGATCTTCTTCTTTTTCTTTGGAAAAAAACTTTTTAAAAAAATTCATGGTTTGCTGATGAATAGTTGATTAGAGAGATATGAATTGGTAAAAATACAAAAAGGGTTTCCTTCGAATCTTCGAAAAAAACCCCTTTTCCGTGAAAATTCCACGAATTATTTATTCTCAGCTAAAAAATCTTTTACTTTGTCTTTGTGGACAATAGACTCTTTGAAAGAATATTTACCTGTTACCGGATCTTTGATCGAACGAACCACTTTTACGTGATCTCTACCAGAACCAACATTGGCAGCTCTTTGTGCTACCCGGGCGTTTTTGGATACTTTTGCCATGATTACTTGATTTCTTTATGAACGGTATATTTCTTTAAAACCGGGTTAAACTTTTTAATTTCTAACCTGTCAGGATTATTTTTCCTGTTTTTTTCAGTTACATAACGGGATGTTCCCGGCATTCCTGAAGTTTTATGCTCTGTGCATTCCAGAATAATCTGAATTCTGTTGCCTTTTGATTTTTTTGCCATAACGGTATTCTATTATATGCTATTTCAAATTATAATTTGACTCCTGTATCCACACCTTTGGCGTTCAACTCCTTCAGGTATTCATACAATCCTTTTTTATCGATGGTACGCAATGCATGGTTGGAAACTTTTAAAGTTACCCATTGATTGGTCTCAGGGATAAAAAATCTTTTAGTAAACAAATTAGGTAAAAATCTTCTTTTTGTTTTCACATTTGAATGCGAAACATTATTCCCTGACATGGGTCTTTTACCTGTTAACTGACAAACTCGTGACATCTTAAATCTTTTTAATGTACTATATGATATGTGACTCCGGAAGGATTCGAACCTTCAACCGCCTGATTCGTAGTCAGGTACTCTATCCAGTTGAGCTACGGGGCCTGTATGATTGTTTAATCTTCCTATGTCCTTAACTTTCAACTCTTTATGGCACTTTATACCATAATTTCCAAAATAGTGCGCAAAGATAATACTTTTCCGGATTATCTAAGGAATAAAAAGACAATTTTTTTTCAAAAATTCATGATTTCAGGCAAATTATTCGTCCAGACTGACCCGGAGATCCCTGTCGGTTTCGTCTGTTTTCATAAGCGGAATGCTTATAAAAAATTGAGTGCCAACGTTTTCCTGAGATTCAAAATATATTTTACCGTTAAAAGACTCAATCATATTGGCAGAAATAGCCAGGCCAAGACCTGTTCCGGAACTTTTGGTGGTAAAATTCGGAGCAAAAACTTTATCACGCATAGATTCCGGTATTCCTGCTCCGTTATCAGACACCCTGACCACTGCCCGGTTGTTTTCTTTGTATAAAGAAATATCGATTTTACCCCTTCGGTTGTCAGGAATTGCCTGGGTTGCATTTTTGACCAGATTATTGAGAATACGGACCAAGTGATTTTTATCTGCAAAAACGACCAGGTCGTCGATAGGTGTATGCAGTGAAATATCCATATCATCCCGTTTTCTAAACAAGTCATGAATGGCAACAACCAGATCATTCAGGGCTACTTTTTCGTTGGTAGCCTGAGGCATAGAAGCAAAATTAGAAAACTCTGCAGCAATCTGTGACAGGTTGTCGATTTGTTCTATCAACGTATTGGACACTCTTGGAATCATATCTTTAGCCCTTTCAGGATCCTCCTTCGCTGTTTTCTCCAGATATTGGATGCTGAGTTTCATAGGCGTCAACGGATTTTTGATCTCGTGAGCAACCTGTTTGGCCATTTCACGCCAGGCCATGTCTCTTTCGGTTTTGGCCAGTGTTTCGGCACTTCTTGTAAGGGCTTCGTTCAGATTGTTGTATTCCGTAATCAGGGTACCGATTTCGTCATTTGAATTCCACTCAAGATATTCGTTGCTTCTTCCCAGGGTAAACTTTTTTAATTTTTCAGCCAGTATCGCAATGGGTTGGGTAATGGAATTCGCTATCGTAATGGCAATTACTCCGGCAATCAGAAATAAAAATATATATACGTTGAGCATCGTCCCCAAAAAGGCGACAATACTTCGTGTGGAAAGATTGGTATATTGGTGCTGAACCCCGATAAAACCAACTTTATGATTTTGATTGTTCAATAATGGGATGTAGTCAAAATGCCTGTTGGCCGAATGTGCCGGGTCCTTTTTGTCGTCACGAATTCCCGAAACTTCATACACCGGCATCATATATTCCACCGGCCCTCCGGTCGATGTCGCGAGCAGTTTACCTTCTTTGTCGTATAGCTGAACATCTTTGCTGTGAACGTATGAAAGATTGAGCAGGTTGCGGTAAAAATGGTTGATTACTTCCTTTTCTGATTCTTTATCCCGACTTTCCTGAATTACGGCATTTGCCAGAATCTGGGTTTCTTCCCGTTCTTTGCCAACTTGATTGGCCTGAATCAGATTATAAAAATAAAAGGCTGTTACCGCTCCGATGACCAAAAAACTGAAAATGATCAACAGGATAATGGAAAGTTGGATTTTTGTTTTTAACGAAGATCTTTCCCCCATTCTCAAAGGAAGGGTATCCGGCAAAAAAGTAAATTTTGTATTCGTCCATGTTAGGATAAATACCAAAATTCCCGTAAGGGCAAATAAAAATGAAAAAATAGAAATCGGTTTCAACAACCCTGATTTGGGTTCAAAAACCAGTAAGGTGTATCCTAAGTTGTTCTCTTGTCTGGTGTACACAAAATTTCCATTAATTCCATTCTGCCGGATGGTCCTGAGCACTACATCAGTCGGGCCGTTTTGTTGATAAATTTGTTTGTCAATCACAAAATCAGACTTCAATAAAGCGTAAGAGATGTCACGATTTATCTCATGTTTGATTTCTTTAGGGTGAAAAGCCAGGACAAAAAGCCATGGACCGTCCGGATGATTTTCAGGTTGCAGTTCGTATTTTATATAATAAGTTTCTGTCATTGGTTGAAAAAACAAATTGTTTTCACCGACCAATGTTGACGTTTGTAATGCTTTTTTCAGTTGGTGATAATTGCCAAAGTGATTGGCAAACAGGCTGAAACCGTTTTTATCAAACAGTTCGATGTCAAAATTTATGTCCGGGGAAGGTATTAAACCACCAAATAAATCTTTGATTTCGTCCTTATCCCATTTGGCCGGGTATTCTATATTGCCCAGAATTAAAAATATTCCGGACGTATCGAGATTTTTTTTGATGTCTTCCGCTTGTTTTACATCCGTTGTCGTAGCAGAAAAAAAGTGGTTTTTGGCAAATGACTCTCTGTCACTGTTTGCTTTGATTTGTTCATAATGAAAAAAACCGGTAGCTAAAAAACCCGAAAAAAGCAACATCCACCACAGTGCATAGGTTAGTTTTTGTTCTTTTAATTCAACATAAGCATCAAATATTAAAGCTACTGCCAACAGAAACAGGTAATACAAAAGGACATTAATTTCTATATCTGCCCAATAAAATACCGGAAATGAACACAAAATACCGGCAATAATCGCCAAAAACGAATTACTGGATTTGCCTCTGTTTTCGTTTTTTGCACTAAAAAATTTATATAACAAGATAAATCCCGCAAAAACATTGATGATGAGCAATATCAAAACAAAAATGCTTGTCATACTAAAAAATCCGGGATTCGAGACATCCGCAAAAACGGAATTACCATCTGCCAGATTTTTGAGACACAGGTTTAAGTACATAAAGTAAAGAGACAAAACAAAAGAGGCCGTTCCCACAGGCGGAATAAAAGATCTGTTTTGAACAGGAAAAAACGGCTTTTTCAACACATTGCCAAATGCCAGCAACCAGATCAACAAAGTATCCAATCCGAAGGTAAACAAGGAATAAACCCACCACCCGTCACTAACTACTTTAAACACCCAAAATTGTCCAGTCAATGAATCTACCGGAGGAAATGTAAATAAAAATCTCAGCAGCAGTATAAATAATATAAAGCCCAACCCTACCCAGACATTGTCCGGATGTTTTCTGACCAATCTGTAAAAGAGAGATAAAACGACAACCCACAACAAAAACATCATCCCTATCCAAAGAGATGTTCTATTGTCACTATTGTCACTCACGAGATAATCAATTCCTTTGAAGGAAATTTTAGCCTGATATTTTACACCTTCTTCTTCCGGGAAAGGTGATGTGGCAAATTGATAGGTATTAAAACGATTTAATTCTGTTCTGATGACGATCTGAAAATCGGCTTGCTGCAAAACGACATATCTGGCCTGTTTATTTCGGGGGAGTTGTCTTACCACTTCATTCCACCAAATAAGTTGGTTTGACCTGTAAATTTCAACACCGAATGGTGAAGCTGAAAGTGTCGACAATATATTGCGGTCGAGTATATTGGCCACATTTTGGCTGATATAAACGGAGTCCTCAGAGAGCTTCTGCAGAACTTCAGTATAAATCTGATTACCGAGAGCGTCCTTTTTTTGGGTTTGGTTGACAAAAATCAACATGAAGGCACCAAGTGCGCAAAAAGTTATAATATAAAATAGATCCCGTAACATGAAGTGAACAATATACTTTCAGGCTGCAAGATAGAATTTATTTATATATTAAACATTTAATTTATATGTTTTCTTGTGAATAAGAATGAAAAACAAAGAAACGATACCAAAAAAGAGACATATTATTTGAAAGGAATATTTCAAAAACATAATTTAATGTGTAAAAACTTTTTCTTTCTCAAAAAACAAGGTGACTGCCAGAACACCCACCATAGGAGCGAGAATCATACCGAAAAATGGTATAGAAAACAACAATACAAACAATATACCAGACACCGAAGCAAACCCTTTGAAACGAAAAACGATTTTGTTTGAGGTCTGATAATCTGAATACCTTTCCAAATAAAAATCCATAACGCCATAGCCGGCATAATATCCCTGGACCAATAAGATGGCCGGTGTGGTGAAAAACACCATTCCGGGAATAAAACTCAATAAAAACAGCATAATGGTAAAAAACATTTCTTTTATCAGGTTAAAGATATTAAGCTGGATTCCTCTCATCATTCCGGTCAGAAATCCGGGTGTTTTTCGACCTTTTTTGTGAGGTGAAAGAATATACTCTAATTTTTCTGACATCATACTCAAAACAGGACCCAACACCACCAGTACAATGTATTTATACACACCAAACAACAAAACAATAGAAAGAATGCGCAAAATCCATTGATAGAAAACGGATTCCCCTGACCAGGACCATGGAATCAAACCACTCAACCATACTGCCATGAGATCGCTCGCCCCTATGATTCCATACGTTAACCCAACAAATAAGGCAACGGAAGTCAGCATAGAAATCAAAAAATATTTTCTCAGACCGGGCAGGAACAAATATGACCATGCCAATACAAAATATTTCAAACCATTGTACATAAGGCAATTCAGATTTTAAGCCAAAACTAATAAAAATAGTCAGGATTAAATGATTTATTATATAATCATGATATCCCTATCGACTAGAGAATGTATTGTATCTTAAATCGGGATTATTTTTCATATTGCAAAGATAGGTAGACACACTTCACTGAACAGCCTCTAAAAGTCTTTGACTTTGATATTCCTGCGAAATGTCGAAGCAATTTAACCATCAAACAATTTATCATCTCCCCTTGGTTTAGCTCAATGTTTTGTACCCAAAATAAAGCTTACCCTACCCTACTTTTCAGACAGACTAATCCTTACAATCAAAACTATACAAAACAGACCTTACACAAAACGTTACCCGATCCATGACTATCATCAATGTAAAAAGTGCCTGCCGTCATTGTATTCCTTTTATTATCTCCTGACCTTTGTATTGAAAGTTTTACAGTATTATTCACCAGTAAATACAAAATCATGAAAAACATATTAATTCCGATTTTGGCTTTGTTTACCATAACAATGTCATTTATGTCCTGTAATGAAGATGAGCCGGACAATAAAATTCCGGTTATTCAATCCATTCAGGTAAACCCTTCCTCCGTTTCAGCTAATGGTGTTGTAAACATTTCTGTTATTGCAGGGGACCCGGATGGTGACTTTCTCACCTATAGTTACGTCGTTACAGGAGGTGCTATCAGTGGTTCCGGTCCTAATGTCAGTTGGATTGCTCCTTCAATTCCCGGAGCTCAATCTGTAACTGTTACCGTAAGTGATGGAAAAGGAGGAACAGCAACAGGCAATGGTGCTTTGACAGTTGAACAATCTATTACACAGATAACAGGTACAGCATCATTTTTACCAGGTACTGCCGGTGATTTGAATAATGCAGTAGTAAGTATGTATACATCCCGTCAAAATTGGTTAAATAATCAACCAATTAAAACTTACCGTATTACCAGTGTGGGTGCAGTTGCAAATTTTGCTCTCAGCAATATCAGTCCTGGCAACTACTATGTTGACGTATGGAAAGACAGAGATTTCAATGGCTTCTGGTCAGCAGGTGATTTTGCCGGAATCTATGGCAACATCACCTTAGGTGCAGATGGGTTGGGCGAAATTCAGGTTGGACAGGGACAAACTGTAAATATAAATATAAATATGACTATCTTATAAAATTGTCAGAATCTATAAAAAAAGGAGAGTGAACTCTCCTTTTTTCTTCCTTCCAATTTTTAAAATACCAGAAATGAAACCACGTTTTATTTTTTCCATGTTCTTTTTCATTCTTTTAGCTGCATTCATTACAAGTTGCGAAAAAGATGAAAAAACCAATTCCCTGCCGGTGATACAATCCGTAACTGTCACCCCAAATACCATCAATGGCAATGGTATGGTTAGCATCAATGTAGTGGCCTCTGATTCCGATAAAGATGTTTTAACTTACGCTTATCAGGTAACGGGTGGTTCTATCAGTGGAACAGGACCTAATGTGACCTGGACTGCACCTTCAACGCAAGGCGCTCATTCAGTCAACGTGACGGTAAGTGATGGCAAAGGCGGCATTGTCGCTCAAACTGCCACTTTGACGGTATTAATACCTATTACACAAGTGACCGGTACTGCATCTTTTCTTCCAGGTGTATCCGGAGATCTTTCGAATGCTAAAGTAAGCTTGTACACTTCTCTTGAAAATTTTGAACTCAACCAATCGGTGAGATCTGTTGCCGTAGACGGAACTGGAGGAAGTGTAACTTTTACTATACCCAATATTCTTCCCGGCAACTACTACCTTTCTGTTTGGAAAGACAATAATAACTCAAAAGAACTTGACAACGGGGATTACATTGGAATTTATGGTGTGATTAATCTAGGAGCTTATAATTTTAGTGAAATGCAGGTGAGTGAAGGACAGACATTCACATGTAAAATTGACATGTGGATTCTGGATTTTAACACAGCCCCGCTTATCTCTTCTTTTCAGGTATATCCTTCAACTTTATTACCTGGTCAACGGGCAAATGTCAGTGTCGAAGCTATAGATGCTGACAATGATCCCCTGACTTATCAGTACTTTGTCAATGGAGGTTTCATCATCGGCTCAGGCAATAATGTACAATGGGAAGCTCCACTCACACCCGGCGATTATCAGATTACAGTCACCGTAGATGATGGTCAGGGAGGAACAGACCAGGACCAAAGGACTGTCACGGTTCAGGCATCACAAACTAAAATCACAGGAACAGCCAAATTTGATGTTGGAGTGATTGGAAATTTGTCCAATGCCCGGGTAGCCGTCTACAAAAATATCGACGATTGGTTTGACAACAAACCGGCTAAATTTGTTGCTGTGTCAGGAAGTGGCAGTTCTGTCACCTATACCCTGGCCGATCTCACACCGGGAACCTATTATCTCGATCTTTGGAAAGACAATGATAACGACGGCGACTGGTCAGGAGGTGATTTTATCGCATTACACAGCGATAATAATGGCATGTTGCCGATCAACATATCTGCCGGTCAAACCATCCAGATCAATCTCATTGTGACCGTATTATAAGGGAAAGTTGTTTAGAATTGTTTGATTTGTAAAATTTTATATCCCGATTTGTTATCGGGATATAAAATTTGTAAGGCAGCGGCGCAAGAGAGTTGATATGATTTGCGACGATTTAATCCTTATAGCAAAAAAAAAGACATGATAGTTTATCTTTTTCAACCTAAACCAAGGTCTTTACATTTAAAAATCAATAACTGAACTTTTTTTAGTTACCTGATTAAATCTCAGATATTGAAAAAATTATTTTTACCTTACTTTATTCTTTCGTATACTTTTTCTAAATTTCCGCAAACCTGTTCCATTTCAGTTCCGTCTTCACTCAATTCGCCCAGTTGTCTGAACAGCAGGTTTTCATCAGAATCAAATTCAAATCCAATGATAATTTTATCTTTAGTAATCCATTTGATTGGATATAAATGCCCTATTGAACCATGATATAAAAATATATTCTCCCGGGAAATCAAGGATTTTGTTCCATCTGATTTATCTCTTTCAAAATAACTTATCTCATTTTTTTTTATTGTGATCAACTCTTCCGTTTCTTCCAACGACAAATCCCGGTATCCCCAGTTTGTTCCTGACCCAACCAATCGCCATGACCCTTGCATTTTTTTGATAAAATCAGTCTCCACGCCAACAGGTTGAGAACTGTCTTGATGGATAGATTCTTTATTTTTACAAGATACAACTACCAAAAAACCACACCAAAAAAAAATAAGGCATAAATATCTGTTCATTTTTTTACTTCTATTTTAAACTGAATATTCAAAAACAAACCTTTTTTGGTGGTTGATACCACGTTAAAATTATAAACTATGTCCGGAATCAGCCCGACACAATACAAATCTCTGTTACTCCACCCAATCAGCCACAAACAAGTTGGTATCTCTTGTTCCTTTGTTGTTGCGATTGGACGAAAAGATGATTTTTTTGCCATCAAACGAAAACATCGGAAACGCATCAAATACTTTGTCGTGCGTGATTTGTTTTAATCCCATTCCGTCGAGATTGATCATAAAAAGATTAAATTGATATCCACGGGCACTTTTGTGGTTGGATGAAAAAATCACCTTTTCTCCTGAAGGATGAAAAAAAGGTGCCCAATTGGCTTTGCCCAAGGTGGTGAGTTGTCTCAATCCACTGCCATCCACGTTACATACATACAGTTCCATATTGGTAGGCATGACCAATCCTTGTGTCAACAAATCTTTATATTCTTTGATGTCGGCCTCTGTTTTGGGTCTGGAAGCCCTGAAAATCAACTTAGTCCCATCCGGTGAAAAAAATGCACCCCCGTCATAACCCAATTGATTGGTGATTTGTCTTACATCTGAACCATCTGTATTCATGGTGTACAATTCAAGGTCACCACTTCGCAATGACGTAAACACGATTTTATCGCCTTTTGGCGATACCGTAGCTTCCGCATCATATCCAGGTTCGTTGGTGAGTTTTTTGATAATATTGCCTTTTAAATCTGAATGGTAAATATCAAAACTTTCATAAATCGGCCAAACGTATTTGCCATCCTCTCTCCTCGGTGGCACATGCGGACAGGAAGCGTTCTCTTCGTGAGTAGAGGCATACACAATCGATTTGTTGTCCGGCATAAAATAGCTACATGTCGTCCTACCCAAACCTGTACTCAATAAAGGGGGCCTATCCATACCTTTTTGCGATAAATCAAAATAATAAATCTGATCGCACTCCACACCCCATTTTTTATTGGTAGCCTGAAATACTATTTTTTGATTATCAAAACTCCAGTACGCTTCTGCATTGTCCCCTCCGAAAGTGAGTTGACGAACATTTTTCAGGTGAACTTCTTCCTGATACCTCAAAGTGTCGACATAATCTTTACTTACAGCGAGCATCTTTTGTGATGGTTTGCACGAAAGAAAAAAGAGCATCCCGACTATTCCGGATATTGCGTAATAAAGCACTGTTTTTTTGAACATGATTCGGTTGTTTATAAAATCGTTGCAAAAGTAACATTTCCCAATCTATTGTTTTTCACAGAAGTGTCATTTTCTTCAATATCACTCCACAAAAGAGATCGTGATTTATATAATTCTTTAAAAAGAGACTTTTCAGATACAGGTTTTATTTTTTTTGGGCGTGCCCCTTCGGGTCGGGTCATCCGTCCCGCCTTTTAATGGGGCGGGACTTCTACCCCTCACGCGAACGGGTTGTTTTTCATCTACCTACGGTTGCTCTTAAACCTGATAAATGGAAAAAATCCACTTCCCATCCAAAAATGCCCGGATATTGCCAACTAAACCCTCCAACAGATTTTGACGCGCTTCAATACCAGCCCAGGCGACGTGTGGTGTCATTTTACAATCAGGATGTAACAGCAAAGGATGGTGATCTGATGGTGGTTCAGTTTCCCAAACATCCAGGAAAGCGCCCGATAAATTTCCTGAATTGAGTGCTTCCAACAAATCATCAACATCCACCAGTGGGCCTCTGGCTGTATTGATAATCACAGATCCGGGTTTCATCAACCGAAGGTATTCTTTTCTGATAAACTTCCGTGTTTCTTCTGTCAAAGGCATATGTAAAGTAAGAATATCAGCTTGCAAAAACAATTCATCTAAACTAACCTGAGTTATTCCTTCTTGATTTGTTATCCCTGATCTGGTGTAAACGACTACTTTCATCCCGAAAGCCAATGCTATTGAGGCTACTTTTTTACCTATAGAGCCATAGCCGGCAATCCCTATGGTTTTTTGTCTCAGCGATGGTATGGTTTGGTCATAATAACAAAAATCAGGTTGATTTGACCATGTGCCTGATTTCACCTGGCGGTCGTATTCTTCTATCCTGTTGTAACCTGAAAGGATGGAGGCAAAAACATGTTGTACCACACTGTCTGTACTGTAATCACGTACATTGCTGACCGGAATATTTTTTTCACGCACAGCCTGTATGTCAATATTATTATAGCCGGTAGCTGCTACACATATATATTTAACTTTTGGCATAAAAGCGAGTGTTTCCCGGTTTATGGGAAATTTATTAACAATGATGATGTCGGCCTCCCCTGCTCTCTCCGCCAACTCCTCTGGTTGGGTTCGGTCATAAAAGGTACAATGACCTAAGTTTTGTAATGGAGAAAAATCAAGATCCCCGGGATTCATGGTATAAGTATCTAAAAAAACGATTTCAGGTAACTTCATGTTTTATTGTTTATTAAGTGACCAATCATATTTTTTATAGGTTATTTTGGCATTTGGAGCAATTTTGATCGGTGCATATTGATTCAAAAATGAGATGACATTGCCAAAGTCTTCTCTGTACCAATCAAAAACAGAAGATAAATTTACCTTTTTTTCTGCCAACTCGTTTTCAGCACTGCGTATAAAGTTTTTAGTAGCCAATGCCATTGATGATTCTATATTCTGTGCTGTCAAGGCTTTGTTAAGCAGCGGAGGACATGATTTTGCGGCACAATTGAGTACAAAATGGATTCTGGGTTCGTCAAACTGAGGTCTGATCACATCATTTTCGATCTGATTAAGGGAATATTTTTTTTTACCAATACGTATCCAGATTTCATCCCAAGGTTTGCCGTTATACACATCTTTTATAGATTGGACAGGATAGTTTTTTGTTACCAACAACAAGGTAAACGCATTATATGTATTGATCCACAAAGCCAGTTTTTCTTTTTTATTTCCGGTTTCAAATACCGGGTCGTCTGACAAAGAATTTGTATACTTTTCCAATAAATATATATCTTTTTTAAGTCCGTTATAGTTTACCTTACCGTTTTGATCTACGTATTTTGTCAATAATTGTTGATATACATTTATATCTGAATATACCTTTTTAACTTCCTGTACCGGATATGGATTTTCCGTTTTTGGGCTCATTCTGTCATCCGGCAATGATTCTGTTTGTTCTGTTTTTACGGAAGGTTTTTGAGGTTGTTGAGGTTGTATTTTTTTTTGGTTTTTTATATCGGATTCTGAAGCTGTTTGTTTTTTATCACTTTTTACAGGAGGCAAACTTTTTTTTGCAGGGCTTGGTTGCGTTTCCAAATTTTCAGATAACCCGACCTCTTTTTCGGTAATATCAGAAACTTCTACTGTTTTTTCAACCCGAACGGTATCATTTTCTGTAAAAATACCACTTTCCGGTAAAGTGGCTTTATCGCTTTTACAAGCCGAAAAAGAATAAAGGAATACTAACAGAGCAAATTGACTGATTTTCATGTGTGCATAATTTATTGGAATCAGTTGGATATATGAGAATAACCACAAAAGAACTAAAATAAAAAATAACCAAACCAAATTTGTGGTACAGGTATATCAACGTAAATACAAAACATACGATTGTATAAGAAGGTTGGGTAATCTTAATATATTCAGATACAAAATATCCGAACTACAACCGCTCCCAAACCATCCCATAATTTTTGATATTCCATTATCCCGTTACGTCAAATGACTTTAAAGGTCTCTTTAAAAACACTAAGCTCCCCGAATGGAGAGCTTAGTATTAAGTTTTGTGATAAAAAAAAGACTTTCTATCACATAGAATTTACATATCGGTTATCTGATTACCGTAATATCACCTGTCAGAAATTCTGTCCTTGGATTATTACCTTGTAACAAAGAAACCGTTTCAATGATATACACATATACACCAGGCATCACTTTTCTTCCCGCAAATTCATCACCATCCCATCCTATGGATTCATTACCTTTAGCGACATAAGACTCATCTATGTGGAATACCAGATTACCCCATCTGTCGTAAATTTTAATATATTTTATAATAAGGGTTGGATCATTGGTTTGAACGAAAAACAATTTATTATTTTCATTTTCCGGATTAATAATATTCGGAACTTCCGTAATGATGATGGTCTGGGTGGTTGTATTCAACCGTGCTGTAACAGAACATCCGTCATTATAGTACACCGTTGCTGAATATACGATTTGTCCTACATTAACCGGTATCTGAGTCAGACTCAGACAATTGTTTCCTGTACACACAACCGGTACCCCGTTTATGGTCCAAACAACTGAATCGATGGCAAAACCGGCAAAAACATCCGGCAATACATACGTGACTGTATCGCCTGTATTGACGATAACAGGACCTGTAATATCAATGATCGGTTCGTTTGGAATGGTGATATTAAATGGTGAAGTTACGGTATTACAACCTTTAGCATCCACTACCTGAAGGGTGTGGTTTCCTGCTCCGACATTCAGAACGCCAGGAGTCACCGGTTGGTTATCCAACAATACACTCAAAGGATTTGTTCCTCCGCTTGCGCTCACTTCAATCGTTCCGGTCAGATCATCATAACAAGGTGGCTGTACTGCTGTACCTGTTACCATAGCAGGAGTTGGATTGATGGTAATGGATGTCTCATCTTCAAAAGTACAGTTTTCCTGTACGTAAGTGTATTCAAAAGTATGTACACCAACGCCGGCAGCCAAGGCATCAAATACGCCCTGATTATTAATAAAAGGAGATCCCGACCAGGTAGCTACTCCGGTATTATCATTGCCTGTAATGGTCAATTGTATTTGAATAGGACCTGTTAGGTCTTCGAGACAATATTCTGCCTGCGGCGAAGTGATAGACAACTGAACAGGAGGACAATTGCGGGCAGTACATTCTTTGGAGATAGCGATATCACCACATTCGCAGTCACTGATGAATTCGACTCTCAGATCAACTGTTTCACCTTCTACTAATCCTGTTGCAGAATAGGTAGTACTTGAACCTGTGGAAATCAAAACATTATTGACAAAAACCCTGTAAGAAGAAGCACAATCGATATCTTCCCAATTAAATACGATGCGGTCTAAGAATTCACTACATGTTATAGAATCTGTTGCAGGAACGGATAATTCCGGTTCCACTACTACACTTTCCATAAATGGCAGGGAAGTACATCCCAAACTGTCAACCACCAGACTTACATCGTACGTGCCCGGAGTTGCAAAAGAAAACTGAGACACATTATTGGCAGAAGCCACCGGATCAGGTGTCCAATCCAATGTCACCGGATTTCCGGAACTACCGGTTACAGTAGCATCATAAGTATCTGTTATACAAATTCTGTTATCACCAGTAAAGGATGCTACCGGTCTTCGGTTGACCTTTATAGTACCGATTCCTGTTTCAGAACATCCGCTGTCAGAATATGTAATGGTGATTGCGTGTGTGCCCGGACCGGCAATCTGTGGATCAAACTGATTGGTACCGGTTACGATACCAGGACCTGCCCATGACAACAAAGACTGGTCTATAGATGCAGCATTGACCTGAGCAGTCAAATTAACGATACCCGCCGCAGGCGTAAAACAAATGTCAGCCACGGCATCCATTGTTACCACTACTGGTAGACAAGAACGGGCTGTACACATAACCGCAGGTGAAACTTTGTCCGGACATGCATTAGAACTCAAGGCAGTTACGACTATGGATACTTCCTGATTTTCAGCAAGTCCTGTCACTCTGTATGTATTTCCTGTCTGGTTTATAGCCGCTCCGCCATCGATAGATATAGAATATCCGGATGCCAAAGGATCCAAATTCCATTGGAACTCAACAAAATCAAGTCCTTGTGCTATACATGTAACCACAACATTTGCAAGTTCCGGATCTACCGTCACGGTTTGTGTTTCCGGTAAAGAAGTACATCCGTTTCTTTCTACGGAAAGAGAAATGGTTTTAACGCCCGGAGTTGTATATCTTACGTTAAAAGGACCCACTCCGGGACCATTTGCGTTACCCCCGTCAAAATTGTAATTGAGGGTTCCCAGACCCAATCCGTCATCGCCGGTATAAGTAACACTTACTGCACCGGTTATACAAATATTGTCAGGAACAGCCGTAAATGCTGCACTTGGGGTTTGGAAAACATCTATTATCGTTTGTCTCGGAGAACTGATACAACCTAACTCGTCGGTATGTCTGTACGAGATAATATGTCTTCCGACTCCTGCCAGAACAGGATCAAATTGCGGAAGATTTGGATCGGCTATTCCCGGACCTGTAAAGGTTGGGGTTCCTCCTGCTGCCGTTGTTGTATAATCCAGGGTGATAATTCCCGGTTCATCCGGAAGACAAACACTTGTCACCGGTGAACTTAAAGTTACCGTCGGAGGGGTACAATCCTGCGTTCTGCAGGTTGTAGAGTTGGTCACATTACCGCAAGGTCCTGAAAGGAAAAACGTTACGGTAAGGGTTACGTCCGTATTGACCGGCACTCCTGAAACAGTATACATATTTCCGGTTTGGACTCCTGTATACGCTCCCGGGACAACAACAAATCCATAACTTGTAACGCCAACCGGGTCTATCCAGTCAAAAAACACTTCTGTATCGGACGCACTACAATTAATCAATGGAGCACTTACAGGAGCAACCACTTCTACTTGCGCTGTTGCTTCATTGGACAAACAACCCAAAAGATCTATGACCAAAGAAACTGTTTTAATGCCCGGTGTTGACCATTCAATCTGATGAGGTCCACGACCTACACCACTTCCGCCGGCAGGTGTACCTCCATCCCAATTCCACATGTAATCAGACAGACCACTGTTTGTTGAGGTCACCGTAACGGTTGCTTCATCACCAACACACACAACAGGAGTGACAGTGATAGCCGCTGGTTGAGGACTAGGAATAAAGATATCATCAATCGTAACAGGTCCGTCCATACAGCCGTTATTGGCCAGTACGGTCACCTGACCTCCGTTTGAATTACTCCAATTCAATGTAATAGTAGAAGCCGGGGTTCCCCCGCTTACTAATACCGCACTAGGAGGAAAAGTCCATGTATATGTCCAGTCAGGATTTGCATTGAGTACAGTATGTGTGTAATCACCCGTTCCCGGACAAAGGGTTTGAACCAACTGCAAATCCGGAGCATCCGGTGCATAATCGGTTATGTCAAAGTCATGCAGGTATTCAAACTCGCAAAACTTGGTTGTCCCGTCCGGTAATAACAAGTTCATGGTAACCACTAATCTATAAGTTCCACTTTCTCTGAAAATGGCATAAGAATCAAAATCAACATCAGGCACCCATCTTTCTGAAATAATATTGTTGTTTGGATCATACCAGGTGTAAACAATACTTTGTCTCCAACCATGATCTACAAATTGCGTACTTGTATTGCTAACCCCAAAGTGTACCACAACACCCATTAAAACAGGATCACATTCCACTTCACGTATTCCACCGTCAATAATCTCAAAAACAAAGGCATCAAATAAGATAAATGAATCACATCCATTCGCCTGTGTCGTATTCATTAATTGATATAAAATCGGTGGATCAACATTTGTCGTAACAAACGATGGATTCCCGTCATATTCAAAAGGTACCTGATCTGCACAAAGGTAAAAAGTCAGAGGCTGCGGAGGGTTTACCGGTAAAGAGTCGACCCTTATAATTTGATTGTATGTACAGTTACATGTCGGGTCAGTCACTTCAAAAGTAACTACCTGATTTGCCTGAGCATAGGTAATAGGTCCGCCTAACCATCCCATTCCGTCGCCGTTACTGTCTGTTGGTATATCACCATTGGCATCAGCACTGATAGCATCATAAGGAAACTCATTACCACAAATGATAAACGGATCCTGTTCAGGAGTAGTTGGATCTGCATCAAAAATTTCATCAGGAATCACATCTATGGTAATATCTACACACAGAGGACCTCTGTTTTCACATGCATTGGTCGCATCTTCCATACAAACGGTATATACTCCCGGATCAGGAAACGTCAGATTGATAAAGTTTTCTCTTGTCATCGGCCAATCCGGAGGGAAGTTTATTGGTGGTACATCGCCATTAGCATCTACAACAGACCATGTATAATCCAACTCCAGATCTAATCCCTGTAGTTCAAATCTGATGTCTTTGCCCGGGCAAATCGGGTCACATCCTTCATCATCAAAAGTTAATGCCGTAGGGAATGGCAGTACAAAAGGTGCAAAACTACCCGTAACGTCTATCTCGTAATCGCAATAACTACCTGCACAACCATCCAAAAAGAAGTAATAGGTTTGTCCCGGAACCAAAGATGAACTTGGTAAAGACAAAGAACCCGTTGTACAACCCGGCTCACAGAAGACGGCTTCAGAAAAAGTACAATCTGTATAGATACCACCCTGGATACCTAACTGACCACCTTGACCGGGCTGACAATTGCTCGGAGTCAAAACGATATCATAAGTACCCTGACCGGCTACGAAAGCAAACCAGGACATATTGTGAGGCGCTCCTCCACCCGGACACAAAGGATTCGGGTTTGGTCCCGGACCATTTTGGGTAAACATCTCACCACAAAACTCATTTAATATATTTAAGTTACAAATGACCGGGTTTTGTGAAGCAATTTCACAACTAGGCCACTGCTGCCAGGTAGGATTACCCAAACAATCGTAGAAAAATCCGAAATCATAATCCTCCGAAGTCGGATCAAAATCACAAGTGAGGTCAATACAGTATTCTGTTGGTGTCGTGGTTTGATATCCGAATAAAGGTCCCGGAGGGTTCAAACTGGCAGAAGAGACCTGTACGATATAACTACCCGGAGGTAATCCCATAAATACATATTCACCCATGGCATCTGTCTGTACCTCGTCTACCTGAGCACCACGAGCGCCGGGACATGGGCCTCCACCCTGAACTTCATAAATTTGAACAAATACACTTCCGGCACCTAATTCGCCGGCATCAAAAACTCCACTTTGGTTATTATCAAAAAAGACAAAACCGGAAAGATCAATCGGTTCAAACACACCGGCATCGACACCTTCGACATCTCTTCCTGATGTAAGCTCAATAATGTGCGACTGATCATTGTCCGCATCACTGTCATCCAAGTCATCTGTGGCATCTGTATTTCCACCACCATAATCCGGATCGGTATAATCCCAGCCTCCTTGCAGAGTCCAAACAATACGATAGTCTCCCGGAGGCAAATCCGGAAATACATATCTGCCTGAAGCGTCGGTCACAACCGGTCCTACAGGATTTCCCAAAACATCTGTAACCGCTCCGCCTGTAGCTGTGGTGATTTCTACTGTCCATCCGGCCAGCAATGCTTCACCGCCGTCACGAATGCCGTTACCGTTACAATCTTCCCAAACCACACCTTCTATCATACCGGCTTCAAAATAACCGGCATCAATATCTTCTTCGTCTATATCAGACTCTAATTCTATTTCAAAAGTCAATCCCGTTACTTCATCTGCATCACTGTCATTGGCAACGTCCCCTGCATAGGTTGGTCCACCTGCAGCATTGGCAATCGTTCTGTAATATGTTGGAGCCTGATCCGTAAACAAAACACGGTAGATTCCTGGTCGGAGATTGGTAAATTCATACAATCCGCCACCCGCTGTAGAAGTAGGTCCTACAGGAGCACCGTCAGCATCTGTAACTGCGCCTCCCATGTCATCCTGTAATTCTACGTTGATACCGTCCAATGCCGGCTCTCCGCCATCCTGAAGACCATTGCCGTCTTCGTCTTCCCAGACATAATCACTGATACGGGCAATTCGGAAGTATCCGGCGTCCATATCTTCATTTTCATCTCCGGATTCAAGATTAAAATCAGCCGTTTGTCCTGTTACAACATCAGCATCAGAGTCTGTAGCGTCACCTCCCTGATCCAAAAGGGTTCTTCTCCATTCAGGACCTGCAGGTACATCAAAAACCAAATAATAATCACCCGGCCATAAGTCTTCAAAAATATAAGCACCGGCAGCTGTAGAGTTTACAGCTGGGATCGGAGCTCTTGGTTCGCCGGAATCCAAAGCTATGGCACCGGTAGCAACATCATATATATTAATCTCTACAACTACTCCCGGCTCTCCGCCATCCTGTATGCCATCACCATTGAGATCTTCCCAGACAAAATCACTAACTGAGGCGCCCTCAAACATACCTGCATCGATATCTTCTATTTCCGGATCACTACTCATGACCATGATACCGGTGACTTCTCCGTTGGTTCGGTCAGCATCACTGTCTATATTATCAGCACCTGCATCCAGTTCTGTAAAAAACCACATTGCATTTGGCAGTGAAAAAGTAATGGTATAATTTCCCGGAGGAACATCCGGAAAAAGATAATTTCCGGCTCCGTTTGTATTGACATTATCATTATAAAATGCTCCGGAACCGGTAGTTCCCGAGATATCAACAGCCACACCGTTAACACCCGGTTCTCCATCCTGAACACCGTTGCCATTTACGTCTTCCCATACCAAATCACCGATGTCTATCGGCATAAAATATCCGGCATCGATGTCATCGTCCACGTCACCACTCGCCAGGATGATATTTGCCGTCTCACCGGTATTTTCATCAGGGTCAGAATCTGTGGCAGGTCCACCCTCTCCGGATGCAGTCCGCTGCCAGCCTGCCGGTTCAGAAAAGGTAAGCCTGTAGGTCGCTGGTGGAAGATTATCTATCAGGAAAGCACCTGAACCGCCGGGAACATTTACCGTTCCAACCGGATTACCAAATACATCTAACGCAGCTATACCATCAGTAACATTAAATACGGTGATATTTACGCCTGCCGGTAAATCTGTGTCTGCTCCGTTTTGAATACCGTCACCATTAAAATCTTCCCATACAAAATCACCGATGGAACATGGCAGATAATAACCCACACCTATTTCATCATAGGTCTCCACTCCGGAAAGATTAAAACGGTAAGAATACCGGTAGTTACCGGAATTATTTGCCGGATTGGCATCACTGTCCGTGCCCAAATCCGTTCCGTCTGTATTGGCACCATCCGTATTGAATCGGGTAAAATAATACCCGCCGTTTATGTTTTCATTTGGAAAAAGGACGACATAGTCACCGTTTCCTACACCGGTAAACTCAACGTAAGTACCATTGAAGGTAGACATTATCATGGTGTTTGTTAGAGGATTCCCCGCACCGTCTGCTGTAAATAAAAGTACTCCCGGATCAATAGCCGGTTCTCCACTTCGGATACCATTGCCATTCAAATCTTCCCAGGCATATACACGCACAATATTTTGGGAAATCAAGGAATTGGAAAAGGTCAAAAAAACAAAACAATAAAAAAAGAATCGTAAAAACTTTTGCATTTCAATTAGGTGTTTTTAGTATTGAATGTGGATCAAAAAAATATCCGTTCGGATGAAAAAGTTGGCTAAATTATAAAAACTATATCTTATAGACCCCCTTTTTTTAAAATTTGTGCTCTAAAAAATGACATATTTTTAATATTAAATAAACATAGTATTTATAAAACATTCATTATAAGCCTAGAAAACAGATATTTATTTTTTATATATAAAAGAACATTTAAACAAATTGTTAATTTTTATCCTTCGGCTTCTTAAAGTTTGCAAAAAATGAAGTTTATATTTTCATCAAAAAAGATTAAATCCCCGGTGATAAATAAATAAGCATAAAACAAAAGGTGAGGCAAAAAAACAAATTTCAACGTATTGAGAGGTAGTCTGCACAATTCAATTTATCAAAATGTCGTATATTTGCATTTCAATTTCAAACAGGATGGGTTCCATTGCTGTTACAACATCATTAATCTTTTAGTTTTAATCTGAAATCATGATCAAAAGACCTTATATCATAGCTGCCCTCCTGATAGCGGCAGGTATTTTTGTTTTTATCAACTCATCAAAAGATGTTTCCAGTTATGCTAATTTTAATGAAGCTTATGGCAACAGGGTCAAAGTAGTTGGGACTTTATCCAAAGACAAACCTATGGAATACGATCCGGAAAATAAACCGAACGAATTTTCATTTGTCATGAAAGACGATAAAAATGTGGAAAAAAAAGTTGTGCTACAACAACCCAAACCTCAGGATTTTGAGATGTCCGAACAAATTGTGGTCACCGGAACGCTAAAAGAGGACGTTTTTTATGCAGACGAAATTCTGATGAAATGCCCTTCGAAATATAAAGATGAAGAAATCGCTGTAAAATCCAATTCTATTTAAATATGCAGGAAATACAATACCTTGGCGAACACCTTTGGGTGGGTCAAATCGGGCATTTTGCCATAATATTAGCCTTTGTTTCTGCGCTGCTGGCTACTTTTTCCTTTTCTAAAGATACATTTTCATCTTCCGGACATCCATCCTGGAAAAATTTAGGCAGATATTCTTTTTACACGCACGGAGTTTCTGTTTTTGTACTGATTGGACTGATTTTTTACGCCATGTATCATCAGATGTATGAATATAAATATGTCTTTGATCACGTTTCTCCTGACCTGCCGATGAAGTACATTTTGTCCGCCTTTTGGGAAGGACAGGAAGGCAGTTTTATGTTGTGGATGTTTTGGCATATTGTGTTGGGCGTTATCCTGATTCGTTCGAATTATAAAATGGAAAGTCCCGTCATGCTTATTGTTGCGATATGCCAGGTACTTTTGGTCACCATGATACTTGGATGGCAAATTCCCTGGGGAGATTCAGTTTTTAAAATCGGTTCAAACCCGACTTTAATGCTGAGACAAACTATGGAAGCTCCAATTTTTAATAATGCCGATTATCTGAGCCTGATCAAAGGCAATGGCCTGAATCCTTTATTGCAAAATTATTGGATGACAATCCACCCTCCCACCCTGTTTCTTGGTTTTGCTATGACGATTTTTCCCTTTGGTTTTGCGTTTGCCGGATTGATAAAAAACGATCATCAATCCTGGTTGGCAGATGCCTACAAATGGTCGGTTTTTGGCGCAGCTATCCTGGGCATAGGCATTCTGATGGGAAGTTTCTGGGCTTTTGAAGCGCTTTCTTTTGGCGGTTATTGGAACTGGGACCCTGTCGAAAATGCTTCGCTGGTGCCATGGATTACCCTGGTGGCAGGTCTTCATACCCATCTCATCGCAAAGCATACAGGTCATGGACTGAGGTCAACGTATTTTTACTATCTTATATCCTTTGTGCTGATTTTATATTCCACTTTTCTGACGCGTAGTGGTGTTCTGGGTGATTCGTCTGTTCACTCTTTTACGCAAATGGGACTCGAATGGCAATTGGTAATCCTTGTGTCTTTCTTTTTCCTTACAGGAATAGGTCTTTGGTTATTCCGATACAAAAATATTCCACAACCCGAAAAAGATGAAAATCTGTATTCTCGGGAATTCTGGATGTTTATCGGTTCTCTTGTGCTTTTGTTTTCAGGTATCCTGATCACCGTTTCCACATCCCTACCGGTGTACAATACTATCATGCAGTATTTTAATCCGACGTTTGAAGGAAGAGTGATCAATGATCCGGTTGCACATTACAACAAATCTCAACTATGGATAGGTATATTCGTCTCCATACTCGCTTCAGCATCGATTTTTTTGCGTTACAAAGCTATCAATTGGGAATTCAACAGAAAAAAAGTTGTCAAAAAAATGTTGATTTTTAGTGCTGTGTCTGTACTTTCGACGTTTTTATTTGCCTATTTCATTCCTTTGTATTCATGGCAATTTTATATTTTTACATTTGCAGGATTTCTGGCAACTTTTACCAATATCGATTTTATCATTGACATTTTCAGGCAAAAAATGAAACTTGCCGCTTCAGGCATCGCCCACCTTGGGTTTGGATTGATGTTGATTGGACTGATTACCAGTGGCTTACATGCTCATTATGTATCTACCAATCCTTTTGTCTTCCGAGGAATGTTTGAAGACGCTGATCTTGAAAAATATGTTCAGTTGATCAAAGGAAAACCATTGATGACAAAAGGTTATATTCTTACCTATGAAAGCGATACATTGATTGAAAGAGAAAGAAAATACAAAATACGGTTCCAAAAAGTTGACAAAGATCTGAATGTCACAGAAAATTTCACTTTGGAACCCAATGCAATGTATTCCAATGATATGATGAAAGTGGCTGCTTTTAATCCGGATACCAGACACTACCTGCACAAAGACATATTCTGTTGTGTGGTAGCATTACCATTGGCTATGCAGGATGCCGTAGAGGCAAAAAAACAGGAAGATTCGCTCAGGTTTGAAACCTATAAGGTTCAATTGGGTGACAGCATCAAAATAGAAAATGACATCATGATTCCAAAATCCATTTCATTCCGACCAAAACATCAGGAATATCAAAAACACGAACACGATACCGGTCTGAGCGTACTGTTTGATTGGGTAAGTGCCTCAAAAGATTCAACATATTCCGGAGAAACATCTGTCGGGCTGGACGGAGCCTTATTGTATAAGTATCCCGAATCCATCGAAGATGCCGGATTGCGTGTAAGACTTGAAGATGATATTATGACAACCTTATTTACTGGTGAAGAAAAGTTGACGTATGAAGATGTCACCTTAAAAATAGGAAATTCATTAATGGTCGACGAATACAAAATTTCTCTTACCGGCTTTGACAAAAATGTTACCCACCGACATTACACACCAAAAGAAGGTGATATAGCTATTTCTGCTCAATTAGAAATCGTCAATACCAAAACAAATAATGCGGTTACGGCCAATCCGATATACATCATTCAGGATAATATGCCCATGAGTCTCAAAGAATATGTCGGTGAGGAAGGATTACATCTTCGTTTCAGCAATATCGATCCTCAGAAAGAAGAATTTACCTTTAAGATTGCCAGAGATAAACGACCTGATTCTTTTAGTTTTAGCATGGCTGTAGCCAAAAATGTGCCCAGAAGCGATTATGTCATTCTCGAAGCCAAAGTTTTTCCGGCTATCAATCTTTTCTGGGGCGGTACCATATTGATGATGATTGGTCTTCTTATTGGTTGGTATTATAAAAAATTCAGGAAAAACCCGACACCGGCTATATCCTGATTGCAGATGGAGGCTCCAATAACTATCAGCGTGATCGGATCAGGAAATGTGGCAACACATTTGGTAAAGGCCTGGGCAGCTAACGGAGTCATCATCCGGCATATCATCAGTAAACACAAAATCAATGCTGACCTGCTGGGAGAAATATCCTTTGCTCAAAAAACCGGCGATTCATTATTTGATCTTGATGATCTGTCTGATTTTTATCTGATAGCCGTTCAGGATGACCACATTGAAGATATTATTGATTCATTTCCTTTTTGCCTTACCGGCAATCAGATAGTTCTGCATTCCTCAGGAACTTTTAACGAAATAAAGTTAGCTAAAATCGCCAAAAATTACGGATGTTTATATCCATTACAAACTTTTTCAAAAACAAAAGAAGTAGATTTAAAAAATACACCCTTTTTTATATCTTCAAATGAAAAAGAAAGTCTTGAAAGTATAGAAAAACTGGCCGGCATTTTATCTGATACCGTCATTCAAAAAAATCACAGCGACCGACAAAAATTACACGTTGCTGCAGTTTTTGCCAATAATTTTACAAATCACCTCTTTACCATCAGCAAAGATTTTTGTCAAAAAAATCATTTGGAATTTGAACTTTTGTGGCCGTTAATCGAAGAGGGAACAAAAAAAGCCAGAACAAAAGGACCCGAATATTCCCAAACAGGGCCGGCAGTCAGAGATGATAAAAAAACCATAGAGCATCACGAAAAATTGTTGGAAAACGAACCGGACTGGTTGTCCTTATACCAAATATTTACCGAACTCATTCAAAAAAGACATAAAAGACCATGAGGATCCTTCAGGAATTCGAAAAAAAAGGAATAAAATATACTGTTTTTAGTTGGAACGGCAAAATATCCATAAAATGTGAAAAAGATTTGTTGGAGCAAATCTACAAATTCAGAGATGGTTCCGGCATGGATTCTGCTACTGATGCCGAAAATTTTGTTGACGAAAACTTCTGTGACCAGATAATAAATATCTTTGAGTTGATGTCGCGTCAACGATATGAAAGATGGAGTGCCCTACAAGCAGAAACCGGAACTGAAACTGATTTCGAAGAAATCATTTAAACTTTCTCTACATAGTTAGGAGTACCTATTCATACAGAATCAAAAATAGGAATGAGGCCTGATTAGACTAACAAGCTGACCAGCCCAATACCCGGCACCTAATACCTAAAGCCTAATACCTAATACCCAACACCTAAATACCCAATACCTAAAAAAAAACCCTTTCCCCGCAAGCGGGAAAAGGGTCACTTTCCAAAAACAGTAAATATCTTTATGGGTTATTCAATAACAACCATCATTTTTGTTTCTCTGTAATTTCCGGTCTGAACAGTGTAATAATACACTCCGGAAGAAGGCAATTCTGACTTGTTAATAGCAATACTTTGTGTACCTGCATCAAAATACTGGCTGATTTCTTTAATCATTTTACCACCCATATCTCTGACTGAACAAACAACATTTCCTGCCTCAGGCAATTCAAACGAAATGGTAGTTGTCTGACTGAAAGGATTCGGAATATTTTGATGAACCACAAAAGCCGGCTGTGCGTTTTCTGCTTTCCATGACAATCCAAAAACATTATTTTGACTGTCGTAAGATTCAGCTTTTAATATGGATGAATTGATTTCAAACATATCAGTCACATTACCATCATGTTTTGCTCTGAAAACCAAAGAAGTCAACAAATCATCTTTTCTGAAAGAGAACGCTGAAGCGTCATTCCAACTGAATGTAATGTCACCGTCAGACAAATTTGTAAATCCAAAATTATCATCAGATGTCATTCCGTGGTTGATTTGTACCAATTCCAAAGTCGATGCGTCAAAATGTATGGTAAACTGCATACCTGTCAGGTTCATTTCCTGAGTCATGTGAACAGGAATGGTAACCAAATCACCGGTTTTAACTTTTTGCTGAGGTGTTGTAAGGTTGATGATACTTCTGCTGCCGGCATTTTTTTGAGTTGAAGCATTTGCAACCACAGATTCATTAACGTCTCCGGTTTTTACAGCCACAAAATCTACAGCCTTGTCATTAGAGAAATCAAGGATCTCATGCGACTCAACAAAATTTTCAGTATGAGCAAATAACGGATCAATAAATTTGTACTGGCCATCAATAAATCTCCATGATGTATTGCCATTAAATTTCAATTGTGTACCCAAAATAACCTTTCTTAATTCTACAAGGTCAAGTGAGTTGATAGTCTTGTCTTTATTGACGTCAGCAGCAATCAGTTTATACGGAGATTGGAAACCTTCAATATCCAGAATATGTCTTTGAATAATCACCAGGTCAAGGGTAGAAACACCATTTAAGACATCATCATCCTTTTTAGGATTCACTTTGTAATCAAATCCTAAAGGAAGGTTGGCAAAAGCATAAAATCCACTTTCTTCCGTATTGAATTTTAATTCTGAACCGCCTAAAGATACTTCAACTGCCTCAACAGTTTCAGATGTTGATGTGGCTATTCTTCCTGAGATATTTCCTCCGATAAGGCGACCTTCGCATGCTTCAAGGTTGTCCTGAACTTCGATAAATGTTGAACAGAAAGATTGGTTTATCTGACCCGGAGCAACCATGATACCTACATACATTTGTATAGGTTGGTCACCGATATCATTACAATCGAATAAAATATCCTGAACCAAGACCGGATTACCGTTTACAATGGTGATAGGCTCAAAAGAGAATAAAAGATTGTCAATACCACATGCCTGCTGACTTCCTTTGTTAAATTTGTTGACATCAACAGTTGCCATTCCAGTATCGATATTACCATCATTATTGGTGTCCATCGGTGTAAGGTTGACGGATAGACCATTGTGACAGATAGCAGTCGGAGTTTTACAATTTACGATGGTAAAAAGTTGTTCTCTGCTGGTAAGATTACCACATTTGTCTTCAAATGAATACACAATTTTGTGTGTACCTACCGGAAAAATCCCGGAAGCGTCTATTGAACCGCCAACACCGGTATACTGCAGTGAAGGCTCAAAAGTACCATCATTATTGGCGTCTATTTTCCATGAATGGGCCAAAATCTGAGTACAATTGTCTGTTGCTGTAGCACCTAATTCGATGTGTCCTTCCAAACAGGCAGCATCATAGGTACATGCAGTGACCTGAGGCACAAGTGCAGCAATAGTTGGCGCAACATTATCATTGACGACTATGGTTTGTGTGTGCGTCCAGGTAACATAAGAGGTACCTGAAGGAGTTGTGATCGGCTGACACCAATCAATGACTGTCCAATATCTCAATATTTTGAAACAAGCAGGACCTGCACCGTTGTTGAAGCTAAAAACTTTATCTTCAGAGTCAGCGCCGACCAATGCACATGCACCATCTGCAAAGGTAGGTCTTCCCAGTACATCCGGACTGAATGCAGGATTTTTAGGATCTGCACAACCTTCAAGATTCATAAAATCACGTGGCCATGTAATTCCATCTCTTGTAAATGGATCCACAGCTTCGAAAGTTATGGTTTGAGAACATTCAGCGCTTCTTGCTCCCGCATCTGTTACTCTGAAGTTTCTGGTGATAGAACCAATTCTGCAACCATTTAATGTATTTTGAACACTAATTTGCTGAATGGTCAACTGCTCGCAATTATCTTCAGCAACCGGCCATCCGAAAGGAGTTCTCAGATCATTGGTATCAAAAGAAAAATCACAATTTCTCTCCATATTCGGCGGACAAGTCAATGTAGGACCAATTTTATCCTGAATCCTTACACTTACCATACAATCGTTGAAATTTCCTGCTGCATCAATGGCTCTGTATGAAACCATTTGTTCGTTTGGAACATCCAGACAACAAAAATCAACCGCATTACTCCATGAACAAGGGTCTGTGATTTCAACTACATATTTCGCTGCGAATACAGGACTATATTCAAACCATCTACCTGCATTGTCATGATATTTTGTCACATAAGGTGAAGCAGCATTAACGGGTACACCCGCGCCCCAATTTCTGTACGTTGACGTTGATCCACTCTGCCATGTATAGATACCATCGCGATTCAGGTCATTCAAACCAATAATCATATCCGTCCAGCTAACCAAAGCATTTGGAACTAAAGCCAAAAATCTTGACCACAACCAGGCATCTTTGGCCGGTGAGTCAATCGTAACAACATTTCCACCCATTGCTTTGGCCATTTTAAAGGCAACTTCAGGTGTTGAAATATGTTGTGATAAATAGTAATATCTTTTATCTGATCCTGTTCCGAATTCTCCCATATAATGGAATCCCGGAAATTCAGGAAGATCACAAGTACCACAATTGGTATTGTTCATTCTTCTGACAAGCATTTTGACAGGAGAACATTCGTCATAACTACCATCGTCCAATACAGAGGCGGGAACATAAGCTTCGCCTTCCTGATTTAAAGTAACAGTTGTGTATTCGTCACAAATAGCAACCGGAGGTGTGAGGTCCCTGACACTGATGGTCATGATGGCTGTACTTGAATTATGACATTTATCTTTAACGATATAAGTTATGGTATGGTCACCCACTTCGAGGTTCACCAATCCGCCGTTTGCATTCTGAATAAAGCCACCGGGATATGCAACATCTACTTTAAAGTCGCCTGTAACAGAACAATTGTCCGTAAATGTAGCCGGAGGAATGACCACAGATGCAGCACAATCATGATTTGTGGTACTGACTGTGATATTTGCCGGAGCAGTGACAACAGGTGCTTGTCTATCTGTAATTTCTATCAATTGGGTATGAGGCATGATACTTCTGTTGGCACAAGACCACTCAAGAACCTGCCAGGTTCTGACAATTTTAACCACACAATCCGGCGTGGGTAATAATACGTCTGTAAATCCTACAGATATATTACAATGTTCATTTCCTTCAGGATACAGAGCTGAACCGTCAATAGAAGGTACACCTGTTCCACTCAGCAAACCAATTGGCGTTGGGGAAGGATTGCCTGCATAAGGTTTTCCTACCGGAATTTTAGCCCATGGACCTGCACAATCCAATGATGTATTATTCATAATAGAATAATTCTGTGGCATGTCGATATCTCCAAGGTCATCAATTACAGTGACATCAAAAACAAAAACGACATCAGCAGAAACATTTCCTGCTTTGTCTGTAGCACGGTAAGTTCTTGTTATTCTTTTAAGAACATCTGTTGCCAATCCGTTTCCGGGCTGACATAAGTTAATCATGATGCTTTCATTAACCAATACCGCTTCAGCTCCCGGACAATTATCCGTAACTATCGGTGTAAAGTTTGTCATGGCGACACACGAAAGCCTGTTGATACCTGTAGGAGGCGTGATCGTCGGAGCTAATTCATCCATGACCGTGATCGTTCCCCAACAGGAATTTGAGCCATTGGTAACTTTGGCATAAAGCGTTTGTCCGACATGAGAACAATTAACCACAGGACTACCCGGAATCGGCTGTCCGTTTGGTGTTTTCATCACGGTGACCACATGAGTACCTGCACAAGTTGAGTTACTCGCCAGCATCATCGAAGCGGTTACGGTCGCCTGACCATTACTTCCGAGAGCAACGTTAACACCTTGTTTGCAGGCACATTCCTGAGCCTGAGCAGAAGATAACAATAAAATTGAGAAAGAAAGCAAGGCAACCGACCTGCTGATCCATCTGGTAATTAATAAATGAGTTTTCATTATGAGATCCTTTAAATGTTTACAAACTTCATAAGCCACCATGAATCAGAAATGATTCAACAGGCAGCGGATAAATAAAACAGAGCACTATAAATTACATTATTATATAATATGTATTTATAAAAAACTCTATCCTTTTAGGATCTATTTCAGTTGGATTGGTATAATATGGCACAAATGTAAATAATATATAATACATAATACTCTCTTTTTCAATATTTTTTTTATATATTTTTTTTATAATATGTTATTATATTATAAATAAGTATAATATATATTAAATTGAATACATTTCGATAACATTCAAATTTTTTCCAAACTAATCAAGACATGGTAATACATTACAATAATCCCCTTTTACAGTATATCTTTCAGAATTTGCTGATAATATAACTTTAACCGGAACATCATGATCAACATCCAAAACGAATGCAATCCTTTTTTTTTGGTTAGATATTTAAACAGCAAACACCTCATTTTTCAGAATTTTAAATGAATGATAGACACACCTTGTTTTTGTATAAAATCCAAATGATTGTCCTAAATGACTTCCTGTTAGCGGTAAGCCCTGTCCAATTGTCTAAACCTATCAGTATTTTTTCTGAAATTATTTTATATATTTTGCGTCCTCCAGAATGTAGATCAAAAAATCAAAATCATCAGCATTAGTTTTGAATTTTCCGGAAAACCTGACTTTTGTATCCGTTTTGATCGGAGGGAGTTTTTCTTTGATAAGAATATCTACGATCGATTCGACACCGGCTTGTCCGCAGAAAAAACATTGGGCATATGGATAAGCAGATAAAATCACAATATTTTCATCACCTGTTTCCTCAACAGGAATGTAAAACCCTTCAATAATTACCTTTTTGCCATTTAGCCCTTTTACTTTATCATTAAACTGAGGAATGTCAGCTGAATCCAATAACTCGTGGGGTTGTCTGACAAATGTCACATCCAGTAAATCCTTCCAGTTGACCAATATGTGCTCACCTTCCCATTGATAGGCTGCACTGTCAAATGGAGTTTCGACAATTTCAGGTTTTTGTCCTACCTTTGTTTCTGTGCTTGACTCTTCTACTGGCTTACAAGCATAAAAACCAAATAAACAGACAAAAACATATATTATATATTTTATATACATGGTTCTGATATGTTTTCAGGATGCATACAAACAATATTATCTGATTCTATGTAACCATACAAATCATGAATGTGATTGGTCTTCTGTAAGTTTCCCGCAGCATCGATCAGATACAAATCATATCCTTTAGCCAGTAAAAACTGCACGGCCCTGACATGGACGCTGTTTTCTCTTTCGGCTTCTTCCGGACATATAAACTCGAGGATAATAACCGGTTTATGAGTTTGCAAAAGATTTTCTGCGCCGGATAAGACCATCCATTCAGCTCCTTCGACATCAATTTTGATAAAGTCGGGAAATATTTTTTTTGTTTGACAATAATAATCCAAACTCACGGAAGGAACAGAAACTTTATTCGCTTTGACATTCGTGGACCATTCTTCCTCCTCATATTGTTGCCCGTTGATGCTGTTATATTCAGAATATAACATAGGATATTCAAAAAACACCACTTCACCTTCTTCGTTACTCACGGCAAGATGTTCTGATACAACGTTATTATATAAGGATGTATTGATTTTATAATAACCATACATAGAAGGAGAAGCTTCAAATCCGACAATATTACCGGTTTTACCTACACATTTTTCAGCCAGCAAACTAAAATATCCTACATGAGCTCCGATATCAAAAAATGTATTTCCTTTTTGAAGATAGCGCAACAAAAAAGCAGCAAGCCTGATCTCTGAATCGTGTGATTTTGCCCCCAACAAATATATATCCAATCCCGCCGGTAATCCGAGGACCATTTTATGACCCAAAAAAGTTGTTTTTTCGACTTTCCAAACCTTTCCGGACCAACGGTACAAAAATTTTGACCATGTCATCCCTTTCAGATACGTCAAAGGATCAGCCAAAAATCGGGACATCCTACTACCTGTAGCCAATTTTTGAATATGGGCTAACTTACTTAAATATAATTGTCTATCCTCCATGTTCTTTGTTTTTTAATCTTCGAATCAATTTCGGATAATACCACATGCCCAATCCGGTGAGACTCAGCGTCATCAAACTGAATGATAAAATTGTGGTATAGGTCAACTTAAAAAATTGTCCTTTGGGCAATACCAAAAAATCAAGGATGGAACCATCGTGAATTTTTTCAACAAGATCCGAATATCTTTTCCCTACAAATAATATATTGCCATTAGAACCGTCTACCTGAACTTCCAGAAAACTTCCCTCAAAGGTAACTTTTACCACACCTTGTGAATGTCTTACATCCATTCTGTCGATTGTTGCTTTTTCTGTCAACCCCGATTTTTTGGCTTCCGCGACCGCCAATACGGCTATGCTGTCCAAAGGGAGCCATACTCCAAAGGTTTCCGCACTTTTTGTTTCCGGTAATAAGGTCAGGGATTTTTTCCAACCCAACAACAAACCGGTAAATGCCGCAAGAAACAAAGCCAAAACCATAAAAATGCCGACTTTATGATGCCATTTTCGCAAAAATCTGCTCCAAATCACGTACTTCTGAATCATTCTACAGAACGATTGTATAGGTGAAAAAATCCCGAAAAATCATATATTATAATATGTTGGCCAATTGTTCTTTGATTTTTTCCAATTCGTCTTTCATATTGACGACCAATAGCTGAATATCGGAATCCTGAGCTTTCGCACCGAGGGTATTGATTTCTCTGCCCATTTCCTGAGCAATAAAACCCAACTTTTTACCTTTCTGATCCTCTTTACTTTTTAGCTCATCTTTAAAGAAGGTACAATGTTGCGCGAGACGAACTTTTTCTTCCGTGATGTCCAGTTTTTCAATATAATATATGAGTTCCTGCTCAAAACGATTGTGGTCTACCTGTTGACTTACCAAAAATTCATCAAGTGCTTTTCTCAGTTTTTCACGTAGTCGCGGTACTCTAGACTCTTCGTGCGGAACGACTTCTGCCAGATATTTTTCTATTCGGCCTACCCCTTCCATCATTTCATTTTCCAAAATTTTACCTTCTGTCAGCCGGAATTTTTTGAGATCTTCCATAGCTGCAGATACAGCTTTTTGGGCTGCCGTCCATTCCTCTTCTCCTGCCAGTTCTTCAAAACCAACCATCACATTAGGAATAGACAAAACCGCCTGTATCATATCACCTCCTTCAATACCCAATTCGCTTTTGAGCTGACTCAACTCTTCATAATATTTTTTGAACAACGTTTTGTTGAGCATGGAGGCAGAATTTGTATCCACATCCTCTTCTATAGAAATGGTTAAATCAATTTTCCCACGCAACAATTCGTCGGTAAGCCACTTTCGCAACTCCATTTCTTTGTCCCGAAATATACCCGGAATCCTGCTCCGTGCTTCTGTGGTCCTTGCATTTAAGGTCCTGATTTCTGCACGAATGGTCTTTTGACCTATATATGCGATCCCTTGTCCATAGCCTGTCATTGAAACAATCATCTATCCGAATTTGAAGGCAAATATAACAGAAAATACCGATTTACACTGATAATACAATAATTCACATGACTAAAATATTGGTAATGAATCCTTTAAAACAAAAAAAAAGATACATTTTCTAAAAAAAAGCTTACAAATTACTTTCATAATTCAGATATTTTTAGAACTTTGCGACTCTTTTCAAAAAAGAGGTCAACATTTATAAACCATATTTCCAAAAAATAGACAATGCGAAAGGCAGATTTAGTTAATATTATTTCAGAAAAAACGGGTGTTCCAAAAGTTGATGTTCTGGTAACTTTAGAAATGTTTTTTAAGGAAGTTAAAGGAACATTGTCATCAGGAGAAAACGTTTACGTTCGTGGATTCGGTTCTTTTATCATCAAAAAAAGAGCTAAAAAGATAGGAAGACACATCAAAAAGAATAAATCCATCGAAATTCCTGAACATTTTATACCTTCATTCAAACCTGCCAAAATTTTTGTCGACCAGGTCAAAGAAAATGTTGACAGTCTTCCTGAAGATGATGGTGATGATGATTAATTTATAAGAAAATCATGCAAAAACAACAATATATAGCTATTGGAATCGGTACTTTGGTATTGTTGTTATTATATTTTGGAATGGATACCGTTCCACCCAAACAAAAAGAGCTTGAAAAGTCAAGAGCTTTAAGTATTGAAATGACAGGAAATCAAAATGTCATTGATTTGGCTTTTAAAAATCTGTCAAAAGAAAAACAATCGATCATAGATGCCTTGCAGTTGGATGTGGATAATGCTTCTACAGATTCACTCAAAATCGAAAGATTAAAAATTCTTGCTTCTTCCTGGTATGAAATGGGTTCTCCGGCTGTTTCAGCTATTTATGCTGAACAAATCGCAGAAAAAGAGAATACAGAACCTTCCTGGTCCATTGCGGGAACAACCTTTATGTTGTGTGCCCGAGATGAATCGGATCAAAAGACACGTGATTTTTGCTCAAAAAGAGCATTAAAATCTTTTGAAATGGCTATTTCTCTTGCTCCGGATAAGGTAGAGCCCAAAATCAATCAGGCGTTAGTGTTTGTGGACAATCCTGAAAAGGACAATCCCATGAAAGGCATTCTGATGTTGCGCGAATTACAACAAAAATATCCGCAAAACACTTCAGTACTCAATCAATTAGCCACTTTAGCAATCAAAACAAATCAGATTGATAAAGCCCTTGAAAGATTGGAAGAATCCTATAAAATTGATCCCTCCAACATGAATACAATTTGTCTTCTTGCCGAAGTTTATACGTTGGCAGGCAATGAACAAAAAGCAGCCATGTTTAGAGATATGTGTAAATCATAATATTTTTTCATTTTAAAATCTTAGATATGCCTTGCGGTAAAAAAAGAAAACGTCATAAGATTGCGACTCATAAGCGCAAAAAAAGACTGAGAAAAAACAGACATAAGAAGAAGAAATAAATATGTCGGGTTTCATGATATGTGTCATACATGTTACTGAAAATAAACACTTTGCCGGAAAACAGCAGATTTTCAGGTTTTCAGTCAAAAAAGATCATTTTTTTTTGAAAAATTGATTTTTGATTGAATTTTTAATCAAAAAAGTGTTGAAAATCATACTTTCAGAACTTACGTATGAACGTCATGAAACCCTTTCTTCAGTCTGGTTTTAATACCAAACAGTATTCAATGTCAGGGCCAAAGGAAAATGGAATGACCCAAAACCGAAAAATTCAAAAAGAACAAGTACCTCAACGGTAAAATTGTAAAAAGAGGTAGAAAAAAATATATTATCATTCATTTCCACTTTTTCTGAATAACTTCCGGGCATTGATTTTTATCATAAATAAATTATCATGCAATGGATAAAGAATTAATTATTAATTCCAGTCCATCGGTTGTGGAAATTGCGCTTTTGGAAAATAAAAAATTGGTTGAGATACACAGTCAAAAAACCAATAGCAGTTCTTCAGTCGGTGATGTGTTTTTGGGAAGCATTAAAAAAGTAATGCCAAGTCTCAATGCATGTTTTATGGATATTGGCCATAGAAAAGACGCTTTTTTACATTATACTGACCTCGGTCCCCAAATAAAATCTTTGATAAAATATTCTAAAGAGGTGACCAACGGCCAATACAGTAATCCTCTTTTAGAAAATTTTGTTTTAGAACCTGACAATCCAAAAAACGGAAAAGTCGATCAGGTTTTTGCCAAAAATACGCAGGTTCTGGTGCAGATTCTCAAAGAACCCATTTCAACAAAAGGACCAAGATTAAGCTGCGAACTAACCATTCCGGGACGTTTTGTTGTTATGACCCCTTTTATTGATATCGTCGCCGTTTCAAAAAAAATCAGCAGCGCAGATGAGAGAAAAAGGTTAAAACTCCTGGTTGAAAGTGTAAAACCTGTAAATTTTGGTATCATCGTAAGGACAGCAGCAGAAGGTAAAAAAGTCGCAGAAATACACAACGATATCCGCGAACTACAGGAAAAATGGACTTCGATCTACGAACAACTCAAAAAGACAAGGACTCCCGGTAAAGTGTTGAGTGAAATCGATAAATCATCGACGATGCTCAGAGATATCCTCAATGATAATTTTAACAGGATTATCGTTGATGATAAAGTGATGTATCAGGGTATGAAAGATTATCTTCAGGGAATCGCTCCGGACAAATTAAAAATATTACAGTTCCATAAAGGACCAAGACCTGTTTTTGACCATTTTGATATCAACAGGCAAATCAAAGCTTCTTTTGGCAAAACGGCAACCATGTCCAGCGGTGCTTATATCGTGATAGAACATACGGAAGCTATGCACGTTATCGACGTAAACAGCGGACCGAAAATGCTCAGAAAAGATCAGGAAGAAGCCGCCATTGCAGTCAATCTCGAAGCCGCCGAAGAAATCGCCAGACAACTTAGGCTCCGGGACATAGGCGGGCTCATCATCATTGATTTTATAGATATGAAATCCAATGAAAACAGGGCGAGTTTATTCAATAAAATGAAGGACTTCATGGCAAATGACAGGGCTCAGCATACCATTTTACCCATCAGTAAGTTTGGTCTGATGCAAATTACCCGACAAAGGACGAGACCTGAAATTGCCATAGATATTCTTGAGGTTTGTCCTTCCTGTCAGGGAAGCGGCAAAAGTATGCCTTCTGTCATTGTTTTGGAAAATATCGAAAGAGACCTTTCCTTCATACTGGAGTCCAGACAAAAAATAAAACTCGTTTTGTATGCCAATCCTTTTGTCTACTCTTATATCAAAAATGGCCTTCCGAGCCTGCAAATGAAATGGTGGCTGAAACATAAAAAATGGGTCAAAGTCATCAAAGACGACAGCCTTCATTTTTTTGAATACAAGTTTTTTGACGAAAGAAATGATGAAATCCGATTGGATTAATCTCATCTGTAAGAAAAAATAACGATTATATCAATCCCAATAAAAGGGATATTGGAAAAACAAAATCAGCAATTCACCCATGGGTGAATTGCTGATTTTGTTTTTATATCAGTTCGGTTGGGTGTTTACATTGTCGAAATATAGAAACATTTCGTTTATTTTGGATATTGAATGTCCATTTTTCAGACGGGAAAAAACTTTTGATCTGAATGGGTAATACTTTCTCAAAAGCACTTATTTTCACGTTCCGTTTTATAATATAACGGTACCCAAATATGCCGCCATTTCGTTTCTTTCTTTTTTTAAGGCTTGTAATACTTTGATTTGAAGCATATATTCATCAGCGTCATGGTTTTCAGGATGCATGGTCATCAGTTCTTTTTCGATAGCCGCTATACTTCTGTTGGCTTTTTTTAGCTTCAACCTCAAAATAGCATTCTGACTTTCGCGAAGGTAATTTTCATCAGGCATTTTTTGGGTTTGCAACAACATTCCTTTTTTCTCCCAATTGGCATATTCGTACGGATAACTTAAAGCATCGACCGCAAACTTCCTTACAAATTCATCTTCATGGCCAATAAACACCTGATGATGGAAGGTTTCATTTTTTTCAATTATGTCCTGAGTCAAAGAAAAAATTTGTTGGCACACTACGTCTTCCAAAAACGGAATTACATCTTCCATCTCTTCGATTATATGATTGGCCATATGAATCTGATTGGCCTCATCAAACCATTCATGACCAAACCTGACCAATATCTGTGCGACGGCCCTTTCCTGAACTTCATCCGTTGTGAGCGGGACGTAATCATCCTGACGTGGTGCTTTTTTTTCTGTGATCCAATCTCCTTCATCCTGACCCTCAAAAGCGGGTCTGCCCGTACCATCCATATTTTTTTTCCGGATGGCTTCTTTGATATATTTGTTCGTTTCCCTTACCAACAGTGATTCGTCCATATCCAGCATGATGCTGCATTGACGAATGTACAATGAACGTTTGATCGCGTCACTGATTTTGGAAATAGATTCTACTATGTTTTTTAAAGCTCCTGCTTTTTTTATCGGATCTTTACCGCTGTCTTCCAGTAATACCCTGGTTTTGAAAAACACAAAATCCTCTTCATTTTCTTTGAGAAAAGCCGTAAATTTTTCCGTTCCCATTTTAGAAAGAAAAGAATCAGGGTCATCATTGTCCGGCAAAAGAACGAGTTTGACATTCATATCGGCTTCCAGGACCATGTCCAAACCTCTGAGTGATGCTTTTACACCGGCAGCGTCCCCGTCAAAGATGATTTTAATATTGGACGTATACCTTTTGATCAGTTTGATTTGTTCGGTCGTCAGTGAAGTTCCCGATGCAGCCACCACATGTTGAATCTCTCCCTGGTGTAATGAAATGACGTCCGTATAACCTTCGACCAATATACATTCATCATGTTTCCGAATGGCTTCTTTGGCAAAATAGAGCCCGTATAGAACATTTCTTTTATTGTATATCTCAGATTCCGGAGAATTGATGTATTTGGGGATTTTTTTGTCACTTGATAAGGTACGTCCTCCAAATCCAAGGATTTTCCCTGATATGCCATGAATCGGAAACATCACCCTTGCTTTGAAAAAATCATGGCCTGACGAAGATATCAAACCCAACGATTTGCACAATTCGGTATTCAGTTGTTTTTTATGGGCATGTTCTGTAAAGTCATCTCTTTCATCTAGTGCATAACCCAGCTCAAATTTATTAATAATAAAATCCCTGAATCCTCTTTCTTTAAAATAAGCCAGTCCGATGTTTTTTCCTTCCTGTCTTTCCCATAAGTTTTTACTGAAGTGATCTTTTCCTATGGTATTAATGATATACAAAGAATCGACGACGGTCCTGAGCTCCTTTTCTTTATCGGTCAGCTGCGTTTCTTCCAGTGTAATATTGTATCGTTGCGCCAGATATCTGATGGCTTCAATATAATTGAAGGATTCGTGTTCCATGACAAATCCGACCGGATCTCCTCCTTTGGAGCAACCAAAACATTTATAGATATTTTTTGCCGGTGAAACCGTAAATGAAGGTGTTTTTTCGTCATGAAACGGACACAATCCAATGAGATTGACACCCCGTCTACGCAGATTGACATAATCTCCTACTACCTCTTCAATTTTGGCAGCAGACAAAACCTCTTCTATACTTTTTCGGGTTACCATGGGTTATAGTTCCAAAACATCTTTCATTTCAAAACAACCTGTTCTACCCTGCAGCCACTCTGCCGCAAGAACCGCTCCCAATGCAAATCCTGCCCGGGAATGGGCCGTATGTCTTATTTCAATATCGTCGATTTCAGAACTGTATTTGACAATATGGGTCCCCGGAACGGAATCTTTGCGCAATGATTCGATATGGAGCGATCTGCCGTTTTTTTCTCCCGGCTGTATGGACCACACTTTTTTTCTGTCGAGTTTCTGAATGACATCCTGAGCCAATGAAATAGCAGTGCCACTTGGTGCATCCAGTTTGGCCGTGTGGTGGATCTCTTCGATCCGGGCGTCATAGGTTTCATATTTATTCATCAACTCAGCCAATCTTTTGTTGATTTCGAAAAAAATATTCACACCTATACTAAAGTTGGAAGCATATAAAAAAGCACCTTTTTTTTCCATACATTTTTTTTCTGCTGTTTCCTTTTGATTTGTCCAACCTGTTGTGCCACAGACCACCGGAAGTCCGGCATCCAGACATGCGGAAACATTTTCGAAAGCAGCTTCCGGACGGGTAAACTCAATGGCAACGTCCGCCCATTGGAGTATCTGCGGGTTCATTTCATATTTGTTGGTTGAAGAAATTTTACAGGTGATGGTATGACCTCTCCTGACGGCAATAGCTTCTATTTCTTTGCCCATTTTTCCGTATCCTATTAAAGCAATGTGCATGATATGTTTATATTTTACTGTTTACGTTTCTCAATAAATGATCTGCAATGACCAGTGCGGCCATGGATTCAACGATCGGTACTGCCCGCGGAACAACACAAGGGTCGTGTCTGCCCTTTCCTTCCAACATGATATTTTTTCCGTCTTCCGTAATACTTTGCTGGTCTTTCATAATAGTCGATACCGGCTTAAAAGCCACCCGAAATGTAATCGGCATGCCATTTGAGATCCCGCCTTGTATACCTCCCGAATGATTGGTTTTGGTTTGAATCCCATCCTGCGTCATTTCAAAAATATCATTATGTTCAGAACCCAACATGGCCACCCCTTCAAAACCGGATCCGATTTCAAAACCTTTTACCGCATTAATACTCAACATCGCTTTGCCAAGGTCTGCATGAAGTTTGTCAAATACAGGTTCTCCCAGACCAACCGGGCAATGGTTTATCACACAGGAAATAACGCCTCCTATACTATCACCGGCATCTTTAATTTCAGAAATATATTGGATCATTTTTTTTGCCGTTTCCTCATGAGGACAACGAACGATATTGGATTCTGTAAGGGTATAATCCAGCAACTCACCTTCCGGGATTCTGAAAGCCCCTACCCTGGAGACGTAAGTATGGATTGATATCTTATGGTTCTTCAACAGCAGTTTTGCCACTGCTCCTGCAGCCACTCGGGCGATTGTTTCTCTCGCAGAACTCCTGCCTCCTCCGTTGACATCGCGCAATCCGTATTTTTGGGTATATGTATAGTCAGCATGAGATGGTCGGAAAGCGCCGGCAAGATGTTGGTAATCCCCTGATCTGGCATCCTTATTGGGAACAAAAAGGTGAATGGGACTACCCAGAGAAATATGATCAGCAACGCCGGATAATATCTGAACCCGGTCATCTTCATTTCTTTGGGTAACAATGGACGATTGGCCGGGTCGTCGTCTGTCGAGTTCCTGCTGGATAAACGTCGAATCAATAAACAATCCTGCCGGACATCCGTCGATGACGACACCAATTCCCTTCCCATGTGATTCACCATAGGTCGTTATCCTGAAAATGTTTCCGAAAATATTTCCTGCCATATGGTGCAAAGGTAAGGAAGCATTGGCGAAAAAGTGGTTTTTTCCAGACTTTTGTATGATAAATTGTGTTATTTTCGTAGTTTTGTCATTCAATTATTTCTGAGTGAATTTTATCGGTAAATTAAGTGTTATTCCGTTGATTTTGGTTTTGGGTTTGATTTTTATCACATCCTGCAAGAAAGAATTACCCCGGTTGCCGATGGATAAAACAAAAATAACCCAAATTATTGAGGATCTTTACATTGCCGAAAGTATGGCTGACGGTGCAGATCTGACCATCCGTGACAGTCTGAAAAACGATTATTTACAACAGGTCGCTTCTCACCACGGTTTACGGTTGGGAGAGTTGGATTCTTTATTGTTAGCAATGACCGAAATGCCTGATTCATTACATCTTATACAAGGAATGGCTCTAGATTCATTAAGGGCAAAACAGTTGGTCATCCGGGAAAAAGAAAATCTCGGTTTATGAACTTAACATTAAAATAATATTACCTGAATATGAGGTTTACTTTAGCTTTCTACATTTGTACTTAATTTTTAAAAAATGGACAAAAGAGCAAGAATACTCATAGTCGATGATGAAGAAGACATCCTGGAAGTATTGAGCTACAATCTGCAAAAAGAAGGTTATGACGTAGCTGTAGCCGCAGACGGAAGCAGTGCTATCAATAAAGCCAATGATTTTAATCCACATCTTATCATCCTGGACATCATGATGCCGGAAATGGACGGCATTGAAGTGTGTCAGAAATTAAAAGCCAATCCAAAACACAGCAGCACCATCATTGCTTTTCTAACGGCGAGATCGGAGGCATTTACGCAGATTTCAGCCCTGGACAGCGGTGGTGATGACTTTATCAATAAACCCATCAAACCGAATGTTTTTAAATCACGGGTTAACGCCCTTTTGCGCAGACATCCTGAATTTCATCCGACAGAAACGGTAAAAACCAACACCTACGGCAAATTAAGTATTGACTTCGAACAATTTAAAGTAATGGTCGATGGTGAAGATGCAGGTTTGGCCAAAAAAGAATTTGAGCTGTTGACCCTATTGTCTTCCAAACCCGGAAAAGTATTTAAACGAAGTGAAATTCTGGCAAAAATATGGGGCAATGAAGTCATTGTAGGCGACAGGACCATAGATGTACATATCAGAAAACTAAGAGAAAAAATAGGTAATGATTACATTCACACATTAAAAGGCGTAGGATATAAATTTGAGTTTTAACAGCTTGTTTAAAAATATAACCATCAGACAGGTCACCTTTCTGATTACTTTTTTTGTTACACTGACTTCTGTGACCTTTTTTGTGCTGTTCCAGTTTGGGATTAAGGAACCCAACATGTGGAGTGTTTTTTTATATTGTACCATTTTGTTTGTCATTCAGTTTTTTCTTATCCGGCTGTTAATGGAACAATATGTTTTTCGAAAAATAAAACTGATATACAAAATCATCAATGACAACAAAAAAGAACAAATCGGTAAAGATCTGGCAAAATTTCACGAAAAAAGTATTTCTGATGTCAACCGAAATGTAGTGGAATGGGCGACAAGTACCAAAAAAGAAATTGCGGCTCTTAAATCCCTCGAAGAATACCGAAAAAATTATGTCGGCAATATTTCTCACGAACTCAAAACGCCGATTTTTACCGTTCAGGCTTATTTGCACACACTATTGGATGGTGGTATAGATGATGAAAACATTAATATCAAATATCTCAAAAGAGCTGCTGAAAATGTGGAACGACTGCAAAACATAGTCGAAGACCTCGATGTCATCAGTAAACTTGAATCCGGTCAGTTTGAAATGGAAATGAAGCCTTTTGACATCAAAGAATTGGTATCGGAAACCTTCATGGATCTGGAATCACTTGCCAAAGAAAAAAAAATAAAATTGATGTTTAAAGAGGGAGCTTCTCAACCTTACGCTGTGGTCGGTGATAAAGATTCCGTCAGACAGGTTGTTACCAACTTATTGGTCAATTCTATCAAATACGGAAACCAAAACGGTACCACCAAAGTATCTTTTTACGATATGGATAAAAAAATCCTGATTGAGGTTTCTGATAATGGAATCGGCATTGAAGAGCAACACCTCAAACATTTATTTGACCGTTTCTACAGAGTGGATTCCAGCCGAAGCCGGAAACAAGGAGGCTCGGGGCTTGGACTTTCGATCGTCAAACATATCATCGAAGCTCACGGCCAGTCTATAAAAGTACGTTCGACACCCAACATTGGGACAACCTTTGGTTTTACCTTAAATAAAACAAAAAAGAAGACCAATGAAACCCCGGAGATCAGATCGCTTCATTTGATGTAAAAGAACACGCAAATAATGTTGAGCTGTTATATTGTTGAACTAAATTAATGCAGTACGTAAGGGACAATATAGCCAAGGGATCGGATTCCAAGTGATTATAACTACTCCTTCCATGATCATACAGTTGTTTTCATAATTTTTATCTTGAGGACCTTCAGATGGGTAATCTTTGAAAATTTGCTTCATAAAGTTTTCAGATGGAACCATTGTTTGGAAATAATGGGTACATACGGTTTTTGAAAGAGCCAATGTTCATCCCAACTATTCACTAAAGGATTGGACCCTTCATGTTCAAAGTGAATCATCTGGAATTAATCCACCACTATCCCATATTTATCCAAAAGCCTCAACACATCGGGATAAGAAAACATCGCGCCCCGGAGGCGGTTGACATCAGGATCTATTCGATAACCCGCACTCGTACGAAGGTCGCAGGACTCCAGCACACTGTGCACAAACACCGTCCTCGTCATATCACAATGATCAAATACAGAAGAGGACAGGTCACATTCGCTAAAGTCGGTCTCATGGAGTCTGCATCCGACAAAACGGGTATTACGCAACTTTTTCCCGCAAAAACTGCTGTGGTCCAACAAACAGCCTTCAAACATAAAGGACAGACCAAAGTTTTTACAAACGTCAAAAGACACACCCAACATCTTAGTATCCCGAAAGGTGACATTACGCCATGCAGTATCGTTCATAACGACCATACTGAGGTCACACCCGACAAAAGTACAGTCCTCAAAAACATATCCCGACAGATTGACTTTGGTCATCAAACAAGAGATAAAGGTACAGGCTATGTATTCGCCCTTTGGTATCGGATGGGTGACAAAATTCCGGTTTTCATACCTTTGGTCTTCTGTGTATATCATGATGGTTTTCCTTTCAGTCGATAGGTTGGCCGAATGTCAGCAGGTTGTGGTCAGGATCGAGCAAGGCAAACTCCCGCATACCCCACATTTTATCTTCCAAAGGACCATTGGGATGGATGGCTACCTGATGACTGACCAAATCCTGATACATCTTATCGATATCACTTACCCGGATATATACCTGTCCGTAGTTATCCAAAGGGTTGAGCTCTTTGAAAATAAAAAAATGTATCTCGACCTCATCTTTGCGAATGATTAGGTAGTCTCCATAGTCAGCACTTACTTCAAAAGAAAGTTGACCGGTATACCAGGCTTTGGTGGCGGAAGGATCCCTCATGGGAAGTTTGGGATAGATTGCAGACAACATAAATAAAGATTAAATGAGGTACAAAGAAAAGAAAAAATACATCACCGGAATAAGGTATGTATCAGATAGTTTGTATTCTTTTGGCTAATTCGAGAGTTGTTTTCCAGTTTCGGGTTGTGGTCGTCGTTTTAAAAACCGCCTCGATGACATTGTTGGAAAGTTTGGATTTACCGTATCCGTTTGGATAATACAAATAGAGTGTGGTGCCATCGATCATAAACTTTTCTCCGGCAGTACATTTTTGCAACAAAGTTTCCTGTTTTTCAAGGGACAAAACATCTTCTGCCAGGGTTACATACATAAATGAAAGGTCTCCGTAAGGTGCTTCTGCAAACGGGTTGGCCGACACCATGTGTAACCACATAGCCTCATCGTACACAAAAGCCGCAACCTCAAATCCAAATCGTCGGAAAATATGCTGCTGAATGGCCAACTTCATTTCCTGTAAGTCAGAATTTTCGGATGAAAACACCATATTTCCGCTTTGGATATAATAAGAGACCTGTGTATATCCCATATTTTCAAACATATCCTGCAGCTCGATCATTTTGATCAGTTTCTGACCACTGACATTGATGCCTCTTAGTAAACATAAGTACTTCATGTGTTTAAAATTTGTCGGTTTGATTAATTTGTCGATATAATGGCGTCGGCAAGGAAGGATTTGTTAATAGTGATATCTGCATGAAGCTATGATAATCATTTTATCTTCTACTTTGTATATTAATCTATGCTCCTGATTAATACGCCTTGACCAATAGCCTTTATAATTACCTGTCAAGGGTTCTGGTTTACCTAACCCTGAAAAAGGATTACGAAGTATGTCTTTTAGTAAAACATTAATTTTTTTTACTGTTTCCCTATCAGTATCCTGCCAATACAAATAGTCTTCCCATGACGATGTATGCCATGTCAGTTGTCTCATTATATCAGTTCCTTGCGGATTAAGTTAACACCCTTATTTATATCATGGATGGCATTATCCAGCCTTTCTTTGTTTTTTGCAGATGACATCAGGTACAAAGTTTCCTGCAAGCTATTGTATGACTTCAGTGAAATCAAGACAACATCCTTGTTGTCAGGTCGGTTGATGACTACCGTGTCATCCCCTTCAGAAACAAAATCCAGTGTTGCATCTAATTCATGCTTAAACTCCTTCATGCTTTTAACCTTCATATCCATTATCTTTTATGCGATACTCTATGTCACGGGTAACAATATTCATTCATTAAAAGTTCAATGTTGTTTTCTCTTACCTGAATTTCAAAACACCCTCACCCTCCGTCCGGCGGCAAATGCGGCTGATACAAGGTATTGGCCTTCATCAGTCCGCTCGCCCGCATGATGGCATCAGCCCCGAAACGTCTTCGGATTCTGTCCATCTGCTGCATGAGGTGGATGTGCTCGATCGTATCATCAAAAAGGTTGATCTGATAACTGCCCTGTACCAGACCGCTGTACCTTACACCGATGAGGCGTATGAGCTGACGGCGCTCATACACCTTATCAAAAAGATCGAGCACGTGCTCTCCGATGATGCGGTCATTGGCTGTATAAGAGATATTTTTTTGTTTGGTAAATGTATTAAAATCGGCATACCGTATCTTGACCGTGATGGTAGAAGCAAGTTTGTTGGCCGCACGCAACTCAAAAGCAAGTTTGTCGGACATATCCAACAACAGGTTTTTCATCATCGTAATATCCAAAGTATCTTCCGTAAAAGTGCGCTCTTTGGACATAGATTTTTGTTCGTGATAAGGTACGATCGGCGTCGGATCGATGGCATTGGCACGCTCCCAAAGGGTTCGTCCGGGTTTGCCAAATTCTCTTTCCAACAATCGTACAGGGATCTGGCTGAGGATTTCAATGGTGCGCACACCCATAAAATTGAGCTTTTTGTGGGTCTGATCTCCTACTCCGGGTATTTTTTTGACCGGCAACGGCGCCAGAAATCCCTTTTCTGTCCCATCCGGAATGTACCTGGTACCGTTGGGTTTTGCCTCTCCCGTCCCGACTTTGGAAACGGTTTTATTGACCGACAACCCGAAAGAAATCGGCAATCCTGACTCCCTGATGATCGTATCCCGCAGTTCTGTCGACCATTTAAAACAGCCAAAATGCCTGTCCATACCCGTAAGATCGAGGTAAAACTCGTCGATGGAGGCTTTTTCATAGGCCGGCGCATTGTCAGAAATGATATCCGTGACAACGGAAGAGTACTTCGAATAAGAGTCCATGTCTCCCCGCAATATTATAGCCTGGGGACAAAGACGCAGCGCCATCTTCATCGGCATGGCAGAGTGTACTCCGAAACGACGGGCCTCATAACTGCAGGAAGCCACAACGCCGCGGTTGCTCGTCCCCCCGATCAACAAGGGTTTGCCGAGCAAACTGCTGTTTTTGAGACATTCGACCGATACAAAAAAGGAGTCGAGGTCGAGGTGAAGAATGGAGCGGTTGTTCATGCAGCTGTTGAGTTGTTAATTTGTTTATTTATTGAGTTGGTACTGATAACTATCGGGGCCATAAAACCTTCAAAGTCGTCAGGTTTTTGACGCAAATATCGGCAATAATTTATTACAAACCAAAAAATCAGAGGAAAATGTTGTTAATAACGACAATTTTTTGACGTTTTTACCGACATATTTCAAAAATTCTTTATCTTTGCCGAAAATTTCGTTTTGGCAGAGCCCTTAAAATACATGTACAACGATGTGTTTCTGGATTCTTACACAGATACCCTGAGACAAGTCCTACCCGATCTGGATACAACATCTTTCAGAATGTTGTTTCGTACACCTGAATGGGATGCTCTCGAACTCAAACAAAGACTTCGGTTTCTCGAAGAAGCCACAGACCAGGTCCTTCCTTCCGATTTTAAAAAGAAAATAAAAGCCCTCGGTCAGATCATAGACATCGCCCGAAAAAAGGGTGCCGGAGATCAGAACTTTCTCTACATCTTTTTAGCTGACATCATCACCCGCCACGGTCTCGAACATCCCGAATTTTCCTTTCCCGCTATCGAAATGATGACAGCTTTTACAAGTTTCGAATTTGCAGGAAGGCCGTTTTTCATCAAACATCCCGACAAAATGATGGCTCAGATGCTGGTTTGGGCACAACATCCTAACCCGAATGTTCGTCGTTACGCCTCCGAAGGCTGCCGTCCGAGATTGCCTTGGGGCCAACAACTCAAAATGTTTGTCGACGACCCGACACCCATCATCCCGGTACTCGAAATTCTCAAAGACGACCCTTCAGAATATGTTCGCAAAAGCGTAGCCAACAACCTCAACGATATTTCCAAAGATCATCCGCAGCTCGTACTTTCCCTTATCGAAAACTGGCTGACCCATGCATCAGACAGAACCACAAAACTCTTGCGTCAGGCTGCCAGAACCCTGCTTAAAAAAGGAAATACCAAAGCATTGTCTCTCTTTGGCAATCATGATCACGTGACTTTTGAAGCTTCAGACATCACCATACAACCTTCCTCCCTTCACATAGGCGAAGATCTGATTTTTGAAGCTAATCTGTCAAGCACCCACCCCGAAGACGCGTTGTTCCGATTGGAATACTTTATCTATTATGTAAAAAGCAACGGACTTCTGTCCAAAAAAATATTTAAAATAAGCGATACCCAACTCGCTCCCGGACAAAGCCGAACCATCTTCAAAAAACATCGTTTTGCCGATCTGACGACCCGAAAACATTTTCCGGGTTTCCATAAAATCTCTCTGGTGGTCAATGGAAAAGAAGGCAAAACAACGGATTTTAAACTTAAACTCTCTCCAGATGAATAACCCGAAACTTCCGCAAAACATCAAATTTATTCGCGAAAAAAACAAACTTTCACAGCAGGATCTTTCAGAAAACCTCGGTATTCCACGGTCTTCCCTGAGCGATTACGAAAGAGGTCACACACAGGTTGGACTTGATATACTCATCAAACTCTCAGATATCTTTTGTATCACTATCGATGACCTGCTCAAAAAAAACCTGTCCCACCTCGATATGGAAATCGCCCGCGACAAAGACCTCAGGGTCCTGGCTATCTCCGTAGACAAAAATGACCGCAACAATATCGAACTCGTCGAAACCAAAGCAGCAGCCGGTTATCTCGAATCCTTTGAAAATCCCGAATATATAAGAGACCTGCCCAAACTCAACTTTCCCAATATTCCGGATGGAACCTACCGCGCTTTCGAAATCAAAGGGGATTCCATGTTACCTCTTGAGTCCGGCAGTATCGTAATCTGTTCTTACATTGAAAATCTGTCCGATATCAAAAAAGACAAAACCTGCGTCATCATATCCAAAACGGAAGGTGTCGTCTATAAAAGAATCATACCAGATTTTGACCAAAAAAGACTGGTACTCATGTCTGACAACGAACAATATATACCTTACGACATTCCTTTTCACGATATTGATGAAGTCTGGCAGTACTACGCACATATTTCTTTCAGCGATGTAAAAAAATCTTTTAACTATTTTCTGGAAGATAAAATAAACAATATGCAGCAAACGTTGCTTGAAGTACATAAAGCCGTAACAAAAAACTGATCGGTGAACGGACATTTTAAATATACCATGCTTATGGTTGTCAGTCTGATGATGGCAACACAAACATTCAGTCAGAAAATATCTTTTTTTACGCCTGCTGATACTTTTCACAAAACCAGATTTTACACATCACTCGGGATTTCGGCAGCGACCTACACCGTTTTTTCGGTCGGCCTGTATAACGCGTGGTACAAGGACCAAAGCACCGGCAAGTTCAGACTTTTTAATGATTGGGGAGAATGGCGACACATGGACAAGGTTGGACATGTTTACTCCGCTTATTTTCAGGCAGCTCTTTGTTATAAAAGTGCCCGATGGACAGGACTCAATAAAAAAGGAAGCATGATTACCGGATTGGTGTGCGGAGGCCTCTTCCAGACGACTTTGGAAGTAATGGATGGATTTTCAGACAAATGGGGATTTTCCGTGCCCGATATCGGCGCTAATTTTTTGGGCTTGGGCATTTTTGCGGCTCAACAACACTGGTGGGACGAACAAAGGATCTACATCAAAGTATCTTCGATTCCCATCAGATATGGAGAAACAACAGTCATTTCTTCAAATGGAAAAGAGACCACAACCCTGAAAGAAAGAGCCCTGGATTTATATGGAAATAATTTTTTGGAACTCTACCTCAAAGATTATAACGCACAGGCATACTGGCTTTCTTTCAATGTCCATTCCTTTTTGCCGGAAGGAAACCGATGGCCTTCCTGGTTGAATATTGCTTTGGGTTATGGTGCCGAAAACATGTACGGCGGATATCAAAACCAATGGGTCGGACAGGCTTCCTCCTTTCAGTTGAGTACAAACGATTTTCCCAGATACAGCCAGTTTTACCTGGGTTTTGACGCTGATTTCCAAAAAATACGAACCAAAAACAAAGCGGTTAATACCCTGCTGACTATGTTTAATGTTTTTAAAGTGCCAAGTCCGGCACTCGAAATCAACACTTTGGGACAAATCAAATTCCATCTCTTCCGCTGATTTTTTTCCAAAACAGAAAAAAATAAATCCCTTTTCAGGTGTTTTTAATCATGGCGTGCCCCTTCGGGTCGTGCTATCCGCTTTACTTCCCTTTGCTTCGCGTCGGTCGTGTCCGCTCCTATCACTCACGCAACCGATGGCCCTGACCCATTTTTGATGTATCGCTTCGACAGCAAAACCCCAAAATCAAAATAAATATTCCTGTCAGACTTTCCACTTCAGGTTTTTATAGTATGTTTGTCACAACATCTTATAAAATGAAACAATTCAGATATTTTTTACTCAGTTTTTGGATGCTTTCGGTTGCTATATTATCAGCCCAACTCAACCCGGATCATTTTGAAAATATGAAAATCCGCAATATCGGCCCTGCAGGTATGAGCGGAAGAATAACGGCAATCGACGTCGATTTGTCCAATCCAACAAAAATATTTGTCGGAGCTGCTTCCGGTGGTGTCTGGCTTTCAGAAAATGGCGGCACATCGTGGAAACCCGTTTTTGACAAAGAAAAAACCTTGGCTATCGGTTCCATCAAAATCAATCAAAACAATCCGGCAGAAATCTGGGTCGGTACCGGGGAAGGCAATCCCCGCAATTCGATGAATACCGGACGGGGCATCTACAAAAGTATCGATGGCGGCAAAACATGGAAAAACATGGGGCTCGAACAAACCAAAACCATCCATCGTATTGTAATCCACAAAGATGATCCGAATACCGTTTTTGTCGCATCTCCCGGCTCTCCATGGGGACCCAACAAAGAAAGAGGCGTATTCAAAACCACGGATGGCGGCAAAACATGGAAAAATATCCTTTTTGTCAATGATCTCACCGGTGCAGCAGATATGGTCGTCGATCCTTCCAATCCCAATAAAATGTTGGTCGCCATGTGGGAACATAAAAGAGAACCCTGGTATTTTCATTCAGGAGGCAAAGGCTCCGGCTTATATATAACCTACGACGGTGGCGAAAACTGGACAAAAATGACCAAAGAAGAGGGATTTCCTGACGGAGAACTCGGCAGAATCGGTCTGGCTTTTGCTCCTTCCAAACCATCCATCATCTATGCTTTGGTTGAGTCCAAAGAAAATGGTTTGTACAAATCCACAGACGGTGGTAAAAAATGGCAACTGGTTAGTTCCAAAAACATTGGGGACAGGCCTTTTTATTATTCTGAATTGTATGTGGACCCATCAAATGAAAACCGCATTTTTAATGTCTACACCTATCTTTCTGTATCCGAAGACGGAGGAAAAAGTTTCCGGGAAATCGCCAATTACGGGAATTCCGTCCACCCTGATCACCACGCATTTTGGATACATCCGAAAGATCCCGACTTTATCATAGACGGAAATGACGGCGGTCTGAATATCAGCAGAGACAGAGGAGAAAGCTGGCAATTTGCCGGTAATATACCTGTCGGGCAGTTTTACCACATCAATGTAGACAATGATTTCCCTTACAATGTGTACGGCGGTATGCAGGACAACGGGTCGTGGGTAGGTCCTGCATTTGTATTGCGTCCCGGAGGAATCAGAAATTTTGATTACCAGGAATTGTACTTCGGTGATGGTTTTGATGTCATGCCTCACCCCGAAGACAGCAGGTATGGATATGCCATGTCACAAGGAGGAAATGTAGCTTTTTATGACCGACTAACCGGACAAAATTCTTTCATCAAACCCGTCCATCCGGATGCAGAAGTCAAACTTCGTTACAACTGGAACGCACCCTTGGCGCAGGACCCTTTCCAAAGCTGTGGTATCTATTTCGGAAGTCAGTTTTTGCACTATTCGCCGGACTGTGGCGCCAATTGGGAAATTTTATCACCTGATCTCACCACCAATAATCCTGAAAAACAAAAAGCGGACATCAGCGGAGGTCTGACACCTGATGCTACCAATGCCGAAAATCACACCACACTGATCGCCATAGCTCCCAGTCCGCTTGATAAAAACGTGATTTGGACAGGAAGTGACGACGGACAGCTTCATGTCACCACCGACAAAGGCAAAACCTGGGTAAATGTATCAAAAAACCTGAAGGACGTACCTCAATTTTCATGGATTGCCCAGATTGAAGCGTCAACATACCATCCCGGCGAGGCTTTTGTGGTTATCAACAATTACAGAAGAAACGACTATGCTCCTTATGCTTATTTTACCAAAGATTTTGGTAAAACCTGGGAAAGAATCGCTGATTCCGGTAAAATCGGCAGTTTTGTTTTGTCTGTAGTACAGGATCACGTAAATCCGCAACTTTTGTTTTTAGGCGCCGATGACGGTTTGTACATATCTTTGGATAAAGGCAAATCCTGGACACACTGGAATAAAAACATCCCTGCCGTTCAGGTGAATGATATGAAAATCCAAAAAAGATTCGGTGATCTCGCCATCGGAACTTTCGGCAGAGCCTTCTGGATTATGGATGATATCAGACCCCTGAGAGCCCTTGCAAACAAAGGTGTTGGTTTGCTCGATTCCACCTTTGTTGCCTTTGAAACACCCGATGTTTGGTTGGTTTCAAATACATCTTATCAGGGTATCCGGTTTTCAGCCCAGGGAGAGTTTACCGGTGATAACAAAAGTGTAAGCCAAAGCAAAACCTATGTCTGGATAAAACCTGAAAAGAAAGCGGAAGACAAAACTTCTGTTAAAGCAGAAAAAGAAAAGGATCCAAAAGAAAAGGATCCAAAAGAAAAGGACGAAAATACCAAAGACATAAAAGTTGAAAAATCAACCAAAGACCCGGTCAAAAAGGATGAAAATAAAATTTATGTCGATGTTTATGACGAAACAGGTTCAAAAATCCGTAGTTTTTCACAAAAAGCCGACGACAAAGAAGGGATAACCACCGTTGTCTGGAATCTGCGAAAAGATGGAATTATGGGTTTGAAAAAAGAGAAGGCCAAAGAAGAAAAAGAAGATCTTCCTGCGGGAAGGCGTGTTTTGCCCGGAACGTACAAACTGGTATTTCAATATAAAGGTAAAAAAGATTCCACGATGGTTAGGGTCAATGACGAACCAAGAAAAGGAAAATTCTGGACCGACGTTGAGGACGAAACATCATCAAATGAGATCGATAGCCTGGTCACCAAAGCCAGAAAAGCGTATGACAAGGTGCTCGACGCCAGACAAACCATAGAACTTGTGGATAAATTATCAGTCAATCAACCGGATTCTGTAAAAAAAGAGATAAAAAGACTCCATAAAGACCTGAACACAGCTCTTGACAGCATTCAGCACTTATTTTTCAACCAGGACAATCAAAAAGGGATACAACGGGATCCCGATATTATTTTATCCAAAATTTTTCAGGTAAATCCTTATATATCAGGCAAATTACTTCCTAAAGGAAATAATGGTGAATATTCATTAAAACATGCTCAGGCTGCCACAGAAGAAGGACTGAATGCCATTCGTTTGTTTTTTGAAAAAGATTGGCCAGCCTATAAAAAGTATATTGATCCGCTGGACTGGAATCTTTTTAAAGAGTAAAAACAATGAAAAAACCATGGTATCCGTTTACATCAGGTCATATTTTTTTTGTAAATCAAAAAAAAACGATAATTTTGTAACTTCATTGGACAGTCCGGACAGCGAATCGGCGAAAGATGGAGTCTTGTGAATGGTATATTTTATATTATCTGAAAACGTGTCGGTACTTAATACACAAAACAGAATAGCTCCACAATATCTATTCTGTTTTGGCAGATATCGGCAAAATAAATGATGTATAAATAACCAAACCTAAATGTGTCTTATTAAAATTAAAAAATAAATCCATGAAATATTTTCTTTTAAGTTTCTTTTTACTGATTGGTTTTACTTCATTCTCACAAAATCCGGAAATTACTGAAAATCAGTTTTTGAACATTGAGATGTCAAAAATCAAAAAATCTCTAAACACTCCGGCTTTAGAATTGAGCAATGAGCAAAAAACAAAGATCCAAACATTATTTAAAGAAAAATTTGCCAAAGTTTATGCTTCCTGGCATGCAGGCATGACAAAAGAAGAAGTATCCAAAAGAAGAGATGAAATTGATCATGAATACGCTCCCCTTGTAGAGGGTGTTCTGACCAATGAACAACGAATGGCTTTGATGAAAGGCAAACAAAAGAAAACAAAATCATAAAAAACCTGTATTTTCAGGAAATTATTCCCTAAAATCAAGATTTTTAGGCATTTTCTTTTGGTAAGTTGAAATATATTTTATACCTTTGCAGCCATTTTTCAAAATTAAAATTTTTTCATCATGGTCGCAATCGTAACAATAGCTGGTCAACAATTCAAAGTGGCACAAGGTCAGGAGCTTTTTGTCCACCAGTTAGAAGCCGAGCCCGGCACATCCGTAAAGTTTGATCAGGTTCTCCTGATTGAAAACAACGGAAGTGTACGAGTAGGTACGCCGGTAGTAAGTGGCGCCTCTGTATCTGCAACGGTATTAGAGAGAGTAAAAGGTGACAAGGTCATCGTCTTTAAGAAAAAGAGAAGAAAAGGGTACGAAAAGAAAAACGGTCACAGACAGTGTTTTTCTAAAATTAAAATTGATTCCATCTCCGCCTGATCGCGGGTTTATTCATCACCTTAAAATAGAAGATAATGGCTCACAAAAAAGGTGTCGGTAGTTCGGATAACGGACGTGACAGTAAAAGTAAAAGATTAGGCGTTAAATTATTCGGCGGTCAGCAAGCTATTGCCGGAAATATTATCGTTAGACAAAGAGGTACAAAATTCCATCCTGGTGAAAACACTTACCTGGGTAAAGATTTTTCCTTACATGCAAAAATTGACGGTGTTGTGTCTTTCAGAAAAGCAAAAGACAACAAAAACTATGTCAGTATATTGCCCAGATTGGACGAAGTAAAAGAAACAGTTGCCAAAATAGCAAATGCAAAACCGGCAGCAAAAGAAACACCGGCTCCTAAAGCAAGTCCTGCAGTTAAAGCAGATGACCTTGCAAAAATTGAAGGTATCGGTCCTAAAATTGCAGAATTGTTTGTAAATGCAGGTATCGTTACGTTTGCTGATTTAGCATCAGCAGATGTGGATAATCTGAGAAACATCCTTTCTGATGCAGGTTCAAACTTTGCAACTCATGATCCGGGAACATGGCCTGAGCAGGCAGCTCTTGCAGCAGCAGGCAAATGGGACGAACTGAAAGCATTGCAAGATGCACTTGATGGCGGCAAAGTCGCTGATAGTGAAGAAGAATAGTCATTCGGGTTGTACTTACCAAAAACCAATTTTGTAAGTGATAACGAAAAATGAATTTAGCAAAAGGAGGACAAATTGTTCTCCTTTTTTGTTTTTATACATTTTTATAAATGTTTTTTAAAAAAGACTTCCTTCTATGTTATTCCTATAAAAAAACGACCTGATTACCTTGAAATATCCATACCTTTGTACATTCAAAAAATAATTGATATGAAACACCTGATCGCTCCCTCGGTTCTCGCAGCAGATTTTGGCAATCTGGAAAGAGATATTGAAATGATCAATGAAACCGAAGCAGATTGGTTTCATGTTGATATCATGGACGGCAACTTTGTTCCCAATATTTCTTTCGGAGCCGACATTGTCAAAGTCATTAAAAAAACGGCTAAAAAACCTCTGGACGTTCATCTCATGGTCGAAAAACCGGAACGATATATTGAATCATTCAGAGATGCCGGAGCTGACAATATCAGTGTCCATTATGAAGCATGTACCCATTTACACCGGACCTTGGAACAAATCAAAAAAACAGGAGCTTTGGCAGGAGTCGCCCTCAATCCGCATACACCTGTTGCTCTGCTTGAAGATGTCCTGGAACTGTGTGATATCGTCGTCATTATGAGTGTCAATCCTGGTTTTGGTGGTCAGAAATTTATCTACCAGTCCCTGTTAAAAGTAAAAGCACTCAGTGAAATGATAACCATAAAAAATCTGCCTGTACTCATTGAGGTCGACGGAGGCGTAGGACTGCAAAATGCAGAATCTCTCCTTCAGGCAGGGGCACGAGTGCTGGTAGCAGGAAACAGTGTTTTTGCCTCAGACAATCCACATCAAACGGTTTATCATCTTAAAAATCTCGGTATACATACTTTGTATGCCTGAAAACCGTTTACTATCCAACTACATTGATTTTTATGCGATTTATCATATACCTTTTTTTACAGATCATCCCTTTTGTATTTGTAACAGCCCAACAAGCGACAATCTTCGGTATCATCAGAGATATTGACAGCAATCAGGGAATTGATTTTGTAACGGTCAATGTGGCAGGTACCCAAAATGTGGTGGAATCCGATCAAAAAGGACAGTATTCCATTAAAGTAAATACCGGAGTAAAAATAAAAATTGTTTTTTCAAGGATAGGATATACAGATGTATTCCTCGACATCAATCCGCTGGATGACGGTATAAAAAGGAACATAAATATCAAAATGGTTCCCAAAGCGCTTGATCTGGAAATTACCGTAAAGGCCGGCAGAATTGAAGATGTGGGCAACGTCCGCGAGGAAGTGACCGAATTAAAACTACTGCCCAATGCATCAGGCAATTTTGAAAGTGTTTTGCCGAGTATTGCCTTGGGAGTCAGTGCAGGTTCCGGTGGAGAACTAAGTTCTCAATACAACGTGCGTGGCGGTAACTACGACGAAAACCTGGTGTATGTCAACGATTTTGAAATATTCAGACCCCAGTTGATCCGCGGAGGACAACAGGAGGGATTAAGTTTTCCGAATATAGACCTGATTCGCGATCTCGAATTTTCATCCGGAGGATTTGAATCAAAATACGGTGATAAAATGGCTTCTGTCCTTGACATCCGCTACAAAAGACCTGAAGAGTTCAGAGCAAGCGTCGGAGCCAGTTTTTTGGGTGGTACTGCTCACATTGAAGGGAGTAAAAGAGTAGGTGCCAACGCATACAACAAATTCAGATACCTCATTGGTGCCAGATACAAAAGTAATGCCTACCTCCTCGGAAGTCAGGACATAAAAGGAGAGTATGTCCCATCTTTCAGCGATATTCAAACTTATCTCAGCTATGATCTTACGAAAGCACTACAGCTGGGATTGATTGCCAATTTCAACAAAAGTGTCTACAATTTTATACCTTCGTCAGGAAGAAGCTCGAGCGGAAATTTTGCCTTTCAAATCGAATTAAACACTAATTTTGAAGGCCAGGAACAAGACGAATTTACATACGGTATGAGTGGTTTGTCATTGACATGGGTGCCTGAAAACCGTAAAAACCCGCTTTATATGAAATGGTTGGTATCTGCATACCGGGCCAATGAAGACGAAAAATTTGATATCATCGGGCAGTATCGTCTTTCTCAAAAAGAAGCCAGCCTGGGTGAAAATACAGGCGAAGAAGTGGCGCTGTTAGGTTCCGGAACCCAACACCTGAATGCCAGAAACTTTTTGTTCAATACCGTATATAATGCAGAATACAAAGGAGGAATCGAGTTTAATGCTCCCAAAATATCAGGTGTATCTAAAGGACATTTTATCCAATGGTCAGTCAAGTACCAGCACGAATATTTTGAAGATTTTCTCAAAGAATGGGAAAGGCTCGATTCAGCAGATTATAATATTCCCTATTTAGGTAATGAAATAGAGCTTCAAAATGTAGTCAGAGCGCATAATGTCATTGAAAATCACAAAGTCACTTCTTACATTCAGAATACATATCGTTATGAAAACCGAAAACATGAATGGAAAATTACATTGGGAAGCAGGTTTTCCTACCATCATCTGAACACAGAATTTTTGGTCAGCCCAAGAATGCAGATCTTGTATAAACCGGTACAATGGTCCAATGATGTGGCATTTAAACTCTCCGGAGGATATTACGTGCAACCACCTTTCTATCGGGAAATGAGAAGAAAAGACGGAAGTGTCAATACTGATCTGGCATCTCAAAAATCACTGCATATTGTAGGTGGTGTTGCTTATGATTTTATTTGGGAAGCCGTAAGCAACCGGCCTTTCAAAATCATCAGTGAAATCTATTATAAAAGGTTGGATGATCTTGTTTCTTATGAAATTGACAATGTTCGGATACGTTATGCCGGCGAAAACAATGCCACAGGTTACGTCACCGGTCTTGACTTCAGAATAAATGGTGAATTTGTCAAAGGCGCTGAATCATGGGTCAACTTTTCTTTCCTGCGGGCCCGGGAAGCCATCAATGGAATAGAACATAAGACACTCGGCGTCGTTGATTCCATCAGGGTTCCTATTGTCGTCAAAGATGCACCAAGACCTACCGATCAGCTGTTTACCATTAACATGTTTTTTCAGGATTATCTTCCTAAAAATGAAAACATTAAAGTAAATCTTAATTTTTCCGTTGGCACAGGGCTACCGTTTGGACCCAGAGAAAATAATCTGGAATTCAGAAATGTATTCCGTTTAAAACCATACCGAAGGGTCGATCTGGGCTTTTCTTTTCAATTGTGGAAAGAAGAATGGATCGGAAGAAAACCAAATCATTGGCTTAGATTCACGAGAAATACGTGGTTGAGTCTGGAAGCTTTCAATCTTTTAAATACAAAAAATCAGGCCTCCGTCAATTGGATTAAAACCCTGAGCAATGTAGAATATTCGTTGCCAAATAACCTGACAGGCCGTCGAATCAATCTAAGGATCAAAGTCGATTTTTAAACCCTTACAACGGTTTTTTTGTTTGATTGTACTGGTCCACATACTTCCAAACAAATGAATATACCTGGTACATTTTCAAGCCGTTTCAGCAACGTTTGCTTACTTTTTGTATTGGTGATGTTTTTTGTTGTCATGCCGGTCGATGATATTTCAGGCCAGATCACCGGTTTAATAACGGACAAAAAAGGGGTTCCCCTACCCTACGCCTCTGTTTATCAGGAAAATACAACCAAAGGAACCGTCTCTAATGAAAACGGAATATACGAATTTTTTCCCGAGGGAAGCGGTCAAATCCCTGTTCAATTTCAGTATGTCGGCTATAAAATGGTTAAAAAAACCGTTTCATATGAAGGTAAAAAGATAGTACTAAACATTCAGCTTGAAGAAGATGATGCATTAATCGGTGAAGTGGTAATTTCAGCCAACCGGGAAGACCCTGCATATCCTGTGATCCGTCAGGCCATTGCTAAAAGAAATTTTCATAAATATTGGATAAAACAATACGAAGCTGAGCTTTATGTCAAAGGTCTGGTAAAAATTCTAGAAGCACCTGAAGTTTTGATGGGTACAGAAATCAATGACATGGGTGGTATTTTGGACAGCCTGCGACAAGGTATATTTTATCTGAGTGAATCTCAGACAAAATTTTATTATCAGTATCCCGACAAAACCAAAGAAGTAATGATTTCGATTAAAAATTCGGGATCAAACAGCCTTTTTACAGCCAATAAATATGCCTTTGCCCAAATAGATTTGTACGACAATTTTATAGAAATGGGCAGATCGGTGATGTCACCTATTGCTGACAATGCTTTTTCTGAATATGACTACAAACTGCAACAAATGACCATTGATGAAGCAGGACGAACGCTTTATAAAATTCTGATTATCCCAAAAAATAATGTATCTCCTTTAATGAGTGGTTTGATTTACATCGTAGGCGACAGTTGGAATATTCATAGTGCTGACGTAGCCGTTTCCGGAAAAACATTAAAAATTCCTTTGATTGATACCATGCGGTATAAACAGGTTTTTCTGCCGCTTTCCTCCGGTGAATGGCCCTTATTTAATCAGACTATGTTTTTTAAAGGAAGCTTTTTAGGTTTTACTATTGGCGGAAATTTTACTTATTTTTTTTCAAACTATAACACAACAACCGACCTTACGTCTATATTCAAAGAAAAAGAGGTTTTCAGGGTTGATAAAGATGCATTGAAACAGGATTCTTTGTATTGGGCTCAAAACAGGCCGGTTCCCCTGACAGAAGAAGAAAGCAAAGATTACCGCAAAAAAGACTCCCTTCAGGTAATATGGAATTCCAAAGCGTATCTTGATTCGATGGACAGGAAAAGCAATAAATTTAAATTTAATAATATTTTACTGGGATATTCGTACAAAAACAGGTATAAAAATTTTGAAATCAACTATCCGGAACCTTTGTCCTTCATCAGATTTAATGTTGTGGAAGGATGGAATATTTATTTCAACCCAAACTATACAAAATATGACAGTACTACCCGGAATTGGGTTGTGAAACCATTGGTGGTGTATGGTTTTTCCGACAATTTGTGGAAACCTTCGCTTTCAGTTTCAAGATTATATGATCCCAAAATGTTGGGAAGATATTATTTGGATTTTGGAAAAAAATATGAACAATATGATGAAAGACATCCGATATCACTCAGGTCGAACACCTGGTCATCTTTGTTTTATAAACTCAATTATATCCGACTGTATGGCAAAAATTTTGTCCGGGTCGGATATGAAAGGGAATTGTTTAATAGTTTGACTTTTGCGGGTTATCTTGAGTGGGCTGAACGATGGAAAGTTGACAAAAGTTCAGATTTTTCGTTCTTTTTCCCAAACAGGGTTTATGAGACCAATGTACCAAAAAATGTCGCTGATTTTTCCACCTATTCCAGACATCAGATTGCGCGGTTTTCTGCAGATTTTACGTGGACACCCGGACAAACCTACAGTTCTTACCCTAATATGCGGGTACGCGAAGAAGGAAAATATCCTAAAATTCATTTAGAAAACAATATCGGTGTACCCTTGGAATCCGGAAAAAAACCGTTTTACACGATGAGAATCCGCATTGAAGACAGTTATCTGAATATGCGCCGGTATGGTTTTTCATCCTGGCATGTTGAATGGGCGGGAAGTGTTTTGAATAAACCATTCTATTTTCAGGACTATTTACATCCTTTTGGCAACGAATGGGTAATTCCTGATGGTAACAGAAATAATATGTATGTTTTATTGCCATTCTATACATACAGTACAGCAGATTATTACGCAGGAATACATTGGAAACATCATTTTAATGGTTTTATAATGGATAAGATCCCCTTATTAAAAAAAACCAGCATGAAGACCATGGTTTCTGCCAATTATCTGTACAATCCGGTTTCCGGACATTATGTTGAGTACGGTGTCGGTATTGAAAATATCCTCATAGGTGTATTTCCAGTCGGAACCATAGAATATTTCTGGTCAAACAGTTCTACACTACCACCTGACAGAGGATTTATCGTCAAACTTATTCAAATGATGACCAACTAAACAAAAATTCTAAAGTAAAAATCCAAAATTTCAGTTTTATTACTTTTATATGTAACATCATAATTAGCTTTTGTTACAGAACAACCACAATTTTAAACTTAGGGTCTATATAGATCAGCATATTATGGTAAAAACTTTCAAAATCTGATAAATTTATATTTATCATAATAATATTATTAATAAACTAATATGTACCTTTGCGCCGCTTTTTAATCAGCATAATATGATAGCAGCAGTAATTTTAGTATTTGTTATAGGGTATTTATCGATTGTATTTGAACATCCGCTGAAGTTGGACAAAACTGTGCCGGCTCTTATGATGGGTGCCATCATGTGGGCTTTAGTTGCCCTGGGGTATAATTATGGTTTGTTGGAAATCATAGATGGTCATGCTCATACATCTACACTTTTTGGCGTGACAGACCCTGTTAAAATTGTTGAAGGACAGGATTTCTTTTCTGCGACCCTTATCCACCACATAGGTAAAATTGCTGAAATACTCATCTTTTTAATCGGTGCCATGACCATTGTGGAACTTATAGATATGCACAGAGGTTTTGAGGTCTTAAAAGAATCAATAAAAACAAAAAATAAGCGAAAATTAATGGTTATTATTACCATAATAACATTTTTTCTTTCCTCTATAATCGACAATCTTACGACTACCATTATTATGATTAGTCTCCTAAGGAAATTAATCAAAGACCGAGATGAAAGATTATGGTACGTTTGTTTAGTAATTATTGCAGCCAATGCGGGTGGAGCGTGGTCTCCTATTGGAGATGTAACTACGACCATGTTGTGGATAGGTAAAAAGGTTTCTACAGGTGACCTTATAGTCAATCTCATTTTGCCATCTATTATTTGTACCGTTGTACCGTTGTTTTTTGCACTTCGCAAAAAAATGTTTGATGGTGAATTGGTAATTGAAAAAAATGATGAGGATTATCAAGGTAAATTATTAAGCAGTAAAACGATGCTTATTCTGGGGCTATTTATGATCGTTTTTGTTCCCATTTTTAAAACAATTACCCACCTTCCTCCATATGTAGGAATGATGCTGAGTCTTGCCGTTGTCTGGCTGGTTTCAGAATATATTCATCCTGAAGAAAATTTTACTGAAGAACTCAAACATAAATATTCTCCACATAAGGCACTTTCCAGAATTGAGCTGTCAAGTATTCTTTTTTTCTTAGGTATATTAATGGCTGTTGCTGCATTAGAGACTATGGTTGTCGGAGGCGTTGGCACTTTACAATATCTTGCTCAGGGATTGGAAAAAGCTATACCAGACCAAAATATTGTAATTATATTTTTAGGTATTACGTCTGCAATTATAGACAATGTTCCTTTGGTAGCTGCTTCTATGGGAATGTATACTTTTCCGATTGACCACAGTGTGTGGCATTTTATAGCCTATGCCGCAGGTACAGGGGGAAGTATGCTAATTATCGGTTCTGCTGCAGGAGTAGCTGCAATGGGTATGGAACGTATTAACTTTATTTGGTATTTAAAAAATATAACCTTATATGCCTTTATAGGGTATATTGCCGGTTGCGGTCTCTATATTGCCATGGCTCCATTTTTACACGGTTAAACGAGCACCTATGGATTTTTAACATGGAGTTTTCCCGAACTAATATCGTTTATACCTTTTTGGTATTGCTGTATATTTGTTTGTGGGCTTCGAGTGTTAACGACTTTTTTTTCTGGGATACCATTCAATTAGGTTCCAAACAAGCACATTTTTTTTACGAAGCAAGTGAATTTTCGCTGCTTCTTCCCAATGAAATTGATAGTGGACACTTTCCGCTATTTGGGTTGTATCTGTCTGTTTGGTGGGATATTTTCGGAAAAACATTATTTGTTTCTCATCTTGCTATGTTACCCTGGGTGTTGTGGATTATATATGTAATTTTCAGGCTAACGACAATCTATTGCTCCGAAAACTACAGATATTTGATGTTATTCATCGTGTGTCTGGAACCAACCCTGCTGGCACAGATCACGTTAATTTCCCCTGATGTTATTTTGGTTGCTTCTTTTTTATCCGTTTGGTTGTATTATCAAAAAAATAACGCTGTTTTACTATCAGTATTTGTTCTGGTACTTTCATTAATCAGTCTAAGGGGATTTATGGTCGCCGGGGCTTTATTTGCCTCTGCTGGTTTGATTTGGTTTCAGGATAAAAAGAACAAAAAATCCTTCCAAATGATACCGGCTTTTTTACCCGGCATGATTGCTGTTCTTTTGTTTTTGGGGTATCATTATCAAAAAAGCGCATGGATCGGATTTCATGAAGACTCTCCCTGGTCACCCAGCTTTACCAAAGTCAGTTTTTCAGGAATATTGTACAACAGCGGACTTTTTGTGTGGCGTATGCTTGATTTTGGACGAGTGGGTATTTTTATACTTTTGATTTATATTCTACAAAAAGAAAAAAGATCATTCGGGTTTACCACCAATTTTATGTTTGTATCAGGAATCTTGACAACTCTCGTCCTGGCAGGGGTTACTATAGGTTTTCAAAGTCTTACTGCTCACCGGTATTATATGCCTTTATACCTGATTTTTTTAATTGCTTCCCTTCATCTTCTATATCAATCGGGTCTCACCTCTGTGCTAAAAAAAAGAATATCCTTAGGTTTGGCTTTGTGTCTGATCACCGGACATTTCTGGGTTTATCCCAATGGAGTTTCAAAAGGATGGGACTCCAGTCTTAGTTTCAGACCGGTATTTTCATTATATGATGATATGGAAAAATATTTAAAAATAAAGGGTATTGAAAAAAAAGAAGTGACAACCTTTTTTCCGTTTTTATCACTGGAAAAATATTGGAAATTAAACGAATCCACAGATTGTTTCGTGAATTCAGGACAACAAAAAACAAAATATTTATTGTTATCTAATATTCATAATGATGCACCGGATTCCTTATTTAATATATATTCAAAGGAAAATGCATTATATTATGTAAAAAGTGGCGCTGTCTGGATGGGACTATTTCAAACCACAAAACAATAACACCTTCCGGAAAACTTTTGATCCTGAGAAAAAAAACAACTATTTTTCAGCCTTTAAAAAGCGATAGTCTGTTAAAGAAATCAGAAATGCTTCAAGGTCTTCCTTTTCTTCCGAAGTCAAACCTAAAGGTTTGAGCAAGAGGGTATCCATATTGATAGCATGACCCACCATAGATTTTGGATTGTCATAATACTCAATCACTTCTTTTAGGGTTTTAAAACTACCATCGTGCATGTAAGGACCTGTGACTGCAACATTACGCAAACCGGGAACTTTAAACTTTCCGAGATCATCCTTTAATCCGGTCACTTCAAATCTTCCCTTATCTTTATATTTTACTTCATCGTATAAACCGATATTTTTGAATTCATCCCCGGTAAAATCGGGTCCGAAATGACAATCAAAACATTTGGTTTTGTCACTGATAAACAGCTTTCTTCCTCTTTTTGCAGATTCTGACAAAACCGTTTTGTCGCCGGCAATATACCTGTCAAAAGGCGAATCATCGGTTTCAAGACTCTCTTCGAATGCAGCTATAGCCTTTGCAATATTGGTTTCGTTTGGTGGCGTTTGATAAATATCGTAAAACCACTTATTATATTGTTTATGATTCTGAAGACGGACAACCAAATCTTTCATTTTCAAATTCATTTCCATAGGGTCTTCTATTGGAAAATGTACCTGATCCACCAAGGAAGGTGCACGACCATCAAAAAACATAATGCTACGGAAAGCCATATTCATTACGGAAGGAGCGTTTCTTCTACCCAGGACACCCCCTACCCCGGGACTGATGGCAACCGTATCCGCAAAAGCAAATTCCGGTTTATGACATGTCGCACAAGAAATGGTACTATCCAATGACAAAATGGGATCAAAAAAGAGCAACTCACCCAATTCCTTTTCTGTGCCCGGATCTTTGAGAGGCGAAGATTTGAAAGAAGGTTGTATGAACAGCGCCAATAAAACCAAAACTCCGAATATCCTTATCATAAATTGGATTAAACAAAAACAAAAATATAGTTTACCAACTAAAAAAAACAATTTACAGGACAAAATTAATAAACTTACAGGATTAAAACAGTGACCTGTGTCATATAAAAAAAGGCAGAACATCTACACTGTTCTGCCTTCTTTCTTAACTACTTAAAATTCTATTTATGAAAACTTAAACTTCAAAACCAAACAGTACTTTTACAGCTTTTGCCAGAGTACCAATCAGACCCTCTTCAAAGGTTACAACGGATAATAATGGTTTGTGTTCGACACTAATATTTTGATCTTGTATATATAAATACACAAAAGCAAAAATACTCAGAGCTATCAAAATACCGGTAAAAACACCAGGTATCATACTTTTTACTTTGGAAATAAAGTTTACATGAACCATATCAAACCTGTTTTGTACAAACGTAAATATCAAACTATAAAATTACGTACTTAGTTCCTTAAAAGTCTGATTTTTAAAAAAATTAACACAATTTTAGGAAAAAATCATGTCCACCACCGAAACATAGCCATAATAAAGCATCCAATCATTTAACCTTGTAATAGCTAAAAAGTTAGCGGTTATACAACTACCCATGATAACATGTCTAATAATAATCAAGCAGGATTTCAAACTTTACCCATGATTTTATGGGCGGACTATTTTAAAAATTAAATCCCTTTTTACTCTTTAATAATTGGACAGATATCAGGAGTTATATAAAATTAACTGAGAAAAAAACTCACTTTCAAGGTAAAATGTTACTTTTGCCCTATCAATCATTTTTATTTTAACTTAAAACAAAACAAATTCCATGAAAAATGTAAGCATTTTATTATTTTTCCTTTTTGTTACCATCACCTCGTCTTTTGGACAAAGTTTTCTCCAAGGTTACGATTTATTTTCTAACAACAAGGAATCCTATTTTACAATGAGCAATGGTGAAGAACTTGTTGCCACCATCGATAAAATCAAAAGAAAAAAAGGTTTGATTCTTCAAATTAATGTAAAACTTGCAGATGGTCAAAAAAGAACATTAAAGCCTGATGATATCAAAAGCATGTTTTTGCCACCAAGTGGATTTGACAAATTAGCAAAGTTCAATGACAAAATTTCAAATCTGAATGAATTGGAAAAAGACAGGTCTTTACATCAGGAATACGTCAAAGAAGGTTACGTTTACTTCGAAAATTGTGAAGTACAGATTAAAAAGAAAACAATGAAATTGCTGATGCAATTGGTCAATCCGGGCTTTGCCAGCAAAATCAAAGTTTTTCATGACCCTTATGCTGCCGAAACCGCTTCCATCGGAGTAGGAGGTATGACCGTTGCAGGAGGAATTGACAAATCATATTATATTAAAAAAGGTAATGACAAAGCGTTCAGATTATTAAGCAAAGAATACAGAAAAATCTGGAAAGATATTTATGGAAATTGTAAAGAATTGGAAAAAGAAGTTGGTACCAAAAAAGATTGGAAGAACTTCGAACAACACGTTTATTTTTACGATCAGAATTGTATGTAAGCGGACGTAAATAATTTAAAAAGCCTTTTCAAAAATAACTGAAAAGGCTTTTTTTATTCCTTTATTTTGAAATAACGAATTTTTCAGAAGATAACACTTCCCCATTCACAGGATCTTTGGCCGACAAAATATACAAACCACCTGTCAGTTCGCTAACATCAATTTTTGTATCTGCCTGATAAGATGATATTTGTTTTACTGATTTACCAAACATATTAAAGATTTCTATATCAAATGATGCAGCAAAACCATTTTTATCAAAACTCAACCGGATCTCATCAAATCCGGGGTTGGGTATGATGCGTAAAGTTTGGGGATACCATATGTCATTTTGAACAAAAGTAGGAAAACCCTCAATCTGACAATTTGAACTAGTATAACCGTTGACCAAAGCATCCGACAAACAGTTCAGATAACATTCCAGATTGGTATAACCTGACGTTCCGGTCACTGATTGTGAAAAAGTAGTCAAATTATGATCCTGAACTAAAGGATTGCCGCCCATGACCTCTTCCCAATAATCCGGCATTCCGTCGCTATCTCCATCCGCCGGGGGTAAAACATTATTTTCCACCAAAAAGGCATCGTCTGCTCCGGCCTGATCAACAGGAAGATACAACATTTGATTTTGAAGGACAGGCATCATCATCCTGTGGTCCATCTGATCTCTGGGAAAAGCTCCAACATGTTGTCCGATATAATCCACTAACTCAGCCATCGAATGGTAACCGATTTCCGGAAACAAAAACCTTTGATTAGACCGGTTGGCAATTCCAAAATCAGTATTCGGGTGGCCATCCGGGAAATCATTACAACAATAAAACAAATCGTAATCGGTATATTGAGGATAAAGATTTAGCTTATTACCAGAAAAAAATAATTGATTCTGAGTAAAATGTAACAGATCGTGATGAAACATACCATTGCTGTAAGTTGGTCTGGCAATTGAAACATTTTTTACCGCATTCATCTTTACAAAAAACTGCCCACCAAACCCTGTATTTCCTTCATACCATTGTTCAATCTGCGGATCCCAAAACAGATTATTGGACAATTCAATATGAATGGTTTTACCGTTACAAAAAGGTGTTTCGCATGATATTTCAGGCATCCTGCCACCAATACGATTCCAAATATTATGATGAATACTGATACTATCAAGGACGGAAGAACTTTCAGAATAATTGATCAACATACCTCCGAGATTGGCATGTCCTCCCAAAGTTTCTCCCAAAATACAATGTTGGATTGTCAACCTCCCTGACCTTGATATATCGACAGCTTCATCCGCTGCGTGTTGGAAAGAACAATGATCTATCATGGCATTATGAACACCCCCGAGTGTAATACCATCTTCAGCCAACCAATTTGTAGTGGGAAATTTTGTTCTGTCTCCTATTCTGGAGCGTATATGACGAATAATAATATTAGACACTGAAGGTTGTGATTCATTATACATTTCAAGGCCACGCAAAATAATGCCAGCAGGTGATGTCTGTCCGGCAAGGGTAAAATCACCTCTGCCTGCCGGTATTGAAAGGGTACCGGGAATGACACCACTCACCTTAAATAAAATGTATCTCGGTCCTTCTGTTTGTAAAGCTTCAGACAGAGAACCCGGACCTGAAATATTGAGATTGGTTACATAAATGACTTTGCCTCCTCTTCCACCGGAAGCAGAAGCACCAAATCCTTCAGCACCCGGAAATGCCGGCTGAGCGTTGGCCTCAAAAAGTACAAAAAACAAAACAAAAACTAAAATACATTGTATTGCATACCTCATAATCAAGGATATAAACTTGTTATTTAATGGGTTAAATATACAATAATTTTATGTTTGTATATGAATCAATTAAAATATTTATACATCATATCAGAAAAAAAACAAAAGTACAAATGCAGTTTTGTAAGTTTTAAAAATAAAAAAAGGGCCAGGCGGGGAGCCTTGACCCGTAATGAATAAACCAAACTCATCTTCTGGAGATGATATAATAAAGACGAAAATCCAAAGTTATATACCTGCAATACCGGTAAAGGTGTACATCACTGTACGGGCAGGCATGGACATTATGCAGATGATTAATCTACATTGTCATATAAAAAACTATTGTTGGAAATAAACACCGTGCCGTCATCCTCCATATTCACAGAATATTTTGACTTTTGAACAGCGGTATGTTGTGTTTCCTCTTCGAGGACAACATTCCTTCTGGCGTATGCCGGTACATTTTCAAGATCTGCAATGATTTTAGGATTATCAAGCGGCTTGCTGTTGGCTTTGCGCAAAAACTCTCTTCTGGCAGAATCTGCTTCTCTTTTTGCTTTCAACTCTTCACTCAAAACCCTTTGACCTTTATGATCTCTTTCGTTTTGGTTATTTGTTCTTGATCTGTCTTCCATTCCGTTTTGTTTGTTTCCTGAATGGGAAATATTTTGCGGAACATCTTCAAATTCAAAAACTGTTGCAGCACTACCATTATCAAATTCCATTTCAAATTCATCTTCTTCGATAACAACAGAAAATGGTTTTTCAAGAGGAACTCTTTTTATTTCCTGTTTGGTCGAATCTGTTTTTTGAAAAGAAAATTCTTTTTTCTTGGAACTTCCTCCTTCAAATCCGGTAGCAATCAGTGTAATGATGATTTTTTCTCCCAAAGAGTCGTCATTACAATTACCCCAGATCAAATCCGTACCATAACCGGCTTCTTCCTGCACATAATCAGTGATTTCGCCGATTTCATCCATGGTTACTTCCATGGTTCCGGACGTGATATTCAACAGGATGTGTTGAGCACCACGGATATCATTATCTTCCAACAAAGGAGAATTTAATGCTTCATGGATGGCTTTTCGGGCTCTGTCCTCACCATCTGCCACACCTGTACCCATAATGGCTACACCACTATTGCGCATGACAGTATTGACATCTTCAAAGTCAACATTTATATAACCCGGAACGGTAATAATTTCGGCAATTCCTTTTGCAGCTGTGGTGAGGATGTTGTCTGCCTGACCGAAAGCGGCTGTCAAACTTAAATTACCGTGCATTTCACGCAATTTGTCATTTGAAATCACCAGAATTGAATCTACATTTTTTTTCAGCTGATCCAAACCTTCCAAAGCCTGACGTTGTCTTCTCATCCCTTCAAATTTGAAAGGTAAAGTGATAATAGCTACTGTCAGGATTTCCATTTCTTTGGCCACTTTGGCAATGATCGGAGCGGCACCTGTTCCAGTTCCACCGCCCATTCCGGCTGTGATAAACAACATTTTGGTACCGTCAGAGAGCCATTTGCGGATATCTTCAATAGATTCTATACAGGATTGTTTGCCAACTTCCGGTAAACTTCCGGCACCCCGTCCTTCTGTAAGGTTGGGTCCCAAAGCTATTTTTGTATTTACCGGATTATTTTCCAATGCCTGTGCATCTGTATTACATATGGCAAAATCCACGCCGTTGATCCCTTGTCTGAACATATGTCCGACCGCATTACCGCCGCCACCGCCGACGCCAATCACTTTTATAATGGATGTGTTATTTTTTTGTATATCGAATATCATAATGTCAATTTTTTAACGTCAAACAATGGATTAAAACTCAGAATCAGGAACGGTTTCAAAAAAATCTTTTGTGAAAGTAAACAACTTATTAAAGATTCCTTTTCCTTTTTTACCTTCTTTTGTGTCATCAGACATATCGTCGGATTCGTCCTGATCTTCGTACAAATCCCGGGGTTGAACCTTTTCAATTTTATCTTCCTGAATGACTGAAGTGATTTGTTTAAACTCTTCGACGTAAGCATTTTTAGCGTTGGCAATATTATCAATGCTGTATTTCAATAAACCTACTGCTGTAGAATAAATCGGACTAGCTAATTGTGTTGTATAACCGTGAGCCAAATGTTCGACAGGGTGACCAATTCTCGCCGGCAGACCGGTGTGATACTCGGCCAATAAATCAATATTTTTCAATAAAGATCCACCTCCCGTTAACACAAGACCTGCAATCAGTTTATTTTCGTAACCTGACCTTCGGATTTCCCACAAAACGTAGTCGAAAATTTCTTCAGCTCTTGCCTGGATAATTCTGGCCAGATTTTTTTCAGAAATCTCCTTATGATCTCTGCCTTTAAATCCGGGGATGGTAATAATTCTGTTATCGTATATTTCATCCGCCAATGCAGATCCAAATTTTTGTTTCAGCTTCTCAGCCTGTTCATTCATTACCGTACATCCTTCGCGAATATCTCTTGTGATGACATTGCCACCAAAAGGAATGACGCAGGTATGTCTGATAATTCCATCTTTAAATATCGTAATATCCGTCGTGCCTCCACCTATATCAATCAAGGCAACTCCGGCTTCTTTTTCTTCATCACTTAAGATAGAAGCAGCAGAAGCAATTGGCTCCAGAGTGACATCAGCGACTTCAAGTCCGGCCTTCTCAACACATCTCAGAATATTTCTGCTGGCCGTAATCTGGCCGGTGATGATGTGAAAATTGGCTTCCAGACGAACACCTGACATGCCGATCGGATCAAATATATCCTGCTCATCGTCGACAGTATATTCCTGGGGAACAACGTGAAGGATTTTATCGCCGGGAGGCAACACCAGTTTGTACATGTCTTTGATCAGCTTATCAATATCATTTTGATTGATTTCTGTATTTGAATCATGACGGACCAACAAACCGTGGTGGTGCAAACTTTTGATATGCTGACCTGCAATACCGACATGGATAAGCTTAAACTTACAGCCGGCAGACTTTTCAGCGATATCAACAGCTTCCCGAATGGCTTTTACGGTTTTGTCAATATTGGACACAACCCCTCTGGAAACGCCTTCAGATTTGACCGTTCCGACGCTGACCACTTCGAGTTTGCCATACTCATTGAGATAGCCGGCAATAGCACATACCTTGGTAGTACCGATGTCGAGGGCGACGGCCATGTTTTTAAATTTTGTTTGGTCTGTCATAGTACATTTATTTAAAGATGAATACTTCTTATTTATGAATACGGTTTATGTTATTATATCAATTATCTGTTTTTTGGGTCGTTGTAAGTTCGTTGTCCGAAGGAACTTTCATCGCTGTTTCGCTTGTATTCAGGGAGGCTTCCGGCTTTCCGTCGACCAAAACAACCTGATTTACAAATTTTACATTCAGTACGGGATAACGGTTCCATCCCAACTTTGTCATACCATCCCGGTAAAAGATTTTAAGATTGTCAAATTTTTCGTCCATCTGGTCAGCTCCGCCAAAAACAATTTTTTCTTTACCGACTTTAGGAATGAGAATGATTTCACCGGTTTCATCTACATAAATCTGTTCGACCAAAGCATGCAAAAATTCATCATTCCGAATGTATTGGATCATATTAAAAATATCTTTGAGAACTGATTTACCTTCCTTTTTATCAAATCCTTCGCGATAAGCATCAATAAAACCATTTGCCAACGGAACGCGTACAGCACTTCCCTGTACAACAGGAACTTTTTTGCCTTTGGCGTCCAAAAAGTAAGACGAACCTCTGTTATCCGTAATTCTGACGATAACTTCTTTAGGTACCAAAGCAATATGAAGTCTGTCTTTTGCGTCAAAATAAACATCAACATGTTGGATTCTGGCGTCATTTTTCAGATCTCTTTCCAACTTCTGACTGTTGACAGAGCGGATTTTTTTCCTGTCAGGAGAAAATCCCAACGATTTTACCATCAAAGCTTTTACTTCCTTTTCCTGTATCAGACGACCGCTTTCGGCAGCCTGGATATGAATGACAACTGTGTCAACGGCAGCCATTCTTTTACGTTGAACCGACAGAAACAACAGCCCGCCTATCCCGAAAAGGATTCCCATCCAAATCGCGACATTTCTGACTTTGTTTTTATTTATTCGTTTCAACATTTAATATATTTATAAAAATAATGATTCCAATTTCTTTTTAATTTCCGGAACAAAAGTATCGATATCTCCTGCTCCGAGCGTTACGATCACTTCGAGATCCTTCCATTGTATTGTCTCCATAAGATTTGTTTTGGAGACTAACACTTTGTGATGGTTTTTCATTTCTCTGAAAATCATATCAGAGGTTACTCCTTCCATCGGCAATTCTCTGGCAGGGTATATATCCATCAGGATAATTTCATCCAGCTCATCCAAAGCTTCTGCAAATCCGATGTAAAAATCTTTGGTTCTGGAAAATAGATGCGGTTGAAAAACACCGGTTATCTTTTTGTCAGGAAACAACATTTTTACTCCGTTTATGGCAGCATTTAATTCTGTGGGATGATGTGCGTAGTCATCGATAAAAACCACTTTTGGTCCTTTATGAATGATTTCAAACCGCCTTCTTATGCCTTTAAAATTCGCAAGGGCATCTTTCATATCATTTTCAGATGCGCCCAGATACCTTCCGATACCTATAGCAACTGATGCATTTTCAACATTGTGACGTCCCGGAAGATTACAAATCCAGTTTTCAGAGTTATGACCATCATCCGTTAAATCAAAAACGAACTGACCATTTTTTACCATCACATTTTTTACCGAAAGATCTGAACCTTCGCTTCCGAATTCTTTGATGATTACTCCTTTTCCGGAAAGAAAATCTATATCCTTTTTATCAAAAAAGTCCAACAATCCCTTTTTAATCAGTAGAAGACCGTTGGGTTTGATCTGACGGGCAAAGTCAATAAAACTTTCCACCATCTTATCATGATGACCATAGATGTCGAGATGATCGGCATCCATTGACAAAATAACGGCGATGGTTGGTGTCAGGTGTAAAAAAGATCTGTCAAACTCATCCGCTTCCAAAACAACCAGATCACTGTCTCCTGAGATAAAATTGCTTTGATAATCAGAAGCTATTCCTCCCAAAAACGCTGAAGGCCTTAAACCACTTTTGTCTAAAAGGAAAGCCGTGAGCGTACTCGTGGTTGTTTTACCATGGGTACCTGCAATCGCAATACCTACTTTCGAACGACTGATCAATCCCAGAACTTCAGAACGTTTCATCAACGGAAGATTTTGTCTTTTGACAAAATTTAATCCCTGATGATCTGCAGGAATCGCTGGTGTGTATACCACGAGATCAATATCAACAGGTACCATGGAAACATTGTCGTCAAAGTGAATGAATATCCCTTCAGCTTCAAGTTCGGATGTTAGCAAAGTTCCGGTTTTGTCATAACCGCTCACTTTAATGCCCAACCGCAAAAAAAACCTTGCAATGGCGCTCATTCCGATACCCCCGATGCCGATAAAATAAACATGTTTTAAGTTCGACAAATCCATGATATCAAGATTTGACTTTTGATGAACCAATTTTCAAAATCTCTTCCGCAATCTTTATTGCGGCGTCCGGTTTGGCAAAAAAACCGATTTGTGAAGATACCTCTGACAATTTTGAGTCGTCATGTACCAGTTGCATCATGGCTTGAACCAGGTTTTTACCGGCGTCAGTATCTTTTACCAATACTGCCGCACCTTTGTCGACAAGAGCCATTGCATTGGCAGTCTGATGGTCTTCAGCCACAACAGGTGAAGGAACCAATATTGCAGGTTTGCCAAGTAAAGCCAACTCAGAAACAGTCAGTGCACCTGCTCTGCAGACCACTAGGTCGGCAGCCTGGTACATCAGTGGCATGTCATCAATAAATGCGAATGTTTTTACATTGGGTCGATTGATGATTTCCAGCTGACTGTATTCCGGCCAGTATATCTTACCGATTTGCCAGATAATATTCAGGTTTGCCGGGATCATCCCTTCGGACAGTCCCTTTTTTATGGCTTCATTAAGTGTTTTTGCTCCCAGGCTTCCGCCGAAAATAAAAACTGTTTTATTGGACGCAGGTAAACCCAATTTTTGCAAAGATTCTGCACGGGTTTTTGTGTCCTGATTACTTATTTTTCCACGGATAGGATTTCCGGTAAAAAGAATTTTATCTTTCGGAAAAAACTTATCCATGTGTTCGTAAGCCACAAAAATCTTATGGGCTTTAAAACCCAGGATCCGGTTTGTTGCACCGGCATAAGAATTTTGTTCCTGCAAAACGAACGGAATTCCCATCCAGTTTGCGACCTGCAACGTCGGTCCGCTGGCATAACCGCCCACACCTACCGCTACATCCGGCTTAAATTTTTTCATCATCCGGTAAGCCTGCCAAAGGCTTGAGATAACTTTAAACGGAAAAGTAAGATTTTGCAAAGTGATTTTCCTTTGAAAACCACGAACAGGAAGTCCGATGATCGGATACCCTGCTTTGGGCACCAACTCCATTTCCATCTTTCCTGCCGCTCCGACAAAATGTATATCAGTGTCCGGCGCTTTAGCTTTTAAAGCGTCTGCTATGGCGATGGCCGGAAAAATATGGCCACCTGTTCCTCCGCCACTAATGATTACTTTCATCTTCGACACTGAGATTTTCAACTTTTCTATTTTCTTCGTAAGACTTTTCTACAAAACGACTTACGCTTAATATGATTCCAAGAGAGATACACGTGAATAAAAACGATGTTCCTCCCATACTGATTAATGGTAATGTCAAACCTGTAGCCGGAACCAACTGAACCGATACGGCTATGTTGGCAAAAGCCTGAACTACAATATTGAGTGTCAATCCTATCGCCAGGATTGCTCCAAATGTTTTGGGACTTCTCGTGACCAACCGGACACTTCTGAATAACAACCACAAATAGAGTCCAACGATAGCAAAACCTCCCAACATCCCGTATTCTTCACAAATAATGGAATAGATAAAGTCTGCATACGCGTATGGTAAAATATTCCTTTGAATACTGTTTCCGGGACCGACACCAAACCAACTACCTGATGCGATGGCAGTTTTTGACTGCTGAACCTGATATTCACCATCAGAGTTCAGAAATTCATCTACCCGCGAAACCCAGGTTTCTACCCTGACATGTTCCGGAAACTGAAGACCGATATAATATATCAGACCAAAAACAAGCGCTCCGCTCAATATGAGTAAAAAAACATATTTTAATGATATCCTTCCGATGAACATCATCAAAAAACAAGTGGCAAAAAGCAAAGCGCCCGTAGAAAGGTCATTCGGAATAATCAGACCGGTGACCACTACAATCGGTACAATAATCGGCAAAAATGCATTACGAAACTCTTTGATATATTCCTGCCGCATAGCCAGAGATCTGGCGACATACAGAATCAAAGCCAGTTTTGCAAAATCCGAAGTTTGAAAAGACATATCAAGAATCGGAATTTTAATCCATCTTGCTGCATCATTGATCTCAACTCCAAACAAAAAAGTATATACTAAAAGAGGCACCGCAATAATCATTAAAATTGGCGCGATCTTTGCATAAAACATGTAATGAAGTCTGTAGGCCAGATACATCAATGTGGTCCCCATGGCTATGAAAACCAACTGACGTACAAGATAATATTCGGTACTGCTACCAGCATTCATCTTGTACACTACACTGCCTGATGTACTATATACAACAAGAAGGGAAAAAAGGATGAGCAATGAGACTATAAGCCAGACTACCCGGTCACCTTTTAATTGAGAATATGCATTGATAACTACTGACAATCTTGTTGAATTTATAATTCACAAATATTTTTGTAAGACAAAACAGCTTCCTTAAACTGGTCACCTCTGTCCATATAATTTTTAAACAAATCAAAACTTGCACATGCCGGAGAAAGCAAAACGATGTCTCCTGATTCACTGAAATCGTGTGCCATGACCACTGCCTGCCTCACAGATTGGGTTTCGTAAATATCAGAAATCAGACTTCCGAAGGCATCTTTTAATTTCTGATTATCTATTCCCAAACAAATCAGGGCCTTTATTTTTTCTTTGGCAAAGGGCAACAAAACGGAATAATCATTTCCTTTGTCTGTTCCTCCTGCTATCCAGATGACCGGCTTATTCATGGCCTCCAGTGCATAATACACAGAATCCACATTGGTTGCTTTGCTATCATTGATGTATGTCACTCCGTCAATAACATCTACTTTTTCAAGTCGGTGAGGAAGGTTGACAAAAGTACTCAGACCTTCGTTGATCTGATTTTCTGTTAATCCCATTTTCCGGCAGGCTTCCACCACACACTGTCCGTTGAGCAGATTGTGTCGCCCCAACAATACAAAGTCATAATAACCATTCCCGTTTTGGGTCAACAAACCGTTTTTGTACTGTTCGGCATACACAGGTATCCTTTGAGCCTGTGTTGTGTTTTCTTTGAGTCTTGAAACAATTTCAATATCATCACCATTGTAGATAAAATATTGATTTTCTGTCTGATTTTCTGCTATCCGCAATTTGGCGGCAGCGTACAAATCCATTTTGTAGTCATATCTGTCCAGATGATCCGGAGTGATATTAAGCAACATGGAAATGTCAGGTCTGAAGGTATCAATGTTGTCCAATTGAAAACTGCTCACTTCCAGAACCATATATTCCGGTTGTCTCTCGCTTACAATCCTGGCAAAACTTTTTCCGTAATTGCCTCCTAATTCAACATCAAAGCCTGCGTTTTTTAAAATGTGGTAAAAAAGTCCCGAAGTTGTAGTCTTCCCATTTGAACCTGTTATGGCAATGGTAAAGCCCGAATAAAACATAGAACCAAACTCAATCTCGGAAATTACTTTCCGACCCTTTTCTTTTAACATGCGCAGGGCCGGCGCATGATCCGGAACCCCGGGACTTTTTACAACCACCTCAGCTACCAACAGCCGGTCAAAATTGTGACCCCCTTCTTCGAAAGGAATCGATTTGCTAACTAACTCAACCTTTATCTTCTCGTCTATAAGACTATGATCACTCAAAAATACCTCCATGCCCATCTTTTGGGCCAATAAGGCAGCTCCTACCCCACTTTCTCCTCCACCGATAATCACAACACTTTTCATTATCTGATTTTTAAGGTTATGACACTGATGACAGCCAGCATGATTCCAATAATCCAGAATCGGGTGACTATTTTGGATTCATGCATACCCAGCTTTTGAAAATGGTGATGCAAAGGCGACATTCTGAATATTCTGCGTCCTTCGCCATATTTTTTCTTTGTGTATTTGAAATAGGATACCTGGAGTACGACGGACAAATTTTCAACAAGAAATATTCCGCACAAAATAGGTATCAACAATTCTTTTCTCAATAATATCGCCAAAACTGCTATGATACCTCCGAGCGTCAAACTCCCGGTATCTCCCATAAACACTTTTGCCGGATAAGAATTGTGCCATAAAAATCCGATACACGCACCTATAAAACAAGCCGAAAATATCACTAATTCTGCCGAATCAGGAATAAACAATATGTCAAGATATCCTGCTATGATGGTGTGACCCGACACATACGCAAAGACACCCAATGTTGTTCCGATGATGGCAGATGTACCTGCCGCGAGACCGTCAATACCATCCGTAAGGTTGGCTGCATTGCTCACAGCAGTCACGATAAATACAACAATTAATGAAAATAAAATGGACAGTATCAGTCCCGAATTATCCGGTATAAACCAAATCAGGGATTTATAATCAAAATTATTTCCTTTGTAAAACGGAATATTGGTCAATGTGGATTTAACGTGAGCCATTTGTAAAATTTTGGCTTCATCATTAACCTTTGACACTACGGTAGAATATGTTTTTGTAATTTCATATCCACCTGATTGTGCCGTTTCCAATGGCATTCTGATGACAACATCTTTGGAAATAATCATGGTGATACCCACGACCAAACCAAGGATTACCTGACCAAAAATTTTCATTTTGCCACTGAGACCGTCTTTATTTTTTTTGAACACCTTGATGTAGTCGTCTGCAAACCCGATAATTCCCATCCAAACGGTGGTAAATATCATCAGAATAACATAAATGTTATTGAGTTTGGCAAACAAGATACATGGAATCAGAATAGAAAGTATAATCATGATACCTCCCATCGTCGGTGTACCCTCCTTGACCTTCTGGCCTTCAAGACCAAGATCGCGGACGGTTTCTCCTACCTGCAAGTTTTTCAAAGAACGTATGATCCTTCCTCCGAAAATCATCGTAATGATCAGTGAGAGGATGATCGCTGCACCTGCTCTGAACGTAATATACTGGAACAAACCTGCTCCGGGTATATTATATGCTTTGTCCAGAAAATCGAAAATATAGTGCAACATGTATATAAATTAATAATAAATACTCTTTTGTCTGTTTTCTCAAAATTAACAGCGCAGAAGGTTTTTCAGAACTTTTCCCAAAAAGCTCCTCCTGCAACTGTTAAACCAACCTGAGAATGATAATAGAACCTAAATCTTTCAGAAAAAGGAATCCAACCCGATTCGCTATTTCCGGTCTTTGATCAGAAATTCTGTCAAAAACTTTTTATCGTCAAAGGGAGTCTTTACTCCCATTATTTCCTGATATGTTTCATGCCCCTTCCCGGCTACGAGAATAATGTCTCCGGCCCTGGCTAATTTCACTGCGGTTTTGATGGCTGTTTTTCTGTCGGTAATCCTGAGTACCTTTGACATCTGTTGTTCCGTGATACCGGCTTCCATGTCATCCAGAATAGCCTCCGGATCTTCACTCCTGGGATTGTCGCTGGTAATGATCAGGGTATCTGATTTTTCAGCTGCAATTCCGGCCATCAGTGGTCTTTTGGTTTTGTCACGGTCTCCACCACATCCGACAACTGATAAAACTTTTACATTTTTATCTTTTACCTTGTGGATCGTATCGAGTACATTGTCCAAAGCATCCGGTGTATGTGCATAATCGACTATTCCACACGTTTTTGTGACCGGATCCAGAACCTGTTCAAACCTGCCGGCAGGTCCCTGTAGTGAAGATAAAGCTGTCAACACTGATACCGGTGATTCTCCCAACAAAACCGATGTTCCGTACACACAAAGTAAGTTGTATGCATTAAAATCACCAATCAGTTTAAAAAAGGCTTCCGTTCCGTTGATCTTCATCAACAAACCCACGATATTATTGTCAATGATGGCACCTTTGAAATCAGCCATGGTGCGAAGAGAATATGTTTTGACGTCAGCTGCTGTATTCTGAACCATTACACGACCTCTTTTATCATCTATATTGACCAAAGCGTAACTACCTTTCGGTAATTGGTCAAAAAACAACTTTTTGGCATTAATGTAATTTTCCATGGTTCCGTGGTAATCGAGATGATCCTGGGTGATATTGGTAAAAAGGGCAGCTTTAAACCGCAAACCACCGATCCTTTCCTGAACTACTGCATGTGAACTCACTTCCATAAAAACATGAGAACAACCCATATTTTTCATGTCTGCCAACAAACTGTGCAATTTGATTACATCCGGTGTCGTATGTGTCGAAGGAAAAATTTTGTTGCCGATTTTGTTTTCTACTGTAGAAATCAATCCACAGGTATAACCCAAAGTCGTATACAAATCGTACAATAATGTAGCGACTGTGGTTTTTCCATTGGTACCGGTGACACCTGTCAGGGTAAGATGATCACTTACGTGACCATAAAAAGCATCAGCCATTTTTCCGGCTATATTCCGGACGTTTTTGGTCCGGACGTACGTGATCTCAGCTGATATCACTTCAGGAAAACTTTCGCAAATGATGGTTTTAGCACCTGAGGCGATGGCTTTTCCGATAAACTGATGTCCGTCGGTCACTGTACCCGGAAAGGCAAAAAACACTGAATTTTCTCTGACTTCTCTTGAATCAATGGTCAGTGAAACTACTTCTCTGTCCAAAGTTCCTGAAACCTCCGCAATGTCCTCCTGGGGCAATATGTCAAACAACTTTTTTTTACTTTCCACTATTTATCATCTTTAATGTAAATAGATTGCTATTTTCTGTCGGGCCGCTTTTGTGCCTGCGGGAATACTTTGCCGCAGTACCTTTCCGGCACCATAAAATTCAACTTGTAAACCTACACTTTCCAAAAGGTAGGAAGCATCTCTGGCTCCCATGCCCATGACGTTGGGGATAACTTTTTCCCTGACGTTGTTTTCGCTGAAAAGCATAGTATTTCCGGATGGATCCGCAACCGACCATTTACCTTTCTTTTTGGTGTGGTAGGGTACGTTGACATAAGTAAATATCTGTTCAAGATCTTCTCTGAATCCGATACTTCGGTTAGGCAAAGAAGTATTATTCACAAAAACGGTATCGTTTATGGACCTTGCTGTTTTGTTGCGCATTCCATATATTTTTTCTGCTACTTCTTTAAAAACAGGTGCAGCCACATAACCTCCGTAGTATACTCCTTTTGGTTCGTACACGACAACCATGATGGTATATTCAGGGTCTTCTGCCGGAAAATATCCACAAAAACTTCCGTTGTATTTGGCATATTCACCACTTTTGGCGTAATTGACCCTTGTGGTTCCTGTTTTACCTGCAAGATTGACAAATTCAGATTTTATTGATTTTGCAGTTCCACTTAAAACCACATTTTCCATCATTTTTTTTGCAGCTGCAATATGTTCCGGTTTAGCAATCTGCTCTTTAAGCACCACAGGTTCGAATATTTTATTTTTTTCTCCTTTGATGATTTCTTTTACCAAAAAAGGTTTCATCATTTTTCCTCCATTCGCGACAGCATTATAAAAAGTCAGCATCTGCAGGGGTGTATTCTGTAATTCATAACCGTGAGACATCCAGGGCACTGTTGTACCGTACCAGGTATTTTTATCCTTCGGGTTTTTCAGTTCCGGTAACGCTTCACCTGTGAGATCCACACCGCAAGGTTCTGTAAATCCGAATGACGCCAACCGGTTGTACCACTTTTTACGACCATCTATTGAATTATAAGCATCATTTGCCAGGGAAGCAATCCCTACATTTGAAGAAAGTTCGAAGGCTTCGGACATGGTGACAATGGTACGATTGTGTTTTTCAGAATCATGCATGACGCGGTCTGAAAATCTTTTTGAACCGTAGTTCAGATTTACTTTCGTTTCAGCAGTTGCATAACCGTCTTCCATCAGGGCCAACACAGTGGCGAGTTTCATGGTAGAACCTGGCTCGCTCAATCTTGCTGTACCGTGATTATACATTTCCATGTAACTACCATCAACATTCCGGCTGAGGTTGGTAAAAGCTTTGATGGCTCCGGTTTTGGTTTCCATAACGATCGCTGTTCCTCCTTCTGCCTGATATTTGGTCAGCATGTCAATCATAGAATGATGTACAAAGTCCTGAATTTCAATATTTAAGGTTGTAACAATATCATCACCTTTGCGAATGTCGTTTTCCGAAGGGTCGTAAAGTGGAACCCATATTTCGCCATCCCTGGAAGTGAGTTTTTTCATCAGACGTTGATCTGCATCACCTTTGAGGAATCTGTCAAAATACCCTTCCAATCCGATTCTGTCGGCATTTTCGCGGTCAACACCGATGGTTCTGCTTGCCATGTCTCTGAAAGGTTTTACCCTCCTGCCGTATCTGAAAGCTATCAAACCACCTTTATACTTACCATACCTGAGAATGGGTGCTTTTTTTATTTTTTTGAAAGCATCAATATCCAAACCTCTGGCAATAAAAAAGTAAGCGTTTTTCTTCTTTTTATTGGCCAACAATTCGGATTTCCATTGTGCAGGCGACTTTTCTTTTACGTATTCTTTAGAAAACCGGCTTAAAAAAAGCGCGAGAGAATCAACGTTTTCGTAAAAGATTTCGTCCTTAATCGTTTTTAAATCCATCCTGATTTCAAAGAACTGTACGGAGGTCGACAATAAGTGCATTTCGTCGGAATAGATACTTCCTCTGTCTGCATCGACGACCTTCCATTTAATATTATCCGAAGCCTTGGCTCTCCATTTGTCGCCTTCGATTACGGATACTTTGAATATTTTAAACATGATGACAAGAGAGGCTATCACAAAAAACAGCATCACAAGATACGCCCGCCAAAGCAACTCCTTTTTCTTGTCCATTACGGTTTGATATTCAATATTTACATTTACTTTTCCTTTTGGCTGATCACCAACGGTGGTTTTTGATTAGGAACCAATCCGAGGTGTTCTACCTTTGTTTCAATTTGCGATTGTATGCTACCGTACTCCAACTGTTGCTGGAGGTTCATGTAGTGCCATTTTGTATCCTTTACATCTTGCTTGAGAGTTTCAATCTTGCGCAAGGCCTTTTCAGAGGCATGTGCGTTGGAAATATAAATGACGCCCAACAAAACCAGGTAACATACAAAAGGCAAATTGACAAAAATCCATTCGACCCATTTCAGTCTAAAAATTGTAGTTTTCTTATCCTGGAAACTAGCCATACACGGAAATTTTATTTTATTATATCTTTTGAACTACTCTCATTTTTGCACTTCGGGATCTGGGATTGATTTTTTGTTCGTGCGGTGAAGGAAGCAACACATTTTTGCCGATCATTTCAAAAGGTTTGCTAATATTACCATACAGATCTTTATCTGCCACTCCATCAAAATTACCTGATTTGAAAAAATTTTTCACCTCGCGGTCTTCAATGCTGTGATATGTAATGACAACAAATCTTCCTCCCTGTCTCAACCATTTTAAACCCTGTGACAACATTTCTCTCAGTGCTCCTATTTCGTCGTTGACTTCCATTCGCAACGCCTGATAGACTTGTGAAAAATATTTTAGCTGGGGTCCGATACAAACGGATGTCAAAAGTTGATTCAGGGCAAATGTCGTGTTGATGGCAACTGAATGCCGGGTTTTACAAATCGTTTTAGCCAATTGTTTTGCATTTCTTACTTCTCCGTATGAACTGAAGACTGCTACCAGTTTTTCCTCGGGATATCCTGCCAGAACGTCTGCTGCTGTCAGTCCCTGGGATGCGTTCATTCGCATATCCAGAGGAGCATCAAAACGGTAGGAAAATCCTCTTTCCGGAAAATCAAACTGATGGGAAGAAACACCTAAATCGGCTAAAATTCCATCGACATGTGCTACATTGTACCAAGTCAAAAAGCGACCGAAATACCTGAAATTTGCGTTGATTAATGTAAAATTTTCATCTTTCAGTACATTCTGCCAGGCATCTTTATCCTGATCCACTGCGAATAAATGCCCTTTGGCACTTAATTGATTAATAATCGATTTGGAATGACCACCCGCTCCGAACGTAACATCAAGGTACGTCCCATCGGGATGGATTTGTAAAGCCTCTACACTTTCCTGCAACAAGACCGGAACATGATATTCTGTCATGGTGACGGTGGCGGATTAAAGCCCAAACCATTGCCGAATATTCCTTCTGCTATAGAAGCAAAGTCATCGGGTTCCTGATTCAGCATGGATTCATACGCCTCTTTAGACCAGATTTCAATTTGTTGTTGATAAGCAAACAATACGACATCTTTGTCGATTCCTGCATAATCCATCAAACTGCCCGGAATATTGATGCGCTCTGATGCATCCATTTCCAACTCCGTCGCGCCTCGGTAAAAATACCTTATAGCCTGTCTTTGTTGTGTGTTGTAAATGTTGAGCTGGTTTATTTCTCTTGATTTTCGTTCCCAAACTTCATTGGGATACAACATAAGGTGTTTTTCAAAACCCCGGTTGATCGTAAACTTGTGATTTTCGTTGGTGCCTAGCTGCTTAATGATGGCAGCGGGAAGTTTCAGCCTTCCTTTGGCGTCAAGTTTACACTCATATTCTCCGGTGAACTGGTATTGTTTCACACTTCATGTTGGTTGTTGATGCAAATATAGAATGACTTTCCCACTTCCTCCCACTTTTTCCCAAAAATAATAAAAATATATGCAATTTTTTTATAATTTGTTTTTGCCTGTAAGCAAATGATATACAAAGTGTAAACAAATTGATTACATTTTGTTCGTTTTAGGCTAAATTACGAAAAATCTAAGGAAAATTATTGACTCAGGTTGGCTATTAAATATTACGCAAAATTACAATATATATGATATATAAAGTAGTGTTATCTGTATATCATTGTAAAAAAATTTACTATACATATATATTATAATAATATTTATAGATATTATGATATCTTAATACATAATAATAATATACTAAAAAGTGATTTAATGCACATTTCTACTATACGAATTTATAGAAAATTCAGATTCGACCTCACTGAAAATTTTATTCCCGATCGATTTGTGTAAAAGTGTTAATTCTGTGTTTTGGTTTGTGTAGCATATTTTCAAGAGACATAAATTTAAAATTACTCCAACAACATTTTTAAATCTTCCTCTGGTAGTACAAAATCGTAGCTTTCACTGATGATTTCTGCTGCAAGGTTTTTTTTCTTTTCCTGCAAAATCAATATTTTTTCTTCAATACTACCTTTCGAAATAAATTTTTTGACAAAAACCGGTCGACTTTGACCAATTCTGTGTGCCCGGGCTTCGGCCTGATATTCAATAAACGGATTCCACCAGGGATCGAGGATAAAAATATAATCGGCAGCGGTCAGGTTGAGGCCTACCCCACCGGCTTTGAGTGAAATAAAAAATATTTTGACGTTCGGGTCTTCCTGAAAAGAATGTACAGCACGTTGTCTTTCATCAGAAGACTGATCTCCTGTCAGAATAACAAAAGGAAGATTTTCTTCTTCACTCCATGATGTAAGCAGATGTAGTACGGACTTAAATGCAGAAAAAACCAAAACTTTATGACCGGCACCACATAATATGTTTAATTCGTTTTTGACATCTTCCATCTTGCCGGAGGAACCTGTATAATTTTCATCGACCAAAACGGGATGATTGGCTATTTGCCGCAATCGTAATAAAGAAACCAAAACCATCATTTTATTGACCTTTACCTTGCCGTTTTCGTCGAGGATGGCATTTCTGACAGCCGATTTTTCCTTTTCAAAAAGTTTTTCCTGCAACACATCCATTTCAGAATAGTGTATTTGCCTGGTCAGCTGCGGCAACTCAGGTGCTACCTGATATTTTGTCCTTCGCAACAAATAAGGTGAAATCATATTTTTCAGACTTTGTTTTTTTTCTTCGTCATCATTTTGTTGAATCGGTTTCAGAAAATTTTTTTCAAAAAAAGAAAAAGATCCTAAAATATCCGGATTGATAAACTGCATTTGAGCCCATAACTCACGAAGGTTGTTTTCGACAGGGGTACCACTCATACTGATTTTATGATTGGCCTGAATTCTGTTCAAATGTTTAAACGTTTGACTGTCTTTGTTTTTGATCGTTTGGCTTTCATCCAAAATCACGTATTCAAACCTTAAGGAAGTCAATTTTTCAATATCGAGAACTGCGGTTTTGTAGGTTGTTAAAATGACGTCAAACGATGATAACATTACGCCTTGTTTATTTCTGTTAGCACCGGTATATATATAGGTAAATAAAAAAGGAGCAAACCGGGTCAATTCCTGATACCAGTTGAACACCAATGAAGCCGGCAATATCACCAAAGCTTTGAGAGGCTGGTAGATTCTTTCGTCGGCAAATAAATTTAATTGTTGTCCTGCAGAAACCTGATTTTTGGGTTCATTTTTTAAACTTTCTTTAATATGGGTCAGTAACGCAATGACCTGAAGTGTTTTTCCCAATCCCATATCATCGGCGAGGAGACAGCCCAATCCATTCATTCGGTGACTCAACATCCATTTGACTCCATGTTTCTGGTATGGTCGTAGGGTAGCTTTCAGATGACCCGCCGGTTCATAATCAATATCATCTGTTGTTAAAAGTTTTAGCTCCACATTACCTGAATTTTCAGCCGGATTTTCGGTTTCCAGTAAAGTGTGGTGACTTTTATGCAACAAAAACCTGTTGCCATCCCATTGACCAAACAAAACGATTTCAGTCAGTTGTGCCATCATTTCTTCAGGAATAATAAAAAACAAACCGTTTTCCAGAGGAAAATACGGGTTCTTATCTTTTATATAAGGAAAAAGTTTTACCACAGGTATTTCGTAGTCGCCTGTTACGCAGGTGCCATGTACATCAAACCAGTCGTTTTCAAGCCTTGAACCCAGATTCCAGGTGACTTCTGAAATCAGAATTTTTTTATTGTCCAAAGATATTTCAGTGAGGTCAAAATTAGTCAGTCGGTGACGGTTTTTTCCGAGGTGATGTACGACGCCAAAAAAGTTTGAATCGACATAAAAATGTCGGCTGTCATCCATCAAAAAACCGCATTGAATCAAAATATCGCTGTATCGGGATTCTTTTTCAAAATCTCTTTTAATGTGGGTAACGGAGATTTCTCCTTGTTCGTTAAATGTCAGTTTATTTCGGTAAGGCGTTTTCTCCCAATAGGAAAATTTTTGTTTCTGATACCCAAAAACAAGGTCGATAACCAATCTTTTATCCAGAAAAGACTCCCGAAGATTGAGTTTCACCTCTGTAATTTTGTCCTCTGTCGAAAAATCGAAGCCTGTGGTTTCAATTTGAGCCAGGTGAAGATTTTCGACAACAAACTTTTCAAAAAAGTCCTTTGACAATGTCTCCGGAATAAAAAGTGAATCTTTTTTCAAAAAAGGTTTAAACCGCACTCCGTTGATATCCTCCACACGAATCAGTTTTTGACCGACTGTCAACCATGCAGGTTCTTCATTGATCAATGTAGCTGAAAGGTCAACCGGTTTGTGCATTTCATCTGCCACGGCAAGTTTCAGGGTATATAAGACCCCTTTTAACGTTTTGTCAAAATACAAAACAGCTTTTGCCCTGAATGGAAGAAAGGCAAGCCGAACCTCTTCAAACCGGACTTTTCGTTCAAGGTTCCAACAAATGTCCAGTTGATTTTCTTCACAAATCTGTAAAAACAGATCCATTCGTTTATCGATATACCGGGAGAAAAGTTTTTTTTGATCTTTATCCAAAAAAAGTGATTTAACGGCGACTTTTTTAGATTTGTTTTTATTGAAGTAGAGTTCAATATTTTTTGGAGACAATTCTTCGGTTAAAGCCAATGCTTTTTCTAATGCAGGCGATATTTGACGAATGTGGTACCCTTCCAGTAAATCCGGTTTTGCCAAAGCCCTGTAATACAACATCTGACCGGCTGTATTACATTCTATGATGTAAGCTTGTGGCAAAACCCTTTCCCACTCTGTCATCAGAAAAAGTGAAAAACCGACCTTATAGTTTTCAGCCATTATCTGTTTTCGGGTGAATCAAAAAAAAATGCCGGAAAAAAGCTCCGGCATATAAAAACATATACGTTTAAAAAGGACTATCCTTTAAAATTTTTATTGATTTCTGCTACAATTTTCTGTGCTTTGTCAACCATAGTATTTTCATCGTCCATGATATTGAAGGCAAGCATAAATAAAAATTTATCATCATTTCTCCAGTAAAAACGTTTCATATCGTAAGAATAGGCTCCTTCGACACCTGCGTCAAATTTTTTGTATTTTACCGGAGCTTCCCCGCCCATAACATTTTCTCCGTCAGTGATCTTTGCAGAGATAAATTTGGTCACCCATTCCGGAAATTCGTCATAAACAGGATTGATCATAACCTGAATCAAAATACCTGCATCGGGTTCCTGTGCAGAATTTTCCCACTTAAAAAAACAGGATGTATAATCTTTTTTTGTCGGGTCTGAAGCATCCTTGATAATCACATTTTTATCCATCAAACCCAAATTGCTTTTAATCCAGTCAACGGAAACAATGGTACAGGCACTTGGAACGGTAATTCCGGCAGGGTTGGCCGGCAAAGGTTTTCCGTCAGCAGAAACTTCTGTTTTGGCAGCATCATTTTTGCATGAAGAAAACGACAATAAAACCAACAGGATAAAAGAAAAAGGATATAATTTCATATTATTATTTATTTTAATGTAAAAAAACGCACAAATATAAAGATTATTATGAATGTAAGGAAACCAACACGAAATTAAGCACATTTTAATCTTTGGAAAAACCTGTACCTTTCAACAAGAATAACCCAAATCAGATCGTAGCAGCTTTGGCGAGATATGTTTCCAGTCCTTTTTCGTAATCTTTGTCCAGAAAATAACGGATATACTTTTTGTAATAAAGAGACAACAATTCAGGATTTTCAGGACTTTGAGATATAATTTCATCGATGTGTGCCAATCCATATTCAAAAACAGGATTTAATTTTTGGATGATTTCATCCGAAATTTCAGTTTTGGCTATCCATACGGCAAATACAAAAGGTAAACCCGTCCAGTTTTTCCACCAGGCAGCGAGATCAAGTTTAACCTCAAAGTTTTGTTCGTATTGAAAGACTTTATCCCCAATCATCAGGATGGCCTGACCATCCTGAAGGTTATGATTTTCGACTTTTTTTGTCACAAAAGACGGACTTATTTGCAAAACATCCCTGATGATCAGTTTAGCCAGGATGACCGAAGTCATAGAATGATCGTCAAGAAAAACTTCTTTCCATTGATCCGGTGGTTGATTCGAAAACAAACAAACCGTTCTTACTTCATCGTCCGCTGCAATACCATAAGATGTAATCCTTTTATAATTCTGTAACGACAAAAGAGATCCGACCGGAACAAGGGCAATATCCGCCTTATTCTGTTGAAAAGCATGGGCGCATTCAGCAGGGTTCAGCAGCGAGATATCAAAAATTTCTGAAACACCTTCAACGTTTTTAAATCCAAAAAGAAATGGTTTGGCATTCAGATAATTCACCATGGCAATGGTGTATTTTTTATGCAACATATTTTTTTAAAGTAGGTATAAACAGGCTAAAAATACGAAAGGACTTACCTTTTCAGGCAAGTCCTTTCATCAATTCATTTTAAGAAGTCTTAATAACTTCTTCCTCTTGGGTTAAAACTTCTGTTATTATCCCTTCTTGGTGGTCTGTCTTCTGCTTTTTTGCAAACAATTGTCTGACCTTCGAAATCTGTTTCGTTAAGGTTGGCAATTGCAGCTTGTCCTGCATCAGCACTAGCCATTTCTACGAAGGCATAACCTTTAGACCTTCCTGTTTCTTTGTCAGTGATGACTTTAGCTGAAACCACTTCACCATAGTTGCCAAATAATTCTCCCAAAGACTCTGAAGTAGTCCTGTAGTTTAATTTCGCTACAAAAATATTCATTATAAAAAATTAAAAAAATAAAAAAAAAAAGAATGTTATAAAACCCGCTTTCGGGTTGTTTTACAAAATATCGATACAAAGATAATCATATTATGGATACTGTCAATATTTATTTTATTATTTTTAAAGATTTTTGCAAAAATAAGACAACATTAACAAAAAAAGCCGGACACACTGTGCCCGGCTTGTAAAACCCAGAATCATTTTATAAACACATTACTCGATCAAAATCATTTTTTTGGTGGCTTTGTAATTACCTGCTTCAAGCTGATAATAATATACACCTGTTTTTCCACCTAAATGTGAAGACTGAATCAGGTGCTGATGTGTACCTTTTGATACATTGTCTTCTTTGTATTGGTAGACTTGTCTTCCGTTCATATCAAATACTGTAATCGATACGTTGGCAGCGTCTGCCAGGCTGTAGGTGATTTTTGTATTTTCGGTGAATGGATTCGGTTCGTTTTGAGCCAATTCGTTAAAGATGGCTTGTTGTCCGTTGGTACCAGTTACAACCAATTGCAGTTTGGAGGTTTCTCCGTTGATGTCATACCATTCTGCTTTTACTTTTTCAGATTTGATTTGTACATTGTGGTTGTTTGTATTGTTTAATGCTGTAAACTTCAGGGTAAACAATACATCATTGGCATTCATATGGACACCGTTTGGTGCATCGAAGCTTACATAAATCTTACCTTCAGATGCTTCAGAAACATTGATATGATCATTTTTGATACCGAATACTCCGGATTGAATAGATTCATATCTGAATGCTGTTGCATCAAACGTAAGGGTAAACTGTGTACCAAGGGTTGAAACTTGTTCGCTGATGGCAACAGGTATGGAAACTTTCTCTCCTGCTTTGAAGTTTGCTTCTTCCATGAGAAGAGACATACCGGCATTTCTGTTTTCCAATTCTCTGGTTCTTGCATTGACGACTGCAGAATAATTGACGTCTCCCACTTTGACAGCAGTAAAGTTGACATCCGATTTATTTTCAAACAATGAGTCGATATTCACTCTGTTTGGAAAATCATAAGGGAAAGTCGGGTCAATAAACTGGTATCCAGCCGGGATAAATCTCCATGATGTATTATTTTCGAATGTTGTCGTAAGACCTAAAATCAATTTTCTAAGCAATACGAGGTCACTTGAATTGATAGATCTGGAATTATTGATGTCAGCTGCAAGAAGTTCGTATGGAGTTTGGAATGGAGTAATGCCCAGGATGTGTCTCTGAATAAGTACAAGGTCTAAAGTTGATACGCCGTTTGTTGCATCGTCATTTTTAAAGGCGTCAATAGACTTTGGATTAAAGGAGTTCACACCGGTAAAAGTATATTTACCTTCATCATTGGTCATACTTTTGTTTGTTTCGGCATTCAGCATATTTACCAAACCCACTTCTGTATCTTCCAAACCGTCCTGAATAAATGTTGCTATTCTTCCGGAAACTGAAGGAAGTAAACCAGGTACGTCAGGACAAACATTTCTGAGTGGTGAATCCTGAAGAATCAGTACCACATCACAAAAATCACTGTTGTTGGACTTATCGAGAACATACATTTGTAAAGGAATCCTCGCTACCTGTCCGTTTGGAATATTAGCGCAAGTAAAAGTTCTTGACGTTTGGTTTCCTGCAGCGTTAAAAGAATATCTCAATTCGCTTTGCAGGTCACAATTATCTTCACTTTTTACGTTGAAGTCACTTGCCCAAACCGCTGTACTTCCTGTATCATCCATGACCCATACAATCTCTCTGTAACAGATAGGTGTAGGTGCTTTTCTGTCTCTGATCGTAACTCTGTAGGTACACTCTCTTTCGACTTTACATCTGTTCATCGCAAAAAATCTGATTCTGTGCGTTCCGACAGGTAAGTTTCTCGTTAAAACATTTCCGTTACCGGTAAATTCAATACTATTGTTATTACCCTGGTCGATAGACCATCTGTATCTGATATTGTTCGGATCTGTACATGGGTCTGTTGCTGTAGCTGAAAGATTAATCACTTGGTTACAATCATTATCTGTATCATCTATAGTGATATCCGCACATGGTGTGGTAAACGTAGGTGCCTGAGAACCCGTCAACATAATGGTTTGTGTTCTTTCCCAGATTGGTCCTGATACCGGATTATAATTACACCAATCAATGATTCTCCAAGTTCTCAAAATTTTGATACAAGCCTCAGGTGTATCATAAAACTCCTGATCTGTATGAGACATGGCAAGGTTGGTACAATCTACATTGGTCGGAACAGGTTTGCTGTTCAACACTTCAGGCGTGGCATCATCCAGGTCGCAGGAAGCGATGGTGACGTCAGCAGGCCACGTTACGTTGATATTTCCGTTAAACGGATTGTTATCTCTTACGGTAATTGTCTGAGGACAAGTTATAAAGTTACCCTGAGGATCCTGAGCTCTCCATACTCTGGTAACTACACCCACTCCGCAGGCATTTAATGCACCCGGAGGTGTTGACGTGATGGTTACCTGACAGTTATCATTAAATATGGTAGGTCTTCCTGTAAGATCCAGGTTCAGATGGTCCTGACCACACTGAATGGTAACATTTGGCGGACATTGTAAAGTTGGTCTTTGTTTATCCTGAACTTCAACATTAGCTTCGCAAATATTAAAATTACCTGATTTGTCCCATACTCTCAACTGTACTCTTACAAAGGAAACCGGAGTGGTAATATCAGAGCAACAGAAATTAACAGATCTGCCCCATTGAAGATCCTGAGGATATCCTGCACAAGTTGTTGTTTTTCTTCTGATTTGGAAAGAATCAATAGCACAGTTATCTGTACTGTTGTCATCCAAAGAAGCTGCGTACAATTTACCCCAACCATCATGAGATAAAGCTACGGATGTTGTACCTTCACAAATAGCTGTTGGTGGTTGTCTGTCTACGACAAAGATTTCAGTGAAGGCTTCTGTTGTGTTTCCACAAGCATCCGTCACTGTATATCTGATCCAGTTACATCCCTGAGGAAGCCCTGAAATTCTGTATCCTGTTGTTGAGTTTCCTGTGACATTTGCTGTTGAATAAGCACCGTTAGTAGGAGGTAATTCAGTACCGTCATTAGCAATGTAAGCTACGGTATATGTCCAGGATGAACATTCCATTGTAACGGTAGGTCTCAATACATTCCATGTGCCGGTACAAAGGTTAGGATCGGTATAAGCTATAGATGAAACTTTGTTTAAACAACTTTGGATGCCAACAAATTCTGTAGGAAGATTTGGAACGATAGTAACCTCAGGTTTTCTATCGTCAACCACTTTGATGATCTGTAAAAAAGTTCTTTCTCCACCTGTACACCAGTCGATAACAAACCATTGTCTTAACACTTTGTAAGAGCCCCCACAGATTTCGAATCTGATGTCCGTGTAATAATATTGGAAATTAGCACATTCGATTCCCATTGGTCTGCCTGTTGCAGTAACAAGTGGAAAACCATCAGCATCTAACGGAGGAGCAATCAAACAAGTAAATGCAGGCAGATCCAATCCGTCATAACTTCTTGGAGGTACTACAGAAGCAAGATCTCCTTTCTGAATATAAAATACCTGCTCTTTAACTACAGTGTTTCCCTGTCTGTCTTTAACCGTCCATTGTCTGGTGATTTTTTTACCGAAAGGAGCACTACAAGCAAGTTTTTCAACTTTATCAATTTTGTCGTAAGTCAATGTGGTATTATCACAATTGTCTCTGAATACCGGTCTGTTTTGAGCGTTGGTCGCTGTTTGAGCCAGGAATGATGCTTCATTAGCACAAGTAACCACACAAAGGGAAGTTGCTGTAGAGGTGATAAAACTACCCACAGAACTGCTCATCGTGATGCTGTACGGTTCTCCTGATAAAGGAGCTGCATTACTTGGTGTACTGATGACCACAATATAATTGGTTGCAGAAAACAAGGAAGCAGATATTGCTGTCAGGTTTGTTGCAATCAGGTTGGTACACGGAGAAGCAGGGTTAAAACTACCTGAGTACAAAGATATTCTTGTAAAATTGTTAGACAAAGCCAGATTGACTGTTGCACTTTGAGAGATGGCAAAAGTATCTAATGTGTAAAAAACACCATTGTCAAAACCTGTACAAGCATTACTTTGAGGTCTGTTGTACGTTCCATCAGTCTGGAAAACCCTTCCTGAAAGAGAGGTAATCGCTTCCGTACAAGGGCATGTCTCAATGACCGGTGGCAATTTATCCTCGATGGTGGCATATCCCCAGCATGAGTTTGGACAACCTGTAAGGGTTACTTTCACCTGAAGGGTCATACCGATGTGGTCTCTTGTGACAATGGCGCCCGGAATCACTGTTCCGTTTGGTCTTCTCACTTCAACCGTGTACATAGCATCAGGGTATGCCTGAGCTTCCAGAATCAAACTGGCTACAACGGGAACTGAACAATCGTTGTCTAAAGAAATTTGTACGCCGTCATTACAAACCATAATGGAATTGCAATCCTGGGCTGTACCTTGATAGGAAAACAAAATTCCCATCAGCAGCATAAAAGATGCTATCATTGAATGCTTACTTCGATTCATCATTTTGGATAAATTTATAAGTTTAGCAAGTGTTAAAATTCTCATTTTCAGTAAATTAAAATGTGTGTATATAAAAATGAACTCTTGATTTATACTTTATTTTCAGGCATACCAAGGGCCGTCCAATGATTGGAAACAAGCCCGTGGTAACCTTTATTATTGTTTATTTAATGGCAATCATTCGTTTTACAGCCGAATCGTATTGTGTGTCAACCCGGTAGTAAAGAAGTCCCTGAACATCGATACTTTGTATATCAATATCGGCATTGTGTCTGCCTTTGCCATAATAATCTTCGTGTTTGTAAATGACCTTACCTGTCACATCATAGATGGTGATTTTAACCTGACTTTCTATTGGCAAGTTGAAGCTGACGGTCGTCTTACCTGTGAATGGGTTTGGTACGTTCTGGAAGAGTTCAAACTTATCCTCCATATGTAAGGAAGAGAATCTGAAAGTCTGAGCTTTAACGGTATTTCCTTCTGTTGAATACATTTCCGGTTTCAGACCACCATCAAAAAGGCTGAGAATTTCTGCATTTTCAACATTTTTGTTCAGTTTTACAGATACCGTCATGAAGTCATTTGACAACAATGATTCCTCTTGTGTATTCCAGCTAACGTTGACAACACCTGATGAAGATTGGTTCCATGCTACGTGTTCGTCTTTGAGAGATACCGTTTGAGAAGTGATGTCTGTCATTTTACCGATTTCAGCCGGTACAAACAATGACATTTGTAATCCCAATGCTTTTAAAGCTTGATCACCGCTGACAGATACTGTCACTGTTTCACCTTCTTTTCCTGTTACTCTGCTTTGAGTCAGGGTAAGTGCGGATCTTGAATCCAAATTGTTGTTTTTAGCATTCATTTCGACAGACTCGTTTACATCTCCGATTTTGACACCGATGAAATCAATTCCTCCTGTACTGAAGTTAAGATTTTGCATCTTCACTTTATCAATGAAAGGGAAAGGATGTTCAGGATTCATATTTTGTGAAGTTTCCACAAATCTCCAGCTTTGGTTATTCGGGAACGTTTCATGAATGCCCAGAATCAGTTTTCTCAATTCAACAAGGTCAAGAGAATTGATTTTTAAATCGCTGTTGATGTCTGATGCAATCATCTTGTATGGGCTATTTAAGGCTTCCATACCTAAAATATGTCTTTGTATCAATACCAGGTCAAGCGTAGACACACCATTTGTGTGGTCTTTGTCCAGAATAGGGTTAACTACATAATCCTGATTTTTAGCCAACGAGGAGAACAAATACTGACCGTCTCCGTTGGTTTTTCTAACCATTGGAAACTCAGGCAGGGAGGCTTGTAACTGAACATCAAGACTTTCAATCGGAGCCATATTAGACTGGTAGATATTACCGGAAATATTGATTCTTCCGTTAGGATCACCTTCGTCTATATCATCAAGATTACATGCATTTGTATTATCCTGAATTCTTAATGTCACTGTACAAAAGTCACTGTTGCCCTGAGCATCGATAAAATATACTTTGATATCAGAGAAAACCGTAGTGGAAGCTGTCATATCAGCACATGTAAACGTTCTTGAAATCAACATTCTGTTTGTCGGACTGAATGATGCGACGACCGGAGTACAGTTGTCTGTAGAACCAAGGTCAAAATCTGAAGCCCAGATGGAGACATTTTGTGTTGCAGGCATGATTACTGTAACAATATCAGACAAACAATAAGGCGTTGGTTTTTTGGTGTCTATCAATGTAAAGGTATTTGGTCTGGTCGTTGTATTACCACACTCATCCTTAACAGACCAGGTAAGTCTATGGGTTCCGTAAGCCATATCTCTGTTGAAAGTGCTTCCGTTTCCTGTAAAGTCAGTGGTTCCGTTATTATCAATATCCAATGCCCACGTCCAGATTAAATCTGAAGGACTTGTACAATCATCCGTTGCTGTAGCTGTAACACGTACATTAGCAAGACATGTTCCTACCGGAGTGATAATCAAATCTTCCGGTCTGTGACCGAATGTGATATTTGGTCCGGAATTGTTATTGACCATGATCACCTGGAATTCAGACCAGCTTCTTGGTAACAAAGGATTGTTTGCATCTCTTTGGCACCAGTCAATAACGGTCCATTTTCTCAATATCTTCACACATGCTTCGTTGGTGTACTGGAAGATCACATCTTCGTAATCTGCAGCTACCTGAGCACAATTGTCACTGTTCCATGTAGGTCTTTGTCTTCCTGCAGGTAAATCTTCAGGAAGTACAGGTCTTGAAGTACAACCATTAACAGTAACAGGTCCTGTAGGGAAAGTGATATTTCCTCTTACAAAAGGTGTCTGGTCAACCACAAATATTCTTTGGGTTCTGGTTATTCTGTTATTAAAGTTGTCGGTAGCTCTCCAGATTCTTCTGATCTCTCCGACTCCGCATTCATTTCTAAGGTCAGAAACTGAATCTCTTACCGTAACATTACAATTATCTGTTGCTGTAGCGGTGCCATAAGCTGTAAGATTTGTCAAAGTAACAGGTACCGCACAGTCAATGGTCACATCATTCGGGAAGTTGACCCATGTCGGAGCCATATGATCCTGAACTTCTGTTTCTACCATACATTCGTTTTCGTTGCCTGATAAGTCACGAACTTTTAAGACAACTCTCACGATGCTGCCGATATCAGAACAACAAAACTTAACAGAATCTCTGAAGATAAGGTGATCTGTACATGTTGAAGCGTCCATTCTGGCTACTTTCATATAGCCAATACCACAATTATCCCAACTTCCGTCATCAAATGTATAAACACCTGCAAAAGCCATTCCGTCGCTGCCAAGAGCAACAACTGAATTTTTGTCACAAACCGGGATTGGTCTTTCTTTGTCATCAATATTTACTTCTGTTTGAATAAATGATGTATTACCGCATGCATCAGTAGCAGTATATCTTATCCAGACAGTTGGAGAGTCGGTAATGACCGAATTAATCCTGTAATTTCCGTTTGGAAGTCTGACTACACCGGCTGTTGTAAAATTCCCTGAAGCATCAGCATCCTTATAAGCAACGGTATAATCCCAGCTTGAGCATTCAGGTGTCGACAGTGTCAAAGGGGGTAAATCAATAATACCACCGCACACGAAGGTACTTGTTCCAACTTCAAATTCATCTATGCCCACAAGTGCCGGTGGCGTTCTGTCCATTACCGTTATCGTTTGTGTATGCCTTCTGATACCGGCTTCACCTGGTGTACAATGGTCAATCACTCTCCATCTTCTTAAGATTTTAAATGACTTATCACCGCACTTAGGCAATTTGGTATCTACAAAATCCACTGTTGCACTCAAACAAACCACTCCTTCAGGATAACCTGTAGTGTCAGGGTGAGGATGTCCGAAATATTCGTGTCCGACAGGGAATGTTTTATATCCTGAACAAGCTTCAATGCTTGCATTAGGTCCCAAAACATCGTCATAGTTAACAGGGAAAGTAACATCAGCCAAAAGGGCTCTTTCTACCTGAATAACATGAGAACATGTACTGGTATTTCCTGAATTATCCGTTGCTACCCATGTTCTTGTGATCTCGCTGCTGTATTCATTGGCGCAGTCGTTAAATTCGACTTCATCAACATATTGAACGGTGATATCACTACATAGGTCAAAATTGAGTACCTTGTATCTGCCGCCACCTAAAGAGGTGATGTTGTTGACATTGAAACCAGGACCAAACGGATATCCGATGGTTGCAGGTGATAAGTCATCTTCACAAGTGACAATCAAACTATCAATACAAATGAGCTCAGGAATAGATTTATCTTCAATTTTTGCATAACCCCAACAAGAGTTGTTGCTGCATGGATTTGAAACTTCTACTTTAATGATTTTATTAATAAATGAATAACCCAAAGTATCCAAAGAAATATTATTTCCATTGGACAAATCGGTCAAAACCACATTATATGCATCATTGGTGTACTGCATATCCTGAAGAATCATTTCAGGAGTGATCAACATCACGCAACTCGGGTTCATCGAAATGTTTACCAGATTATTACACGCCATCACCTCCGCAACCGTATTGACTACCGAAACAGGTATGGTGTAAGAGAACTCACATGGAATTGCCTGAGTCGGATACGAAGCCAGAGTACCTGATACTGTCACACTACCATTGGTAGGATTGGCCGGCCAGGCAACCGAAATAGATGGTGTTCCTTGTCCGTTGATAATAGTACCACCATCAACTGTCCAGTCTATGCCACTTGCAAGTGCCAATGTTGCGCCGATCGAGTAAGTGGCGTCATCACTTGTACAAATGCTTCTCGGACCATTGATACCAACCAATGCCAGCGTTGGATACGCGCAGGAATTGATATTACTAATGGTATAATGTGTAACACCATTAGTAAACACTACAGTCCATCCCTGTCCTGAGACACGTCTTCCCTGTAATGAGTATACACCTGAACCCGGTGCGGTTTCAGGTATAACGGTACCTAATAAAATGGAAACAGGCGCAGCCGGTGGTGCCGGTGAGCTTGGGCTGTAAAACCCTGAGGCTGAGATAATCGTCCAGTCCGCGCCAACTCCCGGATCTTCGGTAATGATGATTTCCTCGGCATATTGGCCATCGGAAGTACCGTTGATAGGTGTGGAAGCGTTGTCCAGACAGTCACACTCTGAAGACGCGATACCAATGTTGGTTCTTGCGTTCAAAGGGTTGCCCGGACCCTGGGCCTGAAGGTTACCTAATCCCAGAAATAAAAATACTCCGAAGATCAGGAATAGATACGAACCGGAATCCTTGACCCGGCTCAATAATCGTGTAAATAATGGTCTCTTCATCGATTGATGGATTTTGTAAAATTCGTTATTGCTAATAAAATGTTTAAAAATGACTGCACAGTCCTTCGACCGTCCAGATGGGTTGCGTGTAATTCTGGTGTATCACCGGATTTTATTCTTTTGGAATGTTCATCCGGAATCCACGATGACATAAGACCAAATTTCAGACCAATTTTTTTTTCACATAAGTGTTATTTTTAATATGAAAACACATTAATTTTTTACGTAATATTTAACATATTCAACAACAACTAAAAAACAGGTTTTAAAAAATATAAGAAAAAAATAAAAAAAATTCATTAAATGATAAACTTTGGGAAATTGCTACCCATTAACCATGCTATACAATGTTTTTTAGTGGTTTTTCCCGATTGATTTCACACACAAACTCATGGAAAACTCTTTGTTTTTATATATCAAAACATACATTTCAGCCCTTTAAAACCGCGACTATTCCTTTCAAAAGGTGTCCACCCAAGTCCCAACCACAACCATATAGCCTAATTATCAATCGGTTAGCCCGATTTTTTCATTATCGAACGGATATAACAATGTCATACCTTTATCAGGTACCTTTCCCTTATGAATTTGGAAATGTTTATTTTAAAATATAGTTCCCCTCTTTAATGATGAAATAGTTGAGCACCTGTGGGTTTATTCCTTTTTTTTACTAAAATGCCAATCCTTTGAGTTTTTAAGTGCCATCCCTACCCTTCTTTGTTTATGGCAGAAACGCAAAGTTTAAAAGACGTGATACTCAAACCGGTTTTTTGGGGTAAAACCGATTACCAAACAAATAATCATAAAAAAACATAAACTGATGGAACCAATACGGTCAAATCACAGAACGTTTGTTGTCCCATTTTTCCAGTTGGTTGATCAAGGCAGCCATATCTTTGGGAATAGGTGCGGTACATTCAATCAATGCTCCGGTTTCCGGATGATTAAAAATAAGACTGAATGCATGAAGTGGTTGTCGTGTCAGTACCGGCTTTTCCTCTTCAAATTTTCCGATATTAAACTTTTTTTGTTTGATTTGAGACAAATACAACATATCCCTTTGGCCATATAAAGTGTCTACGGCCAGCGGATGACCAATGTGCAACATGTGTACCCTGATCTGATGCATTCTGCCGGTATGTAATCTGAGCCTCACCACCGCAAAACGGTTGTATTGTTTTTCTACTTCGTATTCAGTAATACTTTCTTTACCTCTTTTATTGACAAGCATTTTTCCCCTGGTTGTCATTGATTCTGCCAAAGGAGCATTAATGATTCCTTTATCCGGAAAAAGTCTTCCTTCTACAATAGCAATATAATATTTTTTTACTTCCCGGTTTTCAAACAGCTCGGACATTTTGCGGTGCATATCCGGATTTTTGGCAAACAATACCACTCCTGATGTAAATCGGTCTAAACGATGTACAGGTATGACATCACCGTATTTTTTTTGCAGCATACTCAGAACACTGGGGGCAGCCGTATTGAACCTGTCCGGAATTGTCAGTAAACCCGCAGGTTTATTTACTGCGACCAAACCTTCATCTTCCCAGACAATTTCTAAATCTTTTATCTTTATCATGTATATGTAACGGCTTCCTGTATCGGGAAGGCTGTTTTTTTTTATCAGGTGAAGTCATTTGGACGGAGATCGGAAAACTTCTTTTTTCCTCCGATAAAATAATCCCAAATAATCAATTTTTTATATAACTTTTTGCTGTTGTATGGTCCGATACGATGTTGGTATATCTTTTGCGTAAAAAAATGCCTGTGCCGGATAGCTTTCAGGAAACCAACATAAAAATGACCGTGGGCTTTCAGAACTGACCAAACATTTGACCATTGTCCTTTGGTTAAAAAAAGAATAGCAGCAATGCCGTCCAAAACCAACCTGAAAGGAAGTTTATAAAACAACAAAAACATCGACTCATTTTTCACCAAGGTAAACAGATTGTTTCTGAAGTTCAAAAACATCTTATAGGGTGATTGATAAGATAAGGTGCCACCACCCATGTGATATACTTTGCTTTCACCGCAGACCATAACTTTGTAACCTGCTCTTTTGACCCTCCAACAAAAATCAATTTCTTCATGATGGGCAAAATAAGAAGTATCAAATCCTCCCAGATTTTTAAATACCTCGGCCCGGATCACCGTGGCCGCTCCGCTGCACCAGAAAATCTCGGCATTTTCATTATATTGTCCTTTGTTTTCTTCTACGTCATCAAATAACCTTCCTCTGCAAAACGGATAAGCCAAAACATCCATAAATCCGCCGGCTGCCCCGGCATATTCAAACAGACTTTTATTTTCGAGAGATAAAATCAAAGGTTGGGTGGCTGCGATCGTTGGATCATTGTCCATCATTTGAAGAATTGGATCCAACCAGCCATCGGTCACCAGGACGTCAGAATTAAGCAATACGTAATATTGTGCTTCGACATTAAGCAGGCCTTTATTGTATCCACCGGCAAAACCATAATTTTTGGTCAATGAAATGGTTTTGACCTCCGGGTGCCATTCTTTGACATAGGTGATGGATTCATCATCAGAATGATTGTCGATCACGACTACTTCAACATCTTCATTATTGCTACTGAAAGAAACTGAAGGAAGAAAAGACTCCAAAAAATCTTTTCCGTTATAGTTAAGAATGACAATGCTCGTTCTCGGGGCTTTGACACCTTTAAATGCATTATATTCTTTTAAAATAAATCGGGCTGCTGCTTCATCTTTTGAAATCTGTTCAACCAAAGCCTCCTTGCCGGAAAACTTCATGTCGTCCCGAAGAAATTCAATAAACTCGACAACAACATCTCTGCCATAGGCATTTTCCGAAAATTCAAAAAGATGTACTTCCAACGCCTGCAAACCTTCAGACAGAATGGTAGGCCTTTTGCCTATATACATCATGCCATCAAAAGTCAGGTGATCATAGATTGCCTTTACGGCATATACACCTTCCTTAGGCAACAATTTATCTTTAAAATGCAGCTGAAGATTGGCTGTCGGATAACCTAAAGAGGTCCCCAGTTTATCACCGTAGACTACCTTGCCTGACAATCTGTAAGGGTAACCGAGGTATTGATACGCTTTTTGCACATCACCTTCTTCGACAGCCTCTCTGATTTTGGTGGATGAGATGGTATTGTTTTCCAATTCCTGGGCGGAAATCTCCATCACTTTAAATCCATATTGGACACTGTATTCTTTGAGTAAACGAATGTCACCCAAACGATTCAGTCCGAACTTATGGTCGTAACCCAGAACAATATATTCAGGATGGAATTTTGCTAAAAGAAATTTTTCAACATATTCTCTTGCCTGGAGCTGTGAAAACTCAACAGAAAAAGGAATGATCACCAGGTGATCGATTCCAGTTCTACGGATTTCTTCTATTTTTTCTTCCGGAGAATTGAGCAAAAAAGTTTTTTTATCGTTTGGAAAAACGACATTTCTTGGGTGGGGATAAAAGGTTACCACAACCGATTCTCCGCTGATTTCTTTCGCCAGGGTGACCATTCTTTTCAATATTGACTGATGACCAAGATGGACACCGTCAAATGATCCAATAGTCAGAATAGTTTTGCGAAATTCCGGCAGAGTTTCAATGTTTCTGTATATGTTCATGTTTGAAATTCGATGCAAAGATAATACTTAATCATAAGCCTGTGAGCCTTTTAATGATTATTTTGTATAAATACCATAACGAAGCAACCATTTCTTTTGTGCTTCTCTGATTAGTAAAAATCACCAAAAACATAAAAGATTTTTGATGTACGATTTTGTTTGACTTTCTTTCCGTCCTGTTTTCGGATTTACTTTATCATATTTCCAAAACAAGTATTATCATAAAAATGTTATGTTTGTCGATTGAATAATTTCACCCATGATTGACCATAACAAAATAGTAGATATACTCAGAGGTATCAAAGACCCTCAAAGCGGCCGGGACATTATTTCAGCCAAAATGGTAGAAGATTTTCAGGTAGACGGTCAGAATATCGTTTTTTCCATCGTCCTGAAAACGAATGACAGCCAGCTGAAGTCTTCCCTCAATTTTGCCTGTATGGAAGCGATTCAACAGGTTTATCCGGAAGCTAATGTCCATATCCATCTGAAAATAAAGTCTGAAAGTGGTGCAGAAAATGACTCTGTCCTGCCTCAGGTAAAAAATGTCATTGCTGTAGCTTCAGGCAAAGGCGGTGTCGGCAAATCCACAGTTGCCGTCAATCTCGCACTTTCTCTCCGTAATCAGGGAGCCAGGGTCGGGTTGATCGATGCAGATTTATATGGTCCGTCTATTCCGACCATGATGGGGCTTACCGGCCAAAGACCTAAAGTCGAATTATTATACGGAAAACATAAAATTGTTCCTCTGGAGGCTCACGGTATCTATGTGATGTCGATTGGTTTTATCGTCGAACCCGAACAGGCTGTAGTGTTGCGAGGTCCGAGATTGGGAGGACTCATCAAACAGTTTATTCTCGATTGTTTGTGGCCGGATCTGGATTATCTCATCATTGATTTACCTCCGGGAACCGGTGATATCCAACTTACATTAGTACAAACCATACCGGTGACAGGTGCCGTTATGGTCACCACACCTCAGGAAGTCGCTGTAATTGATGCCGTCAAAGCGATGAATATGTTTTTATTACCCAATATAAATGTTCCCATCGTCGGTGTCGTGGAAAATATGAGTTGGTTTACACCTGCTGAGTTGCCGGACAACAAATATTTTATCTTTGGACAGGGAGGAGGTAAAAAGCTTGCCTCTGCTGCCAATGCCGTATTGCTTGGTCAGATTCCATTGGTACAAGGCGTAAGGGAAGGAGGAGATGAAGGTTTGCCGGTCTCCCTCAGAGATGATGCCCCGACCAAAAAAGTTTTTGAAGAGATCGCTAAAAATCTCATCCGGCAAGTGCACGTCAGAAATGAGGTTATGGAGCCCACCCGCATTGTCAAAATGGAATCCTGACAAAGATTAAAAAATATTAAAAACCGGTTTTCTCACAAACCGGTTTTTTTATGCCTGGTAGTTTCCTGAATACTCCGTGGTGCCCTTTGTATTTTTGCCAACAGCATAAAATTGTGGAAGAATGAATAGCCGAAGAAGACCAACACGTTCAGCCGATGACATAATTTTGATAAAAATTACAAAAATGACTACTAATCTTATACCTACATATTAAATAAATCTATTATATTTACCCCTTCAAAAAGATTTTTTCTTTTTTTTAGTACCTGTTTTCCTAAAATAATGAGCATTATGGCTAAAATTTTGATCGTAGACGACGATAAAAGTATTCGTAAAACCTTACGTGATATCCTTGAATTTGAAAAGTACGAAGTGGACGAATCAACAGACGGACTCGATTGTATGGTCAAATTGAAACAAAACAAATTTGACGTAATCATCCTGGATGTCAAGATGCCACGTATGGATGGCATGGAAGCTATCGAAAAGATACAGAATTTTTGTCCGGATATACCTGTTATCATGATTTCCGGCCACGGCAATATTGATACAGCCGTAGAAGCCGTTAAAAAAGGCGCTTTTGATTTTATTCAAAAACCACCTGATCTTAACCGATTGCTGATTACTTTGCGAAATGCCATTGACAAATCGTCTCTGATCACTGAAAAAAAAGTACTTCAGAGAAGGGTCACCGGTGCCAAAATTCAGGAGATGATCGGAGAATCAGAAGAAATCCGTCATATCAAAGATACAATCGATAAAGTCGCTCCAACGGAAGCCCGCGTACTCATCAATGGTGAAAACGGAACGGGAAAAGAACTGGTAGCCCGATGGATCCACCAGTCCAGCCGAAGGTCAGACTACCCTATCGTAGAGGTCAATTGTGCTGCCATTCCTTCAGAATTGATTGAAAGCGAATTGTTTGGTCATGAAAAAGGTTCTTTTACTTCGGCTATCAAACAACGTTTGGGCAAATTTGAACAGGCCAACGGAGGCACTTTATTTTTGGATGAGATAGGTGATATGAGTCTATCTGCACAAGCCAAGGTATTGAGGGCTTTGCAGGAAAATAAAATCACCAGAGTCGGCGGTGAAAAAGATCTCAGCGTAGATGTAAGAGTGATCGCTGCGACCAATAAAGATCTTCGACTGGAAATCCAAAAAGGAAATTTCAGAGAGGATTTATACCACCGATTGGCCGTCATCATCGTCAAAGTACCTTCACTCAATGAAAGGAAGGCAGACATTCCTGTTTTGGCAGAACATTTTATTTCTCAGATTTGTGACGAATATAATACCGCTCATAAAAAGATCGAAAAAAATGCCATCACGGCGTTACAAAATTACAATTGGACGGGAAACATCCGCGAATTGAGAAATGTCATAGAGCGGCTTATTATTCTTTCGGACAAAGTGATCACGGAAAAGGATGTCAATTTATACGTTTCTGTCAACAAACAATCTTCAGACCAACTAAAATCCCTGTTTGATAAGTTTGATGATTTCCAGTCACTGAAATCTTATCTGCAGCAGGAATTTGAAAAATATAAAGGAGTATTGGCTTAATTTCCAACAGTTTTAAAAAGAAGTATGTCAGAAGAAAATCAATTTGACAATGTAGATAAAAATTCGGTTCGCAAAACCAAAAAATGGACCGAAATCAAAGGGGAAAATAGCTGGACGATGTTCAAAGTGATTTCTGAACTGGTAGAAGGTTTTGAAACCTTAAACAGTCTTGCCCCGTGTATCTCTATTTTTGGTTCGGCGCGTACCAAACCCGACCATAAGTACTACAAACTGGCGACAGAGATTGCCCAACGATTTGTAGATGAAGGATTTGGTATCATCACCGGTGGTGGCCCCGGTATTATGGAAGCCGGAAACAAAGGTGCATACATTCAGGGTGGTTTGTCGGTGGGTTTGAACATAGATCTGCCTTTCGAACAAAACAACAATCCGTACATTGACCCTTCCAAAAACCTGAATTACCGGTACTTTTTTGTCCGCAAAGTCATGTTTGTCAAATATGCGCAGGCTTTTGTTGTATTGCCCGGAGGATTCGGCACGATGGACGAACTTTTTGAAGTATTGACTTTGATTCAAACCAAAAAAATCAACAAAGTTCCTGTCATTCTGGTAGGAACAGAATACTGGACCGGACTAAAAGACTGGATACAAAATGTTATGCTCGAACAAGCCGGTAATATCGTCGAAAAAGATTTGGACTTACTGCCTATTACAGACGATCCCAATGAAGTGGTCAGCATCATCACCAAATTTTATGATACTTCGGGACAGGATCATTTGTTAAAACCGAATTACGAACTTTAATACGAAGGGTATTAAAGTTTTAGGTATCGAATGGTGCAAGGTTTAGAGTGCCGGAATTTAAGTATTTTTCTTATTGTGTCAAGGCATATTATTCAAATAATATCTGGTACTTTTCAGTATTCCGGTTTTTTTCAGTATGCCAAGTTCAACAAGGTGTTGTAAATCACGAGTGACGGTAGCATGGGGTGCTCCTGTTATGGATGTATAGTTAGAGGCGGATAATCCTCCTTTAAAACCCGCTGTTCCCTCATTAAAAATCCTCAGTAAAACTTTGACTTCTCTCGCATTTAATAAAGATTCAAACTTACGGAATATGTTAGTTTTATATAAAACAAGTTCAATAGTCTTTATTGTATTTTCCTGGCCTTGTAATAACAAATCTGTAAAATAATCAAGGTATTTTTGAATATTCAGTTGATGATTTGTCATCTGAATTGAGTTATAATAGGATTTTTTATCTATATTAATGGTTTTAGAAAACGAATTGAAATTTGGTTGTCCCAATCTTTTTGAAATGATATATTCTGCTAAAGCCCGACCTATCCTTCCATTTCCGTCTTCAAAGGGGTGTATGTGTTCAAATCGCAGATGCGCAATAGCTGCAAAAACCAACGTCGGAAAGTCATCATAATTACCTGAATTTTTGTTGATCCATTTAATAAATGAATCCATTTCATAAAAAACTTTATCTGAAGGTGGAGCCTCATAATACAATTTCGGGTCAGACAAATTACCCGAAACAATTTGCATAGGCTCTTTATGAGCACGGTAAGTCCCGATATATTCTATATCTCTTCTTCCGTTCATCAACATTTTATGCCAATCAAAAAACAAATCATGATCAGGCTCTCTTTTATAATTTTTATAAAGGTCTACCATTAACTCTGCTACTCCTGCCTCAGCCGGTGAAGACTTTTTGAAATCTATGTTTAAACCCAAATTTCTTTTTATGGAACTTATTACGGATTCCCTGTCCAAAATCTCACCTTCAATCATTGAGGTTGCGTAAGCTTCTTCACTTAGCAGATTGACTTTGAGATCATCTTTTAAAGACTCGTCAACATGTTGAAGCAAGCCCATCTGCTTACCGATATTAATCAGAAATTTTTCTTCCTTTTGTTTTAATTTTGAAAGATCAAATTCATATTCAGGCCAGTTTGTGAGTTCCCAAATCCACTTCATATCATCATTTTACATTGGGTAATAAAAGCAGGCAACATCCTGTATGGTTGCAAACAAATTGATTATAACTCACTTATAACTCAAAAACGAGCTATAAAGTTTCAATTTATACCTTACAAATCCAGTGTTTTATGAGTTATAAATAACATTCTTATAACTCATACAGCCTTTTTCCGGTAAAAAAACTTTTTATCTAACCTAAAAATACATGCACAATACATCAATAAAAAATCCTGAGAATAATATTTGGCATAGAACGCATTCATGGCAAAACCGGATTTTTGCTATCAGTTTTTCAAAAAGGCTAATATATATTTTTGTATTTCTTTCCTTTGTTCGTCATTGGCATTGTCGTCCATTTCATTATGGGTGGTGTTTTCCAGTTTTACGATTTTTATTCCATACTTTCGGATTTCCCTTTCTGTCGGAAGAACCCCTTCGTCTGCAGGTTGGTCGCTTGATCGTAGAGAATATACTTTGAGCCCCTTTTTTTTCGGTAAAACCATTCTTCTGTTGTCAAGGGTAATGATTTTATGCACCATGTTCAGATACTTTTGTGGAAAAAGGGCGGTCATATCGCCTCCGTTTGAATGTCCTATCAGGGTTATATGTTTGAAATCCAAATCCGGATGTGATTTTTTAAAAGTGTTGATGACAAATAAAATATTGTCGGCCCCACGTTCCCAAAAAGGTCGTCTGAGAATTTGTGGATTTCCGGTGAGTGGAAGCAAACTATCTGTAGCCAATTCGTGTTGGATGCTGACCACAAAAAAGCCCTGTGACGCTACATATTCTGTCAAATAGGAATACGCTATGTAATCCCCGCCTTTATTCTGACCGTAACCGTGACTGAAAATAACCACTTTTTGTTTTGCTGAGGTTTTGGTGGTAGGTTTATAAATGGCCATCGGAATTTCCCGTTGTCTGTTTTGATCAAAAAGGGTCAATGTATCCGGACTTATCTGAGTAAAAGATTGATGTTTTTGCGAATTTCCGATTACTGAAAAACCGGATATAAGAACTGCAATAAAAATGAAAATATTCATGTTTCGAAAAAGTGGAATATGGCTCAAATTAAATTTGGTCATCATGCAGAAAGGATAAATTCCGGATTAAAAAGATACGTATTTAACCAATACATTTGGAAGTTTTTTGTTTGGATGGAACGTTTTTGGGCTTGGCGAAGGTGGCGATTTTCACCACAAATGTTGATGCGGAGAACCAATGTTTGATTAACCACAAATGTGTCTGCGGAGCACTGAACCGCCACTTTTGCCAAACCCGTGTTATAGCCAGTGGTTATTGACCACCTTCCTTGCAAACCATTGTCAGTATTGAGTTTTAGTTTCATGATTATTACCTAGACCTTGAGATGTTTAGACTTCTCCGTTTAATCCATTTTTCTATTTCTACTGTCCAGAAAACAATACTTGATAGTCCTATACAGATCAATAGTTCAATAACAGTCAATGATATTGTACTGAAAATGTCCTGTAAGAAAGGAACATAAATTACTGCCATTTGTAAAGCAAAGGTGAGAAGAATAGCACCAACCAGTTGTTTATTGGCAAAAACTCCCTGTTGAAATAGTGATTTTATATCGCTTCTAATAGCCATGGCTTGCCCCATTTGGCTTATACATAATACTGTAAAGACCATAGTTGGCCACTTATCGTTACCAATGTGAACAGCCCATGCTTGTATAGATAAACAAATGGTTGCCATTAATAAACCTACCCAAAAAATATGGAAACCTAAACTCTTTGTGAATATGGTTTCATCTGTCCTTCGAGGTGGTCGTTGTAAAATATTTTCTTCAGCAGGTTCAGCTGCATAGGCTAATCCTGGTAGTCCATCTGTTACCAAGTTAATCCATAAAATTTGTATTGGTATAAGTGGAATGGGCATTCCGACAAGTGGTGCTAAAAGGATAATAGAAATTAAACCACCTTTACTCGTAAGTGTATATTTTATAAATTTTCTGATGTTATCATAAATTCTCCTGCCTTCTTTTACTGCCTTAATGATGGTAGCAAAATTATCATCCAGTAAAATCATTTGGGCAGCTTCTTTACTAACATCAGTTCCTGTAATACCCATAGCAACACCAATATCAGCTCTTCGCAAAGCAGGAGCATCATTTACACCGTCTCCCGTCATGGCTACAAAATTATTTTTCTTTTGTAACATTTTTACAATTTCTAACTTTTGCTCAGGCGATACGCGGGCATAAACTTTTATGTATTCAACTTCCTTTTCAAACTCTTCATCAGAATAGCCTTCTAATGCTGCACCCGTAATTACTTTATCTGTTTTTTTGTAAATAATACCCGTTTCTAATGCAATTGCGTGAGCTGTTATAGGATGATCTCCTGTTATCATTACCGGTGTAATACCAGCTGAGTGGCAATCGGCAATTGCTTGTTTGGCTTCCTCTCTCGGAGGGTCTATCATAGCAACTATGCCAATGAAGTTAAGATTCTGTTCTGTGTTTTGGATGGTACTTTTTTCAGGTAATTTATCCAATATTGAATAAGCGTAAGACAAAACTCGTTTACCTTGTTGTGCAAATGTATTAACGACTTTTAAAATTTCGGTATCGTTATGTGTTGTACAACATTTTAATACCGATTCTACAGCACCTTTTGTAATAGCTATATATTTACCATTGTATGCATAAACGGTTGTCATTCGTTTTCTTTCAGAGTCAAAGGGTAATTCATTAACACGTTTATTTTCTCGCCATGATTCTTTGTAGTGCTTTTGGTTTCGGGTGTATGTTACTAAAGCAATTTCTGTTGGATCTCCATTAAATTTATTCAATTCATCTACAGAAACATCATGGTTTAGTTCCATTGCAAACAATAACAACTCTTCTTCTTTGAAGTTTTGATAGGATACTATTTCATTTGGTTGCCAGATGTCAGTAACCGTCATTTTATTCTGGGTAATTGTACCTGTTTTATCAGAACAGATATAGGTAATTGAACCTAAAGTTTCAACCGAAGGAAGTCTGCGAATGAGTGCATTCTTTTTTACCAATCGTTTAGCACCGATGGCCAATGAGATTGTGATAATAGCTGGTAATGCTTCGGGTATTGCTGCAACCGCTACAGAAATTGTTATGAACAGCATCTTTATAGAATCCTCGCCTCTTAGTAAACCCAAAACATACACTATAGCGCAAATAACCAATATAATTAAAGATATTCTTTTAGTGAAATTTGCTAGCTTAATTTGAAGCGGAGTTAGATTTTCTTTTTCCTGTAAAAGTTGTGCAATGCGACCGATTTCTGTGTTCATTCCAGTAGCTACAACAATACCTTCACCACGTCCATACGAAACAATAGTACTTTTGAATGCCATATTATTTCTGTCGCCAATGGGTAGGTTTTCCAAATGGAGTTGATGGGTTTGTTTATCTATGGCATAAGATTCGCCAGTAAGAGAAGATTCTTCTAATTTAAGCGAATGTGTTTCAGTAAGTCTAATGTCTGCAGGAACAATATCTCCAGTCTCTAAAACAACAATATCACCAATTACTAATTCCGATGTTGCTATTTCAATAAGCTTACCATTCCTTCGAACCAAAGAGTTTAAAGCTGACATCTTTTTTAATGCAGCCATAGCCTTTTCAGCTTTGTATTCTTGAATAAAACCAATGAGTGCATTCATTAATACTATACTCATTATAAGAACCGCATCCTTAACATCTCCGATTGCAATTGATATTGCGGCTGCAACGAGCAGAATCAGAATCATTAAATCTTTGAATTGATTTAACAGAAGAATCCAAAAAGGTTTTTTCTTTTTTTCAACTAATTCATTCCTTCCATTTTCAAGCAACCGTTCTTCTGCATCAGATTGATGCAAACCATTTTTGCTTGTGTTAAGCAATTGCTGGGTTTCATGAATAGATAATATGTGATGATTCATTTTGTACACGCAACGAAACTTTAGTTGTTATAGCCAGTGGTTTTTGTCATTCCTCAATAGTCAACTTGTGTTTGGAGTAGCTTTTGTCTTTTAGAAATCGAACAATTCCCCCAATAATCCTTTCTTCTTCTTGTATTGATGTTCCTTGTCTGTTGAATATCTATGTTTATCTGAATACTTATCTTGTTGAAAATTCTTGAGATTTTCTGATGAACGCTCGATGATTTTATCAAGCTCTCCACGGTCAAGCCATACTCCACGACAATCTGGACAATAGTCAATTTCTATTCCGCTCCGGTCTGTCATTACAAGGCTTACATTACAATTTGGACATTTCATAAAAATTAAATTTAATTGTTGATTTTTTCTAATATTTTACTTCCTCTTTTCGAGATAGAGTCAAGCTGAGAAGATGATTTATTAATTAATGTGTCAAGTTTTTTAACCTTGTCACTTTCTTTATTAATAAGTGAGTCAAGCGTTAAAACCTTGTCAACTTCCTTATTAATAAGAGAATCTAAAGACTCTGTCTTATTTTCTAATTCGTTAAGTTTGTTTTCAACTTCGTTGCCTAAGTTTCCACAAGAGGCAAGTAAAAATATTGCTAACATTGTGAAAATAATACTCTTGTTATTACGCTTCATGATTTCTTTGTTTAGAATTTTTTGATTCATTGTTAATTGAATTTATTAAAATTATAGAATCTATTTTGAAAAAATCAAAACAGGCACTTTCGTGGTATATGTCAATTCTGCCGATTTACTTGGCAAAAAGATACTTTCAAAGAAACTTTTTTCTCTCTTTGTAAACATGATTAACAATTCGGGTTTCGATTTTTGAACATATTTTGTAATTCTTTCTACAAGTGATAATTCAAGGTTGCTTTTTTGAATGTTTAATGTGATATTCTCGAATTCTTTCGTTTTGAATAATTCTTTGTTTATTTCAAACTTCTTCTTATCAAGCACAATTGATGAATAATGTAAAACTTCTAGTTGCAAATCAATTGGTTTTGAAAGTTTCGAGATTTTAATCACTTCGTTTTTCAGGTTTTCAAAATCAGATAAATAGGTAGCCTTTTTAATGGCTTTTACTCTATAATGGCTTGGTATGACCATTACAGGAACTTTAGAATTATTCACAATATATGAGGTATGTGTACCCATCACTTTCCTAAGCATTCCTGCTCCACGAGTAGCTATACAGATAAAATCTGTCTTGTTTTTTTCTGCATATTTTAGAATGTCTTTCTCGGTTGAAATACAATTATCCACAACAAATTTCACATTAGAGAACTTCCCTTTGTCCTTTCCAATAGTAGCATAAATGAACTTTTTGAGGTCTGCCGTAAGACGATCTATTTCATCATTTGTATAAGCCTTAAAAAAAACATCGCTCCATACTGTAGGCTTCGTAATATGAATGGCATGATAGAATATTACTTCAATATTTCCTGTTTGCCTGGAAAGAGTTTGAGCAAATCTAATTGCTCCTTTTGAGTTTTCCGAAAAGTCGGTAGTTACTAGTAGTTTCATTTTATTTTGTATTTGATGGTGATTTATATTATTTTGTTCACTTGTTTATTGAGCCTAATTAGTCTTAATACGATTTACTTTGACTATTTCTTATTTTAATTACAATAGACTTAGTAATAAAGTATGTTGCAAAGCTACAGAAACTACTTACTGCTATCGCACCTATAAAAATCGAATAGCCAGCTTCTTTTAAATTTGCAGACCAATTATGCATGTCAAAACGAACATCTGTGTTAAGTAGCAACTCTCCAGTTTCAAAACTTAACAGCATAAACAGTGGACTTGTTAGAGGATTAGAAATTAAACTACCTGTTGCTGCTGCAAAAATATTGAATTTAAAAAACCTATGTAATAGAAGTACCGTTAAAAATCCAAAACCAAATGATGGGAAAACACCTGTAAAAGCTCCCAATGCCGCCCCTGTAGCTATTTCATTTACACTTGAATTTTCCTTTGCCAATTTAATAAATCTTGTCTTGATTCTTGTAGTGAAACTTGTCTTTATTTTTGGTTTATTATTCATCAAAGTTGCAAATTATGAATGTTGTCTGCGTTTTTTACCATTGGCTATAACGTCTGGCAGCTACAAGACGTTGGCGATTTCGGAGACGGAAACTGTCTGCCACCACTGAACTTGATACGAAGCACAGGCGGATTTTGTAGCGCAATGCAGTGTATTGTGCAAAAAATTCAACGAAGTTTTTTGTGCAAAAGACGAGCAAAACATCCAGTTATTTTTTGCCCGTTCCTGATAGTTACTGTGTTGTCCATCCTCCATCTATTGCAATTGCCTGTCCGGTAATAAATGAAGCTGCATTGGAGCAGAGAAACACTACAGTCTCTGCTATTTCTTCAGGTTGACCAACTCTACCCATAGGTTTTGCAGCAACCAATTGCTCTAAAACCTTGGGGTCCTGTCCGGTAAAGCGATCCACCATAGGTGTGTGAATTACTCCGGGGCAAACAGCATTAACCCTAATATTCTGCTTTGCATAGTCTAAAGCAACATTCTTTGTCAAACCTACAACAGCATGTTTGGATGCTACATAGGCAGGAACTCCGCCAAAACCTACTAGACCAGCAATAGAAGCATTATTTACTATAACTCCACCACCTACTTTTAACATTTCGGGAATCTGGTACTTCATACAATACCAAACCCCTTTCAGGTTAATATTGATGGTTTTGTCCCAATTGTCGTTACTGCATTCTGTCGCAGAAGCCGGTGTTCCTTCAATGCCAGCATTGTTGAATGCAAAATCGAGTCTGCCATACTTGGCAATCGTTTCAGCAACCAAATTTTTTACATCATTTTCATCTGAAACATCACACTTTACAAAAATTGCATCACCTCCATTCTCTATGATGGTGCTGAGTGTGTCTTCGTCCTGCGTCCAGTCTGAAAGAACAACTTTTGCACCCCTTTGTGCAAATGCAATTGCTGTTGATTTTCCAATACCGAATGTGCTTCCGGTCACGATGATTACTTTGTCTTTAAAGATTTGTTCCATTTTTTTGATTTTATTCTGTTTATTAATAATTTTTACTTGGTCGTCCTACCATTGGCTATAACGTTTTGGCCGTAGCCGTCGTGCCGTCTCGATAGAGCGGCATGATGTGCTACGGCTTGTTATCTGAATTTAATAAATTATATATTTCTTCTTTAAATTTATTTCCTAAATTTTGATCGTCCAAAACTGATAAGATATTCAGATCAATAATATCGTCAAATTTATCATCATTGACCATTTTTGCAACAATACAATTCTCAAGCAAGGGTTTTTGGTCTACTTTAAAAAATCTGGTACCAGAAAAACCTGAATTTCCACCTGATGAGTGGTTTATGTATTGATTTAGGTTTTTTATGTCTTCTAATTTTTCAAATAATGGATAGTAATTTTTAAACCCGAAATTTAAGTAATAATATAATTGCGTTGCGAAATTATGCCAACTTGACTCAAGCGTTAGAGAACTTGACATGGCATGCTCAACAGAATTTATTATTAAAATCCTTCTTTTATCTGTTGATTTTGATACTTTCATTTCTATACTTTGAACAAGTTTTTCTAATACTAAATACCTTTTTTTAAAACTAATACCAAAGCCAGTGCGATCACTTCCGCCAATAATAATTTCATCTATGTAATCCTTCTTTTTCCTGCGAAATGTATTTTGGGATTTTATAAAATCAAAAGATTCATCTAGAAGGTCATTTAAAATATTAGCCAAAATTTCATGCACATCTTTAGCATTTGGAAAAAGTTTTAATTTTAAAGATGGATCATCAACACTTGATCTAAAGCCTCCAGCATAGTATGCCGCAATAATCAAATCATCATTAATAATTGGAAAATTCTTTTTAATACTGCGAGTTATAATATTATCAAAATCAAATTCTTGAAAACGTATTTGATTGTATTTTCGAATTTTGAAGTCTTTTAATGATTGTGTCTTCAACTTCTTTATTAAAACATCATTAATTAAATTTAAAATAGTTTCCCTTTCCAGTTCTATTCCCTCAGATTGGATATTTTCAGGAATGAACTCTTGAAATTTATCAAATAATATATCATTGTTATTTCTACCTATTTTTCGGATATGTAATATGAGTTCACCATTTAAATGTGATTTAAAAATCCCACCAGTAACACTTTCATCTCCATCAATTTGAAGTTTTATAAGAGTCGAAATTACTTTATTGGGAAATATTTCTGTAAGTTTTTCAAAATAATAGGTAGAGAATATCCCAACATCCCTTATTATTAAGGCACCATTAAGGATTGATAAAAAACTTGAAAATGGTTCATCAGGTTCTCTAATCTCATATGGGATTATACTTAAAAAATTAACATCTACATTTGAATTTTTATAATGGCAATTTCTTAATTGTTCAAAAATAGCACTTCCATTTGAAATTGAATCAATTTCTTCCACTATATAAAAACTTAACCCGGAATCAGCTATCTCTTTACTTATCATTTTTTTTCTTTATTTCAGATAACGGTTAGTATATGCGTAGTGCGACCGATAGGGAGCATTATCGCATATACATTGTTGGTGGTCGTTATTCTGTTTTTGTTGACTTTTCAATTTCCCAATTTCCCATAAGCATTCTA
>JALHOZ010000012.1:0-106138 GCA_022842725.1 Saprospiraceae bacterium
GCATTTAATGAATTGAAGCCATAAAAATTAAAAAAGTCCAGTGATGTAAAACCCAAAGAAATATTAGTTTTGGCTTCATCATCAAAATTTTTGTAAAAACGATCAGGAATCAAACCTATCCGATTGACTAATTTGCTAAAACCCAAAAAATCTACGTGCGTTGGAACCTGCAGGTTGGAATTCAAAGAAATATTTCGGGATTGAAGTGAAAAAATCCGACCACCTTCCACATTCCTGCCAATATTCAGACCAAAACCGAATTGACCTCTCAAAGAAAAATTTTCAGCACCTCTCAAAAAATTCCTGTCGATAATATTTCCGGAGACTGACATTCCCAAAAGATTAAAAACATCAAAAGAACTGTAATAAGCTTCCAGGTCTCCTTCCACGATATATTTGTTGTCCTGAGGGGTCAACAAAATGGATACGTCAAGAATTGAGTCTGATCCGACCTTTGGCGTTGCGGTTATATTCACAAACCTGTAGGGTGGCAAAGAATTGAGCTTTCTAAAAGTTTTTTGCCTGTCGGAAAAAGTATACTTAGCCCCTTCTTTCAAAAACACAGATTTCCTTAATACTGACGATTTTACCAATAATTTATTGCCAAAATATTGGATTTTCATACCTAATGTATCGATTCTGCTTTTGGGTTTGAATGCATCAAATTCTTTATAATAATCAGGAAATACGTTAATATCTCCAATACTGAATGATATATGTTTTTCCGCATTGGCAGGTGGAGCTATTTCAAACCAAAAATCAATTTCTTTGGACACTTTATTACTGTCAGCCACAATATCAATGAAACTGGTATTAAAATTAATGTATCCTTCATTCTGCACATCCAAAGTAATCCTGCTTTTTTCAAGATTAAAATCATTTAAATCAAAATATTGTCCAGCTTTCACGAATGCCGCAGACAGGTTATTCCGTACAATGGACATGATCGCAGAATCTGCACAGCTGTACTGAACAGATTTAATTTTGTACCTCTGCTTTGGGTTTACAATATAGGTGACTTTTGTTTTGTTGGAAATGGATACATAAGTACCAAAAGATGTCGTATTCGACCTGACTTTGTTTTTTTCGACAGTTGTAAAATCGACAATCGCGTCAAAATACCCCTTTTCATTTCTGAGAAAATCTTCCATATCACGGACATTTTCTTTTGTTTTTTCTTCATCATAAAGGGTTGGTGGCTGACCTATATTTCTTATACCTTTATGAAACCATGTTGTATCCCCTGCCTCTGCGTTACTGAGGTAAATCCATTCTCTGGGTATTACAAACAATAATCTCTCATTCGGAATTTGAGAAATCATAGCCGTTAAATCATTATTCAACTCCTTTTTGTCCATTCCATGCACTTCTTCTTTAAAAAAAATGCGGTTTGACTTCAACAATACATCTTGTGGTTGCAAATAACGGGAAGTCTGACAGGATGTGAAATAAAACAGCCCGAAAAAAATAAATACAACCCGAAATAATATCGGAGAAGACTTGGGGATAAATGAGCTAGTGAAAAAATAAAAATTCATTCCGGCTTAATTCAGGGAAAAATGATGAAAAAAATCCTGAAAAAAATTAGTTTTGTCCGCAATTTGGTCAGAATATGTTGTTATACAGTTTGTTAACGACCAAAATATTTGATTTTGTATGAAATAACCGAAAAACAATACATCCTGTGGTAAGTAAATCACAAATAAAATTTATAAAATCTTTGAACCTGCAAAAATTCAGGCAAAAATATGATAAATTTACAGCAGAAGGCGAAAAAACGGTAACAGAATTTATAAAACATCAAAAATACCCTCTTGAGCAGGTATATTGTGATTCTCCCACGGTTTTTGACTATTTTTCCCGATTGGTTACTGCAGAAAAACTGACCTTGGTTACAAGGTCAGAAATGGAACAAATATCTATGTTTAAAACACCTTCCCATATCATGGCTGTCTTTGAAAAAAAAGAACCTGAATGGGATGTTTCAGAAATCGTCGGGGAGAAAACCTTGTATCTCGATGACATTCAGGATCCCGGAAATCTCGGGACGATGATCAGAATAGCCGATTGGTTTGGTATCAAAAATGTAATCCGTTCATCAGGTTCTGCCGATTTTTATCACCCCAAAGTGATTCAGTCTACTATGGGAAGTTTGTGCAATGTACGTTTAAAAACCATGGCACTTTCCGAAATTACTGGTCAAACTGTCAAAATACCGGTCATTGGTGCATTGCTGGAAGGGGAAACACTCCGGCAAAATCATCAACTCCCCGCATCAGGCATTTTGGTCATCGGAAATGAAGGACATGGTATCAAACCTGAAAACATAGGTTTCATTACCCACCCTTTCCGGATTTCCGGACATCAAAACAAAATTGCAGAATCGTTAAATGCCGCTTCAGCATGCAGTATTTTTTGTTTTGAGTGGTCAATGGTATCCCAATAACAAATGTCTTATTCTGCCTGATAACCGATAATGGTCCCATCAGGAATAATGGCATTTTTATTAAGTACGACAATACCTTTTTTGATGACATAATGTTCATTCTCCTGATCTTTCAGTCTGTCATTACCTCTGATCAGTACCCTGTCCCCTACCCGGGCATGTTTGTCGATGATGGCATTTTCTATAAAACAATCCTTACCTATTCCCATGGGAATGTCAGATTTACTCGCCAAAAACTCCAATGGTTCCCAGTAGTCATTTCCCATGATGTAACTGTTTTTTATAACAGTGCCATGACCTATTCTGGACCGGATTCCTAAAATGGAATTTTCCACCAGTTTTGCATTTACAATGGAACCTTCCGCCACAATGGAATTGGTAAAGGTAACACCAGAAAATTTTGCCGGTGGCAACAATCTGGGACGCGTAAAAATTTTATTATTATTGTCAAATAAATTGAAATCAGGTATGTCTTTTGTCAAAGCCAGATTGGCTTCAAAAAAAGATTTAATGTCTCCTATATCTGTCCAGTATCCATCGTAAGCGTAACTGACCACGTTTAAACCGCCGGCAATAGATTGTGGTATAAGTTCTTTTCCAAAATCTACAGCATCAGGATTGTTATTCAACAAATCACGCAGGGCTGCTCTGCTGAAAATATAAATTCCCATGGAGGCAAGATAATGTTTCCCCTGATTTTTCAAATGGTCTTCCACTTCTGATTGCCATTCCGGCAATATATCATGTCCGGGTTTTTCGATAAATCTTTCAATATTGGAATCGCCATCAACTTTCATGATTCCAAAAGAAGTGGCATCATCTGCTATTACAGGAATGGTTGCGATCGTAACATCTGCTTTTTTTTCAATATGGACTTCAAACATCTCCCTGAAATCCATCTGGTACAGCTGATCACCCGATAAAATTAAAATATGGTCAAAATTATGGTAAGCAAAATTGCGGACTGACTGACGCACTGCATCTGCTGTGCCCTGAAACCAATTCATATTCAATGCAGTTTGTTCTGCCGCAAGGATGTCTACAAAACCGTTTGAAAAATTATCAAAGTGAAAAGTGTTTTTGATATGTTTGTTTAATGACGCAGAATTGTACTGAGTAAGGACAAAAATTCTGTATAAACCTGAATTTAAACAATTCGATATCGGAATGTCTATCAATCTGTATTTTCCGCCTATAGGAACGGCAGGTTTGGATCTGTCCTTCGTAAGAGGATACAACCGGGAACCGGCACCGCCGCCTAAAATGAGGCAAATCGACCTTCCCATTGCAACGGAGGCATCATATTTTTCGGATTTTGACATGGTTTTTATATTTACAAAGTTGAATGGACAATATTAGTAAATATTCAGATATCTACAAGGCAAATAACCGAAAATTTACAAAAAAGTAATATAAATTATTATTTTAACAGTTAAGACTGATCTGTATCATAAGATCAGCAGATTACATCCCCTGATATCTGCATTGTCCAATCGCCCGGTAAGGTATAATACGTTATCATCAGTAATGTAGCCTGTATCTTCAGTAAGGATAAAGGCACAACTGTCAATATTGGCTGCATCCATACAGCCTACCATACCTTGTTTGCCTCTACCTTCGACTGTCAGTGGATCCTGAAGTTGCCTGATGACAGGTATCAATTGAGTACCAAAGGTAAATCCCACACCCTGATTTGTATAAGCCTGCGAAAAAAGTTCTGTCATACCGTATTCAGAATAGACAAAAGGTGTCAAAAATCCTTTTTGTAATGTCCCGAACAATTCTTCTTTGGTCATATCTTCCCTGAGACCTTTCATTCCCCCGGTTTCGACGATATAGATGTCAGGGGTTGACCATCTATAATTTTCTAAAAAATTCAACAAAGCGTAACTGACGCCAAAAATCAAAGGTTTTTTACCAGAAAGGGTATTTGAATTCACGATTTGCTCGAGTTCGGCTTCTTTGCCATGAACAAACATACTTCCGTTTTGCCTGGTTTTACTGATAAAATAATCAACCATACAAATCAAAGACGAATCTCCCCTGTCAACATACCCAGGTAGCAAAGAATAAATACAATATTGATCCAGGGGACCAAAATGACGGTTCCAGATATATTCTGCATTTTTCAGATATAAATTTATGTCTTTGACAAAATGTCGGGAACGTATTGTTTGGGTGGTTCCGCTACTTTTAAAAATACCGGTTTCCGCCCATAATCCGGTTTTTATATCATGGACTTTAAAGGCCGATATCGGCAACAAAGGAATGTCAAAAATTTGGAAGACATTTTGAGGTGATTTTGACAAAATATCACAATATTTTTTGTATACCTGATTATTAAGATATTGGTATTCAAATAATTGCAAAAAATAATCCTTTTTATCAAAAGATACAGGGTCAGTATATGACTGACTCAGATGTTTTACCAACTTTTCCCTTGTCACTGTATGAACGGTCATGATTATATAATAGGATTTTTTTTTAAAAGTTCAGTTTACGACTTATTTATAATAAAATCATAAAAAATAAAACTTTAAAATGGCAATATTCGTTACCTTGTTACGTCTATCAATTTCTGATATGTATTGTTGATTTTGATCAGAAAAAACATAAGCACTCTATGATTCCTTTATTTGGCCCTAAAATTTTTTTTATCGTAGTTTTGACAACTGCTATTTCATTCAGCGGCTGTCTTTCGCCTCCGGAATTCGACCCGACTCCTGAAATCACAGAAATCAGTTTGTCCAAAAATACCATGGTGCAGGGTGTAACCCAAACTGACTCCATTATTTTCAAAATAAGTTTTACTGACGGTGACGGAGATTTTGGTTCAAATGTCTCCGGAAGCAATTCAAATATTTTTATCACTGACGGCAGAAACCAAAACCTTGTTTACGATTTTAAAGCTCCGGAAATTCCGACGCAAAGCGCCGAAAACGGAGTCAGAGGCACTATATATCTCACCATGTATACCTTGTGTTGTCTGGCCAATCAAAACCAGAATTGTTGTCTGACTCCTTTGGGATGTCCTTCAGAAAACACATTTCCTTTTGAAGTATTTATAAGAGACAGATCAGGAAAAAATTCCAACAAAGTTACAACAAACAATATTGTTCTTCTTTGTAATTAATTTATTTTACCTTCTTTTCTTGTACAAACCAAAAATATTGATTTATTTTGCACCCTATTTTTAAAAGTTCACAAACATGATAACAGGATTAACCATATTAATAGCCATCAACTGTGTATTACTCATGGCTGTAGTTTTGATTCAAAACCCAAAAGGAGGAGGGGTTGACTCTAATTTCGGAGGAGCTGCCGCAAATCAAATGTTTGGCGCTGCAAAATCAACAGATTTTGTAGAAAAAGTAACATGGGGACTTGCAGCCACTTTATTTATTTTATGCATTATTACAGCAATGTTGGTGAGCGGAAGTACAACAGGTACAGAAGTCATACAAGATTTACAATAATATATACTCAACTCAATCTCAACGAATTGCCTGCATCTTTTATGATTGCGGGCTTTTTTTTTAATAAAAACTATCTGACTTCGAAAAACAGATTCTGAAATAATCCCCTATATTATTTCAAAACACGCATTTACGGGCACCGTTCAAAGACTTACGTTTTTTCCTTTCAAGAATGGGATCAAACAACACAGATACTGAGATGGAACTAAATATATACCAATCATTATCCTTACTGTTTCCTCTTCCTTTTGTAGTGAGTTCTTCAAGTTTAATCCCGTTGGGAAGTAAGTTTCCTTTATACGATAAATTGACAGCCATCTCACCTTTTTCTGCCCGAAGCATGTCAAAATCCGGATAATCCGTACTCACATCATCCAAATAATCTGTAAAAGTAATTCGTGGAGTTACGTCCAGGCTAACGCGGAAATATTCATTCAGATCATAAGAAAGGCCAAATCCAAGAGGAATAGCAATCTGCTGCAATGCATAAGGTTGTTGATCACTGCCCGGCAATCCCTGACCTTCTGTAGATAATGGTTGTAAATCATACCATTTTCCATCATAACTGCCTTGTGGGTTAAAGGAAAAATAGGCTATCCCTGTTCTGACAAAGGGTTTAAGGTCATATTTTCTAAAAAACTTATAATATTCAAGGAAAAAAATATCTGTGGTGACTGCCCATTCATAAATTTTGGTTCTGAAATTCAGATTTCTGTTTCTTCGCCAATCATCGACTGCATACCTGTCGGAAGCCTGAATTTGCCCATGACTGTAGGAGATTCTTAAAGAAAACCGGTCATTTAGGTGATATCCCAGATTAATTCCATAACCAAATTGGGTTCCCTGAAAACTAAATCGGTATTTTAACGGAGAAATATCTCCCTGGTAAGTGGTTCCTGCAATATTAAAACCGATCTCAACAAACTGAGCTGCCAAAGGAGTGGTAAAAATTATAAGAAAAAACAATAATAATTTGCCTGTCATTTTCCGGAGAGGAAAAAAAGGTATACAAACCCGGGTAAAGGTTTCGGATAAATTTTTTTTAATACAATACATAGCACAATGTGTGTTATCATAGTAGACACAAAATTTTACAGAACCCCCTATTTAATTTGTATTTATATTATGGTTGCAGCCATAATTTTTTTGATGCTGAGGATTCCGGTTTCCAAAATGATACAAATTTCCCATCCGGATCATATTTTTTAGCCTGCGTTTCCGGATTAAAGTATCGGTCCTCTCTCGGATCGTTCCCCACGCCGGCAATATAATTCCAATTACCATAATTAGAACAAGGGTCATAATCCAAAAGTAGAGATTCAAAATATTCGGCTCCTATTCTCCAGTCCGCATGAAGATCATTCACTAAATAACTGGCGGCAATCTGACGTCCTCGATTGCTCAAAAACCCGGTTTGTTTCAACTGATTCATACATGCATCCACAATGTCAACTCCTGTGTCACATTGAACCCAGTTTTTCCATAACTGATGGTTAACATCGGCTTTAGGACTGTTTCTCAGGCCTCCGGGTTTAAATATACAATTGCCATACTTTTTACCCATCAATCTGAAAAAATCTCTCCATAACAATTCAAAAATCATCCAATAAGTTGATTTTGATTCTCCATATTCTCCTTCAAACTTTTTGATTTCACTAAAAATTATTTTGGGAGAAAGACAACCTGTGGCCAGCCATGGGGAAAACTTGGATGAATAGTCCCATCCTAAAAGATCATTCCTCGTTTCAAAATAGGAAAGTATATTACGGGATTCCCAAAGATAGTAATGCAATTGTTTTAATGCTTCCGTTTCTCCTCCTGTAAACGAATGAATCTCCTTTTGTTTTGTATCCGGATACTTTTTTCCAAAAAAATCCAGAGTTGGAATTTCCCCGGCCGATACCTTATCAGGGTCATAAGGGATATTTGCAGGAACCGGCAAAGGCTCTCTGACAGGAACAATCTTTTCGACTTCTTTTCTGAATTGGGTAAAAACATCGGGGGTATGTGTCACGGGAAAAGGTAAATCAGACGTATAATATAACATTTTACCTCTGGTGTACCTCAATTCCTGCCCTATGGTCCAGAGTTTTCGCTCCAGTGCATCCTGAACCAAAACCTCTTCCTGTGTCCTTTCTCTGTTGCAATAAACCCAACTGGTTTTCAAATCTTTTGCTATATCAAACAAAATCTCTTCAGGTTTGCCTGTCCTAACAATCAGATCAGCACCCAATTTTTTCAGATTTTCCCGAAGATCTATGACAGACTCAATAATAAATTGGGTTCTGAAAGCACTGATTTTTTCAAAACCAAAACTAGTTTTCCCAAAAAATACCCGCTCATCAAATACATAGACAGGAAAAATTTTTGCTTTTTTGTCCAAAGCCTCTGTCAATGCTTCGTTGTCGTGTATTCTGAGATCATTCCTGAACCAAATGATGGCACGATTCTGCATTTTTTCCTTATTTAATTGACCATCTAACAATTATACAGATAGCTTGTTCAAAATCTTTCTGTTTTTAAACGCCTAAAGAAACATAACGATAAAATCAGCAAAAATGCAAATTTGACAGGTCGGTTTTGAACAATAACACACAATTTGAATTATTCATATTAGACGACATTGCGTATCTTTGTGACAGAATAAATTTTTACCATGCAAAAAACAAACATCTTCAGTTTTGTATTCGTGCTGACATTTTCCTTTTTGTTTATATCATGTCAAAACAAAACAAAAGAGGTACAAACTGAACAAACAGCAGGAAGTGAGGATCCGTTATATCAGGAGGTGATGGCTATTCATGATGCTGTAATGCCTGAAATGGGCACTATTCACGCCTATAAAAAAGAATTAAAAATATTAAAAGATTCGTTTTCAAATGAAAACAAAATTCTTGATGCCATCCAAGTTCTCAACCAGGCTGACGACGGAATGATGGATTGGATGGCAGCATTTAAAGTTCCTGAAAACAAAGATTCAGTACAAATCTACCTTGAAAAGGAAAAAATAAAAATTCAGAAGGTCAGTGACGATATGTATGCATCCATGTCGTCTGCAAAAATACTTATTGACAGCCTGAAAAAAATTCAATAATCTTTTTCTAATTCGCTAAAATGAAATATCCTTTGGTTTCAAACTCACATAAAATGGCCTTCCGTTTTTCGTTAATATTTTCTTTAGTATTATTTATGCTGTCTTGTGGTGAAAAACCGCTCCCTTATCTGGGAAATACAGTTGTTGAAAACGGAAAACAAAAGTACCACAAAGTCAGAGATTTTTCGTATCTCAATCAGGATAGTGTCGTGGTAACTAATAAAGATTTGGCTAAACATATCTATATCACCGATTTCTTTTTTACTTCCTGTCCGTCCATTTGTCCACGCGTTATGAAGGAGATGCTGGCAATACATGAGGCTTTCAAAGGAGATGATCGGGTAAAACTTGTATCCTTTACTATTGACCCCAAAAGGGACAATGTTTCAAAACTTAAATTGTATGCCCAAAATATCGGTGCAGATACAAAATACTGGCACTTTTTAACAGGAGATAAAGACGAAACATTGGATCTTGCAGCAGATTTTTTTGTCGCAGCATTGGAAGATCCCACAGCACCCGGAGGATTTGACCACAGTGGAAAAATTGTTTTAGTAGACAAAAATGGTCATGTCCGTTCATTTACGGAAGGGACAGAACCCGGAGACACCCCTACTTTTATTGAAAACGTAAAAAAATTGCTCAAAGAATATGAATAAAATGATCTTATTGCCCTTACTGTTGTTGTTTTCATGTCAGGACACCCCTTATCAGCAGGGAAAAAGACTGTATTCTGCCTATTGTGCCAATTGTCACATGGATGATGGATCAGGATTGTCCATGATGATACCCGCTATCTCAACTTCTACACTGACGTATTCCCCTGAATTTGTATGTCTATTATATAAAGGAAAAAATGATACAATTTTTGAAGGCAATAGCTTTCTCGTCAAAGAAATGCCTTCTTTTAAACATTTGAGTTCTACGGAAGTAACCAACATTATTAATTATGTCAATCATAGTTTTATAAAGGACTTTACAGAAAAAAACATTTTAGAAACAACCCGTGACCTGGAAAACTGTTCTAAACAAAATCATTTATATTAAATTTTATATAAATATATTAAATCCTGATAAATAATACATTGTACTACAAAATACGATTTTCTTTAAAATACTGGTAATCAGTAAACTCATCCAGATCTCTTTTTTCAGGCAATACACCCAAGGATAATCCCGATTGTTTGACCTTCTCTGCGGTCTCCTCAAAAACAGTAGTCGTACTCCATGAAATATCTTTAAAAAGCTCCGGGAAATATCCTTTACATGCAATCAGATAATAACCACCGTCCACACTGGGTCCGATGACGACATCGTTTTTTTTCAACAGGTCAATACAGGTTTTAATATCTGCGGTATGGATTTCCGGACAATCGCTTCCAATCAAAATGACAAAATCATATTGATTGTTTCCTGCTGACATGGCATTTTTCATCCTTTCTCCCAAATTTTCACCCTGCTGAATAATATATTCGACAGGATTATTGCCCCATAAATCGTCTTCCTCCTTAAAGTCGCTGTAATATATATGCATGGGAAGCGGTTGATCTTTCAGATTATATTTGAGCACAGAAAGTAATTGTTCATATACTTTTAATGCTTCATCGTTCCCGATGACTGAAGCCAATCTTGTTTTTACTTTACCTTCCTGCCTGTTTTTTACAAAAATCTGAAGAACACCGGAAAAATGATCGTTAGTCACTATTTTTTATCTTCTTTATTGGCATCTTCTTCCTTTTTCAAATGAATCTTATCGCCTCCTTTTAATCCTTTTGAAAGTTCGGCATAAGGACCTGTTACAATTTTTTCACCGGCTTTTAATCCTGAAATGATATGAATGTATTCATTATCCTGAATACCGGTTTCAACGATAACCATTTTTGCAGTGTCTGCATCAAAGACAAAAACAACCTGATCGTATTGATTAATCTGCGTGGATAAATCCTTACCTTCCTTTATTTTGGCATCTTTTTTTTCCCGTATGGCAACAGATTGAATAGGAACTGTCAACACATTTTTTTCTTCTTTTGTATAAATATCCACTGCAGCTGACATTCCGGGACGGAAAACATATTTATTTCCATCAGATTTTAATTCTTTGTAAGATGATTCCAAAATCCGAATTTTAACCAAAAAGTTGGTCACCTGATCCGTTGAAAGGGAGGACGTCAAAGAGGCATTTTTTAGATTGGACGCCGAATTGGAAATATGGGTAACTTCCCCTTTAAACTTTTTTCCGGTATATGCATCAACTTCAATGTCAGCAAGGTCACCAACTTTAACTTTCAAAATATCATTTTCACTTACATCTACCTGAACTTCCATGGCGTTCAGATCAGATATCCGCATCATTTCCGTTCCTGTCATCTGAATGGTTCCGACTACCCTTTCACCTTTTTCGACAGAAAGACTGGAGACAATTCCGCTTCTCGGTGCACGGATGATTGTCCTGTCAAGGTTTGTTTTTAACTCCTTAAGGCCTGCAGCTGATCCTTTTTCTGTAAAACCGGCTGCTTCCATACTTTTTTCGGCAGACCGAATGTTGGCTTCGGCACTCTTCAGATTGGCTTCCAATCCTTTGAGTGTTGCCAGTGACTGATCAAATTCCGCTTGTGAAATGACGCCTTCGGATTTCAGCTGGGTATTTCTTTGATGGGATATTTTAGCATTTTCAAGTTGAGCCAAAATTTGTTCTCTTTGGTTTTTACTGCTCTCCCACTGCGCTTTGCTGGTAAAATATTGAGATTTGGTAGCATTTAAACCTGCCTGTCCTCTTTCGACTGCAGAAACATAGACATCAGGATTGATTTTGGCAAGCAACTGTCCTGCCACCACACTATCGCCTTCCTGCACATAAAGTTCGACGATCTCACCGGACACATCTGAGCTGATTTTTACCTGTGCTATAGGATACACCTTACCACTGGCTGTTACGGTCTCTCTGATGGTTCTGAGAGCCGACTCTTCCATGGTTACTGCTTTACCTTTAGGTTTGGATTTTGCTCTGTAGATGGCTGCAATACTCAAAACAATAATAGCGGACACCAATCCGATCAACCACCAATTCGTTTTTCTTTTTGACATGATACTTTTACTTTATTAATTATTCGATAATAATAGGTTTTCCCAAATAAAAATCCAACACTTTTAACCTGAAAAACAAGTCATATTTTGCAATCAGCAGATTGTTTTGTGCAGCTTCCTGAAGTGCTTTTACCCTGACCAATTCAAATGAATTGATGCTACCTGCCTCAAATCTTTTTTTAGCATTTTCCAAAACGTTGGATTGAGCTAAAAAAGATTTTTCGGATGCGGCGTATCTTGCTTTGGCGGCTTTTGCTTCGGTATAACTTTGCATGACGGTAACTCTAAGGTTATCCTTTTGAATTTCAAGATTATTTTTGGCACTTTCCGTAGCTACAACTGCCCTGTTTTTGGCTGCTCTGACATTATAATTAGAATAAATCGGAACAGACAAGTTTAATCCAACACCATAAGAAAGGTTATTGTTTAATTGATCAAAATAGGGAATACCTTCAAAAACAGGAGTTTGATTGGGAAATCCTACGGTAACGGTCTGACCATTTATGAGAACATCAAGATTACTGACACTGTTTTCAAAGCCTGCAAGTTGTTGAAACCTGTTCGAAAAATTGGTAATGAGGTTAAAACCTGCTGTCAGAGAAGGATAAAATCCTGCTGAAGCAATTTTTTCTCCTTTTTCTGCCATATTTACCCTTAATCTGGCGGCTTCAATGCCGACCTGATTTTGAAAAGCACTTTCCATCAATTCTTCTATGGTCAAAAACTCCAAAAATCCGACATCCGGTGTAACCGTTGGTGTTGTGATATCTAATGGAATGGTTGGGTCGAGTCGAATAAGCTGGCGTAATGTGAGCAATGCCATATCTTTACTGTTTCTGGCAGTCACTATGGTTTGTTCGTTTTGCGCGATTTGGGCATCCAGGTCGAATATAGCGTTTTCCGGCGAATTTCCGACTCTGATCATTCTGGACATAACATCTCTTTGTGCCATTGTCTGTTCCAATTGATTTTCAGCGATGGCAATATTTTCATTGGCAAACAATATATTGAGATAAGCAGAAGCCACATTCAGGCTGATATCCCGTCTGAGTTGTTCAATATCTTTTGAAGCCGCAATGGTACCCAGTTTGTTTTGTTCAATGGTATTTTGTACCCTAAAACCATTAAACAATAAAACACCGGTATTTACCGAAAGTCCGTTGCTCAAAATGGATTGAGAAATAAAAGAGTTACTGGTAGGGTCTACTGTTCTACCGAAACTATTGCCAAAATTAGCACTAAAACCAAGATTGGGCAACTGAGCATGCCTGCTTTGGGTAAGACTGATTTCTGCATTTTGTTTGTTAAATTCAATTCCCCTCAGTTGGAGGTTGTTTTCCAATGCCATTTCCACACATTCCATCAAAGTAAATTGTTTTTGTGAAAAACCATTGGCCTGATCCAATAAAATCAGACAAAACAGAAATACTGTTTTGAAAAACCATTGTTTGCGGATAGGTTGTATTGACATCTTCTGCTTAAATTTGCTACAATATTAAAAAAATCATTTCACATATATAAAAATACTTATACCAATAATCATAAAACATAGATAAAGTGTCAAAAGATTAAGATAGGTTTTGATTAACCCAAACTTAAATCCTTTTTCCAATTTCCTTTCCAGAGGTAAAAAAAGCTGAGTAAAAACATAACGGACCAGTATAACCACTCACTGCCCCAGGCAACAATGTGAGGATACTTGTATACTTCAATAACAAAATAAACATAAGAAAGGTAAGAAAGAATGCCAATAAATTCGATACCAAAAACAACAATTGTTTTTCCGGTAGCGATCACAGCATTGAGCATGATGACCCCCAAACCAAGAATTAACATTGCAATCGTGACAACCCTCAATGGTCCGATGGCCTGATCGACAAATTCATTGCCTAACCCATAAAAGCTTAAAAATGCCGAAGGGAAAAGATTCATGGCTAAAATAAACAATAAGATGCCGCCACCACTGATAACGCTGATTTTCAACAAGGTTTGTTTTATTTCTGCTATTTTCCCCTGACCTATGAGATTGCTGATGATGGTGTTTGTCGCTGAACCAAAAGCCCAGGTAAACACACCACTCAAACCAAATAAATTTCGCATTACCTGAGAAACTCCTTGTTCTGTTTCTGTATAATTCCTGTTGACCAAAATAAAAAACACCCACCATGCCCAGGTACTGATGGCATATTGCCCCATTAATGGCCAGGCTTGTTTAAGGACTAACATAATTGTTTTTCTGTAGATTTTCCAATGGTATACAATTTGATATTTTTTTGAAATCCCGGAAACATAAATGACAAACATAACCGTGATCATTCCCAGAAATTCAGAAATTACGGATGCATATGCAGCACCATTAAACCCCAATTCAGGAAAACCGTATTTTCCAAATATCAGGGTATAATCCAAAAAAACGTTTGAAAAAGCAGCAACCAATGCACCAACCATCAGGTATTTACTATTTTGCAGGCTAACCAAATAAGCATTTTGCATTTGAAAAGAAAAAAGAAATAATAATCCCCACATCCTGATTTTCAAAAAATCTGCTGCCATCCGGGCATTTTCATGACTGACTCCTGTAGATATCAGAATATCTTCAATAAAAAAATGGGTTGCAGCTATGGTGATGACGGCAAGTACCGTTCCTACAAAAAGGCCATGCCACAAAGTCGAAAAAATGGCACCCCGATTGTCCTCTCCTGCCCTTCTGCTCATGATAGAAAGTAAAGCATTATTCAATCCGTAACCCATTGCAGAAAAAATCAGATAATAGACTCCCACCAGGCCAACCAATCCCAACTCTTTGACTCCGAGCCTGCTTAAAAATACAGCATTAAACAAATAATTCAGTTCCGGTACCAGTTTCGAAAGGGATATCGGAATCGTAAGCCACAAAATACCTTTTATAGTAGTATCAACTTTTAAAGATTGTTGGTTGCCCATTATATTATTTGTTTAGCAAACATTGCTGATTTATTCCCAAAACATATTTTTCGACAACTTTTAAGGAGGTCGCCGTTTGGCTTCCGGCAAAACCCGATATCATACCATCTTTAAAATGTTTTTCAGCCCATTCAGTTAGCGGACGTGAAACCGGAGTGAAAGACCAATGCCACTTCTCTTCCTGATAGCCTGAAGACCTGCCCTTTCCAAATGAAGTGTAGGTTTGACAAAAACCAAAATCAGCGGCATGTTTATCAAGCCATTGGTATATTTTTTTTCCCTCGCCTTTCGCAAAATATTGGTTTTGTAAAGCGTTAAGATCTATATCCGTTCCCCAATGGTGTCGGGATGTGCCGGGCATGGAACTGTATTCCAGAATCATTAATGATCTTAATGAATCATTGGAAATATCCGTCCATGCATTAATACCGCCCTCCAACAATCGTTTTCCAAACCACTTGTCTTCCCATATTTTTTTTTGTGCATCAAAATTCCGGGTAGCCGAAATGATGACGAGTTGAATACCTTCTTTTTTGGCAGCAGCATACATTTTTTTATACGCTTCAAACACGTCTTTTCGGATATAACGACCTTTCTGATCTGCATATTCTTCAGGAATCAACATAAATTCAGGATGTGTGGCCGGATCGAATTTTCCCATGATATAAGATGCCTCAATGTCTTTCATGGTATCCTTAGCCAAAACCCTAACAGGTATGTCAGACGTTTTCGGACCTGACACCGAACCACAGGACAAAACAAAAATTAAAAAAGGTAGTATAAAATAAATCATATGGCAAAGATATTAAAAAAAAAGATAATAAATGAAAGCCCGGGAAGAGAATAAGGATGAGGTTAAGATTGAGGTTAAGGATAAGGATAAGGTTGAGGTTGAGACTAAGGTTGAGGTTAAGATTGAGAAAAAGCTTATTGATTCCGTCCTAATCAGCTATCAGGTTCATAAAATTATGGGATCGTTGCTAAGCATAACATTGTTCCTTAGGGTAAACCAACCGTTTTGGCGGCCTTGTTTACCTATTTGAAAAAAATAAATCTTGTAACTGTGTTATGTGCGGAAATCTTGCCAAAAAAAGGATAAAACTTAGGATTCGCGGTAAAGCAAATCATTTACAAACCGAATTAATATATCTTTTTTGTCCTGAGAAATATTACAGGAATAAACATGAGAAATGGCAAGATCACGATACGCTTCCATTACCTGTGAAGCATATTCTTTGACTCCTGTGCGCAAAAAGATATCAGTAACTGCTTCTATTTTATTTTCTTCTGACAAGGTGTTGGAAGAATCATACATCTGAAGAAGGTTATTTTTTTGTTTTTCGTCAGCTAATTCAAGCGCCTTCAGATACAAGTATGTTTTTTTATTTTGAATAATATCTCCTCCTATTCGTTTCCCTACATTTGATTTTGTTCCAAAAGTATCCAAGACATCATCCTGAAGTTGGAAGGCGATACCAAAGTTGAGCGCAAACAAATAAAGGTGTGCTGCATCCTCTTCTCCTGCCCCACCGATCAGTGCACCCATTTGTAATGAAGCACCCAATAGTACTGCTGTTTTAAGCTCAATCATTTTGATATAATCCCCAATAGAAACATTATCTGATTTTTCAAAATCCATATCCATTTGTTGGCCCATACACAATTCAACAGACATTTTATTGAAAATACTAAGCAATCTATGGCTTAATGAAATGGGGCTATAGGACAATAACATCTCATAGGCATGGATAAGCATGACATCTCCGGTCAGAATGGCCTGGCTGGCCCCAAACTTTTCATGTACCGTTGGCTGACCTCTTCTTATGGAGGCATTATCCATGATATCATCATGAACTAAGGTAAAATTGTGAAAAACTTCAACACTCATGGCAGCTTTCATGGCTTTGGTAAAATCATCTGTATAAAGATGACAACCCAATAAAGCAAATATAGGCCTGATTCTTTTCCCGCCTAGGGCAAGTATATAATTTGCCGGCTCGTATAAACCGGCAGGTTCCTGTCTTAAAACATGACTTTCGACATGTTTATAAAATGAAGTGGTGTAGACTGATAAATAATCCATAAATGTCAGGGTTTTTCCCTGATTTCGTCATAACTTTTGCGGTTTTTATACCAGATAAATCCCAAGGTTCCGACCATGAGGTAAGGCAATGAAAGTAAAAATAAAATACCTGCATTTAAACCTTTGCCCGCTGTTCCTCCTTCCTTTAGATTTGATTCAGCTGACATTTTACACATGGGACATTGTGCGGACATTTCCTCCGGCAAAAAAAACAAAATGATTACGAACAAAAATATCAGGCTGATATATAAAAATTTATTTTTCATGATTTTTTCATTTATTTTATAATGGATAACAAGGTTTGAGCATGAGATAACAAACAGGTCCTGTCATAGCAACGTACAACCATATCGGAAATACCCATCGGGCCATTTTTTTATGAGATTCCACCTGATAGGTATAACCGCGGGAAAATGTTATTAAAATAAACGGCAAAGAAACCCCTGCTAAAATAATGTGGGAAATCAATAATATGTAATACAATGTTCTGGTGAAACCTTCTCCGCAATATGTTGTCTCCTGAGTGGTAAAATGGTACAAAACATAACATATCAGAAACAATGCACTAAAAGTCATTGCGCCAAAAATCATTCTTTGATGATTTACAATATCCTTCCTTTTGATAAAATAAAGGGCCAATAACAAAAAGATGGTTACAAAAGTATTAAATAATGCATGGTAAGGAGGCAAAAAAGAAAAATCAAAACCCAGATCAATTTTTACCTGACGCATGACACCCACAAGGATGAATACGATAATTGAAAAAATGATACTTACTTTGTATAAAGTTTTGTACAAGGTTGGATTTGGTGATTTGTAACGCATACTTATTTCATTTTAATGTCTTTATCCTTGGCTCTTGGCAGGACGATAGCAAGATGTTCGACCATTAATTTTAATTGAGAAACATCCCGGGTGTAAAAATTTCTGATTTGGCCTGCTGTATCAATGATAGCGAAGGAGTTTTTACCATCTCTTATACTTTCCATAATGCTACTATCAACAGGTAGAACAAAATCCGCCTGACCATTACCAGCCAATAAAAATGTATAAGCATCTTTAAACTGCTCGTATATTGGTTTTGTAATCGTATCTGCTTCCGTAGAGTCAAGTACCAATAAGGTAGTTTTTCCTTTAAAAACATTTAGTGAATCTGGTATTACAGGTAGACTGCTTTTGGGCTTTAATGCTTCGAGGGCACCTTTTCGATAATCCAAACCTTGTTTCAGGTAATACCACGATCCGAAAGGAACGATCACGATAAGGGAACCTGTTACAATCCAGGTGATTAACTTTTTCATAAAAACTGATTGGTTTTCAAACAACCGATAAACCAAATGGTTTACGTAAAACTATAGGATGTAACATTCAACTATAAAAAAAGGCGGAAAAAATTCCGCCTTATATTTTATAATGAATTTTCAGGTAATTCGTATATCAATCCCTGAGGTGTAGTACCTGAGGAACTTTCGGTAGCAGGAGGATTTTTAACATTTTCTCTTGACCCCAACCAATATCTTCCTTCAGCAAGAAAGGCGATAATGGCCCATACCAAAAGTAATGTCGGAAACAATACTGTCCTTACCAAACCCGGTACTTCATATTTCATATGCATAAACTCATATACAATCAGGTATGCTTTCACAATACTCAACAAAATCATCATTCCACCGGTAATCCAACCACTGATATAAAACCCATCAACTAGGTAACCTTTGCCAAGCAAGGCAAAAACAACTTCGAATATGGTAATAAAAGCAAGAATTAATATGGTTTTCGTTGCTATTGTCTTTGAACTTTCGTAACTTAAATGTCCCATGTAATATCAATATTTGATTATAATAGATAGAATAATAAAAATACAAACACCCAAACCAAGTCTACAAAGTGCCAGTACAATCCGATTTTCTCAACCATTTCGTACCCGTTTTTTCGTGATACATACAGCCCTGTATAAGAGTTAACACATATGATAAGAAGGAAGATCACTCCTGTCAAAACGTGGAATCCGTGAAATCCGGTGATAAAGAAAAACAATGCACCAAATGCTTTTGGCCCGAATTGTTGTTGTTTTTCTTTTCCTGCATCAACTCCGTCTTCAGCCCTGTATTTCAAAGGATGCCACTCACCATCGTGTTTGTGGATTAAATATGAATCACCGGCTTTGAAGGTATCACCCTCTTTGATATCATGGCCATCGCCTTCGAGGTATGTGCCTGATTCAGTATGTGAACCAAAAGGATTTATTTTAACAGACATGTGTTCTTTACCCATTAAAGTATTCCATTCCCAAGCCTGACAGCCCAAAAACGCAGCACCACCAATGATAGTCCACAACATCCATTTTACAACACCCATTTTGTTTTCACGGTGACCTTCCTGTACTGCTCTCACCATCGTGAAAGAAGAAGCCAATAGAATAAATGTCATCAAAGTAACAAATAATAACGGCTTGTGATGAAAACCACCCGGAAAAGTACTAAAAACAAAATCAGGTACCGGCCATGACGGCATGCTGAAACGCAATGCGCCGTAAGCTATCAGGAAACCCGAAAAAGTAAAAGCATCCGAAAGTAAAAAATACCACATCATCAACTTACCGTAACTTGCCTTAAAAGGCTCTGACCCACCATTCCATGATGGTTTGGTCTCCGCGTGATGATGCTGATCTGTCATAGTATCTGAAGCCATTCGTAAAAAATTATCTATTTGTAAAACATTAAAAACAAAAATAATACTATCCAAAGTCCGTCGACAAAATGCCAATAATTGACAACCAAATCAAACTTTTGTCTCTTTCCGGCACTATTATCAAATGGAAAAAAGAATGCATATACGGCAGATATCATTAAAGCTACGATACCACCTAATACATGTAATACGTGAATTCCGGTAATAAGATATAAAAATGAACCCGAAACGTTGCCTTTCAAATCAATACCTCTTTCTACCAGGGTATTCCAGGAAGTATATTGACTGATGATGAATAGTACCGCCAGGATCAAAGAAATGATAACACCGGTTTTATAATTTTTAACTGAAGAATTTTTTAAATATCCGCCGGTAAAATGTAAAGCGACACTTACCAGGATTACCAATAAAGTACTGACAAAAAAGGTAGTTGGCATAGAAAACTCCAACCAATTTCCACTTGCCTGTTTGACGATATAAGCACTCAAAAAAGCAGCAAACATCATACCGATACTTGCCATTGCAGCCCAAAGCGCAAATTTTTGAGCATGAATTTTATTCCTCTTATTTGTTATACTTGTATTCATTTTATTCAAATATCAATATGAATAATAAAAATAAAGGCAGATATAGAAAAGAATAAAACATGAGTTGTAATGCAGACTTTTTATCGAACGATAAATGAAATCTGACACTGTAAAATATATATCCTGCTGTCAATAAAATCAACAATATAAACGAGTATAAACCTATAAGTTGCTGAACATACATAAAAACAAAAACCGGTAAAATCAAAAGTGCGTATACAGTTGCATTTTTGCCTAATGTTCTGTCAATGTTTTCGCCAACAACAGGTAATAATTTGTACCCCGCATTTTTGTAATCTTCAAAACTATTATAGCCGATTGCCCAGAAATGAGGAAATTGCCATAAAAACTGAATTACAAACAGGGACAATCCAAGATAGGTGATTTGGCCATCGAATGCTGTTACTCCTATTAGTACGGGCAACGCACCAGGCACAGCCCCTACTGCAACCGCAGAAGTGGAATACCTTTTTAATGGTGTATATACAAAAGCATAGGTAACCATGCTCAACATTCCTAAAAACGCTGTCATGAAATGAATAGATGACAAAAATCCAACACCTATCAAACAGCTGATACCGGCAAACATCACCGCTTCAGAACTTTTCATTCGGCCGGCTGTCACAGGTCTGTCGGCGGTCCTTGACATATAACAATCAAATTCGCGTTCCAAAACCTGATTCAATGCATTGGCAGAAGCTGTAACAAAAAAACCGCCTATCGCCAAAACAGATAATACCGTCCAATTAATATCTCCGCCACATGCAATAAGGTATCCCAAAACTGAAGATACGACTACCATAAGACTCAATCTGAGTTTTACCAGCATAGCGTAATCCTTCAGTTTTGTAAACTGAATATTTTGCGTTTGCTGCTCGGTTTGATATGTCTGTGAAGATTTCAAAAAATGATATTTATATTGGATTTAATGATCACCAACTTCTCCTTCTCTCAAAGGAACGTGTTGCTGAACAAACTCTCTTTCATCTTTACTAAAGTCATAAGGCCATCTGTGTACTACAGGAAGGTTGCCCGGCCAGTTACCGTGAATCGGTTCTATCGGTGTTGTCCATTCAAGTGTTGTAGCACCCCATGGATTTTTAGATTTCATTTTTTTACCGTACCAAATACTGTAGAAAAAGTTGATCACAAAAACCAATTGAACAGCAAAAGCTATAATAGCAAACACTGTAATGAATTTATTCATATCGGTAAAGTGTCTGAATGCGTCGAATGACTCAAAACTGAAATATCTTCGGGGAACACCTGCCATACCAAGGTAATGCATTGGCCAAAATATCGCATATGCACTGATCATGGTACCCCAGAAATGGATTTTACCCAATGTTTCGTTCATAAATCTTCCATACATCTTTGGATACCAATGATACACTCCGGCAAACATACCAAAAAATGCTGCAACACCCATTACGATATGAAAGTGAGCCACAACAAAATAAGTATCATGCAACTGAATGTCTATCGCCGAATTCCCTAAGAAAATTCCGGTAAGCCCCCCTGAAATAAACATGGAAACGAATCCTATGGCAAATAACATTGGGGTGTTCAATCTAAGATTTCCACCGTAAAGTGTCGTAATCCAGTTAAACACCTTCACTGCTGATGGAACCGCAATAATCAGGGTAAAAACAACAAAAAAGTTGGATAAAAATGGATTAACTCCGGACATAAACATATGGTGAGCCCAAACAATAAAGGATAAAAATCCAATTGCCATAATGGAATAAACCATGGCTCTGTATCCAAAAATTGGTTTTCTTGCGTGAACTGATAACACTTCAGAAACCAATCCCATAGCTGGAAGAATAATGATATATACTTCAGGGTGTCCTAAGAACCAAAATAAATGCTGGAATAAAATCGGACTTCCTCCTACTCTGTCCAATGCCTGACCTTCTATAAAAATTTCACTCAAAAAGAAACTTGTTCCTAATGAACGATCAAATATAAGCATAAAAAAGCCAGATGCCAATACCGGGAATGAAAGTAATCCGAGAATAGCTGTCACAAAAAATGCCCATATAGTCAAAGGCATTCTCCAAAGGGTCATACCTTTTGTTCTCAAATTTAAGACCGTAGTAATGTAATTAATACCACCTAATAAAACTGAGACTACAAATAAGGTTAAACTTACCAACCAGAGCGTCATACCTGTTCCGGAACCACTGCTCGCCTGAGGAAGAGCGCTCAATGGAGGATAGGCTACCCATCCTCCGGAAAAAGGCCCTGTGCTCAAAAACAAGGAATAAAACATAATAATACCTGCCAAAAAGAAAAACCAATATGAAAGCATATTCAGGAATGGCGACGCCATATCTCTCGCTCCCAACTGTAAAGGAATAAGGAGATTACTAAAAGTTCCACTTAAACCGGCAGTTAATACAAAAAATACAATGATTGTACCATGCATTGTAACCAATGCATAATAAAACTCGGGAACCAACTTACCTATTCCGGTAGTCGGGTCAACTTCTATCCACTTACCCAATAAAGGTTTAATCCAGGTAAGACTTTCTTCCGGAAATCCAAGTTGCATTCTGAATATAACCGACATTGCAGCGCCGATTATAGCCCAAATCATACCCGTTATCAAAAACTGACGGGCAATGATTTTATGATCCATGGAGAATATATAGTGGAAGATAAAATTAGTCTGGTATTTATCGCCATGGTGATGTTCATGGAAATGATCATCAAAACCCTGATCTTTGATCAATACATCATCTTCGTGTACTGTGATATTTGCCATTTGTCAAATGATTTAGAAGTTACCTATATTATTTTGAAATGATTTTCAATTCAGTTCTTCGGTTTTTGTCCCGACCTTCCGGTGTGTCATTACTATCCACAGGATTATTTTGACCGTATCCTTTTGCCACCAACTTTCCGGTTTCGATTCCTTTTGAAACGAGGTAATTTAATACACCCGAAGCTCTCTTCTGAGATAAGTCCAGGTTCATGGCAGCATCGCCGACATTGTCAGTATGTCCGGCCAATTCAACACGAACTGAAGGTCTGCCTTTTAATATGGAAACGAGATTATCAAGTTCATGTTTTGATAAATCGCTCAACTTATCAGAACCCGTTTCAAAAAACACATTTTTCAGCGGAATGATGTTGGTCTTTGCCGAATCGCTCAATACATTAGCAAACTCTGCTTTCAACTCTTCCTCTCTTTGTTTAATCTCAAAAGAGAATAACCTTTTACCCTTGTTAGGGTCTGCATCCGTATTTCGGATGTTGGTCATATAGAATGATTTTTGCTGTGTAATCCAAGCATTGTATTCATCTCTGCTTACAACTTCAAGAACCCGTCGCATACTGTAATGACCTTTTCCGCATAATTCAGCACAAGCCAATTCGTATTCGAAAACTTCCCATCGTTTTGGTCCTTCCGGATCTTTGGGATCGGCGGGAACTTGCCATTCAGGATATTGGCTTAATTGTTCTCTGAATTCTTTAGTGGTCAGAACAGGTTTGAAAATGAAGGATGTAGGAAGTCCCGGAACCGCATCCATTTTTACCCTGAAATGAGGAAGATAAAAATTGTGAAGAACATCTTTGGCTGTGATCCGAACTTTAACTGTTGTATCCACCGGGAGAACTATTTTATCTGTTCCACCCAAAACAATGTCATCGGCAGAATGTTCGTCGGTAAAGTCTAAACCTAAACTATTATTTGCAAGATCAATCAGACGGAAATCTTTATTACCAAGTTTACCATCCGGACCTGGATATCTGATATCCCAAGCAAACTGATATCCTGTAGCTTCGATCTCAATATATTTATCCTCATTTGTCAATGTAGGGAAAATATTATTCCAGGCAACCAAACCTCGTGCCACTAAAAAAGTCATTACTACGGCAGGTACAGCTGTCCATATCATTTCCAATTTTGTATCATGGGCAAAAAATATGGCTTTTGTTCCTCGTTGCTGGCGATATTTATAAGCATACCAAAATAAAAGAATATGCGTCAAAACGAATACAATTCCTGTAAATATTAGGGTAACATTAAAAATACTATCTAATTCAAATCCATGTTCTGAAGCCGAAGTCAAAGGACCATAACCCAACATGTAATTTTTATAATAGTACGCTGAAACGACACTACCAACCAGAAATACAACCATAAAGATCATACCCCAGATACCTTGTGTCGTATTATTCTGTAATTCTACTTCTTCCTCACCTCTGATTTTTGATGCCAATTCAGAAACTTTGCCAATCTGAATTACAATCACAGCAAGGAGAAAAACTATACCAAATGCTATTAGATACGTCATTTTAAAAATATTTCTTAATTACGTAAAGTTTATTTTAAACATGGTGATGTAAACTCTCTTCCAAATAAGGATCATTTTTGGGAACGAGAGGAGCCTTAGAAAGAGAGTACAGTCCTACGAAAAGGAAGAGTCCTAAAAATCCTAAAAAGGTACCTAATTCCAACAATCCAGGCAAGGTAAAACCTTCTACAAAAGCAGAAACATGCTCTGCACCATGGGCAGCATGAGGATCTGCGGCGTGTTCAGCACCATGCTCTCCTGAATGCAAACTATGAAGTGCATGATTGGCTGTTATCAAAGCTGCAGGTTTTATCATGAGGAAAAAATCTACCCAGTGGCCCAACAATAAAATAATGGAAACCAAACCAACAGATCCGAATTTTCTTTTTGTATCATTTCTCATAAGGATGAGGAAAGGTACTAAAAAGTTGATTATCAGATTTCCAAAAAACAGGACAGGATAATTGTCATATCTTTCTCTGAAATAAATGGTCTCCTCGCCGATATTTGCATACCAAATCAACATAAATTGTGAAAACCATAAATACGTCCAGAAAACACTAAAAGCAAATAAAAATTTACCTAAATCATGGATGTGACTATCATTTACCTCTTTGTAATATCCATTGGATTTTAACCAGATTAACAAAAGAATGGTCAAAGAAATCATAGAAACAAACCAACTTGTTGCTGTATACCAGGCAAATAACGTACTGTACCAATGAGAATCAAGACTCATCACCCATTGCCAGATCATAGCAGCGCTTGAAAAACCAACTATGGGTAAAAATATAGCTGAGTAAACTTTGAGATTTTTGTGATGACTGTACGATGTATCACCATTTTTATCTTCGTCCAAAGAAATTTGTCTGAATTTTCTGGAAAAAAAGATCCAGGAACCTACTACTATAATTGTTCCGAAAAAATACCAGTTCTTATTCAAAAAAGAGGACTTACCGTGCAATATTTTATCATATTCGGGATTGTTAGGATCCAGTAAAGACTCATCTGCCCAATGGTACAAATGGTGCCAATGCATGTAAACTCCCAAACCCAAAATCAACATAAAAAACACTCCGACATACATGTAAGAAGAGTAAGCTTCCCAAACTCTTTTAAAAGTGGTATGCCATCCTGCGTATGCGGTAACACACACTGCCATAAAAAAGGCAGCCATAACAGAGATTCCAAGAAAAAAAACGGAATTGTGCAAAAAATTACTCCAGAACCTGGTGTGGAATGCATCATCATTCATCCATGTGAGCACCATGGAAATAATGCCTATACCCATTGCTCCGATCAATACATTGCGTTGTTTTGACGTAAAAATATACTGGTTCATTGTATTTCCTTTGTATTACCGTTTTATTAATTAATTGTTTCCACTTTGGTTGTATCAACCGGAACCGTTGCAGCAGTCTCCAACTTTATTAAAGAAGCCGGTTTGTCGATACTATTTAATGTGTTGGCTTTTTCACTGTAAACCAACTTTTTGGCTTCTGCCTGAAGTGACCGGATATAATGTATAACCTGCCATCTTTCTTCATAAGACAACTTATCACTATATCCTGACATCAGGTTTCTACCATAAATTATACCGTGATAGTATCTACCATTTGAGGCAGCGACAAATTCGTCTGTCATAAAATTAGCCGGCTGAACAGGATACTTTCCACCGTTGTCTCGTAACAGGTAACCAGCTCCATCCCCCTTCTCACCGTGGCAGATACCACAATAGATATTATAAAGGTTCTTTCCTTTAGCCAATCCTGCTTCAGTAATAGGATAAGGGTTATTAATAATTTCATTGGTTGCCCGAATTCTTTCTTCTTCTGTATCTGTATAATAATAAGGTTTCGCACCATTCGACTGATAAGCAATTCCTTGTTGTGACATTGAAGAAGTAAATCCTACAGAACCACCGGTTGCTCCTCTGGCTATCGATCCGTTGATAGGTTTTCTGGGTTGAACCATTTTATGCAATTCATCTTCTGTGCCCCAACGATTGTTGTAATAATAACCGTAGGTATTTGCTTCGTAAGCAACTGAGTGTGCCATATCCGGCATGTATTCACTACCTGTGGTATTTCCACCGGGTTGCTGACATGAGAACATAATCATGGATATACATGCTCCCAATAATACATATAAAATATTCCCTTTGTGTGTCATACGACTATACAATTATAAGGTTTTATGATTAATTTCAACGGCACCTGTTTGTTTCAATAAAGAAACTGCTTTATCTTCACTTACAGAACCTTTGTCAAAAGCCAGGCAAAATTTATCATCTGTAATTCTGTCATCCAGATGCTGATTGACAACACCGGGTCCAAGGCCATTAACAATATAAAAAGTAACGGTCATTCCGATTGCTGCAAAAAGAACCGTCAACTCAAACGTGATCGGAATAAATGCAGGTACGGACCAATATGGTTTACCACCAAAAACATTCGGCCAGTCTTTTGTAAAAATCCAGGTCATACCTAAAAAGGCTGTCAATGTACCAAGTGCACCGTAAATGAAACCGGCTATATGTAAACGTGACTCTTCCAAACCCAAAACCGGATCCAATCCATGTATTGGGAACGGTGTAAAAACATCGTAAATATCAAGGTGTGCTGTTTTAGCTTCTTTAACTGCTCTGATCAGATCTTCCTCATCATTGTAAAGACCAAAAACTATTTCTTTATGATTATTTGCCATTATGAAGGATTATTCTATTCAATAAATATAAGAATCAATGATGTTCGTGATGATGTTTGTGTGTGGCATTTTCTCCAACATACTGATTACCTCCTGTCTTAAGTACTGATTTTACTTCAGCTACTGCAACTACCGGAGCTACTCTTGTAAATATAAGGTAGCAGGTAAAAAACAAGCCAAAAGTTCCGATATAAATACCTATTTCTACCCATGATGGCGAATATAAACTCCAGCTTGAAGGTAAATAATCTCTAGCCAAAGTTGTGGCGATAATCACAAAACGTTCAAACCACATTCCGATATTGATAAAAATAGACATCAGGAAAGTAAGGGTTATATTTCTTCTCCATGATTTTTTCCAAAATAATTGAGGAGAGATAACATTACAAAACATCATTCCAAAATATGACCACCAATAAGGCCCTAATGCTCTGTTGAAAAAAGCAAACTGTTCATATACATATCCTGAATACCATGCTATAAAAAGCTCTGTCAGATAAGCAACACCAACAATAGTACCTGTCACCAAAATAACTTTGTTCATTGACTCAATGTGTTCGACAGTGATGTAGTCCTCAAGTTTTAATAACTTTCTGGTGATAATCATCAGGGTCAAAACCATAGCGAAACCTGAAAAAACGGCTCCGGCAACAAAATAAGGAGGAAATATAGTTGTATGCCATCCCGGAATAACGGAAGTGGCGAAGTCAAAACTTACAATCGTGTGAACAGAAAGTACGAGTGGTGTGGATAAACCAGCCAAAACAAGAGAAAGTGACTCCCATCTTTGCCAGTGTTTTGCAGAACCTGTCCAACCAAAAGATAAGAAGTTATAAATTTTTCTTCTCATACCTTTTGCTCTGTCCCTTACGGTTGCAAAATCCGGAACCAAACCTGTATACCAAAATAACAAGGAAACTGTAAGATAGGTAGAAATCGCAAACACGTCCCAAAGCAATGGCGAGTTAAAGTTTGGCCATAATGGTCCTCTTGTGTTTGGATAAGGTAAAATAAACATGGCCAACCATATCCGTCCCATGTGAATTAACGGGAACAATCCGGCACACATTACGGCAAAAATTGTCATCGCTTCAGCAGCCCTGTTTACTCCTGTTCTCCATTTCTGTCTGAACAATAAGAGGATGGCTGAAATCAGGGTACCCGCGTGACCGATACCAATCCACCAAACGAAATTGGTAATATCCCATCCCCAGTTTACGGTTCTGTTCAGATTCCAACTTCCGATTCCCACATAAATGGTCCAAAGGATACAAAAAACACCGTAAGAAAGAACAGCCACCGAAATAATCAATCCGATGGTCCAGGCTCTTGTGGGTGCCTTTTCAGTTGGTGAAATCAAATCTTCCGTAATCTGATGGTACGTTTTATTACCTGTGATTAACGGTCTTCTGATTGGACTTACAACAGCGCTCATTATCTGTATTTTGTTTTAAATCTTAATAAAATTATGCATCAAGTGCACTATCTCTGTTATTCACCTTCATGGTATAGGTCACGGAAGATCTGACATTGATCTCTTCCAATGCTATATAATTTAAAGGTGACTCCAATTTACTGCTTAACATGTCTTTTTTGTTGTTCATATCCCCGAAGGTAATGGCTCCGGTAGGACAAGATGTCTGACAAGCTGTTTTAACATCAGCATCCATCAATTCTCTGCCTTCTACTTTTGCCGCTAATTTTCCTTCCTGAATTCTTTGAACACAGAAACTACATTTTTCAATAACTCCTCTAGATCTTACAGTTACATCAGGGTTTAATACCATTCTGGTGAGGTTGTCTGCTCCGAAAGGAATGTTCTCATCTGCCAGTTTTGGCTGATTACCAGGGAAGATATCCGCGGTTGTATAATCCAACCAGTTGAATCTTCTTACTTTATAAGGACAGTTGTTTGCACAATATCTTGTACCAATACATCTGTTGTACGCCATTTGGTTTAATCCCTCAGATGAGTGATTGGAAGCATTTACAGGACAAACATTCTCACATGGAGCATTATCACAATGCTGACACATCATTGGTTGGTAGATCGTATTAGGACTTTCAATATCGCCATAATAATATCTGTCAATTCTCAACCAGGCCATCTCATGGTGAATTGCAACCTCGTGTTTACCAACAACAGGTACGTTATTTTCAGCCATACACGCTACGGTACAAGCTCCGCAACCTATACATGCATTGAGATCAACGTGCATTCCCCAATGATGACCCAATTTATAGTTGTGGTCAAATCCGGCGTAAATCTGTTGTTCATTCAGATGCTGGGCGTGTTTTCTCTTTTTGGTCAGACCTTCAATACTGTTTTTCAGATCATTTACGTGTGCTGTATACACTACTGATCTATCGGTCAACGCTCCCTGAAATCCCTTCGCACCGGTAAAATAATCAAAAAATACCAATGCCGCTTCATCAGCATTGATTTCCTTTCCTGATTCAGTATCCACAGCTTTTACGCCTATGGTGTGGTGATACTGAACACATGAAAAGTCTTTTTCTTTACCTATTTTGGTGCTTACGGCAACATTACTGCTATAATTTTGACGATACCCGTTTACGTAGGTAAGGTCGTTATTTACATTAATACCAACATTTTGTCCTGTAATTCCTGCATGTGTTCTGCCATATCCTAAAGCTATCGCAACTGTTCCAGGCATTTGACCGAATTGTTGAATCACAGGAACGGTATATTTGGAATCTCCAATCGATAACTCCACCAATTCTCCATCCTTAAGATTCTGAAATCCAACCATTTTGCTCACTCCGTCAAAATTGACAGGCACAGCAAGGTAATTCCCCCAATTGGTTCTGTTGACCGGATCAGGCATCTCCATCAACCATGGGTTTCCGGCATATTGACCATTTCCTAACTGAACGGTTTCATAAAAAGAAATTTCCAATTCTTTTCCTGAAGGTTTGGTGTAATCAGCAGGTATATTAACAGAAGTGAAGGACGCAGACGAAACACTTCCGGTGTTAAAGACACCATCATGTACACACGAATCCCAGAATGTTGTAAAAGATGAAACCGCATTTTGATTAGCAAAAACGGTGTTTTTCCAATTATTTTTTACATATTCATAATATGGTTGCGGATTAACAAAATCGACAGAAGCACTTTCTGCCCACTTCAATAAAGACAATTCAGCTTGTCTTGTATTGAATAAAGGAGCAATAGTTGGTTGAATTAAGGTGTAATAACCTTGTTTAACCTCTACATCTCCCCAACTTTCGAGAAAATGGTGATTAGGAGCGATGATATCACATTTATCTGTTGTTTCATCAACCGTTGTGTTGAAAGACAACTTATTTTTGACTTTTCCGAAAGCTTCAGTAAAGGCTGATGCCATAGGAGCGTCATAAACCGGATTGGCATTCATAATGATAACCATATCCACACTTCCTGATTTCATTTCACTAACCAAAGCTGCAAAATCAGCATCATTTCCCTGAGCTTGTTGGGAGGTAACTCCCATATTTATGGTAGAACCATAACTGCCCAGTGCATTGTTGATGGCATTTACCATCAATTGTTCAGCTACAACATTTGAAGAGGAAACTACAAGTGCTGCGCCTTGAGCAGCTTTCAATTCTTCTGCAATTTTTGTCAAAGATTTTTTTGCTTTATCATTCAGGCCTGAAGTTGACATACTGCCACCTACAATGCTATTATATAAAGCTGCAATAGCTACTCCCTGCTCTGATGGTTTGACCAAAATCCTGTTGTCCGCATTGGAACCTGTCAAAGACATATGGCTTTCAACCTGTATGTGTCTTGACATTTTTGCTTTGGTTACATCATCAATTTTCCTGTTTTTGATATAATCACCTGCAAATTCAATCGGAGAAATCCAGGTTCCCAAAAAGTCCGCATTAAAAGAGACAATGACGTTGGCTTTATCAAAATGGTAAGAAGGAAGAGCCTTTTTACCGAAGTTTAAACTATTTGCTTCCAATACAGCACTATAAGACACCGGGTCATAGGTGACTACTTTGGCATTTGGGTATTTTGCCGTAAAATCTGCCAAAGATTTATTGGAACTTGGACTCATATTGGTATTTGATATGATCCGGATATTGGAAGACGACTGTATGGTAGTCATCACCATTTTGTCCAAATCTTCCCATGAAGTATCATTCCAACCTTTGTCAGATTTCAGTTTAGGTCCTGAAATTCTGTGTGTATCATATAAACTAAGGACGGCAGCCTGCGCTCTGGCTGAAGTACCACCTCTTGTAACCGGTGATAAATCATTACCTTCTATTTTGATAGGACGTCCTTCCCGTGTTTTTACGAGAATCGAACAATAGTCACCACCATTTACGAAAGTTGAAGCATAATAATTAGCTACTCCGGGTACGATTTCTTCCGGTTTTACTACATAAGGAATGGCTCTTTTTACAGGAATATCACATCCTGCAGCTACTGTAGCTGCTCCGAGTCCGAAACCCAGAAATTTTAGAAAATCTCTTCTGTTACCTGACAAGTGTTCTGTCATTTCACCTGTAGTAAGTGCTGAAGGCGAAACTTCCTGGGTAGCTTCTTTAAGGAAATCGATATCTTGTTCCAAATCCTTTTGGCCTATCCAAATATTGTCTATGGGTTGTTTCATTATATCTTATAAATTATATGATGCAATAGATGAATCCTGATTAATAATGACATTTTTGACATTCCAATCCTCCGATGTCGGCAACGGTAACTTTACTTCTTTTGCCTGATGCCAACTCTTCGTGGTATCTGGCATAATCAGCATAGTATGGATTGTCTAAAAATTTAACTTCTGTTTGTCTGTGGCAATTGATACACCATCCCATTGAAAGAGGTGATGCCTGTGCCAAAACCTCCATGGTTTCTACAGGGCCGTGACAAGTCTGACATTCGACTTTACCAACGGTAACGTGCTGAGCATGATTAAAATATACATGATCAGGAAGATTATGTATTCTTGTCCACTCTATAGGACCCTGAATGTTTTTTTTCTGTTCGTTGGTCAGAGATTTAACGATGTCTTTCCACTGTTTTTCAACAAGTTTTACACCTTCTTTATCCAAATCTGCCAATTCTTTTGACACTTTGTATTGATCACCCATCCACTTGGTATAAATGGCCTTGATTTCTTCTTCCGTTTTGGATTCGTAATTTTCCACATACAAGTTGGTAGTGGGATCGTAACCAATAGAAGCAAATATTTTGGTGATTTCTGCGGTACCGTATTTAGAACCAACTTTAATCGCTTTATGACAATTCATACAGGTATTTGCTCCCGGTATGCTTGAATGTTTTGATTTTCTTGCAGAATCATGACAATACTGACAATCAATTTTGTGCAGACCTGCATGGGTTTCATGCGAAAATTTAATAGGTTGATCCGGAGCGTATCCTTCCTGCCTTCCCAGATTTGTTGCATTATTAACTGTCGTGTATGATCCTAAAATGACTGCAGAGAAAATTAAAAAAGTAACCACTCCTTTTGAAGACATAATTTGCCAAAGGGTTTTCTTTTCGTAATCTTCCCCTTCTTTGGCAGCTACGATATGCCGAAGGTTCAGGATAATTTTTGTTAACAATAATGCCAGCGCTGCAAGAATAACTGCAATGATGACATACATAGGCAGGTTGCTCTTTTTTTCGACCGGACCTTTTGCTTCCTCACCTGCAGCCACAGGAGCCGCGCCGTACGTACCGTCATAAACACCATTGATGTAAGCCATCATACTTCCTATCTCATCATCTGTAAGATTAGGGAATGCTGTCATCACTGTAGGCTTGTATTGATTCCACAATTCTACCGCTCTCGGATGTCCGTCTGCAATCAATGCCTGAGAATTTCTGATCCAGGCATACAAAGCAGCATCGTCTCCCCATCGCTGTTGAGAACCACCGAGTGCCGGACCTGTGGCAGCTGACCTCATGTCTTTGGCGTGACAGGCAGCACAATAACTTTTGAATAATTCTTTTCCTGCGTCAGGACTGACTTGAGCACGAGCTGAAGATATCGTGATCAAAGAAAAGATGGCCAGATATAAGCTGAATTTCAGATGTTTGTACATCATCGTCGAAGATGTTTGAGATTTGATATTTCTTTTATACACGAAAATGTGAATATTTTCTTAAAATTTGAGCACAAAAATACTACAGTCTTTGATTAAATGAAGGTTTTTGTAAAAGATTTGATTTATTTAGAATATATCTAAATAAAAATGATTTTACATTCTCCATATTGAATAAAAATGTAATGTAAACGAATCTTTAAAAAGATAACTAAATGGCAAATATAATTTTGAATTCGACAAGGATATCATATCATTATAACTCAAATATAAAATATTTTTATATTCATTCAATTAAAAAATAGAAGGTTATCGTCCTGTTTATCAGGGAATATTCTTAGTTGCAGGTAAAAAAAAAGATTCTGTTTTAACCATAAAATTTATTTTATATATATTTTAACATCGTGAAACATATTATAATGGTATTTTTGCGCAAAGATATTTGTATTGTTTTTACCATTTATTCCAATCTCTGATACATTGAAAGCAATGAAAGCCTGTTTGTGCAGATTCATGTTTTTTGTTCTGATCTTTCCTGTTATGATGTCCGGACAAAAAAAAGCAGACTTTATCGTAAGGCAGGACAGTGTGGAAACCAGGGTCAAAAAAGCTGGATTTTCCGGTTTATCCGGTTTTACCTATTTTAATCCTTCGGAAAAAGATGTGGTAATATCATTATATGATACGACGATACACCACGATTTTACCCGCGTGGATCCGACAAAAAAATTCGGACATGAACATATAACCCTCGGCAATACTTTTTCAGCAGCAAATAAACTTCTGTTTTCGCCTGAAACAAACCTCCAATTCTATCACGGATACAAACAATATGATGCGTACAGACATTCTTTGGAAAATGCGAGGTTTTACACATCTTCAAAACCTCAGACGGATGTGTATTTTTCTCAGTTTTCAAATCAATTAAACTTTTCGGCCGGAGCCAGGGTCTCTATACCTTTTCAAAATGGATTTTCCTTCAGTATTGATTATTTCAGGGTCAGCGAACAGGGATTCTATTTGTCCCATGCACTCAAGTCGACCAATCTTACAGCCGGCTTACGATATTCTTCAAAAAAATATACTTTGTTTGCTTTTATCATCCAACATGCTCAGGATGAAGAAAACAACGGAGGATTATCTGTAGTATCTGATGCGGACACACAACCTCTCAGAAGAGCAATCGTACCCAATATAATCCGGGCCAAAACCAGACATCAGGAGCGAACCTTTGCTATTTCTCAATATCTTACCCTTGCAGGCTCGTCACGATGGAATCTTTTTGTCCAAAATAACATTGCTTATACTCCTTCTTATTATAAGTTTTCGCATCTCGCTGAAATCAATGATACCGCGTATTACGGCAAAAATTTTATTGACCAACGCGGGCTGAGACGCTTTTTGGATATTCAACATACCAGAGCTGATGTCTTTTTGGGTGGAAAAGATTCTTCCGGATTGAATGGTAAAATCGGGTTACAATTGGACCTCTTTAACATAAAAAATAGTGGATTTGACCAAACAAGAACGGATTTGACCGCTGTTTTTAAAGGCTCGATTCCTTTTTTCAAGGTCTTTTTATTACAAACCAAAGGAGCTTTAGGATTGGGTGAAAACGCCGGCAACTTCAAAACATCCGGTTCTTTAAATCTTGGCCTGAATAAATGGGCTCAACTGAAAGCCGGTGTTGATTTTTTTTTATCGGAACCCTCTTATGCTTCCCAGGTGCTCGTGATAAACAATACAGAACTTTTCCGAAAAAACTGGCTAAAGTCTTTTGGGACCACATTTTCCGGAACTTTGGAAATTCCGGTAACCAAAACAAGTGTTACAGCGGTTCAGTCAATCATCACCAATCCTGTGTACTGGCGGATGGCTGATCAACCTACCGGTCTGACGGATATCGAAAGTTTCCAATCATCTGATGTACTTTCATATACATCTTTGCAAATCAAACAAAATATTGCCATCAAAAACTTACATTTTAATAACGGCATATTTTTTCAGGTATTCTCACAAAATCTTTATAATCTGCCTGAATGGTACAGTAGCCATCAATTATACTACGATCTGAAGATATTTAAAAAAGCTCTTTTATTGAGCGCCGGTGTTGAAGCCAGGATTATTCCTCAGCATTCAGGCGTAGGATACAGTGTTTTACATGGTCAGTTTTTTGCTGATAATACCGTCAGTCTTCCTCTTTTTTCAGAGTTGGATCTTGTACTGAATGCACGGGTCAAAAGTTTCAGAATTTCCGTGATGATAGAAAATGCCGGACAATGGATGCAGACCAAACAAAACTTTAATGTAAGAGATTATCCGACTTTTGATCCTTTGTTGCGGTTTTCGGTCAGATGGATGTTTTTTAATTAACTATTAATTTTCAATTGAAGCATCCTGCAAAATAAACCAATATAAAAACTTCATGTTCTAATACATATATCCGATTCATGTCTCAACCTGTTACCCTCAATTATAAAGTCCTTGGCGAAGGTCAGCCTGTAGTCGTTTTACATGGCCTTTTCGGCATGCTCGACAACCTCCAGCTTTTTGCCAAAGGACTCGCTGACAAGGATTTTATGGTGTTTTTGGTGGACCAGAGGGATCATGGAAGATCACCTCACACCAATGAATTTTCTTATCCGGTACTGTCAGAAGACCTCCTTCATTTTACGGAGTCTCAATGGTTGCATCAAACAATTATTATTGGGCATAGTATGGGTGGTAAAACAACTTTACAATTTCTGGTCGATCATCCCGGCATTGTTACCAAAGCTGTCATCATAGATATCGGTATCAAAAAATATCCCGGTGGACATGAAAATATTCTGGAAGCTCTTCAATCCATATCGCTGAAAGATAAAACTTCCCGTGAAGAAGTGCAGTCTGCCCTTTTGGAAAAAATACCGGATTTGGGGACGGTTTTGTTTTTAATGAAAAATTTATCCCGAAACAAAGAAAACCATCGTTTCGATTGGAAAATGAACCTTCCTCTCCTGGTAAAAAATTATAAAAACATATTGAGCGGTATACGTATCGAAGGAGAAATAGATACCGATATCTTGTTTGTCCGGGGTCAATTGTCAAATTATATACAGGACGCAGATATTCCTGAAATAAAAAAACACTTCCCCAATGCACAATTTACCACCATTCCTGATGCTGGTCATTGGGTGCATGCAGATAATCTTCCCGCTTTACTTTCCGAAATAATTACTTTTCTTGAAACATAACCCTACCCTATTCACGTTTACTTTATTATTGCCAAACTCACATTCGTATGTTTAAAAAATATTTCAGGTTTCTTTTCATTTCAGGTTTAGTGGTTTTATTAACCTCAGCCGGCATTTATCAGGATAAATTATTCGAAATCAGCAAAAACCTTGAAATTTTCACACGAGTTTATAAAGAGCTCAATACTGGTTTTGTGGATGACCTCGACCCGAACATCATGATGAAAACCGCCATTGATGCTATGGTAAACTCTTTGGATCCTTATACCAATTATGTTACAGAATCACAAATTGAAAGTTACCGGATTTCGCAGGATGACAGGTATCAGGGTATCGGTGCCAGAGTAGGATTGGTGGATGAGGAATATACCATTCTCGAACCCTATGCAGGAGGACCGGCAGCTGAAGCAGGACTAAAAGCCGGAGATAAAATCCTGGCCATCGACGGTATAACTATAAAAGGCAAAACCCTGGATGAAATAAATCTTATCATCCGAGGTGTCCCGGGAACCAATCTCAATCTCACTATTGCCAAACCTGCCAAAAAAGAAGAAATCATCACTTTGGTCAGAGGAGAAGTCAATATTCCGAATGTGCCTTTTTCAGGTATTGTCGGTGAGGATATTGCATATATCAATCTCACCACCTTTACAGCCAATGCATCAGCCAATATCAAAAATGCTTACAAAGAATTAAAAAATAAAAATCCGAATCTGAAAGGTGTCATACTGGATTTGAGACAAAACGGAGGAGGTCTGCTGCACGAAGCAGTCAATATATGTAATCTCTTTATCCCTCAGGGTGAAGTAGTCGTCACCACAAAAGGAAAAGTCAAAGAAAACGACCAGACATTTAAAACCATGGCTCCTCCAGTTGATTTGGAGATTCCGCTGGCTGTACTCATTGACAAACGTTCAGCATCGGCTTCAGAAATTGTGTCGGGAGTCATTCAGGATTTGGACAGAGGAGTGCTGATAGGTCAACGTTCTTTTGGGAAAGGATTGGTCCAAAATACGAAAAATGTAGGGTATAACGCGGTTTTAAAGCTCACAACTTCTAAATATTACATACCCAGCGGAAGATGTATACAGGGTGTGGAATATGAAAACGGTCAGCCAAAAGACATTCCGGACGACCAAAGATCAAAATTCAAAACCCGAAACGGAAGAATTGTTTTGGATGGTGGCGGGGTAGCACCTGATATTAAATCACAAGCTCCCGAACTATCAGATCTCACCAAAGCTTTAGTCGAAAAAAACATCATTTTCCATTATGTGACCCGATATGTAATGGGTAAAGACAGTATTTCATCTCCTGAGACATTTGTATTTACAGAATTTGGCGATTTTGAAAAATTCTGCAACGAGAAAAAATTTGTTTACCAAACCAAAGTTGAAAAGTCCTTAGAGGATGTATTGGAAAATGCAGGTACAGCAGGTCAAAAAGAACTTTTACAAAATGATATAAACAACATCAGGCAAAAAATAACAAAAGAAAAAGAAAAAGCCTGGACTATACACAAGCAGGAAATCATTCGCGAAATTGAAAAAGAAATCGTTTCAAGATTTTACCTTCAATCCGGAAAAGTAAGATATGCTCTTAATGTAGACCCCGAAATCAAAGAAGCCATTCAGGTACTCCACGATACCAAAAGATACCAACAAATACTGACAAAAAAATAATCAATTGCCGATCAGGATCCTTTGTATTGAATCATCAACAGATGTTTGTTCTGTAGCTCTTTTTGCCGACGGAGAGTTGACAGGGATTAAAGAAGCAGATAAAATCAACAGTCATGCAGAAATTCTTGCTGTCCTGATTGATCAACTAATGAAGGAAAATCAAATCCCCTTTTCGGCATTGTCGGCCGTTGCAGTCAGTACCGGCCCGGGATCTTATACTTCACTCAGGGTAGGACTGTCAACGGCCAAAGGTATTTGTTATGCAGGAGGTTTACCTTTGATAGGTCTGCCTACTGACCAGATTCTGATCAGCGGCCAAATACAAACGGCTGTAGCGCAACATTGTACCTGTATCATCGGGATGATTGATGCAAGAAGAATGGAAGCCTATACCACGGTTTATGACGTTAAAAAACATACTTTTACAGATAGCACGCCTACCCTGTTGGACGAAAATCCATTTACTGAACTGGAAACCAATCATTCACGTATTGCCCTTTGCGGGAATGGAGCTGAAAAATATTACCAAATCTGCCAAAAAGATATCTATATACTGCTTGATGTAAAAACAACATCACGCTGGATGGGTGCCCTGGCTCATGAACGGTTTACGAGTCGTTCTTTTGATGATGTAGCCTATATTACTCCTGTTTATATCAAACCACCCAATATTACTGAGTCTAAAAAAAAGATGTGGTGACAAGGAACTTATATCCTAAAATATAGGTTGTTACATATATAGATTTTTTGAATCTTAATTTTTTTTTAATATTTTAATGTAATGTTAAATATTTGGTATGGTCTTTGAATTATGGATACCGATTCTGTGATCTATCAAATAATTTTGTATGAGGAATAAAAAGAACGAGACAATTACCCTGAAAAAGGGAGGTAAGGAAGTTCAGTTAGATTATGCCGACCTGCGGAAAGCGGTGTTGGTTTTGAGAGCGGTAAACCATAAACTTCGTCAGAGGATCATTGATCTTTTGGAAGATGGTGACTCTATGACCGTAACCGATATTTATATCAAGTTACGTCTTGAACAATCAGTAGCATCTCAACATCTGGCTATCCTTCGAAGAGCAGGTGTCGTGGCAACGGACAGGCAAGGAAAGTTTATATACTATTCTTTGGATAAAGAGCGTCTGAGCCAGATATCATCTCTTGTCGAAGATTTAACGAGCTAGAAGTAATCAGATTTTCTTACCGGAACAAACACGCGGAGCCCTTGATTTGACCTTTACCCTACCTATTTTGACCCCCTGAGAGGCAGAAATAAAAAAAATATAGTTTATACATATATTTTTTTGTAATTTGTTTGGATAGTTGAAAAAAACTTTCCACCTTTGCCCCAAGGTCTTAAAATATCAAAATAGAAAACACGCATGAAAGGTACAAAGGTCATCTTCGACAATGATAAGTTACATTATTCGTCGGAGCTTATGAGAGCCCTCGCACACCCGTTGAGGCTAAAAATTTTGGAATTTATTGATGAGAATCAATCCATCAATGTTAACAAAATTTACAGTAATCTGGATATCGAACAGAGTATTACATCCCAGCATCTGAAAATACTCAGAATGTCAGGAGTACTATCCGTCGAAGTCACTGGCAAATGGCATGTTTATTACATTAATTATGATGTAATCAACAAAGTCGAAAAAGCGATTACCAGATTTAAAAACAAAAATCTCGCTTAACTTAACAGGCAAAAATATAGAAAATTCAAAGTTGATTTCGGTCAACTTTGAATTTTTCTTTATTTGATTTTTACCCGTATTTTATCTTTCTTCCCCTATTTCTTCACCCGCATTCTTTTTGCTTTGCCAAGGTATTTCCGAAAAGCAAAATCATCTCACGATTTTTATCATTTGGTCAAAAACCAATGAGCTTTATTCTATATCAGGAATAACTTCTACTACTAAAAAACTTCGTGAAAAATGTTGATCAATCTTTAAAAAACGAATAGCGCCATACATGGAGCAATCCTTATATTCCCAAATTTCTATTTTTTAAAAAAAATTAGCCTCTACCTGATACGACACTGTTTAATGGCTACATTGTAACCTGCAGCCCATCTTCATACTTTATCAAAAACTTCAATATACTACAACGGGAAAGGTTTGTACAGAGGAACTGTCCCAAACACGTAACATATAAAATCCTTCAGACACACCTTCCAATGATATGTTGTATTGATCACCATCAGCTGTAAAGTAGCAAGGAAAGGAATTTCCCGTCTGATCTACCAAAAAAACCGACGTTACAATTTTATCCGAGCGTAATGTAAGTTGGTTGGTTGCCGGATTGGGATAAACGGCTGAATTTTTAGTTGGTCTATCTTCTGTTGCGGTTGGGCTGCCCCATTTACCATCTAAAAATACCAGGCGCATATTAAGCCAGTTTTTTAAGTAGTTTACTTCATCATTATAACTTTGTCCGACATAATAGTTTGGCCATACATATGTACCTAATACAGGCCATCTTTGAAAATTGCGCGTTTGTGCAGTCGATAATAAAGTTTTGATGGAGTCAATTTTGTGATGAATTGCAGCGTTGGACAATCTGGTTTCTCTCAAAAACTTCCATCTGGATTTCAGACTTTGAACAAATTGGGGATCGTTCATAAATTTTTGCCACCAAAAGTGTATCACCCAATTGTCATTAGGACAAATTTGGTTAAATTTTTCAATGACCAGACCTTCAGGATCTCCATTTGTACAATAATCTACATTCCCAAAACCAAGGTTAAAATCCCAAACCGGACCAAAAAAAAGTTTTCCACCCTCACTTTCTCTTTTTTTATAAAAAAAAGTACTCAATCGGTAAGCATCCGGGTTTTTGGTCAATTCATTAATAATGATAAAATCAATAACACTGTTTATATCAATAAATTTCCTGTACCCAAAAACCGGATCTGTGTAATTAGCGCTGTGCATCGTGTTTTCAACCTGCTGGAGATGGTTTTGGATGTATGTTTTTTGCTGAGGTGTAATCTCATCAGCTTTGGGATATTCATATTGAAAAAATGTAGACTGCCAGGCCCCCGGAAAAGGCGGATAGGTAGAAATCCAACCTGCTCCGCTGTTTGATCCGGTGTCTTTGTCCCATTTTAGAATATAACCACCGGTCAGTTTATCTCCTTCATTATCTGTAGTTTCCATTTTTTTAATATCAACCCTGTTTTTATCTCTTTTGATTTTTTCGATCAGTTTGTAGACACCCTGATATTGATTATTCAGCATCAGTTCTACATAACGAACTCTGGGTGCATATGGCATTATCTCTCCGGCAAGCATATAAGCCAGTCCATCCCTCATCAGAGTTTTGTCGTTGTATGTCGCATTCAGTGTCCAATCCGTTTCTTCCGGCATCCCGATCAATGATACATCATTGTCTTCTCCGTCATCATCCCGGGTTTCAAATCCATATGGCATTTTTGGAAAAGATTGTGAAGAAGACCCTCTCAATTCAATACCAATCTTGCCATCATAACCCAAAGGTTCATCTGTTAAAAAATTGATTTGCCCCTGCCCTTTATCGAAAATTTTCATTTCCGCCATAATTTTGGGATCGTCCAAAATTTCTTTACCCAACGTGTTTATCGAAATTATCGGAAGGTTGGACTGAGTAAATTGTACCTGACTTTGTACTATAGCAGGTAAAAACAAAAGGGAGAAAAAAATGAATTTTCGCATGGTTATTCTTTATTAACAGCACAAATAAAGTCATTAATCATCACATTGACATCAGACCCTATCTAAATTAAAGAAATTTGAAGAAATATTATATCAAATGCCTGTCAGCGACAAATGAATCAGGCTGGATTATTGAACCATCCGGTTTAAGGCAACGGAATATTTGTTTAACCTTCTTCATCCATCAACTTTTTCAGTTCGACCAGTTTGAGCATACACTCAATGGGCGACATCGTATTGATATCAAGAGATTGAATGGTAGATTTCAGTTTGCCTGCCGTGGTGTCTACCGTCTCAAAAATGCTTAATTGGTAAGAAGGAGGGATATTTTTTACCGGTGCTTTGGTCGGCCTGTCTGATGTTATATTTTGTTGGGTGCTGATTGTTTTTTGTTCTAATTCGACCAAAATTTCCTGTGCACGCTGAATGATTTCTTTAGGCATTCCCGCCATTGCAGCAACGTGGATACCAAAACTATGCTCACACCCTCCTTCGACAAGTTTTCTCAAAAAAATCACTTTATTGCCAACTTCCCGGGTGGCGACATTATAATTTTTTATCCTTGGATATTGTTCTGCCAATTCATTTAGTTCATGATAATGGGTTGCAAATAATGTTTTTGGATTGGCTTTGGGGCTATTGTGCAAAAATTCAGCCAGGGACCACGCTATAGAAATACCATCATAGGTCGAAGTGCCTCTTCCGATTTCATCCAACAGGATAAGGCTTCTGTCAGAGATATTATTCATGATGCTGGCAGTTTCATTCATTTCAAGCATAAAAGTAGATTCACCACTTGAAATATTATCACTCGCCCCTACTCTGGAAAATATTTTGTCGACGATGCCGATTCTTGCTTCTTTGGCCGGTACAAAACTACCCATTTGAGCCATCAGGCTGATTAGGGCTGTTTGTCTTAAAACCGCTGATTTTCCGGACATATTCGGACCTGTAATCATCATAATCTGGGTGTCCAGATTGTCAAGATTCATATCATTGGGCACATAACTATCCTGAACTGAAAGTTGTTTTTCAATGACGGGGTGCCGTCCTCCAATGATGTTTATGACCAGAGAATCATCGATGACAGGTTTGGTATATTGATTTTTTATGGCTAGTTTTGCAAAGGATAACAAAACATCCAAAACACCCAGATTGCGGGCATTTTGTTGAATGGCATCGAGATAAGAATTGGCCTTTGTCACCACTTCCTGATACAATTTTTCTTCCCAATCGGCTATTTTTTCTTCAGCTGTCAAAATTTTTGCTTCCAGCTTTTTCAGATCTTCTGATACGTATCTTTCAGCATTGGTAAGGGTTTGTTTTCTTACCCATGTATCCGGTATTTTATCATGGTCTTTGTACTTATTGGTGATTTCCAGAAAATACCCAAAAACATTATTGTACCCGATTTTGAGTGTAGATATGCCGGTTCTTTCAGCTTCGGTTTTCTGAATATCGAGCAATAATTCTTTAGAATTTCTGATAATATTGCGCAATTCGTCCAAATCTTCATGATAGCCGTCTCTGATGACATTACCTTTGATCAACAAAGCCGGTGGGTCATCAGAAATGGCCTTTTGGATTTCGTTTTTCAGCATTTCGCAAGGCAGCAACTTTTCGCCAAGCATCCTGAGCGCATCGTTTTGCGAATGTTCAAGGGCTGACATAACAGTCGGAATCACATCGAGTGCCCGTTTTAATTGCAACAACTCTCTGGGATTTATTTTTTCCATAGCCAGTTTGGAAGCTATCCTTTCGAGATCGCCTACGGATTTGATGGATTGTTCCAGATTTTCTGCCACATCACTGTTTTCGGTAAAATATTCCACCATTTGTTGGCGGGATTGAATTTTTTCGATGGACAAAAGTGGCAACAATATCCATTTTCGCAGGAGTCTGGCGCCCATAGGAGAAACCGTTTTATCCATCACCTGAAGCAAGGAAGTACCACTATCATGATTTGATCTGACCAATTCTAGGTTATTGACAGTAAAACGATCAAGCCAAATATACTGATCGGATTGTATTCTGTTGATTCTGCTGATATGAGACAGCTTATCATTTTGTGTTGAATTGAGATAATGTAGTGCCGCGCCTGCAGCGACTTGTGCCAGTGGCATATCTTCTATACCGAATCCTTTTAAATTACTGACTGAAAATTTGTCAAGAAGTTTTTCGCGTCCGTAATCCAATGTAAAAACCCATTCGTCCAGGGTGTATGAGTAATACCTCTCATGAAACGTCTGATGGTATTGTTTTTGATAAAACTTGGAATATATAACTTCGGCAGGCTGAAAACTGTCAATCAGTTTTTCTATGGTGGAAGCACTCCCCTCACTTACTAAAAAGTCGCCTGTTGATATATCGAGGAAAGCGACTCCATATTCATTTTTTTGTGTAAAATGAATCGCTGCCAGATAATTATTTGCTTTTCGATCCAGAATGGTGTCTTCAATCGTCAAGCCAGGAGTAACCATGTCAGTAACTCCCCTTTTTACAATCTTTTTTTCTTTACCGGGTTTTTCTAATTGTTCACAAATGGCTACCCTGTACCCTGCCCTGACCAATTTTGGAAGATAAACATCGAGGCTGTGATATGGAAATCCTGCCAATTCAATGTCGTTACCACCGTTATTCCTTTTGGTAAGAACGATACCCAGAATATCAGCTGTTTTGACCGCATCTTCTGCGAAGGTTTCATAAAAATCACCTACTCTGTATAACAGAATAGCATCCGGATGTTTTGCTTTCAGTTGAAAATACTGTGCCATCAGCGGGGTAAGCTTAGCTACCTCATCTTCAGCGGGAGTTATATTTTTTTTGCCCAATTTTATTTACTCAGGTTAGAAAGCAAAATTACACCATTCCCCGAATATTTGTTACATTACAAAAAAAATAATGTATCTCTTATCAAAAAATCACACGTTTCATCATGAAATCCGATGATGTATGTAAATAAAAAAATCAGATTTCAATTCAGCAGCCGATATTAAAAATCGAGTATTTCCACTTCAAATACCAACATAGCGTTAGGTCTTATGCCTATCGAAGAACTTTCGCCATAACCCTTGTCTGAAGTGATCAACAATTTACCTTTTCCTCCCCTGCCAAATTTTGGTATACCCAACTGCCATCCTCTGATTGTATTACCCAACCGGATACTAAGGTCTTCGTTTTCATCAAAGACTGTTCCGTCGTAATAATATCCTTTGTATTTTACCTTAACGGAAGAATCATTGGTAGGCTTGTCCGAACCGCCGGGTGCATCTACTACCACCCAAACGCCTTCAGATATAATTTCGCTGACTACCCATCCGTTTTTTGCTACAAGATCGTTGATTTGTTCTACCTGTTCATCGTACGTATCGCCTTCACTGCAAGAAGTCAAATGAAGTAAAGAAAAAACAAGGAGTAAACCTAAAAATATATTTCTGCTGATATTCATGTTTATTGTATTAATTCAGGATTGTTTTTGAATTGTGACAGACTACATCTCAAATAATCGAGATATCCATCCACTCCGGGTACGTAAGCCCTTGGCTGAGAGACCACTTTCTGGTCATTAGAAGCGAGTACATAAAGTGGTTGTGCATTTTTTTCAAAGTTGACAATTTGAAAATCTGCCCACTTTTTCCCTATGTTGCGCAATTTCTCATTGGTATTGAGAGAAATCAATACATCTTCTATTTTTTTATCATCATCGACATAAAGAGATATCAAAACAACTGAATCCATCAGGATATTCCGTACCCTGTCGTCAATCCAAATGTGTTCTTCTGTTTTACGACAATTAACACATCCGTGTCCGGTAAAATCGATCAAAATGGGTCTGTTTACCTCGTTGGCATATTGAATTCCTTCAAAATAATCTTTAAAACAATTAATATTATTGGCACATTTGGAATAAGAAGGATATTTTTGTTTTATGGAAGCATCCAAAGGCTGGGGAGGAATAAAAAAGTTATAATGTGCAGGAGGTGCCAATCCACTCATCAGGGACAAAGCTTTATAATTGCCTGTACTTTCATTAACAAAAAATCCTGATAACAAATAAAATACACCTGCTGTAGCCAGGCCGGCAAAGGCAAGTCTCACTGTACCTAATTTTTTGATTGGGCTATCATGCGGAAACTTGATGAGGCCGAATAAATATAAAGCCATACCAATAAAAATGATGACCCAAAGTCCCATAAACAATTCATATTTCAGGAATCCCCAGCGATTGGTCATATCGGCTACCGATAAAAACTTAAGGGCAAGTGCGAGTTCCAAAAATCCAAGAACCACTTTTACTGAATTCATCCAGCTACCGGATTTTGGTAAGGTATTCAACCAGGCAGGAAAAGCAGCAAATAACCCGAAAGGCAATGCCAATGCTGTACTGAAACCCAACATCACCAAAAAGGGACCAAAAAACTCTCCTTTGGTACTAGCCTGCACTATGGCTGTTCCGATGATCGGGCCTGTACAGGAAAAAGAAACCAAAGCCAGCGTAAAAGCCATAAAAAAGATTCCTAATAAACCTCCTTTATCAGCCATCCTGTCACTTTTTGTACTCCAGGAACTCGGCAAAGTAATCTCATAGTATCCAAAAAATGAAAATGCAAAGGCGACAAAAATGAGGAAAAACAAAGAATTAGCTATCCAGTTTGTCGACAACCTGTTTAACGCTTCAGGACCAACCAATATGGTAATCAAAAGACCAATCAAAACATAAATAACGATGATGGAGGCTCCGTAAATAGCTCCGTTTACCCATCCTTTTCGTTTAGTGTCCTTGAGAAAAAAACTGACAGTCAATGGAAGCATTGGAAAAACACAAGGTGTCAACAATGCCAATAGTCCGCCTAAAAAGCCAAAAACGAACAGCCAGAAAAGTCCTTCTCTCGTTTCTTTTTGACCGCCACAATCAGAAAGCGGGTCTTTTTGGGTTTCGTAAAGGGTAGGTATTTTCTGATCTATTTTATTTCCTGATATTTTAGGCCCTAACGCAGCAACTGTTCCTGACAAGGTATCTGTCGCTGCAGCATCGGTCAGCATGGTGGCCGTATCTGACGGCATGGTTACCACGGCGATTCCGGGCACGTTGTCTGTTGTTTCTTCTTTTTTATTGGATGTCTCTGTTGCAGTAGACGCACCTCCGAAAGAAAATGAAAATTCTTCATCTGTAGGCGGAAGACACTTTTCGTCATCACAAGCCATGTATGTTACATACCCTGAAACTTTTTTAGAAGCATCTTTGACTTTTACCTTTTGTTTCATCACAAAAGGTTTGTCTGCCAAAAATTTGATGACATTAACACCAAACAAGGCATCCATTCCTTCCTTCTTTTTACCGGACTCAGAGGCTTTACCGACCAGTTCAATACCTGTTGATTCTTCAAAAGTAATGGTAGTCGGAATCGGTCCGTCGTCAGCCGTAAACTGAGAGTAAATGGTCCAGCCTTTATCAATCTTAGCAGTAAAAACCAAATAATATTCCTTATCACTGATTTTTTCCTGAGAAAATGACCATTTCACAGGTTTGAAAATCTGGCTGTAAGACGATGTAACTATGGTTAGCATCAGCAAACATGCCAACCCTATTCTATGCATCATGCGGTCTATCTTTTAATGTGTTGCAAAAGTAAAAAAACATTTTAACTACCAGGTAAATTTAAAAGGAACGTCAACGGGAGGAAGACATTTTTCGTCGTCACAAGTCATAAAAGTAACATATCCTTCCAGTTTTTTGGAAGTTTCTTTTTTTAAACTGTGGGTAAAAACAGCTTGTTTTTTGAATTTTTTAATCTCTATTTCAAAAATCGGGTCCATTTCTTTTTTTCCTTTAGACTTTTCAGAAAAAACAACCGGTGTACCATTCACATAAAATTGGGTCGGAATCGGTCCGTCATCCCCTAATTCCTGTCCATAAATAGCCCAACCCGGTAATATGTCTGCCACAGCTGTGATCAACACCTCTTCCCCTTTATCTTCAAAAGAAAACTTCCATGTTACGGGATTCTGACCGGAAAGATGCAAAGCACCAAACATCAGCATTGAAAAAAATATATTAAACTTCATATAAATATATAACCTGATAAATTTTATGGATCTCCGGATATTGTATACCCGAATTTTTAAAAGCTCACAAAATTACAATTATTTTTATTAAAAGTATGTAACTAATGTTTCTTTAAATCAATTTTAACCTTATCTTAGGTTTTATTTTGAAGGGTATACATACCGGGTAAATATGACCCGGAATGCAAAACTAATGGCACATGACCGGATTTTTTAAAGCCTCCATAAAATTTAATTCGAGGGGTGTGGAGGAAAATATACCTCTGTAAATCAGGTATATTCCTAATAACAAAGTAACGATAGGATAAATTTTTTGTAAATTTCCTCTCCAGGCATTTTTAAACCATTTTCCTGCTATCATTACCCCTGCCATTGCCGGAAAAGTTCCCAAGCCGAAAAAAAGCATAAATCCCATCGCTCCGAAAGTATTTTGCAGACTGATGGCGCCTGCCAAAGCAATATAAACCATTCCGCAAGGGAGAAATCCATTCATCATACCCAGTGCCACCCTTGAAAAAAGATCGTGTTTACCTGCAAGTTTGCCAAAGTTTTTTTGAATGAGTCCGTATAATTTCTGTACCCAATTTTTTTTTCCCAGCCAGGCATCCGGTTGAACACTGAATAAAAAAAGCAGAACCAAAACCATACCTGAAAATATACTGATTCCTTTTTGATACCCTGTAAATGCCAGGATGGTACCAAACAAACCAAATATGATCCCCAACAACATGTAAGAAAAAATCCTGCCGGCATTATATAAGATGGCATGTACCCAAACCTTTCCAAATTCTTTATTAAACAAACCCTGACCGGCAATTGCCAAAGGTCCACACATTCCCACACAATGTAAACTACTCAACAGGCCTAATGAAAAGGCGATGTAGTACATAAATTAAGGGTTGACAAATTTATGTTCTGTATACATCGGAACTCCTCCCCATGCCCAATCTACTTTAAGTATCCATTGCCCGGTTTCCAAATCCCGGGTGGCAACGGTCATTATGGAATCTTTTTCCAGCCGGATGTCCATCACTCTATCTTTAGATTTGTCACTGGATCGGTATAATGTAACCGTTCCTTTGTGTTTTTTATTTTCATCATAAGGAAAAACCAAATCAATCCTTCCCTCTTGCATAGCCTGGATAAAATTTATTTTCTTAGGCAGGTTGATGTAATTATTCATTTTTTCAAATTTCGACTGGTAGGCAAGATCTTCTTCATAATACTTGTCCATGACCAATGAGTTATCTACTTGTTTTGACTTGTATAGCACAAATCCCAAGGTAAGTATAAAAAGACCAAGAAAAATAAAGATACCGGTTCCCCAATGAAACTTCATAATGTTATGATTTATGGATAGACAACAAAAATAAAATTAAAATAGTTGTTTAATGAGGTGATGCAAAAAAGGTGGTATTTACGGTTTCCAACAATTTTCCATCTTTGTCAAAAATGTCAACCAAAATTTTATTTTTCCCTGCTTTTACTTTATTTTTAGGAAGGTGAATAAACACGGCCCCTGAAGATTTTACATTAGGAATGACGGTAATTTCATTCTGACCGACCATTTCAATCTGACCATCCAGATCATGCAAAACCAATCGGGTAAAAAGCGTATCCGTTGTTTTATTGACCATGGTGTAATTATACAAATTACTGATAAATCCTTCTTTTTTCTCAATGGCTGTCATCCCGGGAGTTCTGAGCAACAATACTTCAATGGATCCACGCAATGAAAACAACAATACTTCAACGGCAATCAATAATACAAGAACAATGGTATAAGCAAGGACCCTTCCGTTCCAAACAGAACTCGTACCATTTTTGATACCATCTTCACTGTCAAGTCTGATGAGGCCTTTTGGTTTTTCAATTTTTTCCATCACTTCGTCACAAACATCCATGCAGGCTGTACAATTGACACATTCCAACTGCGTACCATTCCTGATGTCAATTCCTGTGGGACATACGTGAATACAAAGTTTACAATCAATACAGTCTCCTTTCAGATTTTTTTGAAATACAGCGGCCGGATCCATATTTTCGGCTGAAACTGAAGGTGTTGCTAAGGGAATATTCTGAAAAGTATTTATTTCAGGAAGCGGATCAACAACTTTGTTTTTGGTGAGTTTCCCCCTTGGTTCGCCGCGCACATAATCGTAAGCTACTACCAGAGACTTATTATCCAACAAAACACCCTGTAATCTTCCGTAAGGGCATATGGTGGTACATACCTGTTCTCTCAATCTGGCAAAAACACCATAAAATACAATAGAAAAAATTATCATCGCGATAAATCCCACCAAATGTTGGGACAACGGTTCAGATATAATTTTAAGCACCTCATCCATACCGATGATATAGGCCAGAAAATAATTGGAGATGACCACTGCGATAATTAAAAATACAGTATGTTTTATACCTCTTTTGATGATTTTATCAGAAGTCCATGGAGCAGCGTCCAATCTTTTTTGTTCTCTGTAATCACCATCGATCAGGTATTCTATTTTTCGGAAAACGAGTTCCATAAACACAGTCTGGGGGCAGATCCATCCACAAAACAGTCGTCCGTAGACAACCGTAAACAGGATGATAAAGACCATCAGGATAAGCATCGCAATAGCAAACAAATGAAAATCCTGTGGTGTAAAATATATTCCGAAAAGAATAAATTTTCTTTCAAGAATATTAAACAATACAAATGGCTGTCCGTCGTACTTTATAAACGGAAGAGCTAAAAAAATCAGAATGTAAAAGTAAGATAAAAGACTTCGGTAATTATAAAATTTACCTTTAGGCTTTTTCGGATAAATCCAGATTCTTTTACCTTCACTATCCACCGTTGCGATGGAATCCCTGAACTCTTCGTTATAAAAATCTAACTCAGCCATTTGTATTGTGATAAAAATTTGATTATTTAACTATGGTAGTATCTACCTTTGTAGTATCTACCTTTGTAGTGTCTGAAGCAACAACCGCAGTTGTTTCGTCATATAAATTCCCCTGTGGATCTTTGGCGTTTGGCGGATTACTGCCTTGTAGTGATAAGATGTATGAAGCTACTTTTTGCATCACCTGAGGTCTCAACTGAGCCTGCCATGCCTGCATACCTTTTTGAACAACTCCATATTTGATGGTAGAAAATACACTTTGAACGCTGCCACCGTGTATCCAATATTTGTCAGTCAGGTTCGGACCTACGGCATTTCCTTCTCCTGCAGCGCCATGACAAGCCACACAATTTGCCAGATAAACCTCTTTACCTTCAGCCAATGACGCTTCATCTGTCAGAATGGTTACTGATTTTTCATCAACCAGATCTGCTTGGGTTGCCAGGAAGGCAGCTTTTTGTTCTTCAGCAACTTCCATTGCGGATACGTATTCCTGCTCCTGATTAGGGCCCCAGTTACCAACATGGTAATAGATTACATAACCAACACCCCAGATAATGGTGATATAAAACAGATATAACCACCAGGGAGGGAGTGAATTGTCCAACTCCCGGATTCCGTCGTATTCATGATCGAGTTCAACATCTTTTTCCTGATCAAGTGGTTTGAGACCTGAAAGTTTGTCATAAATAGTACCCCATAGAGAACTTTTGCTGGACCAACCGGCTTTTTCCATGACTTCGGGACCGTATTGATCAATCAATTTGATTTTTTGCATTTCGATGAGGGCCCAAATCAAATTTAATCCGGCAAGAATAACCCCGATTAACACGAGTACTGCAATGACCACCAGAATATTATTGTAAGCGAGATCTAAAACTTCCGATCTGTCTGAATTTGCCGGCACAGCAGCATCCTGTGCCATTAGTTTTACGCTGCTGAAAAGTACAAGCGCATATGCTGATATTATAGAAAATAATCGATTCATCATGTTACTTTTAAGAATGTTTTGAAAAAGAAGTAGGCATATCGTCTTCCGTATCCAGGGGCAAGTTTTCCATTTTTTTAATGAATGCTTTATTGTCCATGAACACCATAAAAACAACTAATAAAAATACGGTCATAAAAGTGATAAGCGCAAATAAAGCCATCCAGTTTATATTGCCTGCTGATTCTAAAATATATTTTGCCATGGTGCTTTATTTTTTAATTATTTCAGAAGATTCTACCTTTATATCTGTACCCAACCTTTGCAGGTAAGCTATAAGCGCAATGATTTCTTTTTTCTCCAATCCTTCCATTTTGATGTTATCCTTTTCGAGATTGGCTGCTACTTTTTTAGCTTGTGCTTCCAGATCGCTCACCGCTTTATCGGCATAATTGTCCGGATAAGGTGTATTTAACATCTGAAGGTTTTTGATTTTTGCTGCTGTATATTTGGTACTGAGATCGTTTTCAAACAACCATGGATATCTTGGCATAATCGTACCTGCGGCCATTGATTCCGGATCCCACATGTGATTGTAGTGCCATGAATCAGAATATTTACCACCGACTCTGTGAAGATCCGGTCCAGTTCGTTTACTTCCCCATAAGAAAGGACGGTCATAAATAAATTCTCCGGATTTTGAGTAATCGCCATATCTTTCCGTTTCTGATCTGAATGGCCTTACCATCTGAGAGTGACAACCCACACAACCTTCACGGATGTAGATATCACGACCTTCCAGTTCCAGCGGTGTATAAGGTTTGACAGATGCTATTTTCGGAATATTATTATCAATCATCAACATAGGAATGATTTCAACAATACCACCGATAAGGATCAATACGGCACTCACGACCAACATTTGAATTGGTTTTCTTTCAATCCATTTGTGCCAGTATTCGCCGGTGTGGACTGCGTTTTCTTCTCTTGGAGGAGAGGAAGCTTCCTGATTGGCAATGAGTTTTCCTGCGGCTGCGGTTTTCCACAAATTGTAAACCATAATCAGGAATCCCACATAGTATATACTACCTCCGATTGCTCTGATACGATACATGGGCAAAATCTGTGTTACTGTTTCCAGAAAATTACCATAAACCAAAAATCCGTCTGGTGAAAATTGTTTCCACATCAAACTTTGGGTCCAACCAGCCCAATATAATGGAATCGCATAAAACAAGATACCCAGAGTACCAATCCAAAAGTGATAATTGGCCAGTTTAACAGAATATAATGGTGTGTTGAACAATCTCGGAAACAACCAGTATAACATACCAAATGTCAACATACCGTTCCAACCCAAAGCACCTATGTGAACGTGACCAACTGTCCAGTCAGTGTAGTGCGTAATAGCATTAAGTGATTTTACAGATAAAAGAGGGCCTTCTAATGTCGCCATACCGTAAGCCGTAACAGCAACTACAAAAAACTTCAAAACCGGGTCGACTCTTACTTTATCCCAAACTCCTCTTAAGGTCAAAAGTCCATTCAACATACCACCCCAGGACGGAGCAATGAGCATGATGGAAAAAACCGTTCCCAGAGATTGCGCCCAGTCAGGAAGAGAGGTATATAATAAGTGGTGCGGGCCAGCCCAAATATAAATGAAGATGAGTGCCCAAAAGTGAATGATAGATAATTTGTAAGAATAAACCGGTCTATTGGCTGCTTTGGGCATAAAATAATACATCAGACCCAAATATGGTGTGGTAAGGAAAAAAGCAACCGCGTTATGTCCGTACCACCATTGAATCAATGCATCCTGTACACCTGCAAATACATTGGTCGCATGGAAAAAACTGACCGGAATCTGAAGATTATTGAATACGTGAAGAACAGTAACCGTAACCCAGGTAGCGATATAAAACCATATAGCTACGTATAAATGTTGTTCTCTCCTTTTGATAATGGTCATAAACATGTTGATACCAAAAATAATCCATACCACCGCAATGGCAAGGTCTATCGGCCAGATAAGTTCTGCGTATTCTTTGCTGCTGGTTAATCCCAGAGGTAAAGAAACTGCTGCAGACAAAATAATCAACTGCCATCCCCAAAAGTGAAGGCTTGACAAAAGATCACTGTACATCCGGGTTTTGAGCAACCGTTGCAGTGAATAATAGACTCCGGTAAAAATACCGTTACCCACAAATGCAAAAATCACAGCATTGGTGTGCAAAGGTCTCAATCTTCCGTAAGTCAGAAATGAAGTATCAAAATTTAATACCGGAAATACCAGCTGGAATGCAATTAATATCCCGACCAGCATCCCGATTACTCCGAAGGCAATTGTAGCAATCGCAAAATTGCGCACAATCTTGTTGTCGTAATAAAAGGTCTCCATGTTTGCCATAAAAAAGGATTTAGTTATTAGGTTAAGAATTGTTTTGTTCTTTGTTTTTAATCATATCATCATCCAGTAAAATCCGGACTGACGGTGTATAGTCATCATCATACTGACCCGATCTGACTGCCCAAAAAAAAGCACCCAAAAAAACTCCGGCTACTAAAATACTGATGATGATTAGAAAAATGATGATATTCATATTAAACTTTATCTTATAAGAATTCATTAAAATCTGAATTCGGGTGCAAGGTAGGCAAGGAGATATTTTTGAAAACTGATATATATCATGGTCACGTTTGATTGTCATCATAATGTAAAAAGTCAGAGATCATGTTCAGTCACCATAAAAAAACGGTATCCTTATATGACTTTAAAGGATCGCAGGACTTTTGTTTTAGGGTTGAATTGCCAAAAAACAAATGAATCGATTTTATTATGAAAGCTTTCCTGTTCAGAAGATGTGTATGTATTTTTTTTTTAAATGGTCACTGTTAATTTTGCCGGATATAGATTCGTACAATTACGTAATGACATAATTTAACTGAAAATGTATTTTTTTTTCTCATAATCCATCTGAAATTATTTTATGTCATATCTTAGCGTTCTATTCTATCAACCGTTATGAACCGAAGAGAAAATCTCAAAACCCTTTCATTGGGTGTTGGCGCCATACTCAGTAATCCTGTAGGAATTGCTGCTATGATTCCGGATAATACAAACAAATCAGTACAATCAAAAATCAGACATTCCGTCTCAAGATGGTGTTATGCATCTACCCCTTTGGAAAAGCTGGTCGATTTCTGCAAAGAAAAAAATATACATTCCATTGAATTACTTGAGCCTGACGAATATAAATATGTTACCAAAAAAGGATTAACCTGTGCGGTAGCCAACGGTCCGGAGACACACATTACGCGTGGATTTAATGAACCCGCCCTTCACACTTACCTATTGAATGAATATCGCAGACTGATCCCAATGGCTGCGGATGCCGGAATACCAAATATCATTTGTTTTTCTGGAAACCGCAACAGGCTTGATGACAAAACAGGGCTTGAAAATTGTGTTCAGGGATTAGAACCTGTGGTTAAACTGGCAGAAAAATATAAGATTACACTTATAATGGAGTTGCTCAACAGCAAAGTTGATCATAGTGATTATCAATGTGATCACACTTCCTGGGGTGTCGGACTTGTTGAAAAAATGGCTTCTCCGCATTTTAAACTGCTTTATGACATTTATCATATGCAGATCATGGAAGGTAATATTATAGATACCCTCAGAAAAAACATCTCCTCTGTGGCACATATTCATACGGCAGGTGTTCCCGGCAGAAATGATCTGGATCAATATCAGGAATTAAATTATCCTGCTATATTCAGAACCTTAAAAGAAATCGGATATTCCGGATTTATCGGTCAGGAATTTATTCCGAAAAAACAAAATCCCCTTGAATCATTATGGGATTCTGTTCAAATGGTAGAACAAGCTTAATTTAAATACATGTATTTTAATAATCAGGGAAAAGAAGAAGTCACCTATGACGCCATCGTCATAGGATCCGGAATCAGTGGTGGATGGGCAGCTAAAGAATTGTGTGAAAAAGGTTTAAAAACTCTGGTTCTCGAAAGAGGCAGAATGGTCAAACATCCCGACTACCCTACTGCCAACCTTGAAGACTGGGAGCTGCCCAACAGAGACCAACTCACAGAAGAAGAATGGAAAGATTATCCGATTCAAAGGAGGACAGGTTATACAATGACGCCGGCTCTGAAACATTGGTGGCCAAAAGATACCGAATTTCCTTATACAGAAACCAAACCCTTTGATTGGATTCGTGCTTATCACGTTGGCGGGAGGTCACTTTTGTGGGGTCGCCAGTCTTATCGTCTCAGTGAAATGGACTTTGAAGCAAATGCTAAAGAAGGCATTGCAGTAGATTGGCCGGTGCGTTATAAAGATATTGCTCCCTGGTACGACCATGTCGAAAAATACATCGGAGTCAGCGGGCAGGTCGAAGGATTGCCTCAACTTCCCGACGGACAATTTTTACAACCCATGGAAATGAATTGTATCGAAAAACATGTTAAAGCCAGAATAGAAACCAGGTTTCCCGGTAGAAAAATGACTATAGGCAGAGCCGCCCATATCACCACTCCAGGCGGACACAACGGAAGAGGCACTTGTATGTCGAGGAACCGATGTATGAGAGGATGTCCTTTCGGAGCTTATTTTTCAAGCAATTCGTCGACACTTCCGGCAGCTGAGGCTACAGGAAATCTTACCATCAGGCCTTTTTCTGTCGTAACCAGAATTATTTTTGATACGAAAACACAAAAGGCAACCGGAGTGGAAATATTGGATTCAGAAACAAAAGAAACAAAAGAATATTTTGCCAAAATTATTTTTTTATGTGCTTCCACCTTACATTCCACGCAAATTCTTTTACAATCAGATTCCGATCGTTTTCCTCAGGGAATGGGTAACGACAGTGGAGAATTGGGGCACAACCTGATGGACCATCATTTTCGCCTGGGTGCTAACGGGACTTCTGATGATTTTAGCGATAAATATTACGTAGGTAGAAGACCAAACGGCATATATATTCCAAGATACCAAAACCTATATGGCAACAATAAAAATTATTTAAGAGGATTCGGTTACCAGGGAGGTGGCGGCAGAGAAGGCTGGCAACGATATATTGCTGAGGCTGAATACGGCAACTCCCTTAAAGAGGCTATATCCAATCCCGGAGAGTGGACCATGGGTCTGATGGGTTTTGGTGAGTGTTTGCCTTATCATGAAAATAAAGTGACCCTGAATAAAGAGGTTAAAGATGTTTTGGGCATGCCAACGCTGAATCTCGATGCAGAATGGAAAACCAACGAATACAATATGCGCAAAGACATGATGAATGACGCAGCAGAAATGTTGGAAGCGGCAGGTTTAAAAAATGTAAGCACCTACGATAGCGGGTGTAATCCCGGTCTGGGCATCCACGAAATGGGAACTGCCCGCATGGGAAGAGATCCGAAAACATCCGTTCTCAATGAATGGAACCAGATACATGCTGTTCAAAACGTATTTATCACAGACGGATCCTTTATGACATCTGCAGGTTGCCAAAATCCTTCATTAACGTATATGGCATTTACGGCAAGAGCTGCCAATTATGCCGTTGACCAATTAAAAGCAGGAAAATTATAACCATGGACAGAAGAGAAGCCCTTAAAATATCATCCCTGATACTTGGATATTCACTTACAGGAACATCGGCAATGATGTTGCTGAATGGATGTAAAGCAGATCCCAAATCAGATTGGACACCTTCTTTTTTGAGCGGGGACGAGTTGCAACTCGTAGCGGAAATCTCAGAAATGATATTGCCCAAAACTGATACTCCCGGCGCAAAAGATGCTCAGTGTGACCGTTATATAGATACAGCATTGTTTGTATTTGCCAAATCTGAAGAACAGGAAGATTTTCGCAAAAAACTCCACATTTTTGATGATAAAGCCAAAGAAAAATTTGCCAAAGCTTTTCTGGCACTCAACCAAAATGAAAAAGAAAAAATTCTCGACCTCGTTGTCGCTGATATGAAAACATTTGAAGCAGCAAAAAAAGAAGGAAAACATATTTTCCGACACCTTAAGGAGCTGACAATTTCCGGTTATTGTACGAGCGAAGTAGGTGTAAAAGGCGGCCTTTTAGATTTCAGACCTGTTCCCGGTCCTTATCAGGGTTGTATAGATTACAGCACGATTGGAAAAACATGGGCTCTTTAAAATTTTCCGTAAATAATAACTTTTTAAGCAGTTGACCCCCTATGCCGGATGGCTTAAAGATAGAAGAACATTCTATCTTACAATAAAATGTTGAGCTGAGATAAAACAAAAGGGTAACAGTAAACTGCTACCCTTCTGTTTTATTCTGAAAAAATGTTTATCATTTTACACCGCAGGTATTGATTCCTACCAAACGATATAAGGGACAAAATTGTAACACACTGGTCAGTGCAAAAACAATTCCGATGGCCAGCAAGATCATAGCCAAAGTGCCCGAAATATAGCCAAAATAGTATAAGGAAGCAATGACCAAAGCGACCACCATTCTGATTAATTTATCTGTTCTGCCCATGTTTTTCTGCATATACCTACTATTTACAGGTTGATAAAAGTAAAGAAAAAAATGATCGATCAGACATCAATTCCGTTATCCAATTCATCTTTAAATAAAATCGGATCCGGATATTCCCTTTTAAACTCATAGCGCAGTACATCAAATGTAGTTACCAGGCCGACCAAAGTATTATCATCTGTCACTACGGGCAATGCATGAAATCTGTTGTCCAAAAATATTTCAGCAGCAGTACCAATTTTGTCTCCGGGATTAATTTTTACCACCTTTCTGGACATAACATCTTCAACGTTGGTGTCATCATTAACCTGTTGATTTGCTGCAGAACGCCAGATATCGTATGTAGTAATCAATCCGACCAGTTTACCATTTTCCTGAACCGGAAGATGGTGAATACGTTTTCCATGAAATATTTCTTTTGCCTTGGACAAGGTGTCTTTTGGCTCCAAAGTGATCAGTTTTTTGATCATAATGGATTCTACTTTTTCGTTCATCATATGTTTCTGATTTTAAACTTTATTATAAAATTATACAGCTAAGTTATGTATATTTTCGAATGTAAACCTATTAAGATGATTAAAATTATCTCTTTAACAGAAAAAAATATAAAAACCAATGTCCTGTTAGAAAAATTTTGTTTTTGCAATATGATATAAATCACTATTTTTCAAAAGCAAAAATACATGGTGAGCATAAAAAAGTCATTCATTTTTTGAAAAAAATAAGAAGATCCGCCGGGTTATTCCCGTTCCTTTATAGAAGCTTAATACATAATTTGTCTAAAAAATATGTGGTTGTGACTTTGTAATTGTACCTTTGCACGAATTTTACAATCAAATACCCGATGGAGCGAAATCAAATCATTGGTTTAATTCTTATTTTCACCACGTTACTTGCCTGGACATTTTTAAATAAACCATCTTCTGAAGAATTGGAAAAACGACAAAAAGTACGTGATTCTATTGCTTTGGTAGAACAACCGGTACCCAAAAAAGCAGACACACTCAAAAGTGTTACCCAGGCTCAAACTCAAAATTTGCCTGACTCTATTGTCAAAGCTCAAAATGAAACCATTTTCGGAGCTTTTACCAATGTCAGCGCCGGCAAAGAGGAGGTTGTAAGCCTTGAAAATGACCTGATCAAAATTCAATTTTCTTCGAAAGGTGGAAAAATCATTTCTGCCACGTTAAAAAAACACTATAAAACGGTAGTAGATTCAGCCGGAAATGAAGGTAAAACTTTGGTCACCATGCTCAACAACCCGGCCAATAAGTTTGAATATTTACTTCCCCTTTCCAACAATAACACCATTTCGACTGCACAGCTGTATTTTAATGTAAGTAAAGAGGGGAATACCGTGACTTTCCGCGCTCCTGTAGACGAAACCCGCTATTTCGAACAAAAATACACCCTTGCAGAAAACGATTATAAACTGGATTATAAAATCAGCTCTCAGGGGCTGGAGGCGATATTGGCACCTTCTACAAAATCGATTGCTCTAAAATGGGAAAATCATTTGAGCAAGTACGAAAAAAGTGAACAATTTGAACAAAATTATTCAACTGCTTACTTTCGTGAAGTGGATGAAAGTACCGACTATTGTAAATGTGTTTCTGATGATACCAAAGAGCTTAAAGAAAAAGGAATCGATTGGGTAGCACACAGCAATCAGTTTTTTAATACCTCATTGATCAGCAATAAAACGCCGTTTGGTCCTTCTACCCTTTCCACAAAAATGACCGATCTGAAAAAATCAGAAGATGTCAAAATCATAACTTCAGATATAACCGTTCCCCTGGAAAACGGAGGCCACGATATGACCTTATACATCGGTCCGAACGAATACAAAAGACTCGTCGCATTTGACAACAAAATGGAAGAAATCATTCCGTTTGGATCCAGCATTTTCGGAACCATCAACCGGTATGTCATCCGTCCGTTTTTTGATTTTCTTTCACAATTTATCGGCAGCAAAGGGATTGTCATCATTGTTTTGATTTTTATCATTAAAATGTTGTTATACCCTTTGATGTATAAAATGTTGTATTCTCAGGCCAAAATGGGAGCACTCAAGCCGGAACTGACACATCTGAAGGAAAAGTTCAAAGATGATATGCAGAAACAACAGTTGGAAACCATGAAAATATACCGTGAATACGGTGTAAGTCCTTTTGGTGGTTGTCTGCCAATGTTGTTGCAAATGCCGATTTGGTATGCTTTGTTCCGCTTTTTCCCGGCATCTATCACCTTCCGTCAGGAGCCGTTTTTATGGGCACCGGACTTATCAACCTATGATGTATTTTTTGATCATGGCGTGGATATCCCGTTTATGGGAACCCACATCAGTTTGTTTACGTTGCTATGGGCTGTATCAACCATTTTATACACCTATTATAATATGCAAAGTGTGGATTTATCTGCCAATCCTGCCATGAAATATGTTCAATACCTCATGCCGGTGATGTTTCTCGGATTTTTCAACAGTTATGCTTCTGGTCTTACTGTGTATATGTTTTTTAGCAACATGATCAACATTATTCAGACGATCGTGACCAAAAAATATGTGTTTGACGAAAGTAAAATCAGGGCACAGCTGCTCAAACAAAAAGAAAAACCGAAGAAAAAAAGTGGCTTTCAGGCCAGGCTTGAAGAAGCCATGAAACAACAACAAGCCGTTCAGGAACAAAAAAAGAAGAAAAACTCATAATGTCTCTTACCACCGTCGGAGTCATAGGATCAGGAAAATTCGGGATCACCGTGGCCAAACTTCTGAGCCGCAACGTAAAGGTTTTGGTCTATACAAGAAGTGAAGAAACGAAAAACCGAATCAACAGCGAACATCAATTTAAGAATACAAAACTGAAAGAGTCTATTTCAGCGACGACTGATATAGCGCATATTTGTAATTCCTGTCAACTACTTTTTGCTGTTATTCCTTCATCTGACTTCCGGGGAATGATGAGGTCTTTCAGAGATTGTCTGAAACCTTTTCACATCATGATACATGCCACCAAAGGTCTGGATGTGAGCCATGTGAGTCATCAAGAATTTTACCAATGGGATTTCAGCAGAAGAGAGGTGCATACCATGACGGAAGTAATCCTTCAGGAAAGTAACCTCATCCGGGTGGGTTGTATGTCAGGTCCCAATCTGGCTACAGAAATTCTGGCAGGTCAGCCGGCAGCAACGGTAATCGCTTCAGATTATGATGAAGTCATCTCGATGGGTCAGGAAGCCCTCAGTTCGAATAAATTTTTTGTTTTCGGGTCTCATGATCTCAAAGCCGCAGAAATAGCCGGCGCATTCAAAAACATCATCGCCGTAGCTTCAGGTATACTCAGCGGGATGGGAATGGGCAAAAACATGCAGTCCCTGCTCATCACCCGGGGACTCAGGGAAATGATATATTTCGGAAGGGCCATGGGCACCAGTGCCAATGCCTACTTAGGCACAGCAGGTATCGGCGACCTGATCGCCACCTGTACCAGTGAAGACAGCCGAAACTATATTTTTGGTAAAAGACTGGCCAGTGGTGAAGATTTTGAATACATCATGAAAACCTCTTCTGAAGTAGTGGAAGGTGTACGTACGTTAAAAATCATCAATCAATTAGCCAAAAACGAAAAACTGATGCTTCCCATCGTTCAGGTTTTGCATAAAGTAGTGTATGAAGGTTTTGATAAAACCAGAGCCTTAGACTTTCTGATGCATGAAAACCATGCCCCGGACGTGGACTTTTTGTAAAAAAGATAACACCCGACACTTTTAACGGTAAGAAACCATCCAGTAATTTTGTCCCAACGAAATGCGATAAGGATAGTAGCGGGCACGCAGCGAAGCGGAGTAAAGCGGATAGCCTGACCTGAAGGGATCGCCCTGAATATAAATATTACGTCTTGTTTACAAACACTCTTTTAAACAGCCCTTCCCGCACTATGACAAATAAAGTAAAGAGCATCAACACTGAGATATTGGCAAGGATATTTCCTCTGAAAAAATAAAAGGACAACATCGAAATCGTTGCTGTGAGTCCGAGATAGGTCAGTACTTTTGTTGTTTCGTAGGGCACCGGATAATATTTCCTTCCCATCAGATAAGAAGTAGCCGCCATAAAAAAATACACAATCAAGGTAGTGTAAGCAGCGCCCATATAGCCCAAAACCGGCAATAAAACGGGGAGCAAAACGATAGTAATCAATGCTCCAAAAACGGAGATCAACATACCTATCCTCGTTTTGTCTTTTAGTTTGTACCAAACACTAAGGTTGTTATACACGCCCAAAAACATATTGGCCAGTAATATGATTGGCACGATGTCGAGGGCTGCTTTGTACGATGCCCTTTTAAGCAATAAACCGGCAAAAATATCTACAAAACCGGTGACCAGTAACATACACAAACAACCAAAAATAACAAACCAGGTTAAAATTCTGCTGTATAAAGATTCTGCTCCTTCTTTGCCGTATTGATTAAAAAAAAAGGGTTCTGCACCAAGTCTGAAGGTCATGACGTACAAAGACATAAAAACGCCGAGTTTATAACAACCGGCATACATACCATTGACATCATCGCCCAAATAGTGCGAGATAAAAAGTTTATCGAGATTTTCATTGATTGCGTAGGCAAAACCCGCGACCATTACAGGCCAACCGTAAGCAAACATCTTTCTGATCAATGTGTCGTCCCAGGTGATTTTGACTTTGAAGATCAGCGGTAAGCACAATAAAAAGGTAAAAATACTGGCGACAACATTGGCCACAAAAATATCAGATACATCGGCTGTACGATCTATCAATCCCGAAAAAAGGACCTGATCGCCGCTTTGGGAAGGCAAAATCAGCAGGAGCCATACGTTCAGCAGGAGGAGAATCAATACGTTTAATATCCTGAAACCCGCAAACATCAGGGATTTGCCGGTAGCACGCAGGTAGGCAAACGGAATGACCACCAGGGTATCAAAAACGATAGTCAGTATGAGCAATTTAATAAAGTACGGGTCCGGAAATCCAAAAAAAGTCGCCAGAAAAGAACTCGCAGGCCATGCAGCGATCAAAAAAATCAGACTGGATAAGGCCAACATCACAAAGGAGGATGATACCACCTTCATCTTATCGGATTCTCCGGAAAAATACCTGAAAAAAGCCGTTTCCATGCCCATCGTCAACAAAGCATTGAGAAATACTGCGTAGACGTAATAATTGGTATTGATGGAATACAATGCCGTATCCAGCGAAGAAGTGTGGATGGGAACCAGAATAAAAGAAACCAACCTCGGCGTGATGGACGCCAAACCATAAATGATGGTATCTTTAAAAAACTTTCTGAGTATGCTCAAAATCAAAAATTATTCGTCAAAATTACAAGATTTTGGCAGATAAAAAACAAAGAAACCACTTTCTTGTTTGGGAATATCGCGTCCGAAGCGAAATGCTGGTTTCTGAACTGTTTTGTAAACCGTTCATTTTGCGGACCAAAAATGAATATTTTATTACTTTCTAAAAATTTGTTTTGAAAAATGTATTTTGGTTTCGCCGGGATCTCAGAATCCATGATAATCATGGTTTGTGTGAAGCTCTAAAAACCGGTCTTCCCGTTGTACCCATTTTTATTTTTGATAAAAATATTCTGGACAAAATCGAACGAAAAAACGATGCCCGGGTGACCTTTTTATTTGACACAGTGACGGCATTGCAGCAAGAATTGCGCTCATCTGGCAGTGATTTGCGTATATTTTATGATACTCCGGAAAATGTATTCCGCGAATTGTTGAAGGAATATGCCATGTCCACCGTTTATTGTAATACCGATTATGAATCTTATGCTGTACAAAGGGACCGGCAAATCAGGGAGATCTGTGACCAACATGGGACAACGTTTTCAGAACATAAAGATCACGTCATTTTCCATCGGGAAGAAGTGGTCAAAGACGATGGCAAACCGTATACTGTATTTACACCTTACAAAAAAAAGTGGCTTCTTGCTTATCAGGCTTTAAATGCAAACCAAAAACATTTTGCCAGTGAGACCCTTGTCGGGAATTTTTGGAAAACGGATGGTATTTTACCTGGAATTACTTTGGAAAAAATGGGATTTATCAGGTCGGGTATACCGATTCCTCCCAAAGAAGTGGCGAGAAGTATCATCAGACATTATGATGAAACGCGGGATTTTCCGGCTGTACAGGGAACCAGCAAATTGGGTATCCATTTTCGTTTTGGTACCCTCTCTGTGCGGGAAAAAGCGGCGGCAGCTTCTGTACTCAATGAAACCTATCTCAGCGAGCTCATCTGGCGGGATTTTTATGCCATGATATTGTTTCACTTTCCCCATGTCGAAAAAGAAGCATTCCGAAGAGCGTATGACCGGATTGAATGGGAAAATGATGAAAAAAAATTTAAGGCGTGGTGTGAAGGGAAAACCGGTTACCCGATGGTAGATGCCGGGATGCGGGAACTCAAAACCACCGGCTACATGCACAACAGAGTGCGGATGATCACGGCAAGTTTTTTGACCAAACACCTCTTGATTGACTGGCGGTGGGGCGAAAGCTGGTTTGCACAACATCTCCTTGACTTTGACCTGGCCAGCAACAACGGTGGCTGGCAATGGGCGGCAGGTTGCGGTACCGATGCGGCGCCTTATTTCAGGATTTTTAATCCGGAAGCACAGCAACAAAAATTTGACAAAAACTTTGAGTACATCAAAAAATGGGTTCCTGAGTTTGGCACCCCGACCTATGTAGCACCTATTGTGGATCACCCGACAGCCAGACAAAAATGTCTGGAGATCTATAAAAAAGCTTTGGATAAGTCCTGACTCCAAAAAGAGTAAAAAAAAAATGTTTTGCCGGAAGAATCGACAAAACATTTTGTGGAAGTGATAAAATTATTTATAAAAAATTATTCTGAATATCAGATTTTTACAATCTTTTTGGTTTCATAATGACCGGAATCAGACACAAAATGAAAGAAATACATACCTGAATTCCAATCAAACATCGTCACGATTTCTTTTTCTTTTTGCAAGATATTCTGTTTATAGATCATGGTACCCGTAATGTCGGAGACAATAAGTATTCCTGATGAAGGTTTTTCAAAAGACATAACCACTTCATTTGATACAGGATTGGGATAGATATCCCAGGGTATATTTTGCACAGAAACATCCAAGGTTGAAACCGGAAATCCCAGATCTTGCATATTAAAAAGTAAGGTGGAAGAAGCTCTGTATTTTGTATCAAAATCATAATCTTCATTGCAGGAAAGAAGGACTTTATTTTCGAAAAAATACAGATTATTACAAAATAATTGATATTGATTTTCAGAAGTATAAACCTTTAATTCTCTGACATCCTGTCCCGGCTCTTTCATAAAAAACACTTTGGTCATTCTTTCTTTTTCTTCATCCCAGACGGCTTGTAAACCAAAGATGATACCATCATCTCGTCTGTAAAAATTAGAAAACCGATGTTTTCTGGTAAATGAATCGACTACCACACCTTGATCATCCATAAAAATATAGGTCAACCTTCTGTGAAGGTCAGGTGGGACATTATCTTTAAATACAGCAAATTGGATGAGGTCTGAATCAGGATACTGTACTGATGCCGTGATAGTTCCTCTTTCATTAAAAGCTGGTCTTTCAATTTTCCTGAGTGGAGCCATATTGAGATCAAAAAAATGTAAAATCATTTTATTTTCGGCAATATTACCTTCCAATATTAGATATTCATTTTTTTTGTTTAAAAAAATGGTATTTGATTGAGATTCTTTAGTAAACAGGGTATCAGTTTTTTGCAACTTTTTACCACTTCTATCCATCAAAATGGAAATAAATCCATTGGTTAACCCCTGCCTAAATGTTCCTGTAAAACGAATTGTGGTATCCCCGGGCGTAAAAAATAGTTTTCCTCCTGCACCGGGACTACCATCTATGATCACACCAGCTTCAGGATCATCGGAATCGGGAAAACGATGTTGGAGTAAATCACCGGTTTCAACATCATATTCTCTGTAAAAAAGACGAAGATCTTTATCATTCAGCCCGAAAGCACCTGTCACAAAATTGTTTGATTCTGTCGTTCTTGCTCTGCGATAGCCGATAACCTCGAGATTCCCTTCAGGGTTGATTCTTGCATTAATTTTGGTCTCCTGCCTGCCTGCTTCGACATCACTGTAATGTGTCTGCCAAATCAACTGACCCGTATACAAGTTTCGTTTTGTAATGTGGTTGCCATTCAGCATGGTACCACTAAAATTTATGGCTGTTGTATATTCTATTTTAGCATTTATCCGGTATATAAAGGAATCCTGAACAATTATGGTTGGGCGTTCGGAAACTTTACTGTACGCATTAAAATATTCTGAGTCCCACTCCGGGACAGAGTCGGTCTCGTACCAAAGGTAAGGGAAAGTATCTAGTTGGCTTGTTCCGTAATATCTGACTTTTTGGTAAGGTACGGTTGGTTTGGTGTTTTGAGCAAAAATTTGAACTATGCCTAAATAAAAAATGATAAAGAAGGTATATGTTTTCATGATAATATTTTTAATGTAAAACTGTTTTTCCTAAAATAAAGTCTTACAGTTTAAAATTTAAATTCTTGTGCAAGGATTTCTGTAAGAGGCATATTTAATTTTAAGCATCTAAAAAAAATATATTTTACTTGATGAACCGACAAAACATTTTAATGATTTTTTTTAAAATTTTATTCTTAAAGATATCAGATTTTAATCATTTTTTTTGTTTCATAACGGCCGGTTTCAGAAACAAAATGTATAAAATAAACTCCGGAACTCCAGTCTTCGGTTGATACAGACTCGTTTTCACTTTGTATGATGTTTTGCTGATACATCAATTTTCCGGTGATGTCAGAGATCATAAGTCGTCCGGATGTAGGAACTTCAAACTGAAGGACTACTTCATCTGAAACAGGATTGGGATAGATATTCCAGGGTATATTTTGCACAGAAACATCCAAGGTTGAAACCGGAAAACCCAGATCTTCCATGTTAAAAAGTAAGGTGGAAGAAGCATCATAAGGAGTATCAAAATTATAATCTTCAATGCAAGAAAGCAATATCTTATTACCGAATATTTGAATGTCGTAACAAAATAAATGATACTTATCTAATGCTGTGTATACTTTTCTTTCTATTAATTCCTCACCAGGTTTTTTTGTAAAAAACACTTTGGTCATCCTATCTTTTTCTTCATCCCAAAGATCATGTTGACCCATGATCATACCATCTTCTAATTTGACAAAAGTAATTGGACGTTGAATTCTGGTAAATGAATCTACGACCAAACCCTGTTCATCCATAAAAATGTATGTAAACCTTTTATGAAAGTCCGGAGCTCCACTATCTTTAAATACTACAAATTGGATGAGGTCAGAATCCGGATATTGTACTGTTGCAGTGATATTACCTATTTCTATAAAAGCCTGTCTTTCAATTTTCCTGGTTGGTTTCATACTCTGATCATAAAAATGTAGTGTTAATTTATTTTCGGCAATATTTCTTTCTAAAAGAATGTATTCATTTTTTTTATTTAAAAAAATGGTATTAGGCTGGTCTTCAATAGTAAATAAAGTATCGGTTTTCCCCAACTTTAAACCACTTCTATCCATCAAAATAGAAATAAATCCTTTATCAAATCCCTGACGAAATGTTCCGATAAAACGAATCGTGGTATCCCCCGGCGTAAAAAATAGTTTTCCCCCGGCGCCGGGAGTACTATCTATGATGACACCAGCTTCAGGATCGTCGGATTCCGGAAAAAGATGTCGGAGTAAATCTCCTGTTTTAACATCATATACTCTGTAAAAAAGTCGAAGATCTTTATCATTCAGCCCGAAAACACCTGTCACAAAATTGTTTGATTCTGTCGTTCTGGCTCTGCGATAACCGATAACCTCAAGATTCCCTTCTGGGTTGATTCTTGCATTTATTTGAGTCTCCTGCCTGCCTGCTTCGACATCACTGTAATGCGTCTGCCAAATCAATTGACCTGTATACAGATTTCGTTTTGTAATGTGGTTCCCGTTCAACAAAGCCCCTTTCAAACCAGGTGTTTGCAAATATTCAGTCTTTGCATTAATCCGGTATATAAATGAATCCAGAACAATTATGGTTGGACTTCCATCTACTTTATTGTATGCATTAAAATATTCTGAGTCCCACTCCGGGACTGAGTCCGCCTCGTACCAAAGATAAGGGAAAGCATCTTGCTCGCCTGTTCCAAAATATCTGACTTTTTGGTAGGGAACAGTAGGTTTGGTGTTTTGCGCAAAAATTTGAACTATGCCTAAATAAAAAATGATAAAAAAGGTATATGTTTTCATGAAATAAAATTTTAAAACATCTGTCTGAACGATTTTCAGACAGATGTTACTTTAATAAATGATTAAATTCTTTCACATGGATCTTGACAACCAACTACAGGCACAATGGTTCCATTACAGATTACCGTAACTGGATCACAAGGCGGATTAGTCCAGGGACCTGCACCTGTAACAATTTGCTCTAATGTACCGTTTGGTCTGCGACAATACGCAGTGGTTCTTCGGCAACAACCATTACCACATTTTACTCTGGAAAGATTATAAAATGGTTCACCCGTTGAATTATCCAATGTTGCACAAAGTTGTTGACAATCTGCCTCATAAAATTGGCCCAGATTAGTGTAGCTCGGACAATTATCAATTTGAACACTCAAAGTTGAAATAAATTCAAGTTCAAACTTTCTTGTCAATTGTTTGTAAAAAGTGTTCATAGACGTATATAAATCTGTATATTTTAGATCCATATATAAATCAGACCATTCCTGTACAAATGAAATACAATTTGGACCGGAACCCATAGTGTAATTAAATCCCCAAAATCCGGCAAATATTACTTTTCCTGTAACTGGGTCTTTACATACTTTTACGTTCACAGTTACCAATACTTCACAACCATCCATGTCAACCGGAAAATTTGAAATTGTATATTCATCACATTCCTCATCTTCGGAAGGTCTGCAATCATTTGATCTTAATTCAATTTCCTGATTACTAAGAGGAGTAATCACTACATTCGGATATTTTTGTAGTGTATTATTAAAAACATCATCCTTTTGTGTTATCAATGTTGCACCTGCACTCTCATTCTTAACACACCCGTTTGTTATTACAAACATAAAGCCTACAACTAAAAAAAATATATTTTTCATTTCAAAAAATTTTAAATTCAAAAAAATAGTTCCGCATTTTCTTTTTAAGAGCCTTTGTTTTAAAAACTAAGGAGGTTTAAAATCTTTTGATATGATGAGCCCGTCTTGACAGACAGGTTTATAAATATACCATATAGTATTATAGTATAGTATAGTATAGTATAGTATAGTATAGTATAGTATAGTATAGTATAGTATAGTATAGTATAGTATAGTATAGTATAGTATAATATAGTAAAACCGACCGCATTTTTATATAGATTTACAATTATTTTTCATCACACACACACTTTACATATGCAAATATAATGTTCATTATGTATAAAAACAAGTAGTTACAGATTTATTTTAGATTTTTTTTTATTTTAAGCAACAAACGAATGTAAATACTTAAAAATAAATTATCATCATTATCAGTATTTAATATTAAAATAAATAAATAATCCAGAATTTAATATAAACATTTCCACTAAATAAAATAAAGGGACAAAATATTGTTTCGTTTTCCATAAAAAAATAATGCCCCTTTGATTATTCAAAAAAAATAGTTTATGGATCCGTTTTCTAAGCACAAAAAAAAATGTTTTGCCGGAAGAACCGACAAAACATTTAATGAAGTGAGACATACTGGACTCGAACCAGTGACCCCTACCCTGTCAAGGTAGTGCTCTAAACCAACTGAGCTAATATCTCATTTTTTATTTGGAAGTGCAAAGATACATGCTTTTATAATATTACAAAAAAATTACCTTTGTTTTTCTTCGGGGATTTCATCAGAAAAGCCGAAAATCCGGCTAACCTTATCTTTTCTATCAGGAATCCTGTAAAGTCATTTCGAGTTTTTTCTCGAGTGCCGTCACCGTATCTTTAAAGACTATATCGGTATCCATCATGTCCTGAACGGCCTTGAGGCTATACAACACCGTGCTGTGGTCTCTCCCTCCGAAAGAATCTCCGATGGTCTTCAAACTCGAATTGGTATAGGTTTTGGCCAGGTACATAGACAATTGTCTGGCGATGACGACCTCTCTCAACCGGGTTTTGCCCTGGATTTTATCAACCGGAAGTTCAAAATGTTTGGCCACCAGTTGTTTGATATTTTCGACGGAGATCTCCTTGTCGACCTGACTGATAAATTGTTTGATGATGTCTTTGACCAGTTTGAGGTCGACCATCCTGCGGTTGAGGGTGGATTGTGCCACGATAGAAATCACAACACCTTCCAGTTCGCGGATATTGTTTTTGATATGGTGGCAGATATAATCGACGATATCCGGTGACAACTCCAATCCTTCTTTTTTGGCTTTCTGAAGGAGGATTTGTTTTCGGGTTTCGAGGTCAGGCGTTTTGATATCAGCGATCAAACCCCATTTAAATCTGGAAATTAAACGGTTGTCGACATCTGTCAGGTCTTTGGGCGCTCTGTCAGAAGTCAGGATGATTTGTTTACCTGCCTGATGCAGTTGATTAAATATATTAAAAAATATTTCCTGTGTTTTCGGCCTGTTGGACAAAAAATGGATGTCATCGATGATCAATGTGTCGATCATCTGATAAAAATTCATAAAATCATTAAGGGCATTGGACTTAATGGCCTGAATCACCTGATTGGTAAATTTTTCGGTAGTAACGTACAATACCTGCTTTTGCTCATTGTGTTCTACGATTGCATTACCGATTGCTTGGGCTAAATGGGTTTTGCCCAATCCTACATCACCATAGATGATCAATGGATTAAAGGCTGTTCCTCCCGGCTTTTTGACAATAGCCAAACCTGCAGACCGCGGAAATTTATTACATTCTCCTTCGATAAAATTGTCAAAAGTATAAGTTGGATTAAGCTGGCTATCCACTTTGACTCTTTTTAAACCCGGAATGACAAAAGGATTGACAATTTCGTGTGAATCTTTTTTATTGCCTGATGTTTCAGCGGTTTCCTTTCGTGGAAAACCGTTGCCCTGGTGGTCTATCAATATATTGTATTCAAGTCTTGCTGTGGGTCCTATCTCTTTGGAGATGGCAGCTTTCAGTATGTCGACGTAATGTTCTTCCAACCATTCAAAAAAGAATTTATTGGGAACCTGTATCGTGAGTACATTATTATGGATCTTGACGGGCTTTATCGGAAGAAACCAGGTTTTGTATGCCTGAGGGGCGATGTTCTTTTTGAACATTTCCAAACACTGGTTCCATATTTCAATATATTGTCCCGAACTGTTCATGTTATACGAGTTATTTTATTAGTTGGCAAATTGATGTATGGCTGCTTATGAGTATTTAAAAAACAACACTCGTAAACCGGCAAAATTTTTATCCTCAAAAATAAAATCTCGGGATGCAAATCATGGGAATGGTGCAAAGGTCTCTAAAAATTCACTGTTGCGAAAGCTTTTTTTACCTTTTTTGATATATTTTTATTTGTAATAAATAACTGTTTATAAAAGTCGAAAATTATAAAAAGTACATTATATAAATATATGATATATAATCACTTACAAAACCATTTTATCTCTAATAAATAAAGATTTGATAGTCTTGGAGATTACAAAATATATACTTTTAGTTCATCATTTTGTTCTTTTTTTGAATTCTGAATCAAAACACTTGGCGACCCTAACCTGTTTACTATTACAAAGGATTTTTACTTCTTTACATGAGACCAGTCATTATAAAATATATACTCAGATTCGTTCTTTTATTTATACTTCTGTACATAAAGGAGACCATTCTTGACTATGAAACTTTTTTGGGCAAAGCATTTCCCATCATTCGCAGTTCGTTTAATTTTTTGATCCTTTTTGTAGGTATCAATATATTTACGGCCTTACTGATCATGATATACCGGTTACGTAAAAAACTGGCCTATAAATATACAGACAACGTTATCATCGGGATCAATAACATATATTACCTCATCGTAACTTTCGGGGTCATCACCATGTTGTTTGGATTCTGGGGTATTGAAATGGGTAGGTTGCTGACGAGTCTTTCCATCGTGGCGGCAGCATTGGCCATCATATCCAAGGAGTTTGTGGCTTCGATCATTAGTGGTATCATCATCAGTTTTTCCAATGAAATCAATATTGATGACTATGTCAAAATAGGAACCAATAAGGGAAAAATCCTCGATATCAACCTGACAAAAATCATTTTACTCAACGAAGATGACGATATCATTTTTATACCCAATGACAAGGTGTATATGTCAGATATCATCAATTACACACGAAAAGATATCAAAAAAGTAAGCATAGACTTCGAACTGGACTTAAAATATCTGACTTCCATTCAATCTCTGGAACATACCTTAAAAGACAATATCAAGGAGTTTTCGCACCTCATCGAACCCAATACCATCAGTCTCAAGATTGTTGATATCCACAAAGATTATCTTTTGTTCAAATTTCAGTTTAAACTGAAAGAAGTCAATCGCGAACTGGAAAAAATCATCCGCAAAAAAACAGTGCGGATTATCGTTGAGATCATCAATCAAACCAAAACACACGTCGAGGCGACGATCAAAACAAACTAATAATCAGCATAGGAGATGATTATTTCCTTTTTCTGATCATTTCCCAAAGGACAATACCGCCGCACACCGCGACATTGAGTGAGTGTTTGGTTCCAAACTGAGGGATTTCGATACAACCGTCCAACATTGGCAGTATCTCTTCTGAAAGTCCGTCAACTTCATTGCCAAAAACCAGGGCTATTTTTTGATCCGACATTTCTATCCGGTCCAGCATAACCGATTGATTGGTTTGTTCGACGCCCCACACTTCATAGCCTGCTGCTTTGATTTCAGTGACTGCATCGACAATATTTTCCCGGTATTCCCAACTGACGGATTCTGTAGCACCGATGGCTGTTTTTTGGATTTCGCGATTTGGAGGACATCCGGTGATTCCGGTGAGATATAGTGTCTCCACAGCAAAACCGTCACAGGTCCTGAAAAAAGAACCAACGTTTAATGCCGATCTTACATTGTCGAGGACGACAATAATCTGATTTTTGTCCGACTTTTTGAATTGTTCCACATCCGGTCTGTCCAATTCCAAGAGGGAAAGTTTTTTCATCTTTCCCAGGTTTATTTTTGATGATAGGTCAATGCTGCTTTCACAAAATGAGTGAAAACCGGTTGCGGATTTTCGACGGTACTTTTTAATTCCGGATGAAATTGCACACCAATAAAAAACGGATGGTCTTTGATTTCAATGATTTCCACCAGATTGCTTTCAGGATTTATTCCGGAAGTTATCAATCCATTATCCTGAAAATCTTTAAGATACGTATTATTAAATTCGTATCTATGTCTGTGTCTTTCGTTGATTTCGGTTTTTCCGTATATCTTAAAAGCCAGGCTTCCTTTGGCAAGTTTACATTTGTAAGACCCCAGGCGCATGGTGCCTCCTTTGATATGTTGGTTTTTTTGGTCTTCCATAAAATCAATCACCGGATGCGGAGAGGATGGATTCACTTCTGTGGAAGCGGCATCTTTCCAACCCAGTACATTCTGAGCGTATTCTACCACAGCGCATTGCATACCGAGACAAATGCCGAAAAACGGAATTTTATTTTCTCTGGCATGGCGGATAGCTACCAGTTTTCCTTCGATACCTCTTTCGCCAAAACCGGGAGCCACGAGGATACCATCGGCATCTTTGAGTCTTTGTTGCACATTTTCAGCATCAATGGTCTCGGAATGAATTGGAATGACGGTGACGTTGCATTCATTGACTGCTCCGGCATGAACAAAAGATTCGTAGATAGATTTGTAAGCATCTCTGAGTTCGTGGTATTTACCTACCAGATAAATTTTGACTTCGTGTGTCGGATTTTTGAGTTTTCCCAAAAAATCTTTCCATTGTCCCAGGTCGGGTTCTCCGGCGATTTTGAGGTTAAATTTTTTTAATACGGTTTTGTCCAGTTTTTCTTTGAGCATGAGCAGTGGCACATCATAAATGGTATCTGCATCCATGGCTTCAATGACACTTCTTTCGTCGACATTACAAAAAAGTGCGAGTTTCTCGCGGATTTCATTCGGCAGTGGATGTTCTGTCCGGCACACCAGGATATCAGGTTGTATACCGGCCTGCAACAATTCTTTGACAGAATGTTGGGTCGGTTTGGTTTTGAGTTCTTTGGCAGCTTTGAGATAAGGGATCAGCGTCAGGTGAATGACAAGGCATCGTTCTTTGCCAACATCTCTGCGAAACTGCCGGATGGCCTCCAGATAAGGCAAAGACTCGATATCTCCTACCGTACCACCGATTTCAGTGATGATGATGTCGTAAGCTGATTCTTTTTCGAGAAGGGTGATTCTCCTTTTGATTTCGTCGGTGATATGTGGGATGACCTGAACGGTTTTGCCCAAAAAAGCACCTTCTCTTTCTTTATTTATGACCGTTTGGTATATCCTGCCTGTGGTGACATTGTTTGCCTGAGAGGTTGGCCGGTTCAAAAACCGTTCGTAATGCCCCAGGTCAAGGTCTGTCTCGGCACCGTCATCGGTGACATAACATTCTCCGTGTTCGTAGGGATTAAGGGTTCCCGGGTCCACATTAATATAAGGGTCAAATTTTTGAATGGTCACCTGAAGACCTCTCGCTTGCAACAATTTTGCGAGAGAGGCTGCGATGATACCTTTACCAAGTGAGGAAGTCACTCCGCCCGTAACGAAAACATATCTGGTCATGATAAGTCAATTTATTCAATACGGGACACAAAGGTATAAAAAAATGCTGATTTTAATAGGTAATCTCCATTAATTTATCAAAAGAACTGTCGATCATGCCAAAAGTGGAATTTTCATCTTAAGAACCTATTGTTTTCTGAATATATTAATCGATGACCAGATGGTTTACCAAAAACCTACCGGCAAATTTTTCTAATTTTTTAAAGCTGTGATCTCTGCTTTCAAAAGCAAAAATTACCATGGTTTCATTTTCTTTGAGACCAATACAGAAACCTTTATAAGATATATTCCTATATAAAAATGAATAACTCGCCTCATTTGATTCCTGATAATAACTACCTTTTCCATTAATTTTGAATTCATTCGGCCTGAGGTAAAACATATTGGTAAGCAGGTTTTTTTTAGTAGAAAACTGATATACGGTGACCTGAATATCTTCGGGTGTCAGCAAGACGTATCGTACTTTTTCATCTATTGGTTTTTGAAAATACCAGTTTGCCGAAATTTTGAGTTTGCCACTCAAATCAAAACGAATCAAACTATCATTAACAACCTTAACCCATTTTTCTGTTTGGAGGGATTCCTTTGTGCTTGATTCAAAAACGTGGTAATATGGGTAATCCAAGGAAAATTTCTGAGCCTCAGCCTGTTTTTGGTACATTTGGTTGTAATCCATGACCTCATGACCTATGTTTTGTCGGTATAATGATTCATCATTTCGATTGTAGTCAGAACATCTGTGAATCAACCTGGCTATCGAAAAAATTGCCAGCAGTGACAATAAAATGATTTTCCAGGTTGGAGTTTGATTACCGTTTTGATCCATCACTTTGAAATGTTTTATTGGATCATTTCACTTCGGTCGATGGTAAATGTTGCTATCTTTTCATTTTTTGACGACATAATATGGTATTCCAGTTTTGAAATCCCCAAATTTGTGACTGAATTGATGATTTCTCGCAGCGCAGGATTTCTCAGTGCCTCATCTTTCAAATAGGAGACCGTTTCATCATTGATCAGTTTTTCCACTTCAGGATCGAGATATTGTATCTTATAAACAAGTGATTGATTATCTCCCACATCAATACCTAATATGCGCAATCCGGAAGCTTTGTCCTCCATAGGCATATTTTTATTCCAGGTTTCAAGCATGGTTTTTAAGACGTCCATTTGCGACTGGCCAGTGGGAATCGGATTGGTTTTGGTCACAGCAATAAGCGAATCAATATTATTTTTGTCAATTCTTTTTATCAATAAGACCTTGCCGTCAAATCCTTTATACACCATATCAATGTTGACTCCGTCTTTAACCAGTCCTTTCATAAATCCGGTTGTGGTAATCAGGTTTTGTTCCATAAATTCCATCGTCTGAAGAAACATTTTTTCCTGCAACGACTCCGAATCATATGTTGATTTGAACGTAAATCGGGCAAGTTCCGGAGAGATTACCTCAGCGGAACAGGTAAATTTTTGGTTTCCACCATCCATTTGCGAAGCCTGATTGAACTGATCGATAAAAGTTCTCAGTTTTTGTTCGTTGGACTGACAGGACACCATCATGATCAAAACCAATAACAGACAGGTACTTTTTATCCATAAAAGTGTTTTTTTGAAATGTAATGTCATAGCATGCAGAAATTAAAGGATGATTATTAAAAAGAGATGTGTAAAATCTAATAACAGGGTTAAGATATATCTTCCCGCTAACCGAAAGATTGATACGGCAAATATATCATTTCTCCCTGAGATTCACTTTTTTTTTAAAACAAATGAAAAGCGTCCTTTCTATTTTAAAACAATATCGTATTTTTGCCGTTTCAATTTTTGCAGAAAAACAAAAGTTATGTCAGCCGTATCAGATAAAAAGAAAAAGTCAGCACCAGCCAAAGCATCTTTAAACGGTGCTGCAGCTTACGATAAAAACACCTATCTCACCTGGTTTGAAACCATGTACAGGGTCAGAAGATTTGAAGAAAGAACGTTATTTGCGTATTCTCAACAAAAAATTCGCGGATTCTGTCATGTTTATATCGGTCAGGAAGCCATTGCAGCAGCATTGGTTACAGGTATCCGAAAAGAAGACAAAGTGGTGACAGCCTACAGACAACACGGTGTAGCGTTGGCCAGAGGCCTGACATCTAATTCTTGTATGGCAGAACTATTCGGAAAATCTACCGGATGTGTCAAAGGGAAAGGAGGAAGTATGCACTTCTTTTCAGCTGAACTAAACTATTTTGGAGGAAATGGTATCGTCGGTGCTCAGATTCCGATTGGAACAGGTATCGCTTTCGCAGAAAAATACAGAGGCAGCGACAATCTTTGTGTTACCATGTTTGGTGATGGTGCAGCCCGTCAGGGAGCTTTACACGAAGCGTTTAATATGGCCATGACCTGGAAACTTCCTGTTCTCTACATCTGCGAAAACAACAAGTACGCGATGGGTACATCTGTCGAAAGAACCAGTAATGTAACGGAAATGCATAAATTAGGCCTTTCTTATGAAATGCCAAGTGAATCTGTAGATGGCATGAGTCCTGAATCGGTTCACGAAGCTTTTGAAAGAGCAGCAGCACACATACGTGCCGGAAAAGGTCCTTACTATCTCGAAATCAATACATACCGCTATCGTGGACACTCAGTTTCCGACCCTGCCAAATACAGAAGCAAGGACGAAGTTGAGGATTACAGAACCAAAGACCCGGTCATCGTCACGGAAGAAAAAATCGTCAACAACAAAATTGCTTCTCAAAAAGAGATGGACGCTTTGAAAGCAAAAATAGACCAGGAAGTTGAAGATGCACTTGAATTTGCTGAAAATTCTCCGTATCCGTTGCCTTCAGAATTATATGACGACAATTACACGGAGGCGGATTATCCGTTCCTGACGTAAACATTTACCAGGATTTAGTCTGATAAGGATATCTTTTTTCGTACTCTTCAAGAATCATTTCATATAATGTATCTCTGAGAAGTTCTATATTTTCTTTGGTATGAGCTGAAATCAATATCACCGGAAGGTTAAACTGGTTTTTGTACTTTTCTTTTAACCCTTCCGTTATTTCCTGACGGATTTCTTCTTCCAGAAAATCGTCAAAATTCATTTCCCTGTATTTATCCAGTTTGTTGAGGACCATTAAGGTTGTTTTGTCACCTGAATTCAGTTCTGTCAATGTATTCTGAACGGTATGGATCTGATCTTCGTGCTGAGGATGAGACATATCCACCACATGAACCAAAATATCACTTTCTCTAACCTCATCGAGTGTGGATTTAAAACTTTCGACCAAATGATGAGGCAATTTCCGGATAAAACCAACAGTATCAGAAAGTAAAAAAGGAGTTGCTTCCCAAACAACTTTTCGTACAGTCGTGTCCAGGGTAGCAAAAAGTTTGTTTTCGGCAAATACTTCTGACTTGCTCAGCACATTCATCAGCGTGGATTTTCCGACATTGGTATACCCTACCAACGAAACCCGGATGAGTTCTCCCCTGTTTTTTCGTTGGGTCTGTGCCTGTTGATCGATTTTTTCAAGCTTCTTTTTAAGTTGCGAAATTTTATCGCGTACAATCCGTCTGTCAGTTTCTATCTCCTGCTCACCCGGTCCTCTCATCCCGATTCCACCTCTTTGTCTTTCAAGGTGGGTCCATAGACCTCTTAATCTCGGTAATAAATACTGCATTTGTGCGAGTTCGACCTGGGTTTTGGCCTGGGCAGTTTGTGCCCTTTCGGCAAAAATATCAAGGATCAGCGAACTTCTGTCGACGATTTTTACTTTAAGGTATTCTTCCAGAAAACTGGTTTGTTTTCCCGTAAGGTCATCGTCAAAGATAGCCAGCGATATATTTTCGTGGGTTTCTATAAAAACCCGTATTTCTTCAAGTTTTCCGGAACCAACAAAACTTTTGACGTGTGGATGCGGCATTCTTTGGGTAAAAACCTTTTCGGTTTGGGCACCTGCGGTTTCGGCCAAAAATTGGAGTTCGTCAAGATATTCCAAAACCTGCGTTTCCGTATGTTTTTCGTCTATAACACCGATGAGCACACAAAATTCGGTTTCTCTTTTTAAGCCCTTCTTCTCCTCTTTCCCTACCTTCCAATGCTCACTCATGTTAGACAAAAATTTAATATTATCTTAATATCATGCAAAATAAGCACAATAGCCGAACATATCCTTATTTTTAGGCCACAAAATCAATTTTATCAACGTGAAGCCATTTGTTGCCGTTTTAATATGTGTTTTTATTTTCTCTCCTTTATTTGGAAATGATATTCAAAAAAAATCCCTGAAGGCTCACAGAAATCAGGATCAAATTAAAATCGACGGCCATTTGTCTGAAGAAAGCTGGAAAAAATCGATGCATCAGGGAGATTTTATTCAGGTCGAACCCGTAGTAGGTATACCGGCTACCTTTGGTTCAGAGGTATCCGTTATTTATGATGATCATGCCATTTACATCGGTGCCATTCTGTATGATAAAGATCCGAAAAAAATATTAAAAGAACTTTCCATCAGAGATAATCTGGCAAATGCGGACAATTTTTCAGTATTTTTTGATCCTTATAATAGCGGACTTAACGGTTTTCTTTTTCAGATTACCGCTTCAGGTGTCCAGTTGGATGCAATTGTGTCAAACAATGATGAAGACTACAACTGGAATGCAGTCTGGAGCAGTGAAATATCTATAAACGAAAATAACTGGACCGTTGAACTTAAAATTCCTTTTTCTTCGCTGCGTTTTACCTCAAACGAACAACAACAATGGGGTGTACAATTCAATCGGGAAATACGAAGATTCCGCGAACAATCCTACTGGAATCCGGTCAACCCTGCTGTTCAGGGATGGGTTCAGCAAAGTGGTTTGCTTACCCACCTCGAAAACATCAAAACACCGGTGAGGCTCGGGCTTTTTCCTTATGTTTCAGGATATCTCGACCATACCAATGATCCGAAATCCAACACATCTGTAACCAATACCGCCTACAATGCCGGTTTGGATGTAAAATATGGTATCAATGATGCTTTTACGCTCGACATGACGCTGATTCCTGATTTTGGACAAGTGATTTCCGACAGACAAGTTCTGAACCTCACCCCATTTGAAGTTTTTTTTGAAGAAAACCGGCAGTTTTTTACCGAAGGAACAGAATTATTCAACAAAGGAAATTTGTTTTATTCACGGCGAATCGGAAGCACACCACTACATTACAATAAAGTTGGCAATGAATTGTTGCCGGGTGAAAAAATCATTTCCAATCCCGATGTTTCCCAATTGTATAATGCTACCAAAATCACCGGAAGAACCGAATCAGGTACAGGTCTCGGGATATTTAATGCCATCGTAGGAAAAACAAATGCAGTATTGGAAAATGAAAGTGGTTTACGGCGCGAAGTTCAGACCAATCCCCTGACCAATTACAATGCCATAGTTATTGACCAGAATTTGAAAAACAATTCATTTATAAGTTTTATGAACACCAATGTCCTGCGCAGTGGCAAAGATTATGACGCCAATGCCTCAGGATTGTATTTTGAATTGAAAGACAAAAAACAGTTGTATTCTGTCGCCGGAGATGTAAATGTCACGCAAAAGAACAGTGCGGATAAAAATGATGCCGGATTTGCCTACAATCTAAGTGGAGGTAAAATCAGCGGAAAGTGGCTGTATGAAGCAGGCACAGGTACTGAATCGGTTTACTATGACCCGAATGACATGGGTTTTTTATTCAACGCCAACAAACAATATTATTTTACCACAGTGGAATATCAGGAATTTGCGCCCAAAAACGACAAGTTGCAAAGGTGGACATACTCATTTTGGAGCAGTTACAACACATTATACCAGCCCAAACATTTTACCTCATTTTCTCTTGGTTTTGAAAACTTTTACCTTTGGAAAAGCAGAAACGCCGTCGGAGGCAATATTTATATAAACCCTGTCGAGTCGAGAGATTATTTTGAGCCACGCACTTTTGATTTTGAAAGATTTGTAGTCGCTCCGGAATCCGTAACAATTGGTGGATTTTTTTCATCAGATTACCGAAAACCCGTGGCACTTGATATCAATATCAGAACGGTCCAATACAATATTCAAAACAGACAGGATTGGGTGATTACTTTTGCTCCACGATTCAGGATTAATGACAAATTTTCCGTTTTCCCTGTGATAAGACTGACAAAAAATGATGAACAGCCGGGATATGTCAACAAATCTTTGGTATCTGACATTCCTTTAGAATTATCCTCCAATGATGTTTTGATAGGCATTCGCAACCGGTTTATCGTTGAAAACACCTTTACAATCCGATGGATATTTAATCATAATATCGGTATCAATACCCGAATACGTCATTACTACGACAATGTCAGACATGACCGGTTCGGTAAGTTGACTACATCCGGAGAGCCAAACATCATCGCTTTTGATGGAAAAAACAGTAAAGGAGATTATATTTTCGACAGAAATATCAACATTTTTAATATTGACATGCAGATGAACTGGCGTTTTCTGCCGGGAAGTGATATGATTTTTGTTTGGAAAAATGAAATATTTTCATCAGGAAACAGAGAAGAAATCAATTATTTCAGAAATTTGTCAGGTCTAACCGATCAGGTTCAGAACAATAATTTTTCCATCAGAGTATTGTTTTTTGTCGACTATCTCTATGTAAATGCGCTGAAACAAAAAAAACTGAATAGTTAATATTCAATCAAAAAGAAGCTTTTTTTATTGTTTGTAAGCTGAAAAATCGTACAGACTTGATTCTGTTTTTACATAAAGTTCCCTCAGATAATATTGTCCGTCCAGAGAACGGTACAAAGAAGAAATCTGATTTTGTCGTTTTTTCAAATAACTTCCCGGAGCTGAAACTTTGTATTTTATCGGATTCGGCAAAGAAGCGATAATCAAAGAAGATTCACGAAGGGAAAGGGTTAGAGCATTTTTTTTAAAATATTTATTTGCTGCAGCGTCCACCCCAAACGTTTTGTCACCGGTTTCGGCGATATTGAGATAAACCTCAAGAATGCGCTGTTTTGTCCACAATGACTCTATCATAAAAGCAAAGTACAATTCAAAACCCTTGCGGATAAAACTTCGGGTCGGATACAAAAAAACATTTTTGGCCACTTGCTGCGAAATGGTACTGGCACCACGCAATCGTTTTTTGCCATTGCTCTGTAGTGCATCCACCAGCGACGAAATATCCAGTCCGTGATGAAAAGGAAGCATCTGGTCTTCGGAAGCCATAGCACAAACTTTCGGAAAAGGAGCTATATTATGCCATGAAGTCCATGAATAGGCGATTTGGTCATCCGATTCGGAGGTAACCAATCTTTTGACCATTAATAAGGTGCCCGGGACCGGAACAAAACGAAAAAACAGTACTAAAAACAAGCTGACACACATCAAAAAAACCAAAAGATCTGGAAAATATTTTTTAACCGTTGAGCTTATTTTATGCCACATGATCTTATTATTTAATTTTCACTATGGTTTGACCACGATCAGGAAAAGCCACCTGAGTCTGAATAACCTCAAGAATATTGGGATAAACCGTTCTTTTTTTTCCAAAAAAATCTTCCAGCTTCATCCAGACAGCCTTTTCTATATCCTCTGCGGTTTGCGGTTTGGGTTTTTGTTTTGTCGTTTCAATGAGATACCAATGCGATTTTTTAATAATCCTTTTGCCGACATTGCTGCGATATGTGTGACGGGTTGTTCCCAATTTATGGAGAATCGTCATATTGCTGATTCCGGTTTCTTCTTCGATTTCACGCAAAGTAGCCTGCCTTTTGGTTTCATTGGTTTCTATTTTTCCTTTTGGCAAATCCCAGGAACCTCTTCTGTAAATAAATAAATATTCATTATTTTCATTTTTCACCAATCCACCGCCAGCTTCGATCTCCACAAAGTGAGATTTAAAATCTTTTTTCAGTTTTTCGTAATCATCCGAATGAATGATAAATTTTTCAGACTTAATGGATTTTTCCAGAATATTGATATAGTCGAGAAGATGTTTTTTATTGCCGGTATACTTAATAACCACAGAACCAGGCGTTTCTGTGTCACTAATGGATATATTAGCAGAAGGTTTGAGTATAACTTCTACTTCATTAATAAAGATTTTGTATTTTTGTGCTTCTGTCACTAATGTAATTATGGCTTTAGAAAATGAAATCGCCCGAAATTTGTTGCAAATAAAAGCAATAAAATTAAACCCACAAAATCCATTTACGTGGGCCTCAGGAATGAGGTCTCCGATTTATTGTGATAACAGGGTTTCTTTGTCCCATCCACAAAACAGAAATGTGATTGTGCAGGGTCTTGTCACCACTTCTTCAGACTTCGGATCTTTTGATGCGGTATGTGGTGTTGCAACGGCCGGTATTGCTCACGGAGCTTTATTGGCGGATCGCCTGAATCTTCCTTTTGCCTATGTCAGGTCGTCTGCCAAAAGTCACGGCAGACAAAATCTCATCGAAGGAGAACTGACAGCAGGTCAAAAAGTATTGGTCATCGAAGACTTGATTTCAACCGGAGGTTCTTCTCTCGAAGCGGTATCCGTCCTGAGAGAACACGGAATCAACGTTGTTGGTGTGCTGGCTATTTTTGATTACGGTTTTCAAAAAGCAAAAGACAATTTTCAAAAAGCTGACTGCGTTTACAAAACACTGAGCCATTACGATGTATTATTGTCAGAAGCATTAGCCATGCATTACATCTCTGAAGAGGAAAAATCCATTTTGGCTTCATGGAGACAAAATCCGGAACAATGGTTCGAACAACTTAACAATCAAAAATAAAAAAACCGATGAACGTTTTTGACGAAAATAGTGAAAAATTTTTATACGAATACCTGAACAATAATTCTCCTACCGGCTTTGAAGCTCCTGGTCAAAAAATATGGGTGGAATACATCAAACCCTTTGTTGACACATGGCAGCTGGACCACTATGGTACCGTGTACGGAATCATAAATCCCGACCATCCTTATAAAGTTGTGATTGAAGCTCATGCTGATGAAATTTCCTGGTTCGTCAATTTTATTACTGATCAGGGATTTATTCACGTCATCAGAAACGGCGGTTCGGATCATGCCATTGCTCCTTCCATGAGGGTTGATATACACACTTCAAAAGGAAAAATAAAAGGTGTTTTTGGTTGGCCGGCTATCCACACCAGAAAAGGTAAAGACGAAAATCTTGCCCCCAACATGGAAAACATTTTTATCGATGTCGGAGCCAAATCCAAACAGGAAGTTTTGGAAATGGGTATTCATGTAGGTTGTGTGGTGACTTTTCAGGACGAACTGATGTTGTTGAACAACACCTACTATACAGGTAGAGCTTTAGACAATCGTTTGGGTGGTTTTTGTATTGCTCAGGTCGCCAGAAAAATCAAAGAAAACAACATTAAACTTCCTTTTGGTTTGTATATAGTAAACTCTGTGCAGGAAGAAATCGGCCTCAGAGGTGCTGAAATGATAGCCAATACCATCAAACCTAATGTGGCCATTGTGACCGATGTTACCCACGACTCGAGTACTCCTTTGGTCAACAACAAAATTGAAGGAGATATCAAATGCGGAGAAGGGCCTTCTTTGACCTATGCCCCTGCAGTTCACAACATCTTATTACAACATATTATAGATGCAGCTGAAAAAAACAACATACCTTTTCAGCGGGCAGCATCAAGTCGTTCTACAGGTACCGATACCGATGCATTTGCCTACAGCAACGGAGGTATTCCTTCTGCTTTGATTTCCATACCGCTCAGGTACATGCATACGACAGTCGAAATGGCCCACAAACAGGATATAGAACACGTTATTGAACTGATTTACCAAAGTGTTTTGGCCCTCGAGCCAAACCAGAATTTTAAATATTTTTAGACAATTCAACAACTTCATTGACCGCCGACGACAAATATCTTATTGAAAGACAATATGATGACCTTTTGGTCTCGGAAGGTGAAATGTTATTTGAAAAAAACGCTGTTATTGATTTTTCACAACCTGAAAAACAATTGTACGTATTTGTCGTCCACGATGTTGAAGACCATGAAACAGAGATTTTTAAACCTTTTACCAAAGTTCAAAAATCTACCTGTACCTGTACATTTTTTAAAAAGCGCCAAATTTGCCGGCATGTATTAGCTGCCCTGTTTTTTATCAGAAATCTCAAAACAGCCGGTAAAAAACCAAAAACCGAAGTTGTAAAAAACAAAGTTCAGACGCTGAACACCCACACCTTGCTACAAAACGCTGACCGGGAAGATCTCATTCGTTTTGTCAAACAATACGCCAGAGAAAACGCGGCTTTTGCTTTGCAACTCAAAATACATTTTGCACGCACGGTTGACATGACCGACAATAAGGATAAATATAAGATGATTCTGGATTCAATCATCAAACCTTATACGGGAAAAACAAAACCAAACTTTCATGTTCTTAAAGCTTTTTTGTCGGTTTCCGATGAATTTTTAGGTCAGGTGGAGGATTGCCTGGCATTGGAACAGTATCAGGAAGCTCTCAATATTTTGGAAACGGTCATGTACAAATTTTTGTACGTCCGGCATCATTATGGTATAGAATCCGTTTTATTCTCCGCACAAAATAAAGCCTGGCATGCTGCAGCCGGTTCTTTTTTCAGAAAAAACCTTCCGTTCCAACTTAAAAAACAATTGATCAGTTTTTTGACAGAATTGACATTTTTATCATTCTACCGGATACAAGATGTGATTTCCAACACTATCTTTTTGTTGTCTCCTGTTCTCAAAGGCAAACAAAAAACCGAATTTGTCAAAAAACTGGAGGAACACCTTACCGTTTTTCAAACGGATGAACAATTAATAGTTCAGGCCTTATTGTGTTATTTGTCAGATAAAATTCCGGATTCCGTTTCTAAAAACATGTTTACACCGGGTTTTTTATGGATTCCTTTTTTAGAACATCTCAAAACAGCAGGCATTCTGTATTTAGCGGCAAACGCCTTACAAAAACATGTTGTTTCCCAAGGTAGAAAAAATAAAGAATTGTATGGATTTTTATTTGAAATACACATTGAGAGACAACAATGGGACGAAGCTCTTGAGGTCGCTTTGATGTCTTATCTTGATTTTGGGGAAGTAAAATATGTCACAGCGTTCAAATCTTTGGTTGGAATCGAAAACTGGGAAAAATCATTTGGTAAAAAAACAGAAAAATGGTTGGCTTCAAAACCGGGAATCGATCAAAAAACCATGACGAATTTTTATTTCAGCATCAAAGACTACCCGAAATTGTGGGAATATATTCGTTTTTTTGAAAATGTTGAACTCCTGTCAAATTATGATCATGAGTTATATACGGAATATGGATATGAAGTGGAACGATTGTACCAAACCTTGATCGAAAAGTATTTTGAGACCCATCATGGTGAATTGTCGTACGGATACATTGGCAGTTTATGCAAACATTTTGATTCCGTAAAACTACATGTATTGAAAAAAAATATAATCCGGTTTATTTTAAAAACCTATCCGGACCGTTCCGGTTTGAAACAATACGTAACCGACCTTAGTTAGGATCAGATACCCATAATGGCTCCTATCAGGGTAGCTGAAAACAAAGAAGCGATAGTTCCTCCAATCAAAGCCAACATGCCAAATTCTGACAATGTTTTTCGTTGTCCCGGAGCCAAAGAGCCGATGCCTCCGATTTGAATACCTATGGAAGCAAAATTTGCAAAACCACACAGCATATAAGTAGCCATGATGACTGACTTTTGATGAACGAGGTGAATGGCATTTTCAGGGTTTTTTACTGCTGCTAATTGGGTATATGCTACAAATTCACTGGCAGCTAATTTGATTCCCAACAATTGTCCCATGACCATGACATCTTCTTTTGCCACACCGATCAACCACATGATAGGAGAAAATATAATGCCCAAAATGGTTTCAATGGACAAAGATGTATAATTGGTGAAATATTGGATGCCACCATTGAGCGACGCTTTGTTTTCTGACAACCCAAAAGTTATACTTTGTAATGACAAATCACCTATCCAGGTCAAACAAAAATTAGCCATAGCTATAAAGGCGATAAAAACCAGCAACATGGCGGCAACATTGGCTGCCAGTTTCAGTCCTTCTGTCGTACCATTGGCAATCGCATCCAAAATATTGGTTCCGATGACCTGACTGGAAACATTGACATTGGTATCAATAGATTCTGTCTGCGGATATAAAATTTTTGATATGACAATAGCTCCCGGCGCAGCCATCACCGAAGCGGCTAATAAGTGTTTGGCAAATTCAAGCCTGAGCAAAGGATCATCACCGCCCAAAAAAGAAATGTAAGCCGCCATCACAGCACCTGCAACCGTGGCCATACCTCCGACCATAACGAGCAACATTTCAGAACGATTCATCCTTTCGAGGTAAGCTTTGATCATCAGAGGCGCTTCCGTTTGTCCCAAAAAGATATTTCCGGCAACAGAAAGGGACTCAGCACCCGAAATTTTTAATAGTTTTGTAAATATGATTGCAAAACTTTTGACGATAAACTGAATCACTCCGAGGTAAAAGAGCAGTGAGGTTAACGCCGAAAAAAATACGATCGTCGGTAATACCTGAAACAAAAATATAAATCCGAAACTATTGACATCCAGCAACTTATCACCTAATAAAAAGATGGTACCCGCTTTTGTAAATTCCAGGATGCTGACAAATATATTACCGACAAACTCAAATATATTCTTTATAAAATTAACTTTCAGGACGCTTAACGCCAATATTAATTGGAGGAATATCCCAATTCCAACATATTTCCACTGTATAGCTTTCCTGTTTCTGCTAAAGAGATATCCGATGCCGATTAATACCACCATACCCAATATCCCACGACCAATTGCCAAAAATGTTTCCATATTAACCGATAAAAGTTTTACTTTTGTGACTCGTATTTCGGTCAAAATTAGAATAATTCGTCAAATAAGACTGTTTTTATGTCCATAAAAAAATCAGACACTTATATTATTGGTATTTCCGGCGGTAGCGGATCGGGTAAAACATCATTTATCCGGGATTTAAAAAGTCACTTTTCTGAGGATGAAATATGTTTTTTGTCACAGGATGAATATTACAAACCCCGCGAATATCAGGTGACTGACGAAAACGGAATTTCGAATTTTGACCTTCCGGATTCCATTGACCAGGATGAGTTTTATTTTGATCTGGTAAAACTCATGAGTGGCATGGCTGTCGAAAAACAAGAATATACGTTTAACAACAGTACCAAAAATCCGGAAGTGCTGATTTTTAAGCCGGCTCCGATTATCATCGTGGAAGGTCTTTTTGTTTTTCAAAACCCAAAAGTATTTGATATACTCGATTTAAAGGTATTGCTTCACGCTTCAGATACCCAAAAAATCATTCGACGAATCAAAAGAGACCGGGTAGAAAGAAATTATCCTTTGGAAGATGTCCTATACCGTTATGAACACCATGTCCTACCCTCTTTTGAAAGTTATATTCAACCCTTTTTTAATAAAGTAGACATCATTATCAATAATAATAAAACGTATCTGTCAGGCAAAGATATGCTCGTTTCATTTTTGCAAACAAAATTAAATCATCCGGCAAAGGTTGAAGTAACAGAAAGATAAATGCCGGCCCAAAAGTGTTATCAAATTTGTAAATTATGCCTCAAAACAAAAAGTCAGGCATTGATTAATCATTGATTATGGTAATGTCACCATGATAGGTAAAAACATTACCTGACAGGTCTGCTACCTGAATCACAAAAACGTACACACCGTCTCCACAAATATTTCCTATACATTCTCCCTGCCAGATATTTTCTCCGGGATTGATATTGTTTTTTTGATATTGAAGATTGCCCCAACGGTCATACAAAGAAAACATTTTGACCGACCTGATTTTTTCTTCAGGTTCAACAATAAAATTTCCGTTCACGCCGGAACCCGGTTGTATAATATTGGGAAAAACAAATTCATTGGCGTCGGATATCAAGCGGATATCGGTCTGTAAAACATACACACAACCGTTGGAATCGGTGATGTTAATATCCACGATTCCTGAAGTTCCTGCCGGCAAAAATAATTGAGTTTCTTTGGTAAATATGGTACTATCGGCAGACCCGATTATCCATTCTACTCCTGTAATATCATCCGGCGATATATCGGTTTCAATCTCTAAATAAATCTCTGAAGTATCTGCAACAAAGATTGGGTTTTCAATAAAAAAGTTTTCAGTTTTAGCAGATTTAATCATCAATATTTGTTCTTCGCCGGAAAAACAACCATCATAAAACAGTTTATCTACCGATAATACAACCGGCAATGAAGTAATATTTAATGTCCACTTGTCCAACGCAGAAGTAATTGTGATTGAATCCATTTTGCCTTCAAATGTAAAAAATGCCGTAACCGGAAAAACGCCAAATGTCTCCAGAGGAATTTCTGTTTCCTTTGGTTCACACAACAACAGGTCTTCCGGCAATGTCCAAAAGGGTTGATTTTTCCAAACCAAATACAAGGGCAAACCTTCTGTATAACAAGGATCTGTTTCATCAACCATTCCGTTTGCATTAGTCAGTCCGAAAACAGGAAAAACAATCACCGTTTTATTTAAAAAAACATCCTCATAACGAATCGTTTTTTCTGAAGTCTTCCGATACAAAGTTCGTATCATACCTTCTTCAATAAAAATTTTAAAATTGATTCCTTCAACAGCTGTTAAAAAAGCACCGACAGGATCCGGCATTTTAAAATCCAAACCCTGACATATAAAAACCGTATCAGATTCAAAATTTCCGGCAATGGTTGTACAGAAACACTCTTTGGTAAAAGACCTGATATCTGAAACACATCCTCTCGAATCGACCACCTGTACGTCCAATGTATCACCACCTGCCAGATTTTGTGACAAAAAGGTGGAATTGTTCAATACCAAACCATTCACAAAATAAGGGCTGCTTCCACTTATTATGTCAAAACTAACCAAAAAACTATCCTGAACACAAACCATGGTATCCTCCGTTATGACCGGACTGTCAAACAATTCAAAATTTCGAATTTCTCTGCTTTCACATCTTTTATGAATCGCCACAATTTCAATCGTATAAGACCCTTTAGTATCACTTATGAATTCTGTATCTATCAAGGTATAAACCGAACCACCCGGTGAATCCGAAATATTCCAGAAAACGTTTCCTATGCTGGCCTGTAAATCAATTATTGCTTGCGGAACACAATTTTCAACCAAAACCTGTCCTGAAATCAAAGGTATGGAATCAAAAACAACCGGCTGTCCCGGAGTCACCACCAAACATGGGTCATCGGTCAGATTGCCAAAAGATTTTTGGTAATTCACAAATGAAATATAATATACTTCGCCGTATTGACCACCTTGGGGAAAGGTAAATCTTCCGTCTTTTGATGCTGAAAGAACATTTCCTACTACATTTCCCGAAAGGGTGTGCAATATATAATAAGAAGTATCTCCCTGTGAAACTCCGTCAAAAAGATAGGTAGCCTGAACTTCCTCTCCTGATCCGCAAGCAAACAAAGTATCGGATGACATGGAACCAGGCTCAGCAATACAACTGCAATCATAATGCAAAACCAACGTATTTTCACATCCGAATTCATTTATCATCACCAGATCAAACGGTAATTGCGCCGTATCAAACACTGCATTGTACTGAGATGTGTACAGAATATTGTCTATCAAAATATTCTGACTTCCCGGAAAATCTATAGTAACTGTTACCTTGTCTTGTGTATTATTGCATTCATACCCAATATTTCCTGTTTCAGGAAAAGGAAAAAACTGCAAAGATACCGTATCTTCCAAAACACAAGCTTCATTTTGTAAAATATAGACAATATCATAATTGCCGGGAGAATTAACCGCCAACCGCAGACTGTCTGCCTCGGAGATCACGACAGGAGCAGGATTATATGCTGCATCAAACCATTGTAATGTTCCACTTTGAAGAGAGACCGTTGAAGTCGTCAGAAGATTGCCACAAATCTCTGTTTTTTCCAAAAAAACAGGTGATAGTTCCGGATAAAAAATGATGGGCTGACCATTAGAAACCGAAAGACATGGATCCGAAAAATCCGGAAGATTGCCAGAAGGATTACCAACGATTTTTGAAATATAATACACTCTTCCTGTCATCAAGGGTGGCTCAAATGGAAATATTCCGGTGTTATTAACATCGATAATACTTCCGGTCAACGGATCATTTCCTTCGTATAAAACATACCACAAAAAATCATCGCTGTCCAACTGAGAAATTGTGGTTTCAAAACCAAAAAATTCACTTACTGACGCACACCATCGTAAGGTATCTGCCGACATTTGTCCCGCTTCTGAAAAACAATTACATTGATGTGTCCCGGAAAGAAGATTGCTTACACAACCGTTTTGATCTTCCGCCGAAAATTGATACGTAGTTCCTGATAACAAACTGTCGGATATATAATTATTGGAAAAAATGGTATCGTTATTTATGATATAAGGTAACGTTCCTCCAATCAACTGCATTTCTACCACAAAAAAACCGGTGCTGTCATTACAAATATGATTGACCAGTGAAAGTTCAGGAATTTCATTAAAATTTACTTCCAGACTATCCCGGCCAATACATCCTTTAAAAGAAGCCTGGGCGACAAAAGTAAATGTTCCGGCCGCATTCGTTTCTACCTGAATTTCATTTGTAGTCTGTCCGGTTAAAGTAAGGGTCTGATTTCCTGTATTTGAATATTCCCAAAACCAATCTGACGATAAAGAATCTGATGTCGCCTCAAGGTTTGCAAAATTTCCACAAATGTCTGAATCTCCAAAAATGGAAATTTCCGGAGATCTGTTAAAAACTACCGGTTGTCCGTTTGAAAACTGAAGGCAGGGATCATCCAAACGAACAGAACCTCCGACAGAATCTGCCACGATATGCGATATATAATAGATTTTTCCAAACATCATAACAGGCAACATCCGAAAGACAGGTATACTAGATAACGATAAAATCCTGCCCAAAGAATCTTTTTTGCCATCATGAAGCACAAAACGACTGATATTGGTGGACAATAGAGTGGCATTGCTGTCAAAAACGGCCGTCACCAATGCACTGTCACAAGCCATAATCAAGGTAGTATCCATTGTTCCGGCGCTGTTTCTGCAAGGACAGTCTTCCACACCATTCAAATCCACACGGCACAAACCCGAATCTTCCACTCTGAAAGAATAGGGTGTTCCGTAAGGTATGATACCTGATTCAAAATTAGTCTGAGATTCTATTCCATTCACTCGGACCGGTGGTTTGCCTCCGGAAATAGTAAAAAACACTTTATATCCGTTGCTGCCGGTACATTCAAACCTAAAATCATCCACAGTGAGCGGGTCAAACAATTCAAAAACCAATTCTTTGGAAACAATACAATTTCCCAGGATTTCCGTAAATCTTACCCGATATATTCCCGGTGCATCTGCCGTGAAACCGGTAATAAAAAAATCAGCTCCTCCGAAAAACAATGTTCCGGGTCCGTCGACTTGTTCCCACAATAACGTCGAGCCACTTCGCAAATCCACAGCTGTCAGAAAGCCTTCCAGTCCACAAGATTCCGTAAATATCAGAGAAGGATTCGGTGGTGGTTGTACATTTATCGATTTGCACAAAATGATATCATTATTGCATCCGGTACTTAAACGGACACATACTTCTGCAGTTCCTGTTGTTGAAAAAATTCCTTCAATTGATTCCTGACCGTTTGGTGAAGTAAAGATTGTATTGGTTGACGTCCATTCAATCGTGGCATTTCCGTAATTACTCACATTGGCAGTAAAATTGTCTCCGACACAAGCAGCGTCAGGCAATCCGGACAATATAGCATTTCCGGGTGGTTGAATCACTTCCACCTGCAGACAAAAATTTTGGTCATCACCACATGGATTGGCATATTCAAAACAGACTTCTCCATTATCATCCGGTCCATCCCACAATACCGTAACTTCATTGCCTATGACAGAGATGAGCATTCCATTTGTTACAGTAAATTCAATATCATCATTCTGTCCCGGCACAGGAGATATAATATAGACCACTTCTGTTCCGGCGCAGACTTCTGTCGGACCGGTCAGGGTAAAATTCTGACCGTTTCCATCAGCTGTTACGATCGTAATACAAGTGGTACAATTGATAGCTCCTATTTGATAATTTGCACAAAGTTGAATAGAAGGATTCGTTTCAAAAATCTGTAATGTAATGGTTTGGATATTGTCAAACAAAAAAGTTCCGAAAGAGCCCATTCCACTCACTGTCACATTATTAACCACAGCTCCGGGAGGCAGATTGCTGATTATATACGTATTTGTGGCTCCGGGACAAACTACGGTAGGTCCATCTATAAATGCATCACACTGTGCTTTTGCCTGATGTGTGACAAACAGCAGCAATGTACAAACAAAAAAGAGTACTATGTTTGTACATTGTATATTTTTTACGGTTAATCGGGCAAACATGTTGTTATGTGCATTGTTTCGTTTTGATTTATATTTATTTTTTCATTTTGATTCTTTATCAGAAATTTTTCCCCGGACAGTTAACACAGAAAGGATTTTTTAAGATTAAAAATTATATCTTACATTACGTTTAATCTATTGATATAAGAGTTGTTTTTAACTAATGTGCCAATGTAACATAAAGTGTTGCTTCATGTTTAAAAAATATATTTTTTATTTGGTTTTATATGGAAACAGGTTTTATATAATATCTTCCATACAACCAAAACCCCTAAACTTTTTGAGAACCTTTTATTTGAAAATTAAATCAAATTACGCAGGTTAAAGAGATTAACAAAAAAAGCGACCACATTTTTGTACTTTTGACCTGTCAATCTTATTCGTTAAAAAAATGATAAAACTTTCCAAAGGCTTTTCAGGACAGGATTTTGATTTTACTTTTGCAGAAACTAAAATCTGAAAAAAATGTCATTAGAAACTTCAAACCTTCAGGAAAAGGTATTACAACTGGTTCACAAAACGGGACAATCGGTTTTTGTCACGGGAAAAGCCGGCACAGGTAAAACCACGCTGCTGAAAAAAATCATGGATACAACCTTCAAAAACACAGCTGTCGTCGCCCCAACGGGAATCGCTGCGCTTAATGCAGGCGGTGTCACCATTCATTCTTTTTTTCAAATCGCTCCGGCAACGTACATTCCGGATCCTCAGTTTTACCCGCAACAAAACAGCTACCAAAAGATTGAGTCTCTTTACAGTCTCAATAAAGTTTTTTCGCTGAGTGCTGCCAAAAAAGATGTCATCCGCAATCTCGAATTGCTCATTATCGACGAGGTGAGTATGTTGCGTGCAGATCTATTGGATGCCATACATTTTGTGTTACAAAAGATCCGAAAAAACAAGCAGCCTTTTGGTGGGGTTCAGGTCGTCTTTATCGGTGACCTTTATCAGCTTCCTCCGGTGGTAAAAAATGAAGAATGGGAGATTTTGCAAAGATACTATCCCGGCATGTTTTTTTTCCAGGCAAAATGTCTTGTCAACCATATGCCGGTGTACATAGAATTAAAAACCATTTATCGGCAGTCAGATGCTTTATTTATTAAAATACTGAACAATCTGAGAAATAACTCTTTTGTGGCTGATGATAAAAAAATTCTGGAAAGTTATATCAAACCGGACTTCCAACTTCTTCAAAACCCGGGATACATTTACCTGACAACCCATAATTATAAAGCGGACAACATCAACCAAACTGCGCTCAAACAAATCGACGCCAAAGATTATTTTTATAAAGCAGAGATCGAAGGAGAATTTCCCGACAAAATATTTCCGATGGAGGAAGTACTCACTTTGCGAAAAGGGGCTCAGGTCATGTTTACCAAAAACGATTTGTCTGCCGACAAAAGATATTTTAATGGTAAGATTGGCAAAATCACTTCTTTGAACGAAAACGAAATTATCATTACCTGCGAAGGAGATGCCGCACCTATTACGGTGGACAAGTACGAATGGTTTCACAAAAAGTACGAAGTCAACGAAAACACCAAGGAAGTGGAAGAAAAAGTTTTGGGCAGTTTTGTTCATTATCCGCTGAAACTTGCCTGGGCGATTACCGTTCACAAAAGTCAGGGCCTGACTTTTGATAAAGCGGTGATCGACGTCACCGATGTTTTTCAACCCGGCCAGGCATACGTCGCACTTTCGCGGTTGCGCAGTTTACAAGGTTTGGTGTTGAAAGCAGATTTTGAATTGCCGCCCTTGACCGTAAGTGGCGATATCAAAACATTTTCTTCGCTGGAGCCGGAAGAAGAACAATTGGGACAATATATCCGGCATGGTTCAAAAACCTATTTAATGGAATACCTTTTACAAACATTTGATTTGTCGGCCGGCACAGCAGTTTGGAAAAAATATATTTCAGAAAATGGAAGTGAACCTGTCAACAGTCCTTCCGGAAAATACATACCACAAATCAGAGAATCGTTGCTGACATGGGAAAAATCAGCTCATACGGCGACCCAGTTCTCGAAATGGTTGAAACAATATTTTTTAATGGATGAGGACAAAAATTTGTTGAAGGATAAAATTTACGGAGCTTTTCAACATTTTTTCGGCATTTTTGATCCGATGGAAGAAAATTTGTTGACCTGGATGACGGAAATATCCTTTGTCAAAAGATCAAAAACCCTCTTTAATGAATTGGCCGAAATTGAAGATGTGGTGCTGACCCAAATCCTTCGAATGCACAAAGCCAAACATCTTACGGAAATGTGGGTCCGGGATGCCGAACCTGACAAAACCATTTTGGAAGATGATTTTTTCAAGACGTACCGAAGTAAAAAACTGGAAAAGGTAAGACAAAAAGTAAAAGAATCCCGATTGGACGTTGACCATGAGTATATGCCGGTGATTGCTTCCAAAAAGAAGAAAAAAACGTCTACTGAAAAAATCCCTTCTCACGAAATTACCCTTTCATTATGGAAACAAAACAAAACAATGGAAGAAATCGCCAAAGAACGAACGTTGTCCTATAATACCATATGCAGTCATTTTACCACCTTACTGAGAGAAGACAAAGTTTCGCTACAAGACATCTTATCTCCAGAAAAAATCGAACTCATCCAACAAAAACTATCCGTTTATTCCGGTGAAGATTCCCTTACGGAAATCAAAAATTTCATCGGAGGCGACATATCCTATGAGGAGTTGAGGTGGTTTCGGGAAAAAAGAGGAAAGGTTGCCGGAAAATAGATTGTTTATCATTTGCATTTACGTCCGAACATCAATTTTTAATTTCCGAAGAGCATAAAATGTTTTTTTGTTCGGCGGCAGATGAAACCAATACAAAAACATATTCAAACCATCTGCCGCTTTTGATTTATCCTGAAAAAAGTTAAAAAACCTGGTTTCATGCACTAACACAACAACTTTGCCATATATCGACATTTTAGAACACATTCCTCAATCCAGATATCGGATGACAGAAACTCCGTGTAAGTCAAACAATGGTTTGATTTCCTGAAGCGTAGTTTCTAATACCGTATAACTGTAATGACTGTTTCTGTATGTTTCCACAACTGCACCAAATACCGACAAATCCAGTTCGGGAAGGTCGCGTGACAGAGATACAAAGACTTTGCTTTTTGAGGGTAGAACCTTGTCACTTTGTTTGATGCCTTTTTTGTACTCATATTTATATCCGTAACGAATAGCCGAAATATCGCTGAGCACTGCCGAGGAGGTAGGATATCTTCCGGCACCTTTACCGTAAAAAAATTGTTCGTCCGAAAGTTGTCCGCCGATCAAAACTCCGTTAAACTCATTATCCGTCAAACGCAAAGGATGAAATCTGGGTAAAAATGCCGGAAGTACCGACACTTCTTCCAACGCACCTAAGGCATTAACTTTGCTCGTGGCAATCAACTTGATAACTAAATTTTTTTCTTTGGCAAAAACGAGATCTCCCTCAGTTATAGATTGAATGCCTTTTGTTATGATTTTATCTTCGGAAATGACCATACCAAAAGCATGTAAAGTCAGGATTTTAAGTTTGTTTCTCGCATCCAAACCATAAACATCCAGAGAAGGATCACTTTCAACAAAACCATTTGCCTGAGCTTCTTTCAAGGCTTCCTGGTATGGAAGGTTCTTTTTTGCCATTTTGGTCAGAATATAGTTTGTAGAGCCATTTATGATTCCGGTCACGCCGGTGATCAGGTCATTGTCAAAATATTCTTCGAGATTTCTGATGACCGGAATACTGCCACATGCAGCTGCCTCATACAAAAATGAAACATTACATTCACTTGCCAACCGGATTAGCTCCGTTAAATGTTCGGCTATCATCTTTTTATTGGCAGAAATGACGGATTTACCCTTTGAAAAAGCTTTTTTGACAATGTGGTAAGCAGCTTCTGCGTCATCTATCAGCTCAATAACCAGGTTGATGCCCGGGTCATTTAAAATATCATCTGCATCTGTCGAAAACAAATGTTGGGGTGCGTTTCTGGTTTTATGCGGATGTTTGATCACCACTCTTTTTATCACTGCCTGTAGTCCGGGTTTTGTCGAAAGTACCTGAAAGATACCTTCACCGACGACTCCAAATCCAAATAATCCTATGGTTAATGTTGACATTTTATTTTTTGTTTAAGCGGTGATGGTTGATGTTTGAAAAATACGAATAAAAGTTTCTTCAAGGTCACGGATCAGATCATCCGTATTTTCGACACCTACCGAAAGACGAATCAATGAATCCTGAACTCCGGCGGCCCGTCTTTTATCTCCGGGTATTGAAGCATGGGTCATCAACGCCGGTTGACAAATCAAACTTTTGACACCGCCCAAACTTTCTGCCAGCTTAAAATATCTGGTGGAGGATACAAAAGATTTTGCCGCTTCTATCGTGTCTTCTTTTAATGAAAAGGATAACACACCTCCATAAAGATTATTTTGCTGGTATTTAGCCACATCGTGATTGACATGACTTTTCAGCCCGGGGTAGTGAATTTTATCAATAAACGGGTTATGTTGAAGGAAATTTGCGATTTCGAGCGCACTTTTGCTTTGTTGTTCAAACCGCAATTCCAGGGTTTCAATACCACGAATAGCCAGAAAACAATCCCATGGTCCCAAAATCCCTCCGGAAGCATTTTGAATAAATTTGATTTTTTCAGATAATTCTTTGGTTTTGGTGACCACCAATCCTGCGACCAGGTCAGAATGTCCGCCTATGTATTTAGTGGCACTGTGGATGACAATATCTGCTCCCAACTCAAGGGGCAATTGTGCCACAGGACTAGCAAATGTATTGTCCACAACCACCAATGCACCAACCGTTTTGGCCAATGTCGAAATGGTAGAAATATCACTGACCTTAAGGGTCGGATTGGTCGGCGACTCCAACCATACCAATTTGGTTTTTGACGATAATAAGGGTTCAATTTTTTCCGGATATCGGGTATCCACATAGTGAACCTTAATACCAAACTTTTGATACACGTGGGTAAATAATCGGTATGCGCCTCCGTAAATATCGTCTACGGCAATGATTTCATCTCCCGCCTCAAGGAGTTTGATGACGGCATCAATGGCTGCCAAACCTGTGGCGAAAGCAAATCCTGCATTACCCTTTTCGAGTTTTGCGATGACATCTTCGAGAACTTTACGGGTAGGATTATTGGATCGTGCATAATCATATCCTTTGTGTACACCGGGAGATTCCTGTACAAAAGTAGAAGTCTGGTATACCGGTACTGAAATGGAACCCGTCAATTCGTCGACAGGAATAGAATGAATAATTTCTGTTATTCTGCTCATGATTTAAAATTTTTTAAGCGTGAAAAAAATTATCAAGAGCAGCATCAGGAAAAACTCATAAAGCTCTCCTGATAAGTCAGAAGAGCTGAAAATTTTGTGTATAATGCAGCTGATCTACCTTATCTATCCCATGTATTATGGGTTGGAAGTAGCACCTATGCCCTGGTGGGCAGGTTGCTAAAGCGTCATCGGGCCAAATCCCTCAGCTTTTCTTGATAAGACAATAAAAAAAGAACATTTTGTGGTGCAAATGTAGGTTTTGCCACATCACATTCTTTCAAAAATTAAAATATTTAACAAAAGATTAAGAAATAAAGCTAACCCCGTAATCCAAAATTCAGAAATATTTTAATTCCGATAAACACATATAAAAATAAACAATATTTCAATATTATACTAAAACCGAAATATATTTTGATAATTTTAAATTAATACAGAGTAAAATTCCTATGAGTAATTTGTAAAAAAAATGTCATAAAAATTCCAAAAAAGATGATTTATCGTAAATTCCGGTTAAGATTAATTCGCCGGCATTTTTTCATTTTCCTCTAAAATAAGATCCCCCATAGTATCCTTTTTCATAAAAAACTTAACATAGTACAATGAATAGTTACCTTCCAAAATCATGCTGTCATTTTCAAAATACGATATGTCCAGCTCCAGTGGTGTATTCGTTTGAATGGTAATCTTCCGCTCATCTATGACGTAAGTGACATCTTTTTCTTCAAAAACGTTGGAGACTACTTTTTTGGTTTCGTCAAAACTAAAAAAAGCATTTTCCATGGTTTTGGATGGTTTGTGATTCAGTTCTGACTGAACTACAGACCATTTTCCAATCAATCCTTTTTCTACAACTTCTTTTGTATTATCTTTGCAGGACAGGAGTAGAGTAAATCCAATAATAAAAACCGGAAGGTGATACATATAATTGTTAAAGTACACCGCAAAATTAATCATTATTTCCAACACCCATTAAAAATATGACAAAATTTATATGCATTACAGGCGTATCCACAGGTATCGGAAGGGCCTTGCTTGATTTTTTTCATCAAAAAGGATATTATATCATCGGTAGTGTAAGAAATCATGATGCTGTGACTGACTTACAATCAAACTATACAGAACGACTGACCGTTTTATGTTTTGATGTCAGAGATCAGGAAGCCACCCAAAACGCTTTTTCTGATATTAAAAACCTGCTTTCGCAAGGTCACCTTGAATTGTTGATCAATAATGCCGGTATTGCCATACCCGGACCACTCGAATATCTGACGGAAGAACAATTTGAAGAACAACTTGACATTAATCTCAAATCCGTCCGAAGAATCACCAATTTGCTCCTGCCCTACCTGAAAACCGACAATCCCGGAAGGATCATTAATATAAGTTCTGTGTCAGGTATCCTGAATACACCTTTTATGGGAGCGTACTGTATTTCCAAACATGCCCTCGAAAGTATGACAGAAATATACAGAAGGGAATTAAGAATGTTTGGCATCAAAGTGATTTCCATATTGCCCGGACCGATCAAAACAGAAATCTGGAAAAAAAACATCGGTAAACTGAATCCTTTTTTTGAAACGGAATATGGTCATTTATTAAAAAATGCTGACAAACTCATCGAAAAATCAGATGCACAGGGACTTCCGGCAGAACGAGTCTGTCAGGCCGTTTGGAAAGCTTTTACTTCCCGAAATCCGAAAACCGGATATATTGTGCACAAGTCGCCCAATGTCATCCGGTTTATTTCCAAAGTACTTCCATCTTTATGGCTTGATGCTCTCATGGCAAAAACGATGTCAAAAGGAGATAAAATAAGACCAATATGACATCATTTATATTTTATTTTTTTAACAAAATCAACAGAATATTTTGACACCCTCTGGAAGGTATATAAATATCAGGCAAATCCTTTTATTTTTAAATGATTTTAAAAATAATCCCGTACTTTTGGCTCATGATATTATACCAAAAATTTAACCTGAGTCTTCCTTTAGAAAGTCCGGTACTGATATTTTCACTGATTCTGTTTATTATCCTTTTTGCACCACTTATTCTGAATAAGTTTAAGATACCTCACCTTATTGGTTTGATCATCGCCGGTGCCATTATCGGTCCCAACGGCTTTAACCTCATGTTGCGCGACAGCAGCATCATCCTTTTTGGAACAGTGGGATTGTTGTACATCATGTTTCTTGCCGGTCTTGAAATAGATATGTCGGAGTTTAAAAAAAATAGTGGCAAAAGTTTAATTTTTGGATTATATACGTTTTTTACACCTATGACACTTGGTATTTTATCAAGCTATTACATATTAGATTTTACCTTAATATCTTCTGTTTTGCTGGCCAGCATGTATGCATCCCATACCCTCATAGCTTATCCGATCATCAGCAAACTCGGCGTTTCAAAAAACAGAGCCGTCAATGTGACCATAGGCGGAACCGTTATCACGGATACTGCTGCCCTTTTGGTTCTTGCAGCCATTGCCGGCCTGTCTACCGGTGTAACAGATGATTTGTTCTGGTGGCGGCTGGGTATTTCTGTGATCATCGCAGGACTGGTAATTATGTTTGTTTTTCCCATAATTGGTCGCTGGTTTTTTAAAAATTATGCTGACAATATCTCTCAGTATATTTTTGTTTTGGCCATGTTGTTTTTGGGAGCCTTCCTCGCCGAACTGGCAGGGATAGAGGCCATCATCGGTGCCTTTTTGGTTGGTTTGGCCCTCAACAAACTGATTCCTTCCACTTCACCATTGATGAACCGTGTAGAATTTGTGGGTAATGCCCTGTTTATCCCGTTTTTCCTGATTGGTGTAGGTATGTTGGTCGACTACCGCGTATTCATCAAAGATCTTGATACGATTTTTGTGGCCACCGTGATGATTACTGTGGCTACCGCATCAAAATTTATTGCTGCGTGGTTGGCCCAAAAGACCTTCGGCTACAATACCGATGAAAGAAGATTAATATTTGGTCTGAGTAATGCACAGGCTGCTGCAACCCTTGCAGCTGTTCTCGTGGGTTACAACATAATCCTCAATAAAGCAGAAATTGCTGCCGGAGCTGCACTTGGACAACAAATCGAGCCGGTCAGGCTCCTTAGCGAAAGTGTGTTGAACGGTACCATTCTGATGATTCTGGTGACCTGTACCATTGCCACTTTTGTAGCCCAGAAAGGAGCTCAAAACATTGCATTGGCCGAAACTTCCGGTGAATCAACCGCCACAGAGGAGGATTTGGGAGAAAAAATCCTGATTCCTATCGATAATCCGGACCTGGCAGAAGAAATGGTCTTTTTGTCTTTATTGGTCAAATCAAAAATCAACAAATCGGGTCTGTACGCTCTCCATGTCATCAGCAGCTATGACTCTAATGTCAAGGCAGATAAAAATAAAGCAACCAAAATATTGGAAAAAGCATCAAAAGCCGCTTCAGGAGCCGATGTAAAACTACATGAACTGCTCAGACATGATATCAATATTGCAAATGGAATAACCGGTGTGGTACTGGAACATAAAATCACAGACATCATCCTGGGTTTGCATAAATCCAAAGGTATGTCGGATAATTTTTTAGGAAGCCTCAAAGAAGGAATCCTGACAAGATGTGATACCACAACCATGATTTACCAATCGTCTCAACCATTGTCAACGATCAAAAGACACCTGGTTGTCATTCCTGACAGAGCTGAAAGAGAAATAGGATTTCCGTTTTGGGTCATGAAAATATGGAATATCTCGCGAAATACAGGTTCTAAAATTGTTTTTTATTGCCATGGTCAAACCAAACAAATTATTGAAGATCTGCAAACAAAACATCCTATCCAATGTGAATTTAAAGATTTGTATGATTGGGAAGATTTTCTCGTTTTGTCAAGAGATGTCAAACAGGATGACAACCTGATTGTGATTATGAGCCGGAAAGACCGACCATCTTATGATGCTACCATGTCCAAAATCCCACATTATATGAATCATTATTTTACCCATAACAGTTATATTTTATTATACCCGAGACAAAGCGGAATTTCAGATGCTTCCAACGTTGACCTGAAAAATGCATCTGTTCTCGAACCATTGGAAAGACTGGATGATCTGGGAAAAACGCTCGCAGGAATTTTCCGGTTAAAGTAAGTAGTTTACAATCATATTTCACAAACAAAAAATCACACCCAATATTTTATGTCAAAAGTATCCTTTGTTTTTCAATGTGTTTTGTTTGTTTTGTTACTTTTAGTTGGTAATGGAAACATCCATCCTTTTTCCAAGCCGGTACCTCCCTTTGTAAAATTCCTGGACCCCTTCAACGGTGTTTGGAATCATAATGTCTCTCAGGGAAATATTGAAATTCCAACTACCGGTCTTTCTGCAGATGCCAAAATATATTATGACGATCACTGGGTGCCTCATATTTTTGCCTCCAAAACGGAGGATGCTCTTTTTTTACAAGGTTATGTTGAAGCCCAAAACCGGCTTTTCCAAATGGATTTTATTTCTCGTGCTGCAGCCGGAGAACTTTCAGCCGTTATGGGTTCGGCTACCTTAGAATACGATTTGGACAAAAGACGGAGAGGCATGAAGTTTGCCGCCGAAAACGCCGTCGCTGCCTGGGAAAAGATGCCTCAATACCACCTGGCTCAAAAATATATTGATGGCGTAAATGCATATATCGAAAGCCTGAAACCGGAAGACTATCCGTTGGAATACAAACTGCTTCATACCCGACCTGAAAAATGGACGGCCCTGAAAAGTGCCCTGATATTCAAAGAAATGTCTCTCACCTTGTGTGGCAGAAATAATGACATTCCTTTTTCCAATACAAAAAACAGTCTCGATTCCACTCTGTTTGCCACCTGGTATCCTGAATACGAAGACATTGAAAATCCGGTCATTCCCGATCATATAATTTTTGATTTTGACAGCCTTTTTGGAAAAAAACAAGACCCTTCAGCGTTTATAACCACACCGATTGAAAAAGTAAATTATGAAACAAGAAATCCAGGTATAGGCAGCAATCAATGGACAGTAGGAAAAAATAAAACCAGTTCCGGTGCCAATATTTTTTGTAATGACCCACATCTTGCCTTGGGTTTGCCGTCGATTTGGTTTGAACAACATATTGTCACCCCGGATTTTAATGCCTACGGTGTTTCGTTTCCGGGATTTCCGGGCATTATGATCGGTTTTAATGAATACATTGCCTGGGGAGAAACCAATGTCGGACAGGATGTGGAAGATTTATTTCTCATTGATTGGACCGATGCCTCCCGAACTACCTATCTCCTTGACGGACAAAGCACCAAGGCTACTTTAAGGATAGAAAAAATCGACATCAAAGGTCAAAAAGAACCGTTGTACGACACCATACCTTACACTGTATGGGGACCCATTTATAAAAAATCCAACAATACAAAATCAGATCTTGCACTCCGTTGGCTGGCTCATGACAAACCAAAAACAGAGGAATATATGACTTTTATCGATGCGATGAAGTGCAAATCTTATGAGGAATATCTTAAATCAACCGAACCTTTCACCACACCGGCACAAAATTTTGGTTGTGCGGCTGTCACTGGTGATATCGGAATCAGAGTCAATGGTGTTTTTCCAGCCAAATATGATCAGGACGGACGTTTTGTGGAATACGGTAACCGCTCGGCAAATGGATGGCAGGCTTTTATTCCTAAAGAACAAAATCCACATGTTCTGAATCCCCCTGAAAATTTTGTTGCCTCTGCCAATCAAAGAAGTGCTTCCCGAAATTATCCGTATTATTTTACCGGAACTTTTGAAAATTACAGAAATAAAACCATCAATCAGACACTCAGGCAATCCGAAAAAATCACGGTAGAGGATATGAAAAAAATGCAGTTTGACGCTTATTCTGCCAAAGCAGCGGAGTTTATTTCAGTATTGCCGGAAGGTTGTGCCGCCATCAAAGGCACTTCTGGTATTCCCTGGTATACCAAACTAAAATCCTGGGATGCTCAATACAGACGTAAAGCTCAGGAACCGGTATTTTTTGAATTGTATCTTAAACACCTGCGTAAATCCACGTACGACGAACTGGAAACTCTTCAGGAAAAAATGGCTGTCATGATGCCTAAGGATTGGGTACTCTTTAAAATGATTACCCAACAACCCAATAATCCACTTTTTAACATCAAAAAAACATCGAGTATCGAGACGGCTAAAGATATTCAGATATTATCTTTTATTCTCGCTGCCAAAGAAATGGACAGTCTGCTCACGGTTGACCCAAACATCAGGTGGGGCACATTCCGTCCTTTGGACATCAATCACCTGACCAGAGTACCGGCATTGTCCACACAAAATCTTGAAGCAGACGGTTGTCCTGATGCAATCAATGCAAAAGGAAATGCCTTCGGCCCCTCCTGGCGTATGATTGTACATCAGACAAAACCCCTGGAAGCGTACGGCGTATATCCGGGTGGTCAATCGGGAAACCCTTTCAGTCCTTATTATAAAAATATGATTTCGGATTGGCTCGAAGGCCGTTACCACACGTTGACCTATGACCCTTCGCCAAAAAATATCAGCACCAAAAGTATTTCTACTTTAACCTTTATTTCTAAAAAATCATGATATGAAAAACATCAATGATATACTTATAAAACCGGTTTTATACTTAGGATTGCTGACCGGTATTTCCTGGCTCACATACTGGTGGGTAGTACCTGTTTTTACGTTTATAGTCGGATATCTGTTTTTTCAAAGTGGACGAAAAGCCTTTCTGTTTCACTTTCTGATTTTATTTTTATTGTGGGCCGTTGTCAGTTATTTGAAAGACGGTCAGGTAGATGGAGCTGTTGCCACATTTTTA
>JALHOZ010000012.1:106148-114828 GCA_022842725.1 Saprospiraceae bacterium
TCCGGCGGGTCTCATATATCTCATAACAGGGCTAACAGGAGGACTTTTTGCGGGATGGGCTGCTTATCTGGGTGTTTTATTGAGAAAAATTGTGTCTGTCAACAAACCATTGAGATAATACACCATGTATGCTGCCAGAAATATTGCGATCCTTTGTCATACCTTGTCCGGTAACGGAAAAGGTCTTGCTATTGCGCGTGAAACCGCAGGCATCCTCGAAAAACGGGATATAAACCATACGCTCTTTATAAATGAATGGCCGGAAGATTTTTTGACCTTTTCAGAAATCTGGATTTCCGGTGGTGACGGAACCATTCATCATTATATTAACCGATATAATCCGGAACAATGGCCGGTTGCATTGATTGGCGGAGGCACCGGCAATGACCTCAAAACTTATCTTTACGGCAAAAACAAGACGGAAGATCATATTGCCATGCTTCTGGACCATTACGAAGATCATCAAATAGATTTAGGCAATTGTAATGGTATTTTGTATGCAAACTCTCTGGGTATCGGATTTGACGGAGATGTGTTAAAAAACATGATGACCATCCGAAAAACAGGGGGTCATTTGGGTTACCTGATCGCCGTCATCAAGACTATCTTTACCTTTCGGGAAAAATATTTCGACCTTTTTTTCGCAGATCAAAAAAAGAGGATTCAACCGGTAATCCTGGCAGTCTCAAATTCAAGACTGACCGGCGGAGGTTTTGTCATCGCTCCTAAAGCCAGCCTGATGGATGGTTACCTGGATCTGATGTACACCGATCCTTTACCCTGGTGGAAAAGATTGTGGGTTTTACCCAAAGTAGAAAAAGGAAGTCATCTTTTGCTTTCATGTGTCAAACACGAACATGTCTCCCGGGTAAAAATCGTACCCGAAGGGGAAGTGATGTATCAGATAGACGGAGAATTAAAGGCTGCCGACAAATTTGACATTAAAATCCACGACAAAAAGTTGAAACTCCGTATGTTTACTTCATCGAAATAAATGGATGGATGCCGGGCTGATTACCTTTGTCCGCTCACCTCAATCATGAGGTCTTCCACATGATGGACGATTTTTGTGTATTCCGGGTCACGTTTGATGGTTCTTTCCCGATGTAACGGCAACTGTACCGGAATATGGGAAACTATCCTTGAAGGAGCATATTTCATAATGTAAATATCATCCCCTAAATAAACGGCTTCTGATATATCATGGGTGACAAATATAATGGTGGAATGAAACCTGTTCCACAATTCAGCCAAAAGCTCCTGCATGGCTATTCTGGTTTTTACATCCAGGGCACCAAAGGGCTCGTCCATCAATAATATTTCAGGATTGGCAAGGACACTACGGGCTATGGCTACCCTTTGCAACTGACCACCGGACAAGGTAGGATACATGGCGTATTTTTTTTCATGACCTTCCAGACCTACGATTTTAATCATTTCCATGGCCTTTTCTTCCCTTTCTTTTTTGGAAATACCTTTAAATTCCAAAGCCAAGGCTACATTTTCCAACACCGTCATCCATGGCAAAGAAGAATATTGTTGAAAAACCATACTGATCCGGTTTTTATCATCCAATGGTTTGCCATGGATCAGGATTTCGCCTTCTGTAGGTTTCTGAAGGCCGGCAATATACCTAAGAATGGTGGATTTGCCGCATCCCGACATCCCGAGGATAATGGCAAACTGTCCTTGTCCAGGTTTGTCTTCGATTACCAGATTAAAGTCTTTGATGATCCAGTTTTGACCATTGTCATAGCTTTGACTTACATTGCGAAGTTCAATGATATTTTGTAAAGCGGCACTGTCTTTTGATACAAATTCAGACATTTTTTACTTTCTTTTTTGAAAAAAATGATATACCTGATAAACCAGTATCAGAAAAAACATAACATGAATCGTCCACTGAGCCTCACCAAAAAGGTAGGACAACGGTTTGACATTTCCCAGGCTGGATGAAAATACGGAAAAATATTCATTGATCATCAGTAAGAGATAGATCGCCATAAACACCCAGGTCAAAACAACCATAACATAATCGATGACTACATCAAACTCGGAAACATGTTTCATATCTTTCCCTTCATAGGTTGCTTTCACCTGGTATTTATAAGGAAAAAACTTTCTGTCGAGATAAGAAAATATTCTGTCCTGAAAAATGCCGATGATCAAAATGAGGATGAGGCAAGCGAAAGTTTTGTCTACCCTACCCATTCGTTGTCCGGTCCGGAAAATCAAAGAACCCAAACCTCCCTGGTCGGCACTGGTTTCGGCTACGATGATATAAGTCCAGGATATGGCGGTTAGAATTCTGATATCATCCGATAATTTTGAAACCACTGCCGGTATATACACGGACCAAATGGTCTGCCAATAACCGGCGCCAAGGGTGTACACCGTTTTGAGGTATACATCATCTACTTCATCAATGCGTTGGATGACAATCGGTAAAAGATAAATAAAAATACCAAATGCTAAAAAATTGATCTTTGCTTCCGTGTAAATCCCAAACCAAATAATAAACAATATCGTCAAAGCCGTCAAAGGCAAAAAGCGTATGGCATCCACTATTTTTTGAAATGCACCTCTGAACAAGGGCACCAAACCGATGATAAAACCCACCGGCAGGGCATAACCGATGGCCTTAATATAACCTCCGAGATTCAGTCCGATCGATCGCATCATATTCATGATGAGTTCGTTATCACGATACAGTTCGCCAAAAGCGGTCAACACCCTAAAAGGATGTGGCAAACTTGATTTTTTCATGATGGGTTCTGACCCTGAAGTCAACAATAACCAAATGGCTAAAAAAAACAACAATCCGACTATGGTAAGGAGGAATGATTGTTTTTTAGAAAGTGTACCCCGCAGGGTAAAAAGCCATTTAAGATCCATGGAAACGGTGATTAATTACCTATCAATACAAACTCTGTTCTTCGGTTTTTAGCCTTACATTCAGCTGATGCGTTGGACTCACAGCCCTGTACTGGCTTGTCAGGACCATTACCGACGATGACAAACTTATTGCCGTCCAGGCCATATTCTGTTTTAAGATAATCCGCCACTGCCTTCGCTCTCTTTTCACTGAGGGCCATATTGCTTTTTCGGGAACCTACATTATCGGTATTTCCTTCAACCCTGATTTTTACGTTGCCAAAGGTTTTTGCCACGTCAGCAAACTGAAGGTCAATGATGGTTTTGGCATTTTCGCTCAGGGTAAACTGACCGGTTTCAAAATTAATACTGATCGGTTTTGCAGCGATAGCCGGAGCTTTTACATCAGCTGAAGTAGCAGGCGCAAAAGTTTTTCTTCCTTCTGCTGCATAAGCCTGTCCTTTCAGATTGGCATCCGCAGATTGAACAGCGCCTGTGTAAATCACACTTCGAAACGGAGGAGCACTGCTTTCAAGGTCGCCTGTTTCAACAAACTTTTTTGACATTTTAGAATATAAATCATCTCCTTTCATGCCTTTATAATCCGGATTTAAACCAAAAAAATTAAGGTTGTCTCCATGAGATGTCCAATATACATTATCCATTATACCTAAAGCATCTTCGGTCGTCAAACCAAACAATTCTGCCATATATTTAGCTGATTTTTCTTTATTGGATTTGTTGGCTCTTACCTCGGCAAGACCTTTCATCCAACCTTCATAAAAACCATTGATCATCTCTCTTTTATCGTTGATAGTCGATTGACTGGCAAACATAATATCTGCGATGATATGTGATTGTTCCCGGGTAGTCAACAAAATTTTTGAACCCGGAACATCCCGAGTTGCCAGAATATCATCCGGACTCCATACCACTGCCGCATCCACGTCATTACTTCTGAAAAGTTCTGCTGCTTTGAGGTTATCGCTGGTTTTGATCACATTGACATCACTGTATTTCAGACCTGCTGCCTCCAGGGATGATGTGAGTAATGTCTGTGCCGGTGAAGGCACTGCTACTGCAATTCTTTTGCCTTTCAGGTCATTTACAGAGTTGATGCCTCTTTTGGCAATAATGGCGTCTCCACCGCGGGACCAATCTACCTGCATAATAGCTTTAGGTCCCAGTTCGTTGATATCTTTGGGTCCTGTATACAAAGGAAAAGCATCCGCTGTCTGCACCATGATGTCATATTCGCCTGCCATCCAGGCATTCAGTGCTGTCATCAGATCGTTTTCCAATATAAATTCTACATTAAATCCGTAGTCTTTGTAAAACCGGCTGTTTGAATTTGCTGAAGCGCCTTCATTAAAATACAATCCCGGAGCGTATCCTCCCCAGGTTACCAATTGTACCCTTAGGGTATTCGGATCTCTTTTGCCACCTGTAGTGGATGAAATCGGTTTGCCATCGCTGGTTTTGGCTTCTCCTTCTACTTTTTGAGCCTGATCCTGAAGATCTTTTCCAAGTTGGGTATTATTTAATACATATCTTACACCAAAAAATATAACTCCCAAAATCACAAGGGTGATTAAAAGTTTTGAAAATCTGGTTAATTTAGCTGCCATAACTGTTTTGTTTTTAATAGATAATATTATTCAAATAAATTGTCGTACTGATTGGTTCTACCCACTTTTTCAGGATGGGAAATGGGTGCATTAAGATCCAAAACATCCGCTGCATCATTAGCCCGGTGTATAATATCTTCTTTTTCACCGCCAAGCAACAGAGAAGTTGACTCTGCCTCCCATTTTTCAAGCATTTTGAGACCTTCTTCTTCAAACACTCCGTTTTGAAGATCGATGGACTGCATAAATCCTTGTGAAACTTCCATAAACCGTTCGATTTCTCCGACTTTTTTACTGACGTCATCGGCTACAGCCTCGAGAGCTGCATCAAACATCGCTTTTTTGTCGGGATCGCCTTTGATCACGCTCATAGCTGACCTCATCGCAGAAGTGGAAGCAAGAATGGCTTTCCTTTCCTGCTCTTTGACCATGACCTGGTCGGTGATATCTTCTACTAATATCTCAGAATTTTCGTACATTTTGGCCAATACCCGATAAAGGATTTCCATTTTTTTGTACAAATCTTCCAGTTTAACATTGGATTCCTGCAATCTGCCTGCTTTGCGGCTTTTCAACAGCATTTGAGCCTGTTGATTACTTGAAGCAGCCTGACTCGCCTGATTGAGATTGGTATCAATTTCTTTTTTATTATTGATAATCATCTCATTGAGTTTGTGCATCTGCCCCCTCAGTTGCCCAATCTGTCGGTTCATTTTGGTGAGGTTTGTTTTCAGATCCTGAACATAGGATTTGAGAATTCCGATCGGATCAATTTCCACAAATAAGCCGGTTATCCACCGCATCGCACTTTTGTACATAAAGGAAACCAATGTCCGGGTAGAAGGATCTAAAACCATGTATATGAGCACCCCTAAAGTCAGCAAGGCAGTAATCAAACCAATCGTTGTCGAAAGAAAAGATAAAATAGCGCCCAAAAAACCGATTGCAAGGTATCCTCCCGCAAAAAGCAGCATCATTAAAATAACGGCTCCTGTGACTCCTTCCGGTTTGGTCCAGAATGATTTGGGTTTTGTCTCTGACATGTAATAAAAATTAAGGTCAAATATAACAGGTTTTAGCGTCAAGGCAAAAAAAAACATACATTATTCAGCTTACGTGCTACAAATACTTTGATATCATCGATAAACCAATATGGAAACCGAATCATCTTTTAGGATTCAACGTACGTTTTTATTTTTTGAACATCTTCCAACATTTGATTGCTGATAAGTTTGTGCGCCGCAACAAATTGTGCATTGGTCGTATCAATTTTGACGATCGCCTCTTTGATTTCTCCCCTGATTTTTTCTAATTGTTGGGTTTGTTTTTCAATATCAGCCTGCATTTGGGCAATTTGTTGTTTCTTTTTAGCAATGTCCGCTTCAGAAGCTTTTAACTGTTCTTCTTTCCCTCCGACCTGCAAAACTTTTTGTTTTTGAAGTGCATCTTTGAACTTGGTTTCTTCCTGATTGATGACCGCTATGTAGTGTTGTACACTTTGAATGAGTGATTCTTTGGTCAGTCCCATGGTTTTTCCCATGATAAAGGAAGATTTGTATCTGGTAGCTTCATCCATATCAAGTTTTGACAGAGATTGAAGCGAATTTTTAAACTCCAGATAGTCAAATCCTTCTTTATTGGTTGCTTCAATAGCGCGCATAAGGATATCAATAAATTTCGGGTCAATGTCTGCTTTACCATCACTTGTTGAAGCAATGACAGGATCCGGCGTAACCGTGTAATGTGTTTCAGCTTGGGTGGTATTTTCAGTTTTTACAGCACCTCCGGCATTTGGTTCGGGATTTGACACAGCATTCGGATCTTCTTCGATAAACAAAGACTTTAATTTTTTTATCATGGACATAAGAATGATATTTTATTTGTAAACACAAAAGTAAGAAAAAATATATGTCTGATCAATAAGGATCCACATCTATCGTAATTTTGACATCCCGGTATGTTTTTATATCGTACAACATCCGTTTGCTATCCAACAAAAATTGTTTGATTCCCTGTATGATCAGGGGTTTGTTTTCCATTTTTATCAGGATCTGAAAAATATACTGGCCCCTGAGCCTCGGGATGGCACCGGGAGCAGGCCCCAAAATCCTGTTTGTCAGTTTTTCCTTCAAAATGACGGCCAACTGATTGGCTGCAGCATCAACTTTTGCCGGATTTTTATGGGAAATTTCAATAAATATCAAACGATAAAAAGGAGGATACAAAAACTTTTTCCTTTCTTCCAGTTCTCTTTGGTAAAAAGACAAATAATCATTTTTTTCCGTTTCCTGAATGACCGGATGGTTTGGCATATATGTCTGAATGATTACATTTCCGGTTTTTTCTCTGCGACCTGAACGACCTGAAACCTGGGTCATCAATTGATAGGCTCTTTCACCAGCTCTCACATCAGGATAACGCAAAAGTGCATCTGCCAGCAAAATGCCAACGACAGAAACATGGGCAAAATCGAGTCCCTTTGTCAACATTTGTGTACCAATGAGGATATCGGTCTGCCGGTGCTCAAAATCATACAAAATGGATTCCATCGCTGCTTTGGTAGAAGCGTTGTCCATGTCGAGCCTTGCCAGTTTTGCCTGTGGAAACAATTCGCTGATCTGAGACTCAATTTTTTCCGTACCAAAACCGATTTCTTCCAAAGTATGTGACCCGCAGGCAGGACATAATTTTAATAGTGGCAATTTATAGCCGCAATAATGGCAACTGAGCCGGTGGGTGATTTTGTGCAGGGTCAGGTGGACATCACAATTTTGGCACATGGCTTTCCATCCACAGGTTTTGCACAAAAGTGTGGGAGCAAAACCACGACGGTTTTGAAACAAAATGACCTGCTCATGATTGGCCAATGCTTCTTCAATATGTTGTTTCAACTCAAAACTGACCATTCCGTCAAAACGGTCATCTTTATCTTCTTTCTTGAGATCGACGACAGATATGTTTGGCAGGTTGGCTTCACCAAAACGTTCAAACAATTCCACCAAACCATATTTTCCGCGGCTGGCGTTGTAGTAAGACTCAAGGCTGGGTGTCGCAGAACCCAAAATGACAGGAATATTGTTTTTATTGGCCAGATAAATGGCTGCATCTCTTGCGTTATACCTTGGATTCGGGTCCTGTTGTTTGTAGGAAGGATCGTGTTCTTCGTCAACGATGATCAGTCCCAGATTATCAAACGGCAAAAAAAGGCTTGATCTGGCACCTAAAACGATTGAGGTACCAGTTTTAACAGCATTCCACATTTCGACACGTTCGTTGTTGTTCATTCTGGAATGATAAACCAATACTTTTTCGACAAAATATTTCTGAACTTTTTGCACCGTTTGTGTCGTCAGGGATATCTCCGGAACAAGATACAAAATTTGTTTTCCTTCCTGTCTGGCCCTTTGGATCAAATGGGTGTAGACCAATGTTTTTCCACTGCCGGTTATCCCGTGGAGCAACACCGGCATTTTTTTATCAAAATAATCAATAATTTTTAAAAAAACTTCCGTTTGAAGCGGCGACAGTTCATGGATTTCTTCGACGGTGGCGATTTCAGGTTTACCGAGCCGGGAGATTTCTTTTTCATACAAGTCAAAAATCCCCTTTTTTTCCAGTGTGTTACACACAGATTTGTCAACCCCGGAAAGTTGGTAAATATCTGTCAGCGGTATTTCAATATTTTTATTTTTAGACAATTGAAAATAAGACAAAAGTGCTTGTGTTTGTTTGGCTGATTTTTCTACCAAAACAAAAGCTTCCCCGATATTTTCCATTTGGTCGGCCCAGTGAGCAGAAAGTTTTGCGACTGTAATTTTTTTAGGTTTAAATTTTTCAATCAGTGTTTCTCTGACATGAATGACTCCTGCCTGCAACAGATTTTTAATAATGTGAAAAATTGACTTCTGCTGAATGATAGCCTGCACATCCGCAACACTCAATGAATGCCGTATCGAAATCGCCTCAGCTACCATGTACTCTGCATCACCCAATTCTATAAAATCGCCTTCATATTCCGGATTGAGAATAAATGAGGTTTCACTGGAAAGTTTCATCCCTGCAGGCAAAGCAATAGACATCACTTCTCCCAGGGTACAACAATAATAACCCGCTATCCACCGCCAGAAATCAAGCATAGTCAACGAAACACTCGGATTTGTATCCAACACGGACAGAAT
>JALHOZ010000013.1 GCA_022842725.1 Saprospiraceae bacterium
GGTCAAAGTCAGCTGCACAATACCAAGGTGAAGTTGTCACTGTGGTATCTTTCAAAATGAATGTAGGACCTTCAAGGTCTGCAGATTTGATCAACTGAGTGAATGGTGTTGAAACAATACCTTCACACCAGTCGATACATTGCCAAGTTCTGATAACTTTTTTGTTACCATGGCAATGAGGACCACAAGCTCTGATCTCTTGGTCTGTATAAGTACAAACGATGTTACACAATTGACCATCAACAGGTAAGAAGTTACCGTTTCCAAGGTCAACAAACGGGAATCCGTTTCTTACATCACCTGTAGCAGCAACGATGCTTGCAGGGTCAGTGTCTGTATTACACTCAACAACTACCAATGGATTCGGGATGAATACATCAGCAAATGTGATAGGATTAACTACGATTTGTTGGATACACTCAGCACTAACGTTACCGCTACCGTCAACTGCACTCCATCTTCTCAAAATCACTTTTGTACAAACGTCACTTCCAACTTCAAGGTCGTTGAAGCTTAAAACTGCGTCATCACAATTGTCAATTACATCAGGTAAACCTAAGAAATTAGGATCATTGATTGGTAAATCAAGTAATGAAGACTGTAAACAAGAAATTTCGAAATCTTCACACTCAACAACAGGAGCATATTTGTCTTCTACTGTAAAGGTACCCCAACATCTGTTACCAGTGAAAGGATTCACTACAACATAAGTATGGGTTCCAAACAATCCACTGAAATTAACCAATTGATTGTTTACGTTTCCTGTAGAAACTGCTTCCTGACCGAAAGGCCAAATGTATAATTCATAAAGGTCATAACATCCGTCATAAGGTCCTTCAAGGAACATATCTGCTCTCAGGTCAATAGCACAAGATTCTTCTACTGAAATGTTTACATGATCATTACAAGACATTGCCTCAGGGATGTTTCTTACTGTTACATTAAACTGTGCAGTTGCAGTAGTACCGCAAGCATCAGTTACTGTTACAACATAATTGTAAACACCAGGGTTGATTAACAAACCGTCAAAAGTTGACCAGTTAGGTCCGGTTTGAGTTAAACCTGTTGTGAAGTTCCAGTTGATCGCATATCCACCAGGGAAAGTCTGACCATACCAAGCTTCAGCACCAGATTGTGCAAAACCTAAGTCAGTGATCAAGGTAGAAGCTCCTGTAGTAAGGTTGAATCTTCTGTACTGCATAGAGAATGTACCCGCATTGAAAGCATGGCTATAAACAGACCCGTCCCAGAAAAATGCATCCTGACCGAAGTTACCGTTAAATCCTGCAGGTCCCAATAAAGTACAAGCTGCATTGGTTTTGTTTACTCTATAAACGTTGTCATTAGCAATGTCAAACATATACATGTTACCGGCATCGTCAATTTCAACCCAGATAGCAAAACCAATAACACCACCACCGTTAAAGTTACCGATAGTAGTTAAGGCTCCTGTATTGATGTTGATAGTAGACAACGTACCCGGAGTTCCTGCTGTTGCAAAGTACATGGTATTGGTTGTTCTGTCCCATGCATTAGAAGTTGCGTTCGCAGGTAAGTTGGAACTGATGATTGTTTCAACACCATTCTGGAATCTGTAGAAGTTAGGCGTACTAACATAATAGAAAGGATCTGTTAAGTTAGGAGCAGCTGAAGAAGGCGTGCTTTTTACAACAGCACCACCAGCTCTGAAAGGAGTTGTACCAACAACACCACTCAAAGTACCTGCAGGAGAACCGTTGTTACCATTTGTTAAACCTACTGTACCGGTTGTTGCACCGGCAGGAGCAGTTGACCAGTGAGCAACACCCAATCCGTTAGGTGGACCAGGTACACCACCAGTGATTTGTAATGAACCAGAGAATGGCTCATAAGGACAAACAGTGATGTCTCTAGGAACAAACTGAGCAGACAATGGATTGTTTGTACAAGTACAAACATTAGGTGTAAATACTGCTGTCAATGTATAAGCACCGTTTCCTGTTCCGAAACCGGTTACATAAATTCTGTAAGTTGTACCACCTGTAACCGCAAAAGTTACTCTTGACTGAAGACCACAAGCATCGTCATTACCGACAACGCAGGTCAAACCAGTACAAGCACCGGTGAAAACTCCGATTTTAGAGTCATATGTAGTACCTGTACATGTATTAAGTTCTAGTGTACCACTACAAGATGGAACATATGTATGCCAGATACCATTTGCAGTGTTCAAAGTAGTACCACAAGTAGGTACTGCCTGTGCAGGAGCACTACATGCAGTGTTTCCAGTTACGGTAGAAGTACCACCTGTAATAGGAATAGTAGGGATAGCTGTAGCAGCAGGACACAATACCTGAACCGGAGGAGAACAAGAAAGACAGTTACCTGTCACTGTTCTACAAGCAGATTCAGTTCCGCAAGCAGGGTTCAAAGCGATGTGTACTCTCACTGTACCTGTAAGGGTTGAAGTCCAGGTAAGTGGAGAAGCACCACTTGCCAATACTACGTTGGCTGCGGTTGTAATGGTTAAAAAGTTTCCGGAACCACCAGTTGCTGTGAACTGATATTGGTTACCTGTAATCAAACCGTTGAAGGTTGAGTATTCACCGGCGAAAGCACAGGTAGTGGCCTGAATAGCGCCACCGCAGGTACCGAATGTAGCAGAACCGAATGCTGCAGTGAATGTACACTGTGCATTTATGTTAACTGCTAACACCGTACCGAAAACCAGTGTTAATAATTGATTTAAAAATCTTTTCATTGAGATTGAGATTTAGTTAAGGAATACAATTGAGTGAAAAGCATCGATTGCTTCTTTTTTCTTGATCATGTTACCTTCCGCTTGTGGAAAGTCCATCAAAAAAATAGCAATGTTGTCATTGTAAGCAGCACTGACTGCTTTTCCGGAAAGGAGGTCAGAAAGCATTCCTTTGTAAAGGACAGCTTCTACCGTTTTCATCTTCTCAGTCACCGGATCAATCGGAGATTGATTCAGTTCATGGTAAAGTACCGGCAATTTCTGCTGGATACCTGCAGTGATCTGATCTTTAGTTTTGGAAATTCCATTTTGTTTTGTCAATGTAGCAACACCAGCACTTAGGTCGCTTTGCGCAGACAAACTAGAAAAACCGAAACAAAAACCAATCACCAAAATGAAAGAAAATGTTAACTTCTTCATGAGATTGAGTTTTGGTTAAAAAAATTAAAATTTATGAAATAATAAATTAGCCTATACATGGACAGGTCGTACCTGTACGGCGACGGGAGGAAAGAGCTGTGTACGATCTTTTATACATCCAAAACATTAGGGTGTCGGATGTACATCTGAATCGAAAGCAGATTGAGGAGCCTTAGGATGTTTATGTACGAGAGCACATAAACTATTGGGTTAAGAAATAGAAACGGAAAAGATTTTAATGATTTTCGTCAGTATGGTCATTAAATCGAATCAAATCCGGTGTAGTTTTCTATCTTTCTTATTTCGTCTGTATGTTTGTTATCCCTGTTCTTTAACAAGAATTGTTTATTCGGCGCAAAAATATGAATAAATTATATACGATGTATTAAAATACGTAAATATTTTATTACACGTATGTAATATACTTGACTCTTTTTGTCGAATGGACACGCAAATATACCACTCTTTGGTTTCCAAATGAAGGATTTGGTCATTTTTTTATGGTTAATTTTAATATATAATTTTTCAATATATGTAAAGGTTTATCCTGGTAAGGTTATTTACACCGTTTTTACATTCCGTATTGAACAACAGGATAAGGTTCAACCAAAATTATAACAAGGTATCGTTTGTAGTGTAGTATACATGAGGTAACTATATAATTGCTGATGACCCGCTGTCCATCATTAACCCGATATTTTTTCCCTTTTGATTCCTTCTTAATCAGAAGCCCTGGCAGTTGTCTGTTCCTGAATCCAACAAGGCACAGAATATTTTGCGCCTTCTTTGATTCCCCTGAAAAATAAATCTTCCTTTTTAGGCATATATTGGGCATAACGGGATATCCACTTGTTTGCTTCAGCGGTAAATGATGGATCCACGGATTTTGCCAATTGAAACTGGTCAATAGCAACCCACGTCACTATCTGGCTGTCCCAACCGGTGCCCGGACCACATAAGGGTCCGCTGGAAGCGTACAATTTACCGATCAACATATAGGGTTCTCCCCAGTTTGGTTTTAAATCAGCAGCCTTACGTGCATATTGTCTGGATACACTGAAGTTTTTTAAATCACCGTAATATATCTTTGAGATCAGCAAATAATATTTTGCTTTGATTTCTTTGTCTGCAGATTCCTGGGCAAATTGTTCAAATTTTTGAACTGCCTCTTTGTATCTCCCTTTAAGATATGCGTCATATCCCTGTTTGGCAAGCCCCGGAGTTTCAGGTGCCACATAACATTGTTTGGATTTTATGTCTGTAAGTCGGGCCAGATCAGCACCCTTCGGATCACAGTCTCCTCTGAACAGTCTGGTGTATGCCGTATTAACCAATTCACAACTATCAGGATACCTGTTGACCAAAGGCATATATTTATGGGAATAGTAGTTACAGTCATAAAAATCTTCCACTCCTTCCAATAGTTCCATCTGAACCGGAGCATATCCCTCAATGACTTTCCAGGTATCACATTCTTTACCTTTACAATTGGCCAAACCATTTTCCACGATCTGGGTAATCAATGTGGCATACCGAACACCCTCTTCTCTGGATATTTTACCGGCAACTACCCTGTCATACAACATTTTTGAAAAAGGATTGATTACAAAATATGCTGATTGAATACCTTTGGCATCAATATGTTCGGTAAACCATGTAAATATAACCGACGTATCTATATATGTAGGAAAATAATAAAATGCATCAAATGCTTTCAGACCGGAGATATAGACTTTTTCATCAAAACAGTAAGCACGTTTGTCATACAGCATAAAAACTGAATCCACATATTTTTTTTTCAAATCAGCATCGGTTTCTTTATCAAAAAGATATTTATACAGTTTCACCCCATCATCATATTGGGATTTGACTTTGCCATTGGAAGCGGGTGCCATACCATATGCCTGTCTCCATAATCCCAAGGCATCTTCCATTCTGTTTGCCTTCATATTATCACGATACAATACATAAGCTGTCATGGCTGTCTCTCTATCTGCACCATTCAGGTCGTCGAATGTGGCACATGGACTTTTAAATGTTTCCTCCTCCGTTGTTGGATTAACAACCGGAGCAGGATCAGTATTTTTTGGCAGCTCTTCGGTGACTTTAGGTGTACAGGACAACACACCTATATATATAAGGCATAATATCCATAAAGGCTTGTTTGAAAAAAAGAAATGATTTTGTAAATGTGCCATGGCTGTTTGTATCTGAAATATAAAGAAAGAAAACACCTGAATCGTATCGAATGTTTATTGCATTTGTTTTGAATGAAGGAAGAAAAGCACATAACAAGGTTGTAAAATGGATACTTTGAAAATACCCTTGACCTAACTTTTCATAAAAATAAATATATAATTATTTTCAAGGTACTTATGTAGTGCTCCTTAGTATTAGGTGTCTTTAATACAATCTCAGGTTGCTTTATCATCATATAAAAATTATTAACCTTTATAATATCTGTAATCAATCGTCATTATACATTAATTAATTTTATCTTGTATTTTTATATGAATTACAGGAATAACTACAAATATATTTTTATTATATATCTCTTAATACCGAATAATACCTGCTATATATATTTAAATATTTTGTAATAATATATTGCTTTTTTAGTGATTTATGGGCGATCCCCTGTCGGGTCTTTACTTCCCTGTCCCGTCATTTTTAAGATGACGGGACAGGTCGTGTCCGCTTCTATCCCTATCGCTTGAGGTTTGTCTTCCGGTTTAAAATTCCGTCTGTCAGAATAATTACCAACCCGAACCGGATTTCATTTTCTATCATTGGATTGTTTTGATAGGTATGGGTAATTTTATTAAAAAATCAGCATCCGATAATCCGGATTTCCCCTTCTTCAGGTAAAATAAAAAAGATATAACTGCCCCTGAGAAAATGTTTAACCTATTTATCTATCTTTGCACTTTTATTTCAGGAAAAAAGATGAGACATTTCAACAGATATCTGGTTACTTCCGCCCTACCTTATGCCAACGGGCCCTTACATATAGGCCACTTGGCAGGTGCCTACCTTTCCGCTGACATTTACGTTCGCTTTCAGCGTTTGATGGGAAAAGATATCGTTTTTATTTGCGGTTCAGACGAACACGGCGCAGCCATAACGATCAAAGCCATGAAAGAAGGTCTTCATCCTCAGCAGATTGTGGACAAATATCACGAATTATTTGTTGATACTTTTCAAAAAATGGGTATTTCCTTTGACATGTATCATCGTACAAGTTCACCATTACATCATCAGACTTCACAGGATTTTTTCGAAAAATTGTACAAAAAGAAAGAATTTTCAGAACAGGAATCCGAACAGTATTTTGATGAAAAAGCAAACCAATTTCTGGCTGACCGTTATATCAAAGGTACTTGTCCTAAATGTAGTTTTGACAGTGCCTATGGTGACCAATGTGAAAATTGCGGAACATCGCTGAATCCCACAGATTTAATCGAACCCAAATCGATGCTTTCAGGAGAAACACCTGTGCTTAAAAAAACCAAACATTGGTATCTTCCGTTGGATAAATACGAAACATGGTTGAGACCCTGGATCGAAACCGGTCAGGTCGACGGCATGGAAACACACGATCCTGATGATTGGAAAAACCACGTTTTAGGTCAATGCAAATCATGGCTTGACTCTGGCCTTCAACCACGTGCTATGACAAGAGATCTGGACTGGGGCGTCGACGTTCCGAAATCCATTCCCGGTCATGAAGGCAAAAAATTGTACGTTTGGATGGATGCTCCCATCGGATATATATCTGCAACCAAACAATGGGCAGCAGACAACAAAAAAAACTGGAAAAAATATTGGCAATCTGATGATACCGCGCTGATTCATTTTATCGGCAAAGATAATATTGTATTTCATTGCCTGATTTTTCCTGCCATTCTGAAAGCTCACGGAGATTATATTCTACCCTATAACGTTCCTGCAAACCAATTTATGAATCTGGAAGGTGACAAAATATCCACTTCCCGCAATTGGGCGGTGTGGGTACACGAATACCTCGAAGACATTCCAAACAGACAAGACGAATTAAGATATTGTATGGTAAAAAATATGCCGGAACAAAAAGACAGCGAATTCACCTGGAAAGGATTTCAGGATGGTGTCAATAATGAGTTGGTCAATAATCTGGCAAATTTTGTCAATCGCGTCGTTGTTCTTACTCAAAAATATTACGGCGGTAAAGTGCCGAAATTTGACGAAAATGTCGAAATCAACAGTCCGGAAGATCAATACGAAGAAACCTATCATGACAGTGAACTCCTTCGTTTATTTGACGATATTCAGGAATACGCACAACATATCCGCGAGTTCAGATTTAAAGACGGCCTGAAGACCATGATGGAAATTTCTACCAAAGGAAATCAGATCCTACAATTTAACGAACCCTGGAAAGCTTTCAAAGACAATCCGGAAAGGGTCAAGGTGGTGATGAACCTGACGTTGCAGTATGTAGCAGCTATCAGAATCATGTGCCAACCATTTTTGCCTTTTGCTTCCGAAAAAATAACGGCTTTACTGCAATTACCTCCATTAAAAAACAATGGAGATCTGGTAAAAATGCTCGACCAACTGGCTGAAGGAAAACCAGTCATCAAAACAGGTCATGTCATCGGCGAGCCTATACATTTATTCACCCGAATCGATGATGAAACCATCGAATATCAGGTTCAGAAATTAAAAAATAAAGAAAAAGATCAGGTCCAACCCGTTTCCGAAAACGAAACCCGTCAGGAAGTAAAACCTGAAATTCAATTTGATGATTTTTCAAAACTTGATCTGAGAACAGCCACCATCATTGCTGCAGAAGCAGTGCCTAAAGCCGACAAATTACTAAAACTCAGTCTTGATCTTGGTTTTGAACAAAGAACCGTTGTATCAGGAATTGCACAACACTATAAACCGGAAGAAATCACCGGAAAACAAGTAGTGATCGTAGCCAATCTGGCACCCCGAAAAATGAAAGGTATTGAATCTCAGGGTATGATCCTTATGGCTGAAAACGGAGATGGAAAATTGTGTTTTGTTTCTCCCGAAACAACCTGGGCTAATGGTTTCGGCGTAAAATAGCAGCAGATGGTACAAATTGAAGAAACCCTCAAAAAACACGGTCTGAGACACACTTTATTCCGTGCACAGATTCTGGATATTTTTCACGACAGCAAATACGCACTGTCTAATAATGATATAGAATCAAAATTGGAAAATTTTGACCGGATTACCCTGTACCGAACCCTCAAAAGTTTTGAAGAAAAAGGATTAATTCACAAAATATCAGACAACAACGGCAATCTCAAATATGCCATGTGTGAAGGAGATTGTGACGAAGGCCACCACCATGACCAACATGTTCATTTTCATTGCGAAAAATGTGACAAATCATTTTGTATCGACGAATTGAATGTACCCGATGTCAAGGTTCCCGAAGGATATACGGTTGTCACACGGGATATGCTTCTGAAAGGTGTGTGCAAAGAATGTAATCAATCATAAAAAATTGAAATAAAAAATATATGGTATTTGAGCGCAATAACCTCGAAGACAAAACACTTTTATCTCTGTATAAAGCATTGCTTGAACCCAGGCTCATAGAAGAAAAAATGCTGATTTTACTTAGACAGGGCAAGGTCAGTAAATGGTTTTCAGGCATCGGGCAGGAAGCAATTTCGGTAGGTAGTACAATGGCTTTGGAAAATGATGAAAAAATATTTACCATGCACCGGAATCTGGGTGTTTTTACTGCCCGAAAAATGCCTCTCACCAGGCTTTTTTGTCAATGGCAAGGAAAAGCTCTGGGATTTACCAAAGGCAGAGACCGTTCCTTTCATTTCGGGGCACCGGAATATCACATTGTTGGTATGATCAGCCATTTAGGTCCGCAATTGTCCCTGGCAGCAGGTGTAGCTTTGGGGCACAAGTTGGCTGAACGACCCAAAATTTCATTGGCTTTCACCGGTGAAGGGGGTACGAGTCAGGGAGAATTTCATGAGGCACTGAATACCGCGGCTGTGTGGAAACTTCCGGTAATTTTTGTTATCGAAAACAATGGTTACGGACTTTCAACACCGGTCAGAGAACAATACGTCTGCGACACCCTGGCAGACAGAGGCAAAGGGTACGGCATGAAATCGATCACCATTGATGGTAACAACATCCTTGAAGTGTATCAGACTTTTTCAAAAATTGCGGCTGAAATCCGCGAAAATCCGGAACCATGGTTGGTAGAATGCCGCACTTTCAGAATGAGAGGACATGAAGAAGCTTCAGGCACCAAATATGTACCTCAGGAACTCATGGATGAATGGGCACAAAAAGACCCCATTCAGAATTTTGAAAATTATTTAATTGAAAATAATATTTTAGAAGAGTCTAAAAAACAGGAATATATCCTTGAAATTAAAAAAGAAATAGACGTAGCGTGGCAGGCTGCTGACAATGAACCGGCCATTGTGTCCTCAGAAACTCAGGAATTAGCAGATGTCTACGCACCTTTTGATTATAAACCCGTACAACCTGCTTCTGAAACGGAGGAAAAACGTTTTGTTGATGCCATAACAGATGGTTTGGATCAGGCCATGTCCAAACACGACAATCTGGTGCTTATGGGGCAGGACATCGCAGAATACGGAGGTGTTTTTAAAGTTACTCAGGGATTTGTCGAAAAATACGGAAAACACCGGGTTCGTAATACGCCATTATGTGAGAGCGCCATTGTAGGTATCGGTTTAGGGCTGAGTATGGAAGGATACAAAGCCATGGTAGAAATGCAATTTGCCGATTTTGTCACATGTGGATTCAACCAGATCGTTAATAATCTGGCAAAACTACACTACCGATGGGGAGAAAAAGCAGATGTCGTCATAAGAATGCCTTCCGGTGGAAGTGTGGCAGCCGGTCCTTTTCATTCACAAAGCAACGAAGCATGGTTTACCCATACACCCGGACTAAAAGTAGTCTACCCATCCAATGCTTATGATGCCAAAGGTCTGCTTATTTCGGCTTTTGAAGATCCCAATCCGGTGATGTATTTTGAACATAAAGCATTATACAGACAGAATGCCACTATGGTGCCAAAAGGATATTATAACGTCCCTATTGGTAAAGCGGCAATCACCCGGGAAGGAAAGGACGTCAGTATCATTACGTATGGTCTCGGCGTTAATTGGGCATTGGAACTTGCAGAAAAATCGGAATATAACATCGAAATTCTCGATTTGCGTTCTCTTTTACCTTTGGATTATGATGCCGTCGTAAAAACGGTACAAAAAACAGGAAAAGTACTTGTATTACACGAAGACACGCTTTATGGAGGATTGGGTGGCGAAATAGCCGCCTATATTTCAGAACATTGTTTTGAGTATCTCGATGCACCGGTTGTTCGCGTGGGTGGATTGGATTCGCCAATTCCTTTTACCAAAGCCCTGGAAGACAATATTTTTATGCCTAAAAAACGATTGTCTGACTCATTTCATAAATTGATGAACTATTAAAATTATCAAGTCAACAATTTACCAACATAACAACTCAACAACAACATGAAAGGTCCGGCTATATTTCTTGCACAGTTTTTGGGTGATGATACACCTTTTAATACTCTGGATAATATTTGTGTTTGGGCCGCTTCTTTGGGCTACAAAGGCATTCAGATTCCGACATGGGACAAAAAAGTGTTTGACATTGAGATTGCGGCTGAAAGTAAACTTTATTGCGACGAGCTCAAGGGTAAAGTTTTGGAACACGGACTCGAAATCAGTGAATTAAGCACCCATTTACAAGGACAACTTGTTGCCGTCAATCCTGCTTACGACACCATGTTTGATGCATTCGCTCCGGAACAGCTTCATGGCCTTCCCAAAGAAAGACAAAAATGGGCCGTAGACCAGGTAAAAAAAGCCGGTAGTGCCAGCAAACACTTAGGCCTGAAGGCACATGCCACATTTTCAGGAGCTTTGGCCTGGCATACTGTTTACCCTTGGCCTCAACGTCCCGACGGATTGATAGATATGGCCTTTGAAGAACTGGCAAAAAGGTGGAAACCCGTTCTCGACCACTTTGATGATAATGGTGTCGATCTTTGTTATGAAATCCATGCCGGTGAAGACCTGCATGACGGTATTACCTTTGAAAGGTTTCTGGAAAAAGTAGATTTTCATCCAAGAGCCAACATGTTGTACGACCCAAGCCATTTTGTTCTGCAACAAATGGATTATCTTGCCATGATTGATCATTATCACGAAAGGATTAAAATGTTTCATGTCAAGGATGCAGAATATAATCCAACCGGGAAATCAGGTGTTTACGGCGGCTATCAGGATTGGATCGACCGCCCGGGCAGATTCAGATCTCCTGGAGACGGACAGGTGGATTTTACAACCATCTTCAGCAAACTTGCACAATATAATTATACCGGCTGGGCTGTTCTGGAGTGGGAATGTTGTATCAAGTCTCCGGAACAAGGTGCCAAAGAAGGTGCTCCTTTTATTGAAGCACATATGATCGAAAAAACAACCAAAACATTTGATGATTTTGCTTCTGGTAACAGAAATGAAAAACAATTAAAGGAAATTTTGGGATTGGATTAGTGTATTCTGACAAGGTAAACCGGAATCAGTCAACATCTTCAAATAAAAGTTATTTTTTGCGACAAACTATTCAGACCGTTCATTAGCCAAAAATACATCTTCCCCGAGGATGCTCGCTACAACAGTTGTCTGAAATGTTTTTCCCAAAAACGGGTTGTTATTTGATACTGAATATGACTTTTCAAAAACTGATGGGGTGGCCATGTCAAAAAGACACAGGTCTGCAAAAACTCCTTCCTCAATTGCCGGCATAGGGAGCCCGAATATACTTCCGGGTGCTTCGTTAAATCTGGAAACCAAAAATGCCAGATCCATTTGATTTCCCAAAGTATCTAAGGTCGCACGAAAAGCAGTTTCTATTCCACCTGCACCACTATCTGCATAAGGAAATTCAACATTTTTTCCATCATCTTCGATAGGAAAATGATTGGATATGACAGCATCGATTGTTCCTGAAGTCAATCCTCTTATCAAAGCTTTTTTGTCAGTCTCGGACCTGAGAACCGGTTCGACCTTAAAAGAAACATTAAAATTATCTACATTTTTTTCATCACAAAGAAGATTCAGGTAAGGAACGGTAACAAAAATATTTTTTTTGTTTTTCTTTTCCTTCACCAGCAGGTCTATTGATTCTTTGGAAGAAACTGCATGTACCACAAGCTTCGATCCGGAATATTGATGCAATAATATATCCCGTTGTAACATAACCATCTCCGCAATGGTCGGCACTCCTTTCATACCCAACATTGTGCTGAGCAAACCTTCATGCATTTGCCCTTTGTTAGCCAGATTTTTATCATTAGGATGATTGATCACAACACCATCAAATGCAGTTACATACTGCAAAGCCCGCAATAACAATCCTGCATTTTGAGTTGGCTTCAGACCATCGGAAAAAGCGACAGCTCCTGCCTTATACATATCGTAATATTCTGCGATATCTTCTCCTTTCCCGTCTTTACTTAAGGCACCAATCGGGTATATTTTCAGACCGAGAGCATTCCCTTTTTCTATGAGATAGTGAATGTCAGCCTTAGTCTGAACGTACGGAAAAGTATTGGGAAAAGGTAAAATAGTGGTGTACCCGCCGGCCCTGGCTGCTTTAGACAAAGCACTTAGGGTTTCTCTGTCTTCTCTGCCTGGTTCTCCGGTATGAGTACCGATATCTACAAGTCCGGAAGTGCAATATAGTTGTTTACCGGTGATTACCTGAACATTTTGCGGAACGGTAAGTTTGTGGTGAATTCTGGCAATTTTACCGTTTTGGATGTGGATATCCACCTTTTTTTGGTGATGTCCGGAATTTGACGCTAAGATGGTGGCTTGTTTGATAAAAAGTTCCATAGAATCAGGTGTTAAGTCATACTTTCCGCCAAAGTCGGATCAAAAAGGTTTCAACCAATAAAAAGAATAATGTACCCAATAAAAAGTATTTCCACAAGGTTATACCTTTATCTTTGATGGCTATACTGTTTGCCATGTCTGCCTGTTCGGATTCTTCCATGACACGAATACCTAAAGGATTTTCTCCCAGATTTGACACGATATCTCCCGAACTTATCGTTTTCATATTGGATTCGCGTCTGTCGTAATTAAAAGCTACGGTCTCCATTACTTCTTCACCGGACAAAATATCGTAAAATCCGGCATCTCTGATCTGGTCGCCCACGTCGAGCATCAAACGGTTTCCAAGTACTTTTTGGCCGGGAATAAATTCGTTTTCCCCTTTCATTTTATAGACCTGGTCACCTGAAAGTTGTCTGCTTTTTGTTTCTATCACCGTTTTATTCGAAATAGTATAAGAAATGACATTATTTCCTACACCTGAAAGTGCCATTTTGTATAACATCGGTACAAATATCTCCGCATTTTTTACCAGATCATTGACTTCCTCAGAAAGCGAGGAAGCGCATAAATACAAAATTCCGTTACCGCTTTTGTATTTACCCAAATAGGTAGAACCATCTCTGTTGGTCAGAATATTTTCACCCGAAACTCCTCCCCTTATAGAAAACGAAGTCGTCGTTTTAGGCAATTTGACATTACTTTTGATTTGATTAAACACATCTTTGAAAATAAACTCCTCCGTATTGATACGGGAAACTTCAGAGCTGACGGTCAATTTATTTTGAAAAGTCGCTGCCTGTACTGACATCAAAAAGGTATTGTAAGCTTCAGGACCAGATTTGGCTGATGGAAACAACACGACTTTTCCGCCCTCTTTTATGTATTTTGCCAGTTCGCTGGCCAGACCTGAAGAAATAGCGGGAATATCCTGAAGAATTATCAGATTATATTTTGAAAAAGACTGGTATTGAATCTGACTGACGGGTTGATTTTGAATACCAAAATACGACAAACCTTCAAAGAGCGCATTCAGATAGGTATTCGGTGCCCCATCATAAATATTGAGCGCGATGATGCTGTCAGGGACATTGAGTACCAAAAAATATTCATCATCGAACTGAACGGGATAATCTGATATTTTAACAGTAAGTTTGTGTGCGCCCCTGGATTTTAAAACCACCGGAATGGTATCTATGGTGCTACTTCCCGGAGCCAGAGAACGAATATTTATGGGTTTTTCCTGGCCGTCCTGCAAAACAGACAAACGGACTTCCTCAGCGGATTGAGGCGCATGATTGGTGAGTTTGACCAGCAATTTATTTGGTTGCAACATCATAGCCACCTGATTTTCCATCCAGACACTGTCTATAGATACGTTTTGAACCTGATTGGTCTGCAAAGGAAGAAGGTTGATCTCTGCAAAGGAATCCTTGACAAGCCCGTAATCAAAAATACTCTCCTGAAAATCCGAAATATGGTATATACTTTTATTGCCGTTTTCATCTTTCATCAATTGATTTTGTCTGAGAAGAACTTTTGACAAAGGCTGAACCAGAGAGGTTGCCTGAATCTCGTCAATATATGACAAAGCATCTTCTCTCGATAAAAAACGTTGATGTTTTCCCAATAAATCCTGGGTGATAATCTGAAATTTTGTTTCATCTCCGTAAGAAAGTACAATCTGCCGGGCTCTGTCTTTGGCATAATCCAAAAGAGGAATATCCTCCTTTGCGGAAGTCATACTATAAGAATTATCTACAAAAACACTGATGAGTTGGTTGCCTTCTTTCAATGCTTTTCCTGTCGGAATAAAAGGCTGGGCAAATGCAAAAATCAACGCCGCAAAAGCCAGGAGTCTGCTCAAAAGAATGAGTAATTCTTTTAATTTATTTCTGTTTGAGGTTTCTTCTTTGATTTCTTTCAAATATTTCACATTTGAAAAATATACTTTTTTAAACCGTTTGAAATAAAATAAATGAATGATGATTGGTACAGCGAGTGCTGCCAAAGTCCAAAGGAAGTATGGGTATAAAAATTGCATTGTGGGTGCAAAAATAGGATTAGTTTCCCCATTATTACAGTTTTACATCTTATAATTTTCATAATAACATGGTTAAAATTTTCATAACATGGTTTGTATCACATGTGAAACCTTGTTTTGAAGTGTTTACAGAAATGAATCGATCAGGTTTTTTACAAGGAGATATGATGTTTACAACCACCGTTACTGATATCTTAAGTATATTGATTGCGAATAAATTGAGAGGAAGCGATATTTTGCCTGATGATTTTGTTTTCATTATGGGAATATTCCTATTTTTGTGAAAATTTTTGAAAAACGAATCATTTTAATCCCTTTTAATAAAAATATTATGATAATAGGAGTTCCTAAAGAAATCAAACAAAGTGAAAATCGTGTTGCATTAACGCCTGCCGGTGCCCTTGAATTTACAAAAAGAGGTCATACCGTTTATGTTCAATCGACTGCCGGTGTAGGTTCAGGTTTTGTTGACAGCGAATATGTAGAAGCCGGTGCCCAAATTCTTCCTACCATTGAAGATGTATATGGCATTGCAGAAATGATTATTAAAGTCAAAGAGCCCATCGAAAAAGAATATTCTTTGGTAAAACCAAATCAATTGTTGTTCACTTATTTCCACTTTGCTTCTTATGAACCACTTACCAAAGCGATGATCAACAGCAATGCTGTTTGTCTTGCTTACGAAACGGTTGAAGCGAGTGACAGATCTTTGCCATTATTGGTACCTATGTCTGAAGTAGCAGGTAGAATGGCCATTCAACAGGGAGCAAAATATCTTGAAAAACCACAAAAAGGAAGAGGTGTTTTGTTAGGCGGTGTACCCGGTGTTCCTCCTGCCAAAGTGTTGGTATTAGGTGGTGGTGTCGTGGGAACACAGGCAGCAAAAATGGCAGCAGGTCTTGGTGCCATGGTTACTATTCTCGATGTGAGTCTGAAAAGACTTCGCTATTTGAGTGACGTCATGCCGGCCAATGTAATCACGATGTACTCCAACGAACTTACCATCAGAAGACTCATTAAAAATCACGATCTGATCGTAGGAGCGGTGTTGATTCCGGGAGCTAAAGCACCGTCATTGATTACCAGAGACATGCTGAAAGAAATGAGATCCGGAACCGTCATCGTTGACGTAGCAGTAGATCAGGGAGGATGTATAGAAACATGCAAACCAACCACTCACGACGATCCTGTTTTTATCATTGACGAAGTAGTTCATTATTGTGTGGCCAATATGCCGGGAGCAGTACCTTACACGTCCACGGTAGCATTGACAAACGCTACCCTGCCCTATGCCCTTCAATTGGCAGAAAAAGGCTGGAAAAAAGCCTGTCAGGACAACCAGGAGCTCAAAATGGGACTTAATGTGGTAAACGGCAAAGTTGTTTATCAGGGAGTTTCCGAAGCATTTAATCTACCATATACACCGGTTGAAGATGTTTTATAAACATTTTTAATACGTTTGACCATAAAAACGGGTATACTTAATAAGTGTACCCGTTTTTTTTTGTCTTCCATTCTATTCTGAAAATATTCTCCCTGTCAAAATTTTTTCGTTTCGGAAAAATAACTCACTTTTGTACAAAATTGTAAACATGTCAACATTTCCCACAGATCTGGAAATCGCCCAGAATGCTAAGATTCAGCATATCAAACACATTGCAGCAAAACTGAATATTCCTGAAGATGATCTGGAATATTACGGTAAATACAAAGCTAAACTCCCGCTTTCTTTGGGAAAAGAAAAACCGGATGGCAAACTCATACTCGTAACCGCTTTATCACCAACCAAATACGGTGAAGGTAAAACCACCACCTCTATCGGATTGAGCGATGGTCTCAACTATATCGGCAAAAAAACCATTGCTGTCCTTCGCGAACCCTCTTTGGGTCCCGTCTTTGGTGTCAAAGGTGGTGCTGCCGGCGGAGGGTATGCTCAAGTCATTCCGATGGAAGATATTAACCTTCATTTTACAGGTGATTTTTCAGCAATCGAAAAGGCAAACAATCTGCTTTCGGCATTGATCGACAATAACCTACAAAATGTAAAACACACACTAAACATAGACCCAAGGACTATTAGCTGGAAACGGGTGATGGATATGAATGACAGAGCTTTGCGTCATATTGTCATCGGTTTGGGCGGCAAAACCAACGGTGTTGTGAGAGAAGATGGTTTTAATATCACACCGGCTTCCGAAATCATGGCGATTTTGTGTATGAGCAAGGATATGGACGGTCTTCAGGAACGATTAGGCAATATTTACATTGGTCAAACCTTTGACGGAAAACCCGTTTTTGCAAGGGACCTGAAAGCAGTAGGTGCTATGGCCGTACTGCTCAAAGACGCAATCAAGCCCAATCTTGTCCAAACATTGGAAGGAAATCCGGCTATCCTGCACGGCGGACCTTTTGCCAGTATAGCGCAGGGTACCAACACCATCATTGCGACTAAAATGGGATTGTCCCTGGCGGATTATGTGGTGACGGAAGCGGGATTTGGTGCAGATCTCGGTGCCGAAAAATTTATCAATATCAAATGTGCTTCTTCAGGATTACAACCCAGTGCTGTCGTCATCGTAGCTACGATCAAAGCGCTGAAACATCACGGCGGACTCAAAGCAGATGAATTAAAAACACCCAATGCTGAAGCGGTAGCCAAAGGATTCTGCAATCTTCAGAAACATATCGAAAACATACAATTGTACGGTATCACACCAGTGGTTGCCATCAATCATTTTTATTCGGATTCGGATGAAGAATGTGAGGTCGTCATCAAAATGTGTGCAGAACTTGGTGTCAAAGCCGTATTGTGCAAAGGATTTGTCGACGGAGGTAAAGGAGCAGCCAATTTGGCCCAAGCCGTTATCGATAGTATGGAACAAAACAAAGATTTCCGGTTTTTGTACGATTGGTCTGATACTGTTGAAAATAAAATCTTCACCATTGCTTCCAAAATATACGGAGCCGTGGGTGTGGAATATACTTCCAAAGCAAAATCACAACTGAAACTGATCAAAAGTCTCGGATTGGAAGGATTGCCGATGTGTATGGTCAAAACGCCAATGAGTCTTTCAGATGATGAAAAAAAATTCGGCAGACCGGAAGGATTTACCGTCACCGTCAGAGAATTTGAAATGTCTGCCGGAGCAGGATTTTTGGTACCTTTATTAGGTGACGTCATGCGTATGCCGGGACTTCCTGCAGAACCCAGTGCAGAAAGAATCAGCATTGATCAGGATGGAAAAGTTTGGGGATTGTTCTGATCCGTTGTTTGACTTCATAAAAATGTAAAGCTTAACCATGTTTTTAAGTCTTAGATTGAAAATCATTATGGTTTTCCTGGTATTTGCTTTTTGTTTGTCAGCACAAACAAAAAAACGCGTTTTTGTTGATGAATCTTTGCAAAAAAAAGGAGTCATGGATGTCGCCGGAAATGTCATTGTTCCTGCTATTTATGATGATATTGAACCCAATCCTCTGGAAATATTTGCCGGCAAAAAAGATGGAAAAATGTTATTGTTTAATGGAGATGGTTCCATTCGTGTGCCATTGATGTATCAGCACATCCAAGCGCACTTCAACAATTTTTCCAATCAGTATGGATTTGCGGCTGTAACAAAAAATGACAAACTAAAAAACTCCTGGGGTATGATTCGTGACGATGGAAAAATCATCATTCCGGAAAAATATCAATATGTCAGAGCGATCAATGAAAACTTGTTGGTTGCCAGAACTTACGAAGAAAAAATTTTATATTTTTTTAATGCAAAGGGTGAAATCATCAAAAGTATTCCTGGTAAAATAGTCGAACCTCATGATATAGACAATACCTGTTTTGGTATTGAAGGGCTTGACCACAAAACGAATATTTACAATTCCGACCTCGAACTGATCACACCAAACGATCCGGGGTCCGGTTATTGGACCAATGGAAATGAAACCATTCTCAGATCTGATCCTAATAAAGGTAATTATGCTTTAGGCATGGTGAATCATAAAGGAAAAACCATCATTCCTTTTGAATATCAATCTTTTAAACATGGTTTGGATGGTCATTGGATTAGCCGTAAAAAAAACAGTGATTACACTTTGGAAACATCTGTTGTGTATGATCAAAAAGGAAAAATAATCATACCTGAAGGTAATTTTCAGGTCATTATCAATCCGAATTATTACATGACCGCGGACAAAACGAGTGATCTTGTCTGTCTTTATGATAAAAAGGGCAATAAAGTTTTACCCGGACAATACACTTATAGCAGGGCGTACAGCGGTCAAAAAAATGAAAGAACTTTGGACTGGTATTATTTTTATGATCATTATGCATTAACAAGCAAGTCTACCGGCGAATTGTACTTTCTGCAACCAAACGGGAAAATAACTACCTTAAATGGCTACACAAACTTTGAGTATTTTTCAGAAAATTATCCTTTGATTGCTACGAAAATGAATGATAGTCTTGGTTACGGACGAAGCACACTAGTGGATTTTGATGGTAAAAATTTATTGGATACAACTTATTCTTCGATCAAATATACGCATGATCCAAACATGTATTTTGTAGTGGGTGATTTTAACTCAAAACCAAGGATATTGAATCTTGCTGATAAAAAACTTTCGCCGGAAAATTACAGACAAATAACCTGGATGTTAAATAATTATTACGTCCTTCAAAAAGAAAAAGAATATTTGATTGTAAATCAGAAGATGGAAAAAGTTTTTTCTTCAGCCACAACCATCAGGGAGCCGGTCAATGTACATTATATTGCTTATCACAAATCAAAAGTGCTAAAAGGTAAAATGATTGCTTTGGTGGATGATTATAAATATTATCCGGTTTTTACAGCCATCAATGAATATGGAGACACGGCAAGTATTGACCCGCGAAAATACGAAAACCTTCCGGTAAGAACTCCGGAGAAAAAGGTTGAAGAAAAATTTTCAGAACCCATTAAAGAAATTGTGTTGACTGAAAAAATGGGGATTATGGAAGAAATGTCAAAACCTGTAGAAAAAGTCAAAGAACAGGATTCATCTGTCGAAATCCAAAATTTTGCAGAACAAATGCCTTTATTTCCGGGAGGAACAGAAGCCATGAATGAATATATTGGCAAAAATTTAAAATATCCCGTTGTTGCCATGGAAAATGGTATTGAAGGCAAAGTGATCGTAACTTGTGTTGTTGAAAAAGACGGTTCCCTGACTGAATGTAAAGTCGCCAAGGGTATAGGTGGAGGTTGCGATGAGGAAGCATTAAAGCTGGTAAAATCATTTCCGAAATTTACTCCGGGAAAACAAAAAGGTGAGCCTGTCAGGGTACAATACACTTTACCGGTCAAATTTAAGCTCAATTAATCATTTTTCAATTAGGTAATTCATTTCACCACAAATATCATGAACTTCCGATACGCCAGACATACCACAGATTTACAAAACATCACAAATTTTTATACTGACGTTGCAGGTCTGTCAATATTAGGCTCTTTTGAAAATCACGATGGTTATGACGGTATTTTTTTGGGTTTTCCCGAAAGGGATTGGCATTTGGAATTTACCCTATCGGAAAATAAACCACATCACACATTTGATGAAGATGACGCCCTGGTTTTTTACGTGTATTCAGATATAGAATGGGTGGCCATTCAAAAAAAACTGCACAAGTCCGGTATCGCGACAGAACAACCCAAAAATCCGTATTGGGCACAAAATGGCATGATGATTTCGGATCCTGACGGACACAAAATTATTTTTTCCGTTCAACACAAAAAGCTGACTTCTGCAGACGATCTCACAAAGCTGGTCAGGTCCAAAAACATAGAAACATGGAGTGATTTGCTGGAATTTGTGCGACATTTGCCATATGGACGAAATGAAAACCGCGAAGATTTTTCATTGGTCATTTCTGAAAAAAAAGGCAGTTGCAGTTCAAAACATGCATTGCTCAAAAAAATAGCAGAAAAAAATCAGATTCCCGGCGTACATCTCATCCTGGGTATGTATAAAATGAATCAACACAACACGCCCAAAATCGGTACGACCCTAACAGAACACGGATTGGATTACCTTCCCGAAGCACATTGTTATCTCAAACTTAATGATACCCGTTTTGATCTTACCCTTGGAAATGACCATTTTGAAATCCCAAAAAAAGATATTCTGAAAGAAATCGTAATTGCTCCTGAAGATGTTACTTCTTTTAAGGTAGCCTATCACCAAACCTTTTTGAAAATATGGATGGCGGAAAACAACATTTCACAGGATTTTACTACCCTTTGGTCGGTCAGAGAAATGTGTATCCAAAAATTGTCGGAATAACCCAACGAGGTGATAAAAAAACAGTCTGTTTTCAATAAGTTTCAGGTTCTGTTATGATGGGTAAAAAACAATTTTACACCCAACAGAAGCCGGATTATTGCATTAACACTATAAAAGGTTATTGACATTCAACCACCTATAGATTTTTTTTATACCTTAGCCTCTTCAATAACCAACCAATGAGTACATTTGCCATCAATGATAAACGTGTGATCAACGCCTGGGCCATTTTTGACTGGGCAAATTCGGCGTATTCTCTGGTCATTTCCACAGCGATTTTTCCCATTTATTTTATAGCATATACGCCGGAAAACATTCAGTTGGGAAGCCTGAATTTCAGCAATTCAGCCTTATATTCCTTTGCGGTGACATTTTCTTATTTGATCATTGCCTTTTTGTCACCGGTTCTGTCGGGTATCGCGGATTACAGCGGGAGGCGCAAGTTTTTTCTGCACATCTTTACGTTGGTGGGATCTATGGCTTGTATGGTATTATATCTTTTTAAGGGAGAGCCACAACTTTGGCTTGGAACCACGGCATTTATCATGGCGACGGTAGGATTTTCAGGTAGTCTGGTTTTTTACGATTCCTATCTGCCATTGATTGTGACCGAAGATCGCTACAATGCCGTCAGTGCCAAAGGATATACCCTGGGATATATTGGTAGTGTCATCTTACTGATCACCATTTTGTTTTTGGGCAATAAACCCGAATGGTTTGGTTTGCAGGACAGTCAGGCTGCTTATCGGTTGGGATTTTTGTTGGTCGGGCTTTGGTGGGTCATTTTTGCTCAGTATACTTTGCGATATTTACCCAAAGACAAAAGGACCAACTTTACAGAAAAAGTATTTAAAAACGGTTTTCTGGAATTAAAAAAAGCATTCCGTAATGTCAGAGCCAATCCTAACATTCTGATGTTTTTGTCGGCCTTCTTTTTTTATTCTGCCGGAGTACAAACAGTCATTTATCTGGCTACGGTTTTTGCCAAACAGGAATTACAATTTGAATCCACCGAACTCATTTTGTTGGTATTGATACTACAACTCGTCGCAATCCTCGGTGCATATTTATTTTCTTTGGTGGGAAGTAAGTACGGCAACAGGCTTTCCATTATGATCATGTTGGGTATATGGATAGCTATCTGCATTGGTGCTTACGTGACAACCAGCAAAAGTTTTTTTTACTTTCTGGCGATTTTGGTCGGTATGGTGATGGGTGGAATTCAAAGTCTTTCGAGGGCGAGTTATTCATCCATAATTCCGGAAAAAAAGGACACCACTTCTTATTTCAGTCTGATGGATGTGATCTATAAAATGGCCATTGTTACAGGCACTTTTTCGTTTGGTCTTGCCGAAAATCTGACGGGAAATATGCGGAATTCCGTACTGGTTTTGGGTGTTTTTTTCCTGTTGGGGATGTTGTTTATTTCGAGAACCAAACTGCCGAAATGGTCGGCCTGATGAAAGGAGATGTTATAAAAACAGAGGAGAAACGAAAATAAAATCCATTCTTTTTTTTCGTAAGATAAAACTTAAGTAACCTGAATTTTGGATAGAAAAACCTTTGATTTATTTTTTATCCGAAGGCATTCTCAGAAAAATTTTATTCCTTCCCAATTCCACCATTCCTTTGTCTTCGAGTTGTTTTAAAAGCCGGGAAATGACCACTCTGGCAGTTGCCAATTCGTGGGCCAATTGTTCGTGCGTTACTTCGAGAATATAACTTCCGGTGAGTTTTTGTTTTTTGTGCAACAGGTCGAGAAGTCTTTCGTCTACTTTTTTAAAAGCGATGGCATTGACCAGTTCGAGGAGTTCGTCAAAACGTTTGTGGTAGAGATTAAACATGTATTCGAGCCATTGCGGATATTCGCGGATGAGGTCGCGTATTCTTTCGATAGGCAAAAAGAGGATTTCCGTGATTTCCTCAGCCACAACTTTGACCTTACTCGTTTCATGGTGTAATCCTCCCATAAAGGACATGATACAACTTTCACCGCCACGAAGGTAGTACATCAGGATTTCGCGGCCTTCGTCATCAGAACGAAGGACCTGCAGGCTGCCGCTGATGACAATGGGAACTGAACGGATGTATGATTGTTCGGAAATGAGGACTTCTCCCTTTTTAAGCGTTTTTAAAGTTGATAAAGCAAATAATTTTTCTTTGAGACCGGGAGAAGATTTAAATTCAGGAATTTGTTCGAGGTTGACCATGTTTTGTTTGTATTAATAACCCAAACCAAAAGGTCCGGGAAAAGTATCTGAAAATATGTGGCTAAGTTAATAGTTTTGAATGGTAAAACCATAATTTTTTGAAAATTGTTTTTAATTGCCGGATTTCTTAAATTTGTATGATTTGTTGAAAACAAAGTTGTTCGGGAATTTTGCAGATTACCCATTAAAAATGCCGGAAAGACAACATCGTGATTGCAAACTGCCGTACGGTAAGACGATCAGCATTGAAAACTACCCTACGGATTTCTCAGGCTCCACAGCGCCATCGAAATGACGTAGGAATAAAGTTTAATGTGAGGTAGGAAGGGAGTTTGAAAACTTATTTTATTAAAATATAACAAAGTAGCATTAAAAATGGTTGAAAAATCGCACTGCAGTTTTGCAAAGTCGCTCTGGCAGCTTGTCATCACGCGGAACTTTTGTAAACGGTCATCTGTTATTAAGAATATAATTACATTTGTATAAAATACTTCACAATGGAGACATTAATCATCCGCACAGAAAAAGAAAAGCTTAGTGCTCTTAAGACATTTTTGGAAGAAATGAATATCACCTTTGAAATTAAAAAGCCAAAAGTCAAAAAGGAAGATCGGCCATATGATCCTATGTTTGTAAAAAAGATACTTGATACCGAAAATGAAAAAACTATTAGAGTAAACCCGGCAAAAATATGGGAAAGTATTTTATAGAAATAAAAGAAACTGCTCAAAAAGAGATGAAGCAAATTCAAAAGTCCGGGGACAAATCTACCATAAAAAAACTTGAATTAATATTGATTGAACTTGAAAATCATCCTACAACAGGTACGGGAAAACCCGAACAACTCAAACACGAATTATCCGGTTATTGGAGCCGAAGACTCAATATAAAAGATCGGTTGATCTATCAAATTCTGGAAAAAGAAGTCATTGTCGTTATAGTCTCTGCATTAGATCATTATTAAAAAAGTGTAATATAAACGTTCAATTGTCGAAGCCTGTTACAACGATCCCCCCGATGGTCGCAATTTGCAACAACGATCCTATTTTTTAAGAATTTGTAATTCGACACCACAAATATTAATACATTAAAGCTCAAAACTTAGCATCGGGATTTCTCAGGCGCCACAGCGCCATCGAAATGACGTAGGAATAAAGTTTAATGTGGGGAAGCAAGGAAGTTCGGCAAGGCCGAACTTCCTTGCCTCCCCACATTCCCATATCAAAAATTGTCATTTCGAACCACTTCATCTTGCAGGATAAAATTCATAATATAGCATCCGGTTTCAAATTGATTCATGTTGGTTAATTCAGTGTATAGGATGTTCATTATTAAAATCAACTTGACAAGTTGACAAATACATTGTATCTTTGCAATCAAATAATATGTAGTATGATACAAACAATGCATATAGGTGATTTTAAATCAAGGTTTTCAGAAGTTGTTGAGCTGATAAAAAAAGGAGTAACTATAAAAGTGATTAAAGGAAAATCGGGTGATGTGGTGGGATACTTCGGCAAAAACATACCACCTTCTGAAAAGAAAAAAAGAAAGCTTGGATTCCTGGCTGATAATGGTATAGATATTAAAAAAGAAGATCTTCAGTGGTCAAAAGAAGAACTTGAAGAAATGGGATTTTAGGTATAATGAACTATTTAATTGATACGCACACATTATTATGGCTTGCTTTTCATGAAGAAAAACTTAGCCGGAAAGTAAAGAATATTTTACTTAATGATTTAAACGAAATTTACATAAGTGTTGTCAGTATCTGGGAAATTAATGTCAAATATTCAATGGGTAAATTATCCCTGAATGGTAGAACACCTGAAGAATTATTTCAGAGTATTGATGCAAACTTTGCCCCATCTTATCTACAATTAACAACTTTAGATACTATATCATTCTACAAACTACAATCCTATCATCACAAAGACCCTTTTGATCGGATGATGATTTGGCAGGCAATTCAAAATAATCTTGTCTTTATCACTGACGATGAGAATATTTATAAATACACAGACATTGGCTTAAAAGTTTTGTGGTAAACAGAATTCCTCATGATTGAAATTTTCTGTTAACCAATATAATAATATAATTTTTTCTTTTGAATACATCCCTTACCTTTGATATTTCAGGAGTCTCCGTCCGTTTATTGCACGAAAAAGCGATGTTTATCCCTGAAGTCAAAACGCTGGTAGTTTCTGATCTACACATAGGAAAAACGGCTTATTTCCGCAAAAAAGGTATAGCCCTACCCTTTTCCGAAAAGGATAAAACAATTGAAAATCTAAAGTTGCTGATTGAAAAACTAAAACCGGAGACCCTGATTTTTTTGGGTGATTTATTTCATTCTTTTGACGAAAGTATAATACCGCAATTAGAGGATTGTCTGTCTGATTTTCCGGAGATACAAACCATTCTCGTCAAAGGAAACCACGATGTTTTTCCCGAAAGGGTATATCAAAACCTGAAACTGATCATAACAGAAACCTGGTATTACAAAAATCTGATGTTCAGCCACGAACCGATGGAAACCATCGAAGAAGGAAAATACAATATTGCAGGCCATATTCATCCGGCGGTAAGGGTGAGCGGAAAAGGTCGTCAAAGCATGCGGCTGCCTTGTTTTTATTTTGGAAAATCACTTGCTTTGATGCCTGCTTTCGGTTATTTTACCGGAGCAAAAACCATTACACCCTCTAAAGGAGAGCATATATTTGTATTGGGTGATGATATGATTTTCCCAATGAAAAACCCTTAAGAGAAACAAACGATTATACCTTATTTTTTAACATTTGATAGACCTCTTCTCTGTTCCATTCCTGGCCCGGAAAGATGGTTTTTGCATATTCCATCAATTGTGCATCCTGTTCCCTACCTTTGTCCATGGCGATTTTGTACGGCAGATCTTCTCTGAACGTCACCATGCTGTACTTACTGAAGTAGTCGGGAAAGTTTTGTTCGAGGTCCAGTTCTATCCTCCTTTTCAGGGCAAAAACCGGATCTGCTGTTGCTGCTTTCATTTCGTAAAAATTGTCAACAGCCAGATCACCGATGGCATCACCATTGACTTTTCTGGCTGTTTCATAAGCCGAAAGAATATGGTTCCATTCTCCCGGAAATTGGTCCATACAGGCATCCAGAACAACACAATCTTCAAATGAAGCGTTCATACCTTGTCCGTAAAACGGGACGACAGCGTGTGCTGCATCACCCATCAAAGCCACCTTGCCACCTACCTGCCATGGAAAACATTTGATCGTACACAAGGAACTGGTCGGATTTTCATAAAAATCTTCTACCAGATCCGGCATATGTTCGGTTGCGGAAGCAAAATACGTATCAAAAAATTGTTTTATTTCCGTCGGGCTATGCAGGTTGGCAAAACTTTTTTCTCCTTCGAAAGGAAGAAACAAAGTCACCGTAAAACTACCATCAAGATTAGGTAGTGCAATCAACATAAATCCTTCTCTCGGCCAAATGTGCAAGGCATTTTTTTCCAATCTGAACCCTCCGTCCGGTGTAGCAGGAATAGTAAGCTCTTTATAGCCGGTATCTAAAAAACTTTGGCTGTACTGAAACCGCAACGCACCGCTTTGTCGCATCATCGCTTGTCTCACTGCTGAAAAAGCGCCGTCTGTCCCCAGGATGACTTCTCCGGAGATAGTGGATTCTTCGTGGGTCTCAAGATTTTTGACGGTAGCGACACCTCTGTCAAAATCGATATCCGAACATTCGTGACGAAAAAAGAAACGGATTTTTCCCGTTTTTTGTGCTTCATCCATCAACAGAATATTGAGCCCTTTGCGAGAAATAGAATTGATGACTTCGCCTTGTCTTCCGCTGTAGGAAAAAAACTGTTGGTTTCCCTTTTGATCATGTATCTGACGACCTTTCATTGGTATGACCAGTTCGAGCGCTTTTTCGCGCAGGCCCACCATTTCCAAACCTTTGAGGCCTCTGTCGGACAGTGCAAGATTGATCGATCTTCCGCCACCGATATTTGCCTGACGCATGTCCGGTCTTTTTTCGTAAATATCAACGTGATACCCTTTTTGTGCCAAACGAAGCGCCATCAGGGTGCCGCAGAGACCTGAACCAATGATAATTATGGAAGCCATACGAGATTTATTTTGCAAAAAGCAAAGGTAGTGAAAACTGATGAACTGATAAAATGGAGAATTGTTTAATTGTTGAACTGTTTAATTGCACTGACAGATCGCAATATAGTAGATGTAAAGAGGCCGGCATCAGAAATCCCATAATGCGGGATTTCACCTATATTCCTTTTGGAAAATCCACTTCAGATAGTTCTTTTTGACATAACAAGTTTTTGTATATTGACAAAAAAGTAGCTGAAAATACATTAAAATGTGTACTTTTTCCTACTTTTGAAGTCAAAATAGTGGTTTTATGAATGTTTTTTGTGTAAATCCATAAAAAACTCAAAACAACATGACAAACAAATAAATATGACAGAAAAGGTAGTAATTAAAAATATCAGTATCATAAACGAAGGACGGATATACATTTCAGATGTTTTTATAGACAAAGGAATTATTCAAAAAATTGGCCATTCTTTTGATGAAACAAATGCATTCGTAATAGATGGTACATCCAAATTTTTATTTCCGGGGATTATTGATGGACAAGTTCATTTTCGGGACCCGGGGTTAACGCATAAAGGTGATTTGTACACCGAAAGCAAAGCCGCTGTGGCCGGAGGGGTGACTTCATTTATAGATATGCCCAACACCGTTCCAAATGTACTTTCATCGGACATCCTTATGGAGAAATACAAATTGGCGTCTGAAAAATCATTGGCTAATTTTGGATTTTTTTTAGGTGTAAACAATGACAATCTTGATGAAGTCATTCAACTTGATACCTCTGCCCTTTTGGGTGTCTCAGATGACGGTCTCTATTTTACAAAAAAAGGAAACCTGCTCGCAGACAATCCGGATACCATGGAAAAACTGTTTGCAAACTGCAAATCGATCATAGCAATCCATTCCGAAAAAGAACAAATAGTGGAAGAGAATGAAAATATATTTCTTGAAAAATATGGTGAAAATGTGCCGATTGAATTCCATCCTCACATAAGAAGCGAACAAGCTTGTTATGAAGCAACAAAAAGGGCCATTGAGATAGCAAATAAACATAAGGCGAGGCTGCACATTTTACATCTGACCACAGAAGCTGAAACACATCTTTTCCGAAATGATATTCCCTTGCAAGAAAAAAATATCACAACTGAAGTATCCGTTCACCACCTTTGGTTTTCTGACAAGGACTATCAGCGATTGGGAACCCTGATAAAATGGAATCCCGCCATAAAAACAGAGAAAGATAAAAAAGGGCTTCTGAAAGCTTTGTTGGATGACCGCATTGACATAGTAACCACGGACCACGCTCCCCATACTCCGGAAGAAAAACAAAAACCTTATTTTCAATCCATGTCTGGTGCACCAATTATTCAGCATTCCTTAAACATCATGCTCGAATTTTTTAAACAAGGCCTCATTTCATTAGAAAAAATTGCTGAAAAAATGTGTCATAACCCGGCAATCCTTTACAATATCGACAAAAGAGGTTTTATCCGTGAAGGTTATTTTGCAGACCTGAGCATTGTCGACTTAGATTCATCCTGGACAGTCAATAAAAACAATATTTTATACAAATGTGGATGGTCGCCGTTAGAAGGAACGGAATTTCAGACAAAAGTGACACATACCTTTGTTAACGGACATAGGGTGTTTGATAATGGTCATTTCGACGAAACAAAAAAAGGGCAGGCGCTAACCAAAACAAATGGATAAAACATATTCAGAAAGCAACAGAAAATCATGTTTTTGAAAAATAAAATAATTATCAAATTCGGTGATAATTCAAAATTTTATGGACTTATTTCTTTCAAATCCAACAAATATAATAAACGTATATTATTCCAATTTCAGGTTCCGGTTTTCTGAAAACATTCTGATGTCTCCGGAATAAAAAAATAAGCCAATAAACCATGATACAATAATTAGCAACCAGGTACAGTTATAAAAAACCTGTTTTTTGTTTTTGATTTCTGACAGATAAAATCCATCTCAGTGACTTCAACCCTTGGAAAAAAATGTCTTAACTGTCGGTTTTAAAACTGCAACCTAAGCAAATAATCTTATGTTATCCATTACAACAGATTAACTGACATCACCATATGCAAAGACGAAAATTTTTAAAAAAATCATTAAAGGGTCTTCCCCTGATCCTGGTGACACCATCCTTACTTTCTTCCTGTGACAATGATGAAAATAATGTACCAAAAAATGGAAAAAGTGTAATTATCATCGGCGCCGGCATATCAGGTTTGGCTGCGGCCAAAAAGCTTCAGGAAAATGGTTTTGATGTTACTGTTTTGGAAGCGCAGGATAAAGTCGGCGGTCGTCTGCGAACAGACAGAAGTTTAGGTTTTGCTTTTGACGAAGGAGCAAGTTGGATTCATGGAATTGATGGAAATCCAATCACCAATCTGGCACAACAGGCCGGTATGAAAACAGCATTTACGGATGATAACAGCTTGGTGTGTTATGACATAAACGGTGTATTGAGAAGTGATACTTTGTTTGAAAATACGGAAGCTGATTTTGAAGCTATGTTGTCTACGCTTAAAACCAATGGTAGTACAACACAAAGTTTCGAAACTGTATTTAACAGTCTTTATCCAAACAGGGGAAACGACCGGCTTTGGAAGTTTTTTCTTTCAACATACATTACTTTTGATCTGGGAGATCTCGACAAATTATCTTCGATTTTATATGACGAAGGAGAAGAGTTTGCGGGAGGAGAAAGAATATCAACAAATGGTTATGACACCATTCCGGTGTGGTTGGCACAGGGATTAAACATTCATTTGAATCAGCGGGTATCAAAAATTGACTATTCCAATGAAAAATTAAAAATAACCCACAACGGAAAAATATCGGAAGCTGATTATGTTTTAGTGACTGTTCCATTGGGCGTTCTGAAATCGAATTATATTGAGTTTTTTCCATTATTACCAATGACAAAACAAAATGCTATTCAGAAGGTAGGTATGAATTGTGTAAATAAATTTTTACTCACCTGGGATATTGCATTTTGGGATGATGAACAATACATTTGTTACACCCCTGACAAAAAAGATAAATTTAATTACTTTGTGAATGTCAATAAAAATGTGCCGGATGTTAATGCATTAATGACGTTTGCTTATGCTGATGAGGCAAGGCGGACTGAATCAATGACCGATGAAGAGATCGTAAATGAGATCATGATTCATATGAAAGATATGTTTGGCAACGATACACCCAATCCAACCCAAATGCTCAGAACAAAATGGCAAACGAACGAAAACACATTTGGTGCATACTCCTTTACAGCGGTCGGAACAGAAATGAAACATTTTGATGATTTGGCAGAAGATGTCGATAAAAAATTATTTTTTGCCGGAGAACATACCCACATTGATTATTTCTCCACAGCACACGGCGCATATCTGAGTGGTATCCGGGAAGCCGATAAAATAACAGATTTATTGTAGCGGAATAACTCCTTCGTTACACGCTGTTTGTTTTGCCATCCTGATACCTAAAACTTCTTTGACAGAATATTGCAACTCCGATCCCATTCATTCAGAATTTGAAATTTATTGTCACAAATGCTAAAGAAAAAAGCGTCTATAAATGGCTTTACATTTTTTTGTGCTTTATCTTATCTAATATTTTTGCATACTGAACCCGATTACTTTCTATTTATTGTATTTTTGCTTTCAAAATAATTTTACATGGCAAAAAAATATCCCAAAACTCTATCATCAGGTGCAAACAACACTGTGATTGCTTTGTCTGAAACAGAAGCAGGTAAATTATTTTTTGAAAACACAAGATCAGAAATAGGTTCAGAAGCAGAAAAAATGAAATTTGCAAACAATATAAATAACCTTGTTGTAAAGTTTGTCCGCCTGGACTTGTTAACTGATGATACGGAAGTATTAGTGATGGAAAGGTTATATCCGATAGACTTTAGAGCCTTTGAATTTGAAAGAAGGCAATTGATATTCGAAGTTTTTGAAGATGAATTGACGCAACTTCATAAACATGGTTTTGTACATCGTGATCTACGGAGACCATCAGATATGCCGGGTTTTTCATTTGACAATATATTTTTGACTGATCATGGTATCAGATTGATTGATGTGGGTATATCAGCACTCAGAAGTCAGGTTGGGGATAAGCTGTTTGAAAAATTTGTCTCACAGGAAATCAATGAATTAAAAGCTTTTGAGACTTTTTTTATTAATCGGTAAGATGCAAATATCCTCCACCTGTTCGAAAGTTCTGTGAGCCATCCTTGATCGAAGTTTGCAACTTCGATCCGTTTTAGTACGAACTTGCAATTCACTACCAGTATGTTTATAAATGTACAAAGCCTCATTTTTAGAAATTGTAGATAAAGTATTAAATATGTTTTAATGATGGCATTGCTCTGTAAATTGCGACGTTATGATTTCTCAGGCGCCACAGCGCTTTCGAAATGAAGAAGGAACCAGAATGGTAAGTCCAACATGATTGTAGAGAGCAGAACTGATTTCTCAGGCGCCACAGCGCCATCGAAATGACGTCGGTTTGGATTTTAACGGGGAAGAAAGGGAGTTCGGCAAGGCCGAACTCCCTTTCTTCCCCACTTTTTATATCAAAAATTGAGTTTTCGAACCACTCTGTGGTTCGAAAACTCAATTTTTACAAATATTACAATTCAAACAATTCCAACATAATAAGAATCTTCTTCATTTTTCCAAATTTTCCTATCTTCACCTCTTTGTTTAGTACTTGTCATTATGAATGAAGATTTTTATATAGACCCGGATATCCACCAATCTTACACGCTGCCGGCAAGTGTGTATACCCAACAACAATATTTTGATGTTTTCAAAAAAGAATTGTTTTTGCCTTCCTGGCAGTGGCTCGGTGGTAAAGAATGGTCTGATTCACTTTATACCCAAATGCCACACTCGTTTTTGCCGGGATGTGTCGACGAACCTTTACTCATCGTAAGAAATCAAAACCAGCTCTCCTGCCTGAGCAATGTCTGTACCCACAGGGCAAAAATACTCGTGGAATCACCTTCTGCCAAACCCTTCATTTCATGTGGTTACCACGGAAGATGTTTTTCTCCGGATGGCCGCTTCCGATCTATGCCGGAATTTGAAGCAGCTCAGGATTTTCCCTCTTCCAAAGATGATCTGAAAAACTATCCTTTATCATCATGGAATGATTTTTATTTTACCGCATTGCAACCCAAATATGATCTGAACACCATCCTGGCACCGATTCACCAACATCTAAGCTCTTTTCCATACGATTCTCTGCGACCGGAACCAAACCTAAGCAAAACGTACCATGTCAGAGCCAATTGGCTGGCATATTGTGACAATTATCTCGAAGGTTTTCATATTCCATACGTTCACCCGACACTCAATAAAGCCATAACTTACGAAGATTATGAAGTGCGGGTTTTTGATCATTGTAATGTGCAGATTGCCCGATGTAAACCGGGACAAAAACCGGTACCGCTGCAAAAAGGAGATCCGGACTTTGGCCAAAATATTTATGCATACTATTGGTTTGTCTATCCCAACTTCATGATCAATTTTTACCATTGGGGTATTTCTGTCAATTGGGTGTTACCGAAAACGACTGATGAAACTGAAATCCGTTTTCTGACTTACAAAAGAAACGACATTCCTGATTCGGACTTTGCGGATACCGCCCTCGACCTGACAGAAATCGAAGATGAAGCTGTGGTCGAAAGTGTACAAAAAGGCCTGATGTCCCTTACATATCATAGGGGAAGGTTTTCACCAACGCGCGAACAAGGTGTTCATGCTTTCCACAGATTTATTTACACAGAAGTTTTTGCGGATTCGGAAAACATAGCACCATAAATTGGTGTTAGACATGTCGGCCTTTGACCAAACATAATTATGCCTGAATCAACCACACGTTCCACCGTTTCCACTGTTATTGAAAATCCCGTTTCTTTCAAACATTTTATTCATATCAAAGGAGCGAGGTCGAACAATCTGCAAAATATCGAAATTCTGATACCCAAAAACAAACTGGTCGTTGTCACCGGTGTCTCGGGTTCCGGCAAATCTTCGCTCGTCATCGATACTTTGTATTCTGAAGGACAGCGACGATATGTCGAAAGTCTTTCGTCCTACGCAAGACAGTTTCTCGACAGGATGAAAAAACCGGAAGTGGACTTTATTAAGGGGATTTGTCCTGCCATTGCCATCGAACAAAAAGTCAGTACCGGCAATGCCCGGTCAACGGTTGGGTCCCTTACAGAAATATACGATTATCTTCGGCTTCTTTTTGCGAGAATAGGAAAAACTTATTCTCCGGTAAGTGGCCAAATTGTACACAAACATGAAGTCCGCGATGTAGTAGATTACATCAAAACCTTGCCGGAGGGTCAAAAAATCCAATTGATGATTCCTTTGGCCACCAAACATGGCCGGAATACCGGTTTTGAGTTGGATTTATTACTGCAAAAAGGATTCAACAGAATATTTTACAAAGAAAAAATAGAAGAAATAGAAGCATTTGTTGCTTCCAATCCAAAATTGCTCGAAAAACCGGCTTCCAAAACCGGTACTGATATTTTGGTTCTTATCGACCGGTTTGTCGTCAATGATGATGAAGAAAATCTCAAAAGAATCGCTGATTCTGTACTCACCGCTTTTGCCGAAGCCGAAGGAGAATGTATTCTTTTCGAAACAGATACAAAAAAATATATAACCTTCAACAACCGTTTTGAACTGGACGGAATGACCTTTCCGGAACCGACACATCAGTTGTTTAATTACAACAATCCTTACGGTGCCTGCCCAAAATGTGAAGGATACGGAAAAATGATCGGTATAGACCGCAACAGAGTAATTCCGGACGGAAGTTTGTCCGTGTATCAGGGTGCCATCTACCCATGGCGCGGCGAAAAAGGCAGTTGGTATCAGGAACAATTGATCAACAGTGCCTTGCGGTTTGACTTTCCGATTCACAAGGCTTATGATCAGCTCACTGAAGAACAACAGGAGGTTTTATGGACTGGCAATAAACATTTTTTTGGACTGAATGCCTACTTTCAGGAATTGGAAGAATCGTCATACAAAATTCAAAACAGGGTAATATTGTCCCGGTACCGGGGAAAAACAACCTGCGATGTTTGTAAAGGAGGCCGCCTGCGCAAAGAAGCTTCCTATGTAAAAATAGGTGGTAAAAATCTTCCGGCGCTGATCAATCTTCCTATTGACGAATTGCCGGAGTTTTTTGAACATCTGGAATTGTCAGATCACGATCGTCAGATTGCCGAAAGGATATTGTATGAAGTCAATCTCAGATTGAAGGTCATGGTAAAAATGGGTTTGGGTTATCTTACATTGGACAGACATGCCAATACCCTGAGTGGTGGCGAAACCCAAAGAATAAACCTCACCCGAACCCTGGGCTCAAACCTGATCAATTCTATGTATATCCTGGATGAGCCAAGTGTGGGACTTCACCCCAGAGACACATTAAAGCTCGTCGAAGTATTAAAAAACCTCAGAGACCTGGGAAATACAGTCATTGTCATCGAACATGAAGAAGCCATCATACGAAGTGCGGATTATCTGATCGATGTAGGTCCTTTGGCAGGTGTACATGGAGGACATATTGTTTTTGAAGGCGACTATCAAAAATTGTACGAACCGGATATCCATACCCTGACCGCAGATTATCTCAAAGGGATAAAATCGATAACGCCGCTTGCCCAAAAAAGAAAGATTATACAAAAAATATTCGTGGAGGGAGCTTCCGAACACAACCTCAAAAACATCAGTGTCAGCATTCCTTTGCAGGCATTGACAGTGATTTGTGGAGTTTCGGGTTCGGGAAAAACCACTTTGGTCCAAAAAATATTACATCCGGGACTGAAACTGCTGATGAATGAACCTTTGGGCATATTGCCGGGAAGACATAAAGGCATCACCGGAGATGTAAAAAATATTCAGATGGTCGAATTTGTCGGGCAGCATCCATTGGGCAAATCCTCGAGATCCAATCCGGTGACGTATGTCAAAGCGTATGACAGCATCAGAAAATTGTTTTCCGATCAACAGCTTTCCAAAATCAAAGGCTTCGAACCCAAACATTTTTCATTTAATGTCGAAGGCGGAAGGTGTGAAACCTGTAAAGGCGATGGTGAAATCACCGTAGAAATGCAGTTTTTGGCCGATGTCAATCTCATTTGTGACGAATGTGGTGGAAAAAGATTCAAAAAAGACGTTTTGGAAGTCGAATACAACGGCAAAAATATTTTTGATGTATTGGACATGACCATTGAAGAGTCCATTGAATTTTTTGGTGCCAAAAAAGACGTGGTGAACCGGTTGATGCCATTGGTCAATGTTGGTTTGGGTTATATCAAATTGGGTCAGTCCAGCTCTACCTTGTCAGGTGGAGAAGCTCAAAGACTGAAACTGGCTTCCTTTATGACCAAAGAGTTTACGAGCAAAAAAATATTTTTTATTTTTGATGAGCCGACGACGGGATTACACTTTAACGATGTACAGGTACTGATGACAGCTTTTCAGACATTGGTGGAGACAGGTCATACGGTGGTCATTGTCGAACACAATCTCGATGTCATCCGATGTGCCGATCATGTCATCGAACTCGGGCCTGAGGGTGGTAAAAACGGAGGGCATCTGGTTTATGAAGGCCATCCGGAGGGAATGTCAAAGGCCAAAGATTCAGTGACAGGTGCTTTTATGGAAAGGTAAGACCTTTAGCAAAGTTTTCAGAAATCAGACAAGGGGAAGTTTTTTCTGATAAAACCATTTTTAACTGTTGTTGTTGGATAATAGAACGAACTTTATCCGCTGTCATTTGGAAAACATCAGAAAACACACCTTCAGTAAATTAATCTCCATCCTTTTGGTGAAAATCAGAACAGCCTTCATGGATGTTTTGCCTATCATTCTGGTGGTTGCATTTTTTCAATTGGTGGTATTAAAACAACCCTTTCCGAATCTTGAAAATGTACTGATCGGAGGATTGTTGGTTATCGTCGGATTGATGTTATTTGTCGAAGGACTTGAGATTGGTTTATTTCCCATCGGTGAATCCATGGCAGATGCTTTAGCCCGAAAAGGCAGTTTGTACTTGCTGCTTACCTTTGCTTTTGCTTTGGGATTTTCGACGACGATCGCCGAACCGGCACTTATAGCGGTGGCAAATAAAGCGGCGGAAATTTCTTCAGCAGCAGGCACCATACCAAACAATCCGGAGGCTATAGCTGATTACGCTTTTGGCCTGCGTATTTCGGTAGCTCTTTCAGTAGGATTTTCCATTGTGATTGGTGTATTCAGAATACTAAAAGGATGGCCCATTTACATATTAATTATTGGCGGTTATATTATGGTTATGGTAATGACAATTTTTGCACCCAAAGAAATCATAGGATTGGCTTATGATGCAGGAGGAGTGACGACGTCTACGATAACGGTTCCATTGGTGACAGCCTTAGGTGTTGGATTAGCAAGTATCATAAAAGGAAGAAATCCATTGGTAGATGGATTTGGTTTGATTGCCTTTGCTTCATTGATGCCAATGGTTTTTGTTATGGCTTATGGAATGTTGATCTATTAATGATAAAATAATGGATACAGGATTTTTTTATGTTTTATTTCAGACCTTACTGGATGTTGCTCCTGTCGTTATTTTATTTGGTTTTTTTCAGATTTTTATCATCAAAAAAAGTATTCCTAATCCCAAAAAAGTATTGTTGGGGATTATTTTTGTCATTATAGGACTAACCCTTTTTCTGATAGGATTAGAAATGGCATTATTTCCGATAGGCGACATTATGGCGGAACAGCTATCTTCTCCTTCATTTATTAAAAATTCAGGTTTTTCACCGGAAAGCTGGAAAGCATATTATTGGGTTTATATATTTGCATTCAGCATTGGTTTTGCCACTACGATTGCTGAACCGTCTCTGATCGCAGTAGCTTTTAAAGCCAATCAAATTTCAGGCGGTAAAATCGGTGAAAAATCGCTTCGTATTACCGTAGCATTTGGAGTTGCTTTATCTCTTGCAGTCGGAACATTCAGGATCATAACAGGTACTCCGTTATATATGTATATTTTAGTTGGTTATGTCATTGTTATCATCCAAACAATATTTGCACCGAAACATATTATTGCTTTAGCCTATGATTCAGGCGGGGTCACCACATCAACAGTGACAGTTCCCATTGTGGCTGCTTTGGGTCTGGGACTGGCATCAGTCATCCCGGGAAGGAATCCAGCATTGGATGGTTTCGGCTTAATAGCATTCGCCAGTCTTTTTCCTATAATCGCCGTTTTGGGTTATGGACAATTTCTTGAAATTATAATTTGGTTTACTAAAAACAAAAAACATGAGGTTTAAATTGATTGTTTCCCTCGTACGTCCTGAAATCACTAATGAGGTGATCAAGGCGGCCAAAAAAGCCGGAGCTACCGGTGACGTGATTTTGTCGGGAAGAGGAACCGGCGTTTCGGAATCCAGTTTTTTCGGTATCACCCTCGAAGACCGGACGGATGTCATTTTATTTATTGTCGAAGAACATAGTGTCAATAAAATTCTGGATGCTTTGTGTATGGAATGTAAACTGACAGATCCGGGCAGGGGTGTCGCTATAGTCCTGAGCATTGATAAAGTCACCGGATTGGACCGGCAAATAGACAAAATCAAAGATAAACTTAAAGAAGAACGGTTGACTTAATTTATTTCTTTAGGAAAATTATGTAGCTTGGATAAAATATCCGTTTATCCAACTGATTATATTTGATGTTGTATCGGTTTTTCTGAATATTCTTTCTCATAAAAATCTATATTAATCCTTCATTACAAAAACAAGATATATGAATACATTTTTAACGGCCAAAGACATCGCTTCAAACCGGATTTTTTATATCGATGGATTGGCGACTGTCAAAGAGGCCATCAATTTAATGAAACAGCACGATACAGATGTGCTTATCATAGCGAAAAGAGATGATCGGGATGCCAATGGTATCGTCGTCATTTCGGATATTGTAAAAGGAGTCATCATTCCCAGCAAAAGGCCTTCAGAAGTCAGTGTGTATGAAGTGATGTCAAAACCTGCAATTTCTATACCTTCCACATTAAATGCCAAATATGTTCCGAGATTCCTGACAAGTTGCAAAATCAGTGTTGCTCCTGTGGAAGAAAACGGAATATACGTGGGAGTTATCCACATGAAAGAAATATTATTTAACGGTGATTTCGAATAGTTTTTTTACCGGGAAAGTTGTTGGATAAGTTGTAGCTCAGATCAATGTTGTAAAAAGATTATGAAACAACCCGTTTTTTAGAAACCTCAAAAAGTGAACTCCAAAAAACGGGTTGTTTATACGAATTTACATTCTTCGGAAACTTTTACAAATATTGACAGCTTCGTCAATAGCATTTACATCATTGTCCAAAAAGGTAATTATGACAAAAAAATTAGTGTCGGAATCAGGATCGATCAAACCCATTAAAAAGATTTTTTCGTTTCCGGACACACCTTCCGCATACCCACCTTTGAAACCGTTGAGCTTTAATACGTTTACATCATCAATTCTGTCCAACTCAAGAGAAGCTGCCACAGCCATAACATAACCGGTAATATCATTATTATCAATGGTTTCGTCCAAAAAAGGAATGATAGACATCTCCATGCCATCCCCTACTGCAGAAAACTCCTCAGCATTGTTGATCACTTCACTGAAGTCATCTGCCAGACTGAAAGAAATGCCATATTCTTCCCAGGTATACTGTTGCTGTGCATTCAGAATACTACCTGAAAAAAGAACAAAAAATAAAAAAATCCATGTTTTCATTTGTAAATATTTAAGTGTGTTAATAATGGTAATATGTTTTTTGAAATCCTACTATTTAAAAGAATTCAAAAAATAGCAAAAAAAGTAAACCTTGTTTACAGGAATCAAAGGTAAAGGATTCAATGAATAAAAGAAAATAAATTTTATGGGTATTTTTATAACACCATGATGACAAATATTTAAGATTTGTCAAAAAATGAAGCAAAAAGATTATTGATCATTTTTTTTAAACCAAAAAAAACTGACCAACATAATCATCTGTTGCATCCCGGCCCGGATGTTAGGATAAATGATGTTGGTCAGTTTAATTTAAATCCTGACTATACTTTAAAAAGTATAAGCATACCCGGCGCTCAGGGTAATGCCCTGATTTCTCAGTTGTACGTCTATAATAGGATTATCAAAAAAATTGGCAAATCCATGTGTGTAGCGCACGTCGGCAATGATTTTACCCTCACCGGCTTTTATTTCTCCACCCAATCCGCCGGTGGCAGAAATATCCCATCTTCTGTAAATATCATTGGAAAGGTTTATATCCTGTCTTGGCAACGTAAATTCAATAACGGCTCTTACAACCGGTCTGGCCCAGGCATCCGTGGCATAAGAAACATTGGGACCGGCTATGATATACCATTTTGCCACTTCGTTTCCGTATGTGTACTTAAATAAAAGGGGAACTTCCAGATTGTTGATCCGGGTTTTTAGTCCGGCACCTACAGGTATTTCGATATCAGAAAATGAAAGATTTTCCATAGCCTGAAATCCTTTTTGAACATAATTTAATTCAGGCCGAAAAGAAAATCCATTGAGCATGGGTAATTCCACAAAAACGCCGCCGGCAAACCCTGAATACACTTCAGGTTCAGGCAAAAAATCATTAGCAAAACCCTCTACTCTGGCGTCTGCAAAGTGAATTCCTGCTTTAACCCCTACCGTAATTTGTCCGTGGGTAGTTTTGGTAAAAAAAACCAACGCAACTAATGGTAAAAACAAAAAAAATCGTCTCATGTCGTATTATTTTAAGAATGAAAAATATAGGGACAAGACGACGGCTTACCAGGTTAAATTGTTAAAATTGTATTAACGAAATGGTGAATTTGGTTAAATATTCCCAAATATTAAAGTACAGAAAAAAGGAAGTAGGTAATAAAAATTCAAAAAAGTATAGTTCTTTTTTTCAGGCAATCTTCAAGCTGTAACATACCTGTCCGGTATTGTTTGACTTGACCAAAATAAAAATAGCCCATCTGTTTGGACGGGCTATTTTTATTCAGGAGTAAATTTTTTATTCTTTGACTTTGACTACCTTGGTTCCTCTCAGATGTAAAATACCTCTTTGAATTTCCTTCAATTCGATAGTATATTTACCTGGTTTTTCGTAAGTATACATCAGATTTTTCTGTGTTACGACCAATCTGACACCATCTCCCATGTCCATAACATAACGGGATGCTTTTTCGTCCTGTAGAAAAGTCATAACTATGGCTTCCCCTGCTTTGCCTTTGTTGCCCATTTTAACATACTTGTTGAAATCTGAAGACATTTTGTTTTCTGATTCCAGATTGGTCAAAAAAGCAGACATAGCACCGTACTCCGGAAGGGAAGGTCCCGAACTTTTATAAGATGCACTTGATGTTACAAGAAAAATACTTCCGGCTATACCAATGACAGCCAAAAAAGAGAGGACCATGGTTTCAGCTTTTTTGCTGACGTGAAAAACAGAGGAAATACTTTTTTTTGCGGGAATAAAAGATGTGTAATGTTCTACGTTCATATTATCGGTTTTAGGTAAAATCGGAAAATAATTCAGGTTTCGTTTTGAGAATGTAAAGGTATAGCATAATCACGAATAAAACAAACAAAACCTTAATATTTATTATATATAATTACCTCATTATTAAATATATAAGTTTTTAATTATACTTTTCCCTGAAAATGTTACCCTTATGTATTTACAAGTCAAATATAATAAAAAAAAACATATATCCACAAGGATTATGGTGAGCCCGGAAATGTCAACTTATCTTCAAATCCGGATTTTCAACTTATCATGGAGGATTTTCTACAATCTAAAATAAAGAATCTTTACGGAAAAAAACTTTCCCTTTTCGTTTTTACGTTGACACCTGACACCTTTATTTTACAAAAACCGAAAAAATTTATAAAAAAGTTAAACAGTATTTGGTTTTTCATTAAACAAAATGAAACTTTATTTGTTACGCTCCATTATTTTAGTAACACAAAAACATGGTCGCTTATTCTATCAAAGATCTGGAAAACCTGTCGGGCGTTAAAGCCCACACGCTCCGTATTTGGGAAAAGCGTTATGGAATCATTTGTCCTGCCAGAACAGAAACTAATATACGATATTACCGGGAGCAGGATTTGCAAAAAATCCTGAACATTTCCTTATTAAACAGACATGGTATAAAAATATCAAAAATAGCCAACCTCAGCAATGATGAATTAAAAACTAAAGTAGCTGAAGTTGTGCAGGTTGGATCTGCTTTTGAAGACCAGCTTGATTCCCTCATGATGGCTATGTTTGATCTTGAAGAGGCTAAATTTAATTTGATTCTGGATCATCAGATAGAAGTCAAAGGTTACGAACAAACCATGGAAAAAGTAGTCTATCCGCTGCTTGACAAACTAAGCATGATGTGGCTTGCCGGAAGTATTAAAGGGGTACATGAAAATTTTGTTGTCAACATCATCCGCAAAAAAACGATTGTCGCTATTGATAAAATCAAATCCAAAGATTTCAAACCTGAAGCACGTTTTCTGATTTATCTTCCGGAAAATGAAAGCCACGAACTCAGCTTACTTTTTTTACATTTTATCCTTGCTTCATCCGGTTTTAAGGTATTAAATCTGGGAAACAATGTTTCTATTTACGATGTCATAGATGGATATCACATTTTTAAGCCTACGTATATTTATAGTATATTCAATGATAGTTTTGCAGAATCTCCTTTGCAGCCATATCTGGATGAATTGATCAAAAACTGCCCGGACAGTCATTTATTGATCTCCGGCTTTCAGACCACCAGTCAAAAAATCAAACTACCTCCGAAATCGAAGGTTTTTCTGTCTGTTTCGGATGTAAAAGAATTTCTCAGGAGTCTTTAGACTCAACTGATGATTTTAATCTCAAGGAAAGGATTTAATAAGGAAAAAGCACCACGATAGATATATTCAGAAACCATTTTTCATAAAAAGGATAAAGAAATGCCTCCAACTTTTTGGAGGCTTTTCTTTATGCAACAGTCAAATCCCAATGAGTATTTACTTCTTTCGGCTATGGCTTCAATCACTTTTATCGGTGTCTTGAAGCCATAGCCTTTATATTTTTGTGTCTAACTTTATCAGAAAAAAATCGGTAATTGGATGAAGATCTCCTTCTAAAAACCAAAATATAAACACGTACCAGGTCAAACAATGGAGGTTTTGCGTTTGTAGACAAAAGAAGAGCCGGGTGATGAACGATATTAGTCTGGGAATAATAGAAAAACATGGTTCATCATACGCCGGCCATCTTCTGTCGATACCGTAAACCTAATAAGAGAATTTTGTATGGCAATACATTCTTTAATGACTGCCTGTGATAAACATCATCATTTCATAAAACCATCAATGATAAATTGGATGGCTGACAAATAAAGTGACATAAACAAAAACAATCATGATGAATACATCGATCCAAAAATTTTTATTTACGTTTGATTCTATTTGTCTGTCGTGAATCATTTTTTAATCACTTTTGATATTACAAAGGTCGGACATTCTGTAATGCCCGACATCATTGAATTCACCGATTTTTTATTACAGGGTAAACACTTAATTTTGAATAGGGAAATTACCTTATCTTTGTATCGTACATAATCATCAATTTTGTACCTTTAATATTCATTTTATTTTTATTACAATATATAATATACATATGATCAAGATTCTGATCGCTGATGACCATACCATGTTTGTAGATGGCATTGAATCCATACTGACTTCCGAGCCTGAATTTAAAATTATAGGCAGATGTTATACAGGTCCTGATGTATTAACATTTGTTCAAAAAGAAGAACCCGATATTTTGTTGCTTGATGTCAACCTGCCCGGAAAAAACGGCATTGACGTATGTAAAGAACTGGCAGTGTTAAAGCCAGCTATTAAAGTTTTGGCCATTTCAATGTTTAATGAAGAAAGTTTTGTTTCAGAAATATTAAACAACGGAGCGAAAGGATATATCTTAAAAAACACCGGACGCGACGAACTTTTTAAAGCTATCCGAACCGTAAGTAAAGGAGATTCGTATTTTTCAAAAGAGGTGACCGAAACCATTATGAAAGGTCTGATGAATCAACGGAAAGCTTCATCCAAAACCAATACATCTATTCCAAAACTATCCCGTAGAGAAAAGGAAGTGCTTAAATTAATAGCACAGGAGTTTACCACTCAGGAAATAGCTGACAATCTTTTTATCAGTCTGAAAACGGTAGAATCTCATCGCAGCAGTCTTTTGTCCAAACTGAACGCCAGAAACAGCGTTGGTCTGGTGAGGATCGCCTTAGAAAATGACTTATTGGTCTGATGTTTTGTCGCCTTTATCTTGAAGGTGGCAGCTGATGTATTATACCATTAAAATTCGATAAATAATTGGTATTCAGCGGATGGAATAAAATCTGATAAAACAAATAATTTTTATCATCATCCGGATTGTCATATTTTATTTTTCCGTTCATATTATAATCTCCCTGAAAATATCCGTAACTAAAATTAAAGTTGACTACAAAATTTACATTTAACGGAGTAAAAAGAACTTCTGAAAACAACATATTCTGATCATCATCCGGATTGACAAACTTAAGCTTCCCATTCCCATCAAAATCACCTGCCCATAATGCCATATAACCCTGTACCACATCTCTTTTCTGGGCGAGACCGGTATAGTCGTAGCCATCCTGGAGTGATGTTCCGTAATCAAAAACAGGTGTTAAAACGTTGGTAAAATCCATAAGTGGTCTGGTAGAAACTTTTTTGGACATCACTCCGAAATGATTTCTGTGCCTTAATACTATATAACAGGAATCAAGACGGATACCCGGAAATTCGACATCTGAAATACCATCCAAATCCACTACATCACCGTCTCTCTGAATCAGACATGACCGGGTGGCCAATACCTCCGTTGAATCCCGAAGGTTTCTCAATTCTAAAAACACCCAATCCACAATCGCATTGTGATCCGACACAGCAAAAACAATCTCCGGTTGCGGAATATTTCTCAGATTTGTCATAGCTCCTGCTCCTACATGTCTGAAGTTTGATGTGATATCAAAATAAGTCATCGGATACGAATATGGATCATTGGCCGGAAGATAATTTAATCCATCAAAAGGTTGAACTCTTAAATTATCTCTCATTAGTGGTCTGCTATCCGGTCCTCTGGCATTTCCGTTTTCAAGAAGAGAGCTTTCCAAATAAGCACGTACTTTTATCCTTAGATTTTCAAGTACCAAAATATGAGCGGTAGCTTTGACACAAACACCTTCGGAGTCACAAATTTCATAAATTATATCCACCGGCCCTGTAAAATTGGCATCAGGTGTAAAACTCAGTAACCCATTGGGCGTGATATAATAGGCTCCTTGTGGAATCAGTACCGGAGACAGGGAAGTTCCTGCAGCATTGGCTAAAAAAGCACGGTTTTCAGGACTTATATCATTAGAAAAAAGACCGGCTTCTGTCAGGTTTTCGTTTTTATTGATAAAAAAGAAATCATCAGAAGCTGAAAGGGACTTTCCGGCGTCCGTATCTTTAATTACAACCACCCATCTGGCTATTCTGCAATTTAAAGGATCATTATCGGCACAAATGCGGTAAATGACAGTGTCTGTCCCAATAAAACCGTTGTTCGGTATATATTCCATAAGCTGATCCGGTCTGAAAGTAGCTGTGCCGTGTAATGGTGGAATAAATATTTCTACAAGGTCTGGGTTGAGCAAACAGGTTGTCGAATTTATACAACGGTCATTATCAAGAACCGGTAAAACTACCGTTGTATTTTTGTAGGTAGTCGCAAGATCAAGATTCGGAACTAAACAATGGTTCATCTTGTTGGGATCCACTACCGAAACGGTTAATGCAAATTGAGGACAATTGGTTACCATGGTCGGCAAACAAACCTGAATCATGTATCTGTACTGTCCTGGTAAATTTCCTTTGAAGGAATACCTGCCGTCTGAAAAAATTTGTAGCTGATCAACACTGCCATCCGGTTTTGAAACGAGGACCGGTTGAACACCGTAATGTGTACCAAGAGGTAAAAGATCGTTGGTATTTAAGTTACCCTGAACGAGAACCGATACATTGGTTACGTTAAAATCAGGATTCACACAATTAGAAATCAGAACGGAGTCACCGGTATACTGAGTCATACAGCCGGTTTCTGTTTCAATAAAATAAAAGCCAACTTTTCCGGGAGCGAGTCCTGTTACTTTTCCGGAAGGGTTTACTGTGGCTTTAAGAACGTTGGCACTATGCCAAACTCCGGAGACATTGGACTGAAGCTGAGTAGAATATCCGATACAAATGGAAGAAGACCCTGTCAGTGACAATACAGCTTCAGGATGAACGGTTAATAACGGAGATAAAACAGATTGGCAACCGGAAGATTGGCTGACATAATAAAACTGAACATTTCCGGGCTGTACACCAGTTATGGTTCCTTCATTTGTGATGGTAGCGACATTTGTATTGGTTGAAAACCATGTTCCTCCACCTGAAGGAATCATTGTTGTCTGGTCACCCATACAAATCCCGGTAGCTCCGTTTAAACTGATAAAAGGCGCAGCCAAAACACTGATATTGATATTTGGAGTTGCGGTACATCCTGTAGCCCCATCCGTAAATCTTAATCTGGCAGTACCCTGATTTATTCCGGTGACCAAACCTGTAGAATTTACAGAAGCAATCATCGGATCCAGCGAAGTCCAGGTACCTCCCGTGGAAGGTATCACCTGAGTAGAACTTCCCATACAGATTATTGACTCACCGGATACTGCTGTCACCGGCCTTGGATTGACAGTTACCTGATTGACAAAGTCTACACTACATCCTGTTGAAAATTGAGTAAATCTGAAATTAGCGATCCCCGCTGTAAGACCATTAACCTGTCCATTTACATTTATTCCGGCAACCGATGGTGTAAGAGATATCCATACACCTCCTGATGTAGGTGTCAGATTGGTATTTTGGCCAACACAAAGAGTTGAAGGTCCGTTTAATGTAACTTGCGGCACCTCATAAACTGTAAATAAATCCGTTGAATCAGAACGACAACCTGTCAACAGGTCTGTAAAAACAAACTTTGTATTACCTGCCTGTAGTCCTGTGATGAGTCCTGCATTATTGACAGAAGCAATAGATGGTCTGGAAGACTCCCATATTCCTCCGGACAATGGCAACACCTGTGATTGGGATTGTTGGCACACAGACATTGATCCTGAGAAAAAAGTTTGTGGTTTGTCATGTACGGTCAACCAGGAAGTTGGTTCGGAGATACAACCTGCATCAGATGTAAAAACAAATCTGGCAAATCCTCCGGTCAGTGCGGTGACCATACCATTTGAATTTACGGATGCTATATCAGGCTGTAGGGAAACCCAACTTCCTCCTGTCGAAGGATATAGTTGTGTGGTTCCGCCTTCACAAATAACATCACCATCATCATATCCGGTGATTACATTTTCTTCTACAATAACAGAATCAGTTGGCAAGGAAACACATCCGGAACCATCTTCGATAAATATAAATCTGGCAGTTCCCTGCTGATGAGTCGATACCAATCCGTTATTATTAACTGTTGCCACCAAAGGATTTGTTGACAACCACGAACCTCCTGATGATGGAAATAAATTGGTTGTTCCTCCCTCACAAATTGAGTTTTGTCCGGCAACATAAGCTATAGGATACGCGTAAATGGTTACACTTTGTGTTGGATAAGACATACATCCTGTAATAGTATCCAATTTTGTAAAACTGACTGTTCCGGGAGCCAAAGCAACAACCAAACCATTTTCATCCACAGATGCAATAGCCGGATCTGATGAATACCATACACCCTGAACAGAGGATACCACCGAAGAAGAATCACCCAAACAAAGAATAGAAGGTCCGGACAAGGATGCAGATGGCAAGTCCCTGACCGTCACCGGCAAAGAATTTCCAATAAAACACTGAACGGCAAAACTTGTAAAACTGAAAGTCGCCGTTCCCGGCTGAAGTCCTGTCACGATTCCGGAAGGAGATATATTGGCAATATGGGGTTGGTTACTCACCCAAAGTCCACCTGAACCCGGTGTGAGTTGTGTGGTTTGTCCGATACATATATGATCCGGACCTAAAATATTTATTTCTATAGAATCATTAACGATGATCCACGATGATGTGTCTGATAAACAACCGGTTTCAATCAGGGTAAATAAAAATCTGGCAGCGCCTTCTGTAATACCGGTTATGGTACCATCATTTTGTATGGTAGCTATCTCAGGATTGAGACTTGTCCATTCTCCTCCTACAGAAGGAAGCAGATTTGTGGTGGTTCCTATACAAATCTGATCATTTCCGTTCAGATTAATGGCCGGAATATCAAAAACTGTGATTGAAACCGACCCCATACTCACACATCCCACGTCATTAGTAAACGTAAGTAAAGAAACCCCGGGTTGGAGTCCGGTCACCAGGCCATTCTGATCTACAGAAACCAAACCAGGATTGCTGCTGGTCCAAACCCCGTTTTCAGAAGGTACAAGTTGGAGCGTTTGATTTTTACATAATTGATTTGTTCCGGAATAAGTTATCGGAGTTGGTTCATGGACGGTAAAAAGATCTGATGAATCAGAAGAACAACCTGTCGTTTCACTGGTATAAATAAACCTTGTTGTTCCTTCAGCAAGAGCAGTAATCGTTCCATTCTGAGTGATTGTTGCAACCAAAGGGTTGGTGCTGGTCCAGGTTCCTCCAGAGAAAGGTTGAATGTATGATAGAGTTCCTGCACAATTGGTTCGGGTTCCTATCCAGGTAGTAACGGGTTTGGGATTTACCAAAATATGGGCCGATGTCACAACCGAACAACCATCATTATTGGTTACTGTCACGCTAAATGTTTCAGAAGGAACATCAGGAAAAACAGTTATCAAAGAAGACGTTGAATTTTGAGCATTCGCGCCCCATAAAAAAGAAGCTGCTGCATTGGCTGTTACAAAAAGAGTGGTTGAATCTCCTTCACAAATCGTTGACTGAAATCCTGTTATGACAGGTTCAAATCTTTGATAAACCAATCCTGAAGCCTCTGCAGTACATCCTTTATTATCTGTCACCGAAACAAAATATTCTCCGTTTACGGTTATAAAAACATCTTTGGTATTTCCTGTGAATCCTCCCGGTCCGCTCCAAAGATACGAATAAGAAGGTGTACCTCCCTGTACAATTGCCCCTAACTGAGCGTTATCTCTCAAACAAACACTGCCATAAAAGTCAATGGTTACTTCAGGTCTGTTGAAAACCAAAATTTCAACGGGATTGACATTTGCACACCCTGTGGTAGTATCTGTATAGGTAAGATAGGTTGTGCCTGCACTTATTCCGGTAACCAAACCCTGATCATTAACTTGTGCAATCATTGGATTGTCACTTGTCCACATACCGCTTGATGTTGGACCCACCAAAGTAACAGATTCTTCACAAACTGAAGCTTCTCCAATCAATTCTGTTACAGGCAGTGCATGAACCGTCAAAATAGGTGATGGTTCAGACTGGCAACCCGTCAGATAATTTACAAAAGAAAAAGTAGCCGTTCCAGCCTGATATGTCACTACATTACCATTAAACGAAATGGCCGCTACTGCCGGATTTGAACTCATCCAAAAACCACCTGTTGACGGAATCAATGAGGTTGTTTCGCCCTCACAAAGGACGGTATCACCGTCAAATCCGATGGTAGGTTTGGGTTGAATAATTAATTCATGATGAGCCTGAAATAAACATTCCTGGTTTTGGTAAAAATAAGATAAGGTCACAGTACCTGCACTCAAAGCATTAACAATACCTGAATTATTAATTTTAGCTAAGGTAGTATCTGAACTCGTCCAATACCCACCCTGAACATTAGGTGTCAGAATGACATTAGAACCAATACATGTTTGACCCGGCCCTGAAATGGTTAAAATCATACTACCGGTCACCGTTATATCCTGCGTTGCTTCGGACGAACAACCTGTGGAGCTGCTTGTGAAAATAAAATTTGCCGTTCCGGAACTCAAACCTAAAATCAGTCCTTCCTGATTTATGGATGCAACGGTAGGGTTTGAACTTACCCATGTTCCGCCTGAATTAGGAAATGCCTGTGAATAATTGGTTTCACAAATAATTACAGGACCAAAAATGGTTGCTATTGGCAAATCAAAAACGGTAATCACTCCGGAAGTATCTGAAGCACATAAATTGTTGTTTGAAACAAATATAAACCTAGCTTCCCCACCTGCTAAAGCTGTGACGATTCCGTTATTTTCAATGGTTGCAATATTCGGGTTCAAACTAAACCATTGGCCGGAATTCTCCGGCAAAAACCGGGTTGTATCTTCGGCACAAATAAATGAAGGACCCGTCAATTCCGTTTCCGGTTTTTCTAAAACAGAAATTTCAATTTGAGGAACAGCGGTACAACCAAGATCATTTGTCACGGTCACCTGATATATTGATGCCGGAAAATCAGGAAAAACAGTAACTCCGGCGGTGGTAGCATTATTGGCATTATTATCCCATTGATAAGCGATAGCTGTCGGGCTGTTGACAACCAATTGAACCGGTATTCCCTCACAAACCTGCGTATTTAAAGATGCGACTAACGGTTCGTACGCCTGATAGATAAATCCTTGAGTTACTGCAGTACAACCTGCAGCATCTGTAATCGTAAGGTAGTAATTTCCATTTTCACTTATTGTAATGGTTTGTGTATTCCAGGACATAGCTCCGGGACCATTCCATAAATAGGAATACGGAGGTAATCCACTAATTGCTACCGCTGAAATTTCTTTTTGTGGCTCAAGACATACCGATCCATTATATTGTATGTCAGCAACCAAACCACTACCTATAGCGGTTGATATCTGAGCACTATCTTTACATCCAAAACTATTAGTAACAGTAACAGAATAGTCTCCGGAATTACTGACAAACAGAGTAGGTGATGTAGCACCTGTATTCCATAAATAGATAACACCTCCGGTTGCTTCCAGAACACCCACACCGCCCGTACAAAATATCGGCTGCCCTTCTATATCTGCCACAGGATTCGGATCGACAAAAAAGTTGATGGTATTGCTGCAACCATCAGAAGTTCTGGTATAGGTCAATACTGCAGAACCTGCCATCAGAGATGTAACAAAACCATTATGATCAACTGAAATAAATTGAGGTTCACTACTTTCCCAATGTCCTCCTGAAGCCGGCGATAATTGAGCGGTTTCACCCATACAGACCGTATTATCTCCTCCAAGTATCGGACTTTGAGGAATAGAGTCAATAAATGTAGATAATGAATTTGTGGCACTACATCCATTTTCATCGACCACATTAAAATCATACCATTGATCAATCGCAAGATTCTGAACAGAAACAGACGTACCAGTACCGGAAAATTGAACATTCCCGGGCATTCTGACAAGAGTCCAATTGCCGGTTGATGGCAGATTCTCTAAAAACACGGTTCCTGTCGGCAAATAACATGTAGGTTGTACTACCCCAATTAAAGCAGGTGTTTGTGGCAATTCTTTTACTTCTATGAGTTTGGTGTTTTGGCAGCCATCAGCTGATCTGGTATAGGTAACGGTAATTATACCCGGTTCTATACCGGAGATTACGCCTTCATTTGTTATGGTCGCAACGGATACATCAGAGCTCACCCAAATACCTCCTGTTGAAGGTAACAATTGGGTTTCAGCATTTTTACATACCAAAGAATCTCCTAAAGGCAGAGGATTGGAAGGGATTGCCTCAATATAGAGACTACCGGAAACATCTGACGAACATTCTGTTTGACTTATTATCGTAAAGGAATAATGAGTATCCGGAGTCAAATCAGTCACCAGATGAGATTGTCCACTTCCAGATATCACCCGGCCTCCCGGTTGGATACTAATAGTCCAGGCACCAGGTCTGGGAAGATTACTGAGGAGAATACTTCCTGTAGGTTCAATACAGGTTGGTTGAATCACTACACCTAAAAATGGTGCAGGAGGGTTTGCATTTACCGTAATCAACCTTTGCGCGTCGCATCCATCGGAATCACGGACGTATGTAAGGACTGTGATTCCCGGTGCAATTCCCTGTATAAATCCGGCAGAAGTTATCGTAGCGATCGCTGTATTGGCTGATGTCCAGGTGCCTCCTGAAGCCGGATAGACTGATGCTGTCGACCCCATACATACGTCATCATCTCCGGATAAAACCGGATCTGCAGGAATACCCTGTATAACAACTTCTTCACTCTGAACGGAAGAACAATTATTCACATCAGATACCCAAAAAGTGTAGGTAGTTGAAATTGGCAGATTCTGAATTAAAATATTTGGTCCTGACCCCTGGTACGTTACATTTCCGGGCATTCTGACAATGGCCCAGGGACCAAATTCAGGCAAACCTTCTAATAAAACACTTCCTGAAGGAACGAGACAGGTAGGTTGAGTGACTGAACTGACAACGGGTGACAATGGGTTTTCATGTACTGTAATGGTCATGGTACTATCACATCCGTCTGATGTCCGGGTATATGTCAGTTCAACGTCTCCCCCTGAAATTCCAGTCACCAATCCACCGGAATTAACCAAAGCTATTCCGGGATCTGAACTGATCCAGACACCATTTGTAGATGGAGAAAGCGAGGTTGTATTTCCCACACAAACTTCGGTATGCCCGGAGATTTCAGGATTAAACGGAATACTTCCTATAATAGCATTTGCTGACAATCCCGAACTGCATAAAAACTGGCTCGAGACCGAAAACCGGTAAATTCCTTCCGGTAACAATCCCGACCACAGATAAGATAAACCAGAACCAATGATTGTGTCTCCATCGGGATAGCTGGTAAGTTTCCAATTGCCGGATGGTGGCAAGTTACTCAGAAGTACACTTCCAAAAGGATTTGTACAGGTTGGATTTGTAGTAGTTCCGATAAAAGGAACATTTGGTACAGACCGAACCTGAAATGGTTTTGACGATCTGCAACCATCTGACGTGCGGGTATAGGTTAATGTAACCAATCCCAATCCAACGCCTAAAACAGAACCTGAGTCATTAATCGTAGCAATGGTAAGGTTTGAAGAAGCCCATGTTCCGGAATGATCGGGATATACCTGTGCATTTTCTCCAAAACAGATTTCATCATCACCGCTTAAAACCGGATCTGGTGGTATCGGATCAATCGTTATATCTGACGAAACCGGTGAAGCACATAAAAAACTATTTCTTACTACAAAAGAATATGTTTCGTCCGGAGGAAGACCTGTAACTGTATAAATGGATCCTGAACCAGTAATCTGACTGTTGCCAGGAAGGGTTGTCAATGTCCAGTTGCCGGTTGAAGGCAAACCGTTTAACTTTATCTGACCGGTTGGTAAAATACATGTGGGTTGGATCACTTCACCTGTCAGAGGTGCATCAGGATTAGGAAATACAGTTAATGATATTGAATTCTGACAACCGTCTGACAACCTTACATAAGTAAATGTCACCGTACCGGGAGCTATTGCGGTCACCTCTCCGGCATGATTAATAGTAGCTACAGATGTGTTGCTACTTGACCAGGTGCCACCTGAATTGGGCAGAAAATTGGTTGTTGCACCTGTACAGACTGAAGGAGGCCCGGACAATACCGGATTGGCAGGCATACCGTTAATAATGGCATTAGCAGACACATTTGAAGTACAAAAGTCTCCGTTTATCAATCTAAACGTGTAAGAAGATTCTATCGGTAAACCATTTATGATCATATTGGTCCCGCTCCCTTGATAAGGAATAGCATTCGGAAAGCGCAAAATTGTCCAGAATCCTGTATTTGGAAGACCTGATAATTCTATACTGCCTGTAGGTAAATAACAGGTGGGTTGAATAATATTTTCTATGACGGGTGCGACCGGATTAGCAAAAACTGTATACAACATCAAGTTGTCGCAGCCGTCTGTAGTTTTTGTATAAGTAAGTGTTGTAGTTCCCGGATTTATTGCAGATACAACTCCTTGATTGGTAATTGAGGCAACAGTAGGGTTACTACTTGTCCATACACCAGCTGTTCCCGGGTCAACATAGGTTGTGGTACCTACACAGGTTTCTGTTATTCCTCCGATCGGAGGATCAGCAGGCAAAGGCCCAATCGCAGCCGATGCAGATAAAGAAGAAGAGCAATTATTCTGATTGATTACCCTAAATCTGTATGATGTTGAATGTGGCAGGCCTGTGACCGTAAAAGATGTTCCGCTCCCTGAAAATGTAGGACCTGAAGGAGATCGGGTTATCGTCCATGTTCCCGTTGATGGAAGTCCGTTTAAAACAATACTTCCTGTCGGAGGAACACACAAAGGTTGTGTCACAGTTCCGATTAATGGGGATGTTGGCAGCGGATTAACGGTAGCTGTGCCTGAAGCTGTAGCAGAACATCCTCTTGAATCTGTCACTGTTACCGTATAAAGACCTGACATAGCGACAGAAGCGCTACTTCGGGAAACTACAGAAGCAGTAGAAGAGAAAGTGCCGGGACCTCTCCAATTATAGGTAAATGTTGGCGTACCATTATTCACGAAAGGGGTAATCACTAAGGTAGTACCTACGCAAACAGCAGGTGCATTGACGGTCACCACGGGACTTGGATTAACATTAACCGTAACAGTTGCCGTTTTGGTGCAACCCAGATCATCTGTGACTGTCACAGTATACGTAGTAGTGGAAGAAGGCGATACAGTTTTTGTTGCTCCCGTACCCAATCCGTCACTCCATGTATAGGTAAAAGGCGCAATACCATTTGTACCCAAAGCAGAAATACTAACTGAATTTCCGGAACAAATGGTTCCACCTGTCGTGGATACATTGATTTGACAACAACGCAAATAATTTCCTGTTACTTTTCCGTCAACATAATTTTCATTTGCAAAAGTCAATGCTGTTACTAACTGACTGGCTGTGAAAGTTGAACCACAACCACCAATTAAATTATTGGCCTCTGTCAATAACTGACCTACCGTCAATCTGTACAGAGGTCCGGAAGCTATTCTCAGATTAATAAGATTTTCATCAGATTCACCAAAATCCGGGTCGTATAGATCAAAACCTGCACTTAGTGTTAGCGCTATCAGTTGTCCTGTAAATACGTTATTGATACAGGAAGGGTCCACCATAATACCAGGAGGTAATAATGACGTATTTCCACCGCACGGCAAATAATCTTCTACTGCAGATGATGAAGTCAACCTGATTTTGTTGGTGCATCCTATTTCCAGTCCGCCAGGAAATGCAGCAGCAAAATTTGCGTCCCTGTATGCGCCCGGATTATCACCATTAGCCCGGGTTCCCCAACCGCCTTGGGTTTGTGTTCTGAAACCTGAACAATCTGAAGGGTGACCTACAGAAAATTCAGGCTGATTGATTACCCTGCATGATTTTGAGTCTGTGATGGTGACAGAATATAATCCGTTTGGTAATCCTGAAATATCTTCCGTAGTAGCTGAATTTGACCAAAGATAAGAATACGGAGGTGTACCATCTGTTGCGGTCAGATTGATAGTTCCGTTACTACCATTAAATGTTGATACGTCTGTAATGGTTACTGAATACAAAGGTCTTGGATTGACAACGGCTGAAATACTGTCGATACCGACACACCCTCTTGCATCCGTAATCGTAATATAATATAAACCTGTCATAGATAAAAAAGCTCCCGTACGCATCACATGTTGGTTTGTGGCACTGAATCCGTTAGGACCACTCCATTGGTACATATAACCAGGCAATCCTGTTTGAGGTGTATTATAAATTATTAAGGTACTGTCCTGACACACTTCAGGTGCAACCAATAGGGTCTCCGGTAAAGGTCGGACGGTAAAGGTTAATACGGACGCACAACCATCCTGATCTCTTGAATAAGACAATAATACGGTTCCTTCGCCGGTTGCGTCGACCAGACCCTCGTCTGTTATCGTGGCTACCAATGGATTTGAACTGGTCCAATTCCCACCGCTGTTTGGAAAAACCTGAGTTTGTAATCCTTCACAAATTTCAGCATTTCCAACAAGTACAGGGTCATCAGGAATTGAAGAAATCACAGCGTCTGCAGAAGATACTGACAAACAATTGTATTGATTAACAACTGAAAAGGTATATGTTTCCCCCGGTGGCAATCCGGTAATCAGGGTAGAAACTCCTGAATCCATGTACAGGGTGGCTCCCGGATTTCTGCTGATGACCCAATCGCCGTCTGATGGCAGCGCAATCAATTCGACACTACCGGTTGGCACCAAGCAGGTAGGTTGTGTAATTGTTCCAACACCCGGCGCAACAGGCAACGGTCTTACGGTAAACAATAAATCGCTGCTGCAACCATCTACTGTCCTCGTAAAAGTCAACACAACATCACTGGCGCTGAGACCTTCAACAAGTCCGGTATTGTCAATATTAACCACAGAAGGGTTATTACTTTGCCAAATACCTTCAGAAGAGGGCTCAAGTTGTGTGGTTGCATTTATACACACAAAGTCATCTCCGGTAATCACAGGATTTTCCGGTATATCCAGGATAACCACTTCAGCAGAAATATCTGAAGTACATCCTCTGAAATCTGTTATTGAAAAATGATATATACTGTCAGGTATCAAATTTTGAACATTATATTCTGTGCCTGAACCATCGATTTGAACAGTTCCTGGCAAAATATTAATTTTCCATGAACCCAAGTCCGGCAATCCTCCCAAAACCACACTTCCTGTCGGAACAATACAGGTTGGTTGTGTTATATTTCCAACATTAGGAAAAGAGGGTATATCATAAACCGGAACCTGAATCACCTGATCGCAACCGTCACCATTCCGGGTAAATATAAATGTTGCCAATCCGTTTGAAATACCTGTGGCTACACCATTTGAGGTAATAGTAGCAGTCGTGGGATTCAAACTGCTCCAACTGCCGTTTACAGCCGGAAAAAATACCGCCTCAGACCCCACACAAATTAATGAGTCCCCACTGAGAACAGGATCTGAAGGTATCGCTTGAATGACAACATTTGCAGAAACTGAAGATACACACAGATTTTGATCCGTCACCGTAAAAGTAAAAGTGGTTGATGTGTCCAAAGAAGTCACTGTATACTCAGTACCGGTACCTGTATACGTATATCCAAAAGGAGATGAGGTTATGGTCCACGCTCCTACTGCAGGTAAACCACTTAAATCCACACTACCGGTAGGTACGAGACAGGTTGGTTGAGTGATAACGCCCACTACCGGAGTCAGCGGTTTTGAGTACACCTCAAAAACTTTGCTGCTTTGACATCCATCCGAATTCCTTACATAAGTTAAAACAACTGTTCCGGCTCCTGCCGCAGTTACAATTCCCTGGTTATTAACAACAGCAATAGAATTATTTGCTGAAGACCATGTTCCTGCTGATGAAGGCAAAACTTGTGCAGTTGAACCAACGCAAGCTACGGTATCTCCACTTAAAATCGGGTCAGGAGGTATTGGTAAAATAGAAACAGGAAGAGACAAAGCTGAAGCACAACCATTTGCATCTGTAACCATAAATGTAAAATCAGTTGCCGGTGTCAATCCTGTAACTGAAAATTCTGCATCAGAGCCCGTAAACGACTGACCACCAGGCAAAACCACTAATTCCCACGGTGATAATACCGGCAAACCTTCTACCTGCACCGTTCCTGAAGGAGTAATACAGGTAGGATGAACGATAGTTCCTATTGCAGGTGGCAATGGATTATTATGAACGGTAAATGGCATTGAAGAACTACAACCATCAAATGTTCGGGTATAGGTTATCTGGACAGTACCGGGGCTCATTCCTGTCACCAAACCGGAATTTGAAACGGTTGCGATAAGGGCGTCATTAGTTGACCAATTGCCATCCTGATTTGGAAACACCAAAGCAGATTCTCCAAGACATACAAAAGTATCACCGCTCAAAATTGGATTGGCGGGAATTGGATTGATAAAAACATTTGCAGAAACAGATGAAGTACAACCTCTGAAATCCTGCACAATAAATGTATAATTGCTGTTTGGTGTTAAACCTGTAACTGTGTAAGAAGCACCTGTCCCTGTGTAAAGTTGCCCATCCGGCAATCGGGTTATGGTCCAATTGGCTGAATCCGGAAGATTTTGCAAGGTAACACTTCCTGTTGGTACGGAACATGTCGGATGAACAACAGGGCCGATAAACGGAATGCCGGGATTTGAAAAAACATCAAAACTCATGGTTTGGTCACAACCATCTGATGTCCTGGTATAAGTCAACCAAACATTTCCCGGTGAAAGTCCGCTTACCAATCCTTCATTTGTTATGGTAGCTACAGACACATTGCCCGATGACCAAACTCCTTCTGATGCCGGAAATACATTGGTTTGAGACCCAACACAAGTCGATGTATTACCTGTCAAAACCGGATCCGGAGGAATGGGTAAAATGGTCACTTCGACAACATTGGCGGTCCGACACCCGTTGGCATTGGTAACAAAAAACTGATATGTGCTGTCAGGAGTCAATCCATTGATGGTGTAGGTATTTCCAATTCCGGAATACGTTATTTCTCCGGGGTATTGTGTAATCACCCAACTTCCGGTTGCCGGTAATCCTGACAGAACAATGGTGCCTGTCGGCACTGTACAGGTAGGTTGAGTAATAGAACTTACGATTGGCAAACCAGGAAGCGGTTGTACAACGACGACTGCCGAATCAACTGCCACACATTCAGTATATCGATGCAATGACCAATTATCTGTGAACAAAATGCCTCCTTCTGTCTCAGCAGAAATCAACAAGTGGCCTGCGTCGGGTGGAATAATAAATTCCATGGTATATTCCTGATACAGATTAGAAACAACTTTTTTACTTGTTGCAGGAAAAATGAGTTGAGACCAACCCGGTGTATAAAGTTGAAAGGAGATTTTTGGATTTTTGTTGGTATTTGTGGCTTTAGCCCAAACTTTGAGGATATAACGATCACCAGGAATGACATCGACAGGTTGCGATATTGATGTAAATCCCGAAGATCCATCGACCACAGCAGCTCTTGTTCCTTCGTGCACGTCTGACCCTTGGGTAGTTATCGATGCTCCCGGGCCGGATATGGTCCAAAATTGGAGATTCGTAGCAGATTCAAAACCCGGGTTTAATAAAATATTTGTTGGGATATCCGGCGTGCAGGTAGCTGTGTATGTAGTTGTTGAAACAGGAGAAAATTCTGCTGAATTTCCGGTCGTTCCGTTGGACCATTCTATGGTACCATTATTACAACCTGTTGCAACTAATGTAGCCGTATCTCCGACACAAATTGTATCATTGGTTATAGAAAAAGAACTGGTATTGTAGGCTAAAACAATTTCGTCATAATGAGAACAAGCAGGAACTTTATGCGTCAATGAGATTTCGTCAATGACTGCGGGAGGCTGTATACCTCCGGAATCGTCATTCTGCCAGGTAAAAATCAATCTTACGGAAGTACCTTTTAATTGATCAGGCAAAGAAATCATTGCTGTCTGAAAATTGTATGAAGAATGAAGATTGATATTACTAACAAGAGTCGCCCCTAACATATTAGTGGACGGAGAAGACGGAGAACCTGCGGAAGGAGTAAAACCAACCGGTGCCGTGTAGACTAAAAGTCTGTCATGCCCACTTTCTCCTACGCCTTTCCATTTAAAACTGAGCATAATATCTTCAGCCTCAGGATGGATTATCACATCTCTGTAAAAATGTACGGTTTGGTCCACCCAATTGTAATATCCGGCATTACCTCCAAGGAGAGAAATATAAGCACATGCTTCCCCGGATGTAGGGGATGTATTGGCACCAACTGCCCATCGGTTAAAGGTTTGATTAACAACAGTCCAACCATTAGCACCAAAAGAATTTCCAAGCTCGAATCCACCTTCTCTTTCAGGGTCAATCAAGGTTATGGTGTTTTGTGGTCCCGGATGGTTAACCGTCCAACGGAGTTTTGCCACATCCCCGCTTGTTATAGTAGCCGTAGTCAGTGGCGATGTTGGATTAGTGATGCTTGCATTGCCGGAAGTAACTGTCCAGACACCTTCGTTTGGTGAATCAGGAACACGGGCTGAAAGGTTAAATTGATTTTCACAATTAAATATATCTTCACCTGCTACTGCGTCAGCGCCAGACAAAACCTCTTCAAAACATAAGTCATCCAAAACAATACCGTTTGTATTACTTTGTGTTAAAAAAACAACTCTACCATTGGTATACATAGAAGCCGGTATCGTTACCTCAAAACTATATCGTTGCCAATTCAAAAGAGCCCACGACTGACTGGCCGGTGCGATGACGTTATGAATAACCTGGTATGGATTGAGCAGATTACCCGTAGCTTCAAAAGCCATTACAAAGGAAGTATTTGACTGAACGGAGGTATTGGTAAAAGCTGCAGCATTAAAAGAAATTCTGTAGGTTTTACCGCAAATCAAGTTTTCTGAACTTTCCCAACCTGCTATACCAAATCCGTTTCCGGCAAGGTAAATACTTTTTGATCCTGAGTTTGCTGTCCCGTTCAGATAGTACGCTCCGGTAAATGAAGACGTATTGGGTGTATTATTTTGATAAAAAGCCGACCAAACTGTTGGTGTGGCCTGATCATTTATCAAATTTGCCTGCGTACCCTGAAAAGAAAGAGGAAATAAAGCAGCTGTACCTTGAGATTCAAGGTCACCATTGATATTTACAGAAGATAAACATGTCGGAACACAAGAAGTAGAATTTATTAAAATGACATCATCGGTTCCCGTGGTAATTCCGTCTGAAACAGTCATCCGCAAAGTAGCTGAAGAGCCTGACGGAACGTGAACTGATGTAGTTTTAGAAGTTGGAGAAAAAATATAAGCTGTACCGCTGACTACAGACCATTGCGTTGTAAATCCTGTTGGAGGAGTTGATGTTGAGACCTGAAAAAAGGCATTATGACATTGAGATTGGTCGTCACCGGCTTCTACAGCAAAAGTATAGGTGATGATGATCTGACCTCTTCCTCCGTTTCCACCACTTGGGCTACCTGAGGTACTTCTTACTGCGCCTCCTCCACCACCACCGGGCAATTGGCCGGCTGCTCCGCTACCCGGGCTTGTCCTTCCGTTACCTCCATTTCCACCACCTGATGGAGCGAATCCCCCTATATTCAGGTTACCATCTGAACCAACAGCTGAAAACCCTCCGGACGAACCTCCTCCGCCGGAAGTTGTAAAATTGAATGTATTTGCCCCTCTTCCTCCTGAAAATTTTATACTACCAATTCCTTCAGATGCCAAACCGCCTTCTCCACCTACGGTACCATTTGAGGGTACCGTTTTTCCACCTTTAGCCAAAAGAAATGCTTCCGCTAAAGTGCCTGTAGAAACCCATGAATCACCTCCGTGAGCTGAATTGGAACTACTTCCTGCACCCACTTCGAGATTGAATGACTGACCTGGAACAACCGTTAAAACTTCCCGGGAATATGCTCCTCCACCTCCACCTGCTGAACCGTCAGCTCCTGTAGTTCTTGAACCTCCTCTTCCTCCTCCGCCCCAAGCGTCTATGGTCAATGAAGTTACTCCTTTGGGGACAGTAAATGAATATGCACCTGCAACCGTATATGTTCGGGTCACTATAAAAGGGGGTGTTGGACCCGGCACAGCAGAAACTTTGTGTGCAAAAACGGAACTTTCAAAAAAACATAAAAGGAATAACACAACAAAATATTGTATAGCACTTACAGAAAGTAAATACTTTTGAAAGATATTCTGATATCTTTGATTTTGAGGCATTATTATATTATTAGTATACAAAAAAACGTAAACCTGTATGGTTTTATAAAATCATACACTGCTAATATAGGTCGTAAAATGAAAAGGCCAATCGGGATTTTATGGCACTACTAATCACTAAGACACCAATTCGTTCTGATACACCTATCTACAGTGTGTGATTCCATTCAAAATTGGTACTGTTAAACATTAACGACTACTCTACTTACCTATTAATTAACGATGAATTATTGAAAATAAAACCATTTATATATTACATTTTTATTTAATATGTCAAAAGTAAGCAGTTTTTTTTAATCCCGATGTGTTTTTAACAATTTTTTTAATCTTTATAGGTTTGTTTTTCTTTTTTGTTTTTCCTCATTTGCAAAAATTGGTATGATTTTTCCTGATATAAGTTGTAATCAATGATTCCAAAGGATAAATCCCATACATCTTTTTCTCATCTTTACATAAACACGAAACCAAAATAAATATGGATATCATTAAAATAAAAGCCAGTATAAGAGTACATAAAGATGAACATTCTTTAGACGCCAAAGACAAAGAATTGTTAGATTATGCAATCAAACAACTGGATTTTGCCTATGCACCATACTCCCTGTTTCGGGTTGGTGCCGCAGTAAGGATGGAAGATGATTCTATGTATCCGGGATGTAATCAGGAAAATGCCAGTTATCCTTTATGTATGTGTGGAGAAAGAGTTGCATTATACAATGCTGCTGCACAAGCACCTCATTTAAAACCTGTTACATTGGCTATTGTAATCAGAAATGAAAAAAAACCGATTACTACTCCCGTTTCCCCATGTGGAGCTTGTCGCCAGGTGATTGCGGAATTTGAACAAAGATACAAACAAGACATCAGAATTTTTCTTAAGTCCGATGCCTCTGAAATTTATGAATTGAGGACTGTCAAAGATATTTTACCACTTACCTTTGACTCAAGTTTTTTATAGGGGTAGCTGGCTACGGTTTTGTTCCCATATCCAGGCAGTTTTCATTATTTCATCAACTAAATAATTTGGTTTCCAACTCAGGACTTCCTTCGCTTTCGTGTTATCTGCAAATATTGCTTTAATATCTCCCGGTCTTCTGTCTCCTAAAATATAGTTGAGCTTTTGTCCGCTTACTTTTTCAAAAGCTTTTATGATTTCAAGAACTGTCAGGCCTTCACCAATACCAAGGTTAAAAACATCCACGGGGTCTGGTTGACGCTGTTCAAGAATATATTCGAGTGAAAGGGTGTGTGCATGCGCCAAATCACAAACATGAATATAATCTCTGATACAGGTACCATCCCTGGTGTCGTAATCATTGCCAAAAACCGTCATGACCTTTCTTTTTCCTATGGCTGTTTCAGTGATCACAGGCACAAGGTTTAACGCTATATTTTTTGGCGATTCTCCCAATAATCCTGAAGGATGTGCCCCTGCAGGATTAAAATATCTCAGTAATACAGCCTTCATGTCTGTGGTAGGGCAAAAATCCTTTATAATTTGTTCACTGAATTGTTTGGTGCTTCCGTAAGGAGAACTTGCCGGGATCAGATCTGCCTCCTCATTTATCGGGCTTTTCTGACCTTCGCCATACACCGTACAGGAGGAACTGAAAATAAAAGCTTTTACTTTATATGTGGAAGCTAATTCCAACATATTCATTAAACTAATCAAATTATTCTGATAATATACCAGAGGAATTTCTGTTGATTCTCCCACCGCTTTTAAGGCAGCAAAATGAATTATACCCTGAATATCAGCATGATCGATAAATATTTTTTCGCTTTCGGTTTTATTACAAAGATCAATATTGTAGTGTATAGTCTTTTTTCCGGTTAAAATTTCGACTTGTTGTAAGACTGAAACATCAGAATTACATCCGTTATCTACAGAAATGGGTTCAAAACCATTTTCCCACAAATCAATGATGGTATGACTACCGATATAACCTGTTCCTCCTGTGACTAAAACCTTTTTTGACATATATATGAATTGATTTCCTTTTGTAAAATAAAATAACCGTAAAACATGCCTGATATAACACTTCTTTTTAAAAACAATATCAAAAAGAATATAGTTTTTAAATAATATAAATTCATGTAACTTCGTCATTCAAATGGAAATCAACGAAAATATTATTCATAGCATTTTTCAGGAAGCAAGTAAAAAAATTCTTGACATTTACAGCCAACACAACCCAACTGTCAATCAAAAAACGGATCACAGTCCGGTAACAGAAGCTGACATACTATCGAATGAAACGATTGTCACAAAATTGAATCAGTATTATCCTGAGATTCCGGTTATTTCGGAAGAAAATCCAATCCCGCCATACCGGATCAGAAGTCAATGGGATTATTTCTGGCTGCTTGATCCTTTGGATGGAACCAAAGAATTTATTCATAAAACAGATGAATTTGTGATTAACCTTGCTTTGGTTTATAAACACGAGGTAATTGCCGGTTTTGTGTTTGTTCCATGTTTTAAAGAATTTTATTATGCAAAAAAAGGAAAAGGGGCTTTTCTTATTTCTGAAAAAGGTACTATGAAACTTCAGGTTTCTCCATTTCCAAAGGAAGATGAATATAAAAGGGTCCCTGTCAGCAGGTTTCACCCTCACATAAAAACAGAAAACTACCTGTCAAAAATGGGTAAAATTCAAAAGCTGGAGGTCGGCAGTGCCCTTAAAATATTATATATTGCTTCGGGGAGAGCAGATATATATCCAAGATTGTCAAATCTGTCAGAATGGGACATTGCGGCACCACAAATTATCCTTGAGGAATCCGGTGGTTCTGTACTCACCTTATACAAAAGACAAAAAATGTTTTATGGTAGAAAGAGTTTAAGATTACCTCATTTTATAGCATCGTCCTTTAATGATGAAATAAGATAACTAAGTATACCAAGATCAAAAAAAAAGAGCAGGTTACCCTGCCCTTTTCTCTATTTGGAAACCTTGATGATGCGTTTTTCTATGGTTTTATCTCCGGCTTTAATAACCAGATTATATACCCCTCCGGCCATTGATTCGAGGTTAATATTTTGAACAAACCAACCTTTTTCTATTTGTTTTGATGGTAAAACGTTTTGAACAAATTGACCTGCATTGTCAAAAACATCCATACTAACTTCCATGTCGTCAGGCAGATAAATTTCCACTCTGGTTGTATTTATAGCAGGATTAGGATATAATTCACAATACATATCCACATCCGTTTTTAACGAAACTTCTTTACTATACATATTTTTGCCATCAAAATCAGTTTGTTTTATCCTGTACACATACAATCCCGGCAGAGTCACATCTTTATCCGTAAATGAATAACCGAGTTCAGTGTTACTGAATCCTGCCGCGGTAATTTTGTCAGATACAGGCATAAAATCTTCCTGGTCTGCGAATCTTCTTTCTACTATATAATGGCTCGTATTTATCTCCTGTTTTGTAAACCACTTGATTTCATGGCCTTCATTTGTTTTGAAAGCAAAAACATTTCCCCAGGTCACAGGAAGTACTCCGTTGACTATTCCTAAATCAATATTTGGATTATAGCTACCTGATTGCATAAAAAATGATCTTGTTGTCAGATGTCCGAAACTTCCGTCGACATCACTATCGATATCATCACTGCCTGACTGTGGAATTGTGGGTTGAAACTGGTTCAATTCCGCCGGTAAGCTGAACTTCAGATATACTTCTTTTTGTTCAATATATTCAAGTTCATACACACCGGAATCATCTGTTGTGGCAGTATGAATCACCTCTCCTGTTACTATATCATGAGCTGAAACCTGCACATTGCTGACCAAAGGTTCATTCAAATCCTGTATACCGTTTACATTTTCGTCGATCCAAACCAGATTTCCTGCTGTAGCCATCGGATAAAATCCTGCTCCTATATCAAGTTTTGACCCACCGGAAGTAATTTGAAACGTCGGGGTAGTAAGGAGCCCGTTTGCATTTGTCAAATCACTGTCTCTCATCGGATTATTTCCAATATTGGGTTTGGACCTTACAAGACCAAGCGGTGGCATAATAATTTTTACATAATATTGACCCGGAGGAGCACAAAAATGCCAATATCCGTCATCTGATGGTGTCCCCGGTTTATGTCCAGTGGTAGTTTGTGCATATACTGTCCAGCTTCCTGTCTGGAATCTCCACAATTGAATGACCAGGCCGTTAATACCGTTTTCAACATTATCTGCCACATCATTTTTATTGCTATCATACCAAACCAATTCTCCGATCGGAACACATCGGTAAAAACCGGCATCTTTGGATAAAAGATATTCTTCAATTCCAACATTAAAGACAGAAACAACACCCTGCTGGTCAATGTCGCTGTCAGTATTGTCATTTCCGATATTGTTAAAAGTCGGTGTAAAACCTGAAGGTATGTCAAAACGCAATTGATAGTCACCAGGTACAACAAACGGGAAAATATAGTTTCCTGAACTATTGGTCACAACGCTGGAGATATATGCACCATTGGCTGCATACAAATGTACATTTACATTCGGAATTCCAGGCTCGCCTATATCCTGATTACCATTTCCGTTCAGGTCGTGCCAGACAAAATCTCCTATTCTGGATGGTCTGACCAAAGGTACAAATGTACATTCCGGACAAGAATTGTCATAATTTGGGTCTTCAGGATTCAATGGAGTCGGATCTCTGGAAACATCAAAAATGGTCAATCCTCCAGGAGTTGATGCACTCACTGTTGCGACATTTTGTCTTCCTCCTGAATCAATGTCCTGTAACGTTATAAAGTATTGTATGGATGCAACACCAGATTGACCAGGGGTCAATACTGAAGGTTGGACCAAAAGATTTGAAACACCTATCGTGGCATCCTGAATTCTTACATTTGATAAGGTAACATTGCCTGTATTGGTCACAATGAAATCAAATGTGATGGTTTCCCCTGGTTCTGCAAAACCATTCCCGTTTTCATCATTAAAACTACCTTCTTTTTCGATCATTACAGAAGGAAGAGGCGGAGCCAAAACAACAACAGTAGCTGTTTGCTGTAATGTACCACCTGTCGGAGGTTGAGCTGATACTGATGCTATATTTTCAATCCTGCCAAAATCAATCTGATTTTGCGAAACTGTATAAGATGCAGTAAAAGTCTGTTGTTGGTTCGGAAGTAATGTTACAGGACCAAAAGAGGCAGACAATAATGGATCGGTAATCAAAACATTAGTCAAAGTGACATTACCGGTATTACGAGCTGTCAAAGAATATATGATTACATCGCCGGAAAATTGAATTGAACTAGGATTTGCTGATTTTACCAGACTAATGCCAGGAGTTTGTATAGCCGGAACAGTTACTTCATCTGACTCTTGTAAAACTACATCATCAGGGTCTTTGGCTGTCGCTGTGGCACTATTATAAAAGTAACCTTGATCCAAGTCATCCTGAGTTATAGTATAAAAATGTTGGAAAACAATATTTTGGTCAGGATTCAAAGTGACAGGTCCAAAGGTAAGTCCCAACGAAGGATCAGAAACCATCACATCAGATAATGTGACATTTCCGGTATTAGTGACTAAAAAATTAAATGCGATGATGTCTCCTGCCTGATCATATGACATCACATCCGATGTTTTGGAAAATGTCATAGCAGGTGTCTGAATAGCAAAGATCGTTTCATCATCATCATCACTCACCGGATCACCATTGGTATCTAATGCAGTTGCTGTTGCCAGATTCACCACACTTCCGCTGTCGATAGCTGCCTGGGTAACGGTGTAGGTATAGGTAAATGTTTCCTGTGCATTCGGTGCCAAAGTCAACGGACCAAAATTCAGACCAAATAACGGATCGCTCACCTCAACATCTGTTAAAGTAACATTACCTGTATTGGTGACCACAAAGGTATATTCGACCTCTTCGCCTGCGGTGGTATAGGTCGTCGGGAATGCCGATTTTTCAAAGAGAATGGATGGGGTTTGAATCGCAACGATCGTTTCTCCATCATCATCACTCACCGGATTTCCGTTGGTATCTAAAGCTGTTGCCGTTGCCAGATTTACCACACTTCCGCTGTCGATAGCTGCCTGGGTAACGGTGTAGGTGTACGTAAAGGTTTCCCGGGCATTCGGTGCCAAAGTCACCGGACCAAAATTCAGACCAAATAACGGATCGCTCACCTCAACATCTGTTAAAGTTACATTTCCGGTATTGGTAACCACAAAAGTATATTCGACCTCTTCCCCGGCGGTGGTGTAGGTAGCAGGAAAAGCCGATTTTTCTAAAAGGATAGATGGATTTTGAATGGCTACAATCGTTTCTTCATCATCGTCAGTTACAGGATCTCCATTTGTATCTTCTGAGGTAACAATTGCTATGTTGTATACACTACCTGTGTCAATGGCCATTTGTGTGACCGTATACCTGTGGGTATAGGTTTGACTACTGTTTGGCACCAAAGTCAACGGACCAAAATTCAAACCAAATAACGGGTCACTGACTTCAACATTTGTTAAAGTTACATTGCCGGTATTGGTCACAACAAAGGTATATTCAACCTCTTCCCCGGCGGTGGTATAGGTAGCAGGAAAAGCCGATTTTTCTATAAGGATGGATGGATTTTGAATCGCTACTATCGTTTCCCCATCATCGTCATTTACCGGATTACCGTTCGTGTCTAATGCAGTTGTTGTTGCCAGATTTACCACACTTCCGCTATCAATAGCCGCCTGGGTAACGGTGTAGGTGTACGTAAATGTTTCCAATGCATTCGGTGCCAAAGTTACCGGCCCGAAGGTCAGTCCGAACAGCGGATCATTAACTTCAACATTGGATAAAGTTACATTTCCGGTATTGGACACCACAAAGGTATATTCGACCTCTTCGCCGGCGGTGGTATAGGTCGTCGGTAAAGCTGATTTTTCTAATAGAATGGATGGATTTTGAATCGCAGTGATCGTCTCACCATCATCATCACTCACCGGATCGCCGTTGGTGTCTAATGCAGTTGTTGTTGCCAGATTGACCACACTTCCGCTATCGATGGCTGCCTGGGTAACGGTATAGGTATAGGTAAATGTTTCTGTATCGTTCGGCGCCAAGGTGATTGGACCAAAATTCAAACCAAATAACGGATCACTGACTTCAACATCTGTTAAAGTTACATTTCCGGTATTGGTTACTAAAAAGGTATATTCAACCTCTTCGCCGGCGGTGGTGTACGTCGTCGGTAAAGCTGATTTTTCTAATAGAATGGATGGGGTTTGAATCGCAGTGATCGTTTCACCATCATCATCATTTACCGGATTACCGTTGGTGTCTAAGGCAGTTGTCGTTGCAAGATTCACCACACTTCCGCTATCGATCGCCGCCTGGGTTAACGTGTAGGTATAGTTAAATGTTTCTGTATTGTTCGGAGCCAAAGTGATTGGTCCAAAATTCAGACCAAATAACGGATCGCTGACTTCAACGTTTGTTAAAGTTACATTGCCGGTATTGGTAACTACAAAAGTATATTCCACTTCTTCTCCGGCGGTGGCATATGTTGTCGGTAAAGCTGATTTTTCTAAGAGAATGGATGGGTTTTGAATCGCAGTAATCGTTTGACCATCATCATCACCAACCGGATCCCCGTTGGTATCTAATGCAGTTGTTGTTGCCAGATTCACCACACTTCCGCTGTCGATAGCTGCCTGGGTTACCGTGTAGGTATAGGTAAATGTTTCAAAAGTGTTCGGCGCCAAGGTGATCGGACCAAAATTCAGACCAAATAACGGATCGCTCACTTCAACGTTTGTTAAAGTTACATTGCCGGTATTGGTGACTACAAAAGTATATTCCACTTCTTCGCCGGCGGTGGTAAATGTCGTCGGTAAAGCTGATTTTTCAAATAGAATGGATGGATTTTGAATCGCAGTGATCGTTTCACCATCATCATCATTTACCGGATTACCGTTCGTGTCTAATGCGGTTGCCATTGCCAGATTCACCACACTTCCGCTGTCGATAGCTGCCTGGGTAACGGTGTAGGTATGTGTAAAAGTTTCTATTACGTTGGGCGCCAAAGTTACCGGTCCGAAAGTAAGCCCGAATAACGGATCGTTTACTTCAACATTGGATAAAGTTACATTGCCGGTATTGGTTACTACAAAGGTATATTCAACCTCTTCGCCGGCGGTGGTGTATGTCGTCGGAAAAGCCGATTTTTCTAAAAGGATGGATGGATTTTGAATCGCAGTGATCGTTTCACCATCATCATCATTTACCGGATTACCGTTCGTGTCTAATGCGGTTGCCATTGCCAGATTCACCACACTTCCGCTGTCGATAGCTGCCTGGGTAACGGTGTAGGTATGTGTAAAAGTTTCCTGACCGTTGGGTGCCAAAGTCACCGGACCAAAATTCAGACCAAATAAGGGATCACTGATTTGAACATTTGTTAAAGTAACATTGCCGGTATTGGTCACTACAAAAGTATATTCCACTTCTTCGCCCGCTGTGGTATATGTCGTCGGTAAAGCCGATTTTTCTAAAAGGATGGATGGATTTTGAATTGCAAAAATCGTTTCATCATCATCGTCACTCAACAGATTCCCATTGGTATCCAGTCCGGTTGTTGTCGCCAAATTGTAAACACTTCCATTATCCAAATCATCCTGTGTTACCTGGTATTCATAAGTAAATGTTTGACTGGCATTGGGTGACAAAGTGATTGGTCCAAACGTAAGTCCGAATAACGGATCGTTGACTTCAACATTTGTTAAAGTAACATTGCCGGTATTGGTCACTATAAAGGTATATTCCACTTCTTCGCCCGCTGTGCTGTAGGTAGCAGGCAATGCTGATTTTATTAGTTCTATCGATGGACTTTGAATCGCAATTATCGTTTCACCATCATCATCACTCACCGGATCGCCATTGGTATCTAAAGCAGTTGCCGTTGCCAAATTCACCACAGTTCCGCTATCGATAGCTGCCTGGGTAACGGTGTAAGTATGTGTAAAAGTTTCCTGAACGTTGGGCGCCAAGGTAACCGGTCCGAAAGTAAGCCCGAATAACGGATCGCTCACTTCAACGTTTGTTAAAGTTACATTGCCGGTATTGGTGACTACAAAAGTATATTCCACTTCTTCGCCGGCGGTGGTATATGTCGTCGGGAATGCCGATTTTTCTAAGAGAATGGATGGGGTTTGAATCGCAGTAATCGTTTGACCATCATCATCACCCACCGGATCCCCGTTGGTATCCAATGCAGTTGTTGTTGCCAGATTGACCACACTTCCGCTGTCGATAGCTGCCTGGGTTACCGTGTAGGTATAGGTAAATGTTTCAAAAGTGTTAGGCGCCAAGGTGATCGGACCAAAATTCAGACCAAATAACGGATCGCTGACTTCAATGTTTGTTAAAGTTACATTGCCGGTATTGGTTACTACAAAAGTATATTCGACTTCTTCGCCGGCAGTGGTATAGGTCGTTGGAAAAGCTGATTTTTCTAAAAGGATGGATGGATTTTGAATCGCAGTGATCGTTTCTCCATCATCATCACTCACCGGATCTCCATTGGTATCAAGAGCAGTTGCTGTCGCCAGATTCACTACACTTCCGCTATCGATCGCCGCTTGGGTTACCGTGTAGGTATAGGTAAATGTTTCAAAAGCGTTCGGTGCCAATGTAACTGGTCCGAAGGTCAGTCCGAACAGCGGATCGTTAATTTCAACATTGGATAACGTTACATTGCCGGTATTAGTGACCGCAAAAGTATATTCCACTTCTTCGCCGGCGGTGGTATAGGTCGTCGGTAAAGCCGATTTTTCTAAAAGGATGGATGGATTTTGAATCGCTGTGATCGTTTCTCCATCATCATCACTCACCGGATCGCCATTGGTATCTAAAGCAGTTGCCGTTGCCAAATTCACCACACTTCCGCTATCGATAGCTGCCTGGGTAACGGTGTAGGTATAGGTAAATGTTTCAAAAGCGTTCGGCGCCAAGGTGATTGGACCAAAATTCAAACCAAATAACGGATCGGTGACTTCCACGTTACTCAAAGTAACATTGCCGGTATTGGTTACTACAAAAGTATATTCTACTTCTTCTCCGGCAGTGGTGTAGGTCGCAGGAAAAGCTGATTTTTCTAAAAGGATGGATGGATTTTGAATCGCAGTGATCGTTTCACCATCATCATCACCCACAGGATCACCATTGGTATCAAGAGCAGTTGCTGTCGCCAGATTCACTACACTTCCGCTATCGATCGCCGCTTGGGTTACCGTGTAGGTATAGGTAAATGTTTCAAAAGCGTTCGGTGCCAATGTCACCGGTCCGAAGGTCAGTCCGAACAGCGGATCGTTAATTTCAACATTGGATAAAGTAACATTACCGGTATTGGTGACCACAAAAGTATATTCCACTTCTTCGCCGGCGGTGGTATACGTCGTAGGTAAAGCTGATTTTTCCATAATGATGGATGGATTTTGAATGGCAATTATCGTTTCACCATCATCATCATTCACCGGATCGCCGTTGGTGTCTAATGCAGTTGTTGTTGCCAGATTCACCACACTTCCGGTATCAATAGCAGCCTGGGTAACAGTGTAGGTGTACGTAAATGTTTCCAAAGCATTCGGCGCCAAAGTCACCGGTCCGAAGGTAAGCCCGAATAACGGATCACTGACTTCAACACTTGTTAAGGTTACATTGCCGGTATTGGTTACTACAAAGGTATATTCTACTTCTTCGCCGGCGGTGGTGTAGGTCGTCGGGAATGCTGATTTTTCTAAGAGAATAGATGGGTTTTGAATCGCAGTGATCGTTTCACCATCATCATCACTCACCGGATCACCATTGGTGTCTAATGCAGTCGTTGTTGCCAGATTCACCACACTTCCACTGTCAATAGCTGCTTGGGTAACTGTGTAGGTATGTGTAAAAGTTTCCTGACCGTTCGGTGCCAGGGTGATTGGACCAAAATTCAAACCAAATAACGGATCGTTGACTTCAACATTGGATAAAGTTACATTGCCGGTATTGGTCACCACAAAGGTATATTCCACTTCTTCTCCGGCGGTGGTATATGTCGTCGGTAAAGCTGATTTTTCTAAAAGTATAGATGGATTTTGAATCGCAGTGATCGTTTCACCATCATCATCAATCACCGGATCCCCGTTCGTGTCTAATGCGGTTGCCATTGCCAGATTCACTACATTACCGCTGTCTATCGCCACTTGGGTTACCGTGTAGGTATAGGTAAATGTTTCAAAAGTGTTAGGCGCCAAGGTGATCGGGCCAAAATTCAGACCAAATAACGGATCACTGACTTCAACATTTGTTAAAGTAACATTGCCTGTATTGGTTACTACAAAGGTATATTCGACCTCTTCACCGGCGGTGGTGTAGGTCGTCGGTAAAGCTGATTTTTCCAAAAGGATGGATGGATTTTGAATCGCAGAGATCGTTTCTCCATCATCATCACTCACCGGATTTCCGTTGGTATCTAAAGCAGTTGCAGTCGCCAGATTCACTACACTTCCGCTGTCGATGGCCGCTTGGGTAACGGTATAGGTGTACGTAAATGTTTCCAAAGTATTTGGTGCCAAAGTTACCGGCCCAAAATTCAAACCAAATAATGGATCACTCACTTCAACATTACTCAAAGTTACATTGCCGGTATTGGTTACTACAAAGGTATATTCGACCTCTTCGCCGGCAGCGGTGTAGGTCGTAGGTAAAGCTGATTTTCCCAAAAGGATAGACGGATTTTGGATGGCTACAATCGTTTCTTCATCATCATCACTAACAGGATCTCCATTGGTGTCTAATGCAGTAACTGTTGCCAGGTTGTAAATACTTCCATTGTCCAAATCGTCCTGAGTTACCTGATATTCATAAGTATAGATTTCACTGGAATTAGGTGCCAGGGTCACAGGACCAAAGGTAACTCCGAACAACGGATCGATCACTTCAACATTACTTAAAGTAACATTTCCGGTATTGGTCACTATGAAGGTATATTCAACCTCTTCACCAGCGGTGGTATATGTCGTCGGTAAAGCTGATTTTTCTAATAGGATGAATGGGGTTTGAATCGCAATGATCGTTTCACCATCATCATCACTCACCGGATCCCCGTTCGTGTCTAATGCGGTTGCCATTGCCAGATTGACCACACTTCCGCTATCGATCGCCGCTTGGGTAACGGCATAGGTATACGTAAAGGTTTCCTGACCGTTGGGTGCCAAAGTCACCGGACCAAAATTCAGACCAAATAACGGATCACTGACTTCAACATCTGTTAAAGTTACATTGCCGGTATTGGTTACTACAAAGGTATATTCGACCTCTTCACCGGCGGTGGTGTAGGTCGTCGGTAAAGCTGATTTTTCCAAAAGGATGGATGGATTTTGAATCGCAGTGATCGTTTCTCCATCATCATCACTCACCGGATTTCCGTTGGTATCTAAAGCTGTTACCGTTGCCAGATTTACCACACTTCCACTGTCAATAGCAGCCTGGGTAACGGTGTAGGTGTACGTAAATGTTTCCAATGCATTCGGTGCCAAAGTTACCGGTCCGAAGGTCAGTCCGAACAGCGGATCATTAACTTCAACATTGGATAAAGTTACATTTCCGGTATTGGAAACCACAAAGGTATATTCGACCTCTTCGCCGGCGGTGGTGTAGGTTGTCGGTAAAGCCGATTTTTCTATGAGAATGGATGGGTTTTGAATCGCAGTAATCGTTTGACCATCATCATCACCAACCGGATCCCCGTTGGTATCTAAAGCAGTTGTCGTTGCCAGATTCACCACACTTCCACTATCGATGGCTGCCTGGGTAACTGTGTAAGTATAGGTAAAGGTTTCTGTTGCATTCGGTGCCAAAGTTACCGGTCCGAAGGTCAGTCCGAACAGCGGATCATTAACTTCAACATTGGATAAAGTTACATTTCCGGTATTGGTGACTACAAAGGTATATTCGACCTCTTCGCCGGCGGTGGTATATGTCGTCGGTAAAGCTGATTTTTCTAATAGAATGGATGGATTTTGAATCGCAGTGATCGTTTCGCCATCATCATCACTTACCGGATCGCCATTGGTATCTAAAGCAGTTGTTGTTGCCAGATTCACTACCCTTCCACTGTCGATCGCCGCCTGGGTAACTGTGTAAGTATAGGTAAAGGTTTCTGTTGCGTTCGGCGCCAATGAAACCGGTCCGAAAGTAAGCCCGAACAGCGGATCGTTGACTTCCACACTTGTTAAGGTTACATTACCGGTATTGGTCACCACAAAGGTATATTCCACTTCTTCTCCGGCGGTGGTATAGGTCGTCGGTAAAGCTGATTTTTCTAAAAGGATGGATGGATTTTGAATCGCAGTGATCGTTTCGCCATCATCATCGCTGACCGGATCCCCGTTCGTGTCTAAAGCAGTTGCCGTTGCCAGATTCACTACATTACCGCTGTCTATCGCCGCTTGGCTAACGGCATAGGTATACGTAAAGGTTTCCTGACCGTTGGGTGCCAAAGTCACCGGTCCGAATGTAAGCCCGAATAACGGATCACTGACTTCAACGTTTGTTAAAGTTACATTTCCGGTATTGGTGACTACAAAAGTATATTCCACTTCTTCGCCGGCGGTGGCATATGTCGTCGGTAAAGCTGATTTTTCTAATAGAATGGATGGGGTTTGAATCGCAGTGATCGTTTGACCATCATCATCACTCACCGGATCGCCGTTGGTGTCTAATGCAGTTGTTATTGCCAGATTCACCACACTTCCACTGTCGATAGCCGCCTGGGTAACTGTATAGGTATAGGTAAATGTTTCTGTAGCGTTTGGCGCCAAAGTCACCGGTCCGAAAGTAAGCCCGAATAACGGATCGTTAACTTCCACATTGGATAAAGTTACATTGCCGGTATTGGTCACTACAAAGGTATATTCGACCTCTTCGCCGGCGGTGGCATATGTTGTCGGTAAAGCCGATTTTTCTAAAAGTATAGATGGATTTTGAATCGCAGTGATCGTTTCACTATCATCATCACTCACCGGATCTCCGTTGGTGTCTAAAGCAGTTGTTGTTGCCAGATTCACCACACTTCCGCTGTCGATAGCCGCCTGGGTAACGGTGTAGGTATGTGTAAAAGTTTCCTGACCGTTGGGTGCCAAAGTCACAGGACCAAAATTCAGACCAAATAACGGATCGCTCACTTCAACATCTGTTAAAGTTACATTACCGGTATTGGTTACCAGAAAGGTATATTCCACTTCTTCGCCGGCGGTGGTGTAGGTCGTCGGTAAAGCCGATTTTTCTAAAAGGATGGATGGATTTTGAATCGCAGTGATCGTTTCACCATCATCATCACTCACCGGGTCACCGTTCGTGTCAAGTGCCGAAGCCGTTGCCAGATTGACCACACTTCCGCTGTCGATGGCCGCCTGGGTTACCGTGTAGGTATACGTAAAGGTTTCCTGACCGTTGGGAGCCAAGGTAACCGGACCAAAATTCAGACCAAATAACGGATCGCTCACCTCAACATCTGTTAAAGTTACATTGCCTGTATTGGTCACCACAAAGATATATTCCACTTCTTCTCCGGCGGTGGTGTAGGTCGTCGGTAAAGCCGATTTTTCTAATAGAATGGATGGGGTTTGAATTGCAGTAATAAGGGCATCATCGCTATCTTCATAGTCTTTTGCATCAAAATTAACAGTTGTAAAAGCCACATTATAAACACTTCCGGTATCCAAAGCACCTTGGGTTACCAAATAATTAAAATACAGGGTATCCTTCTGTCCGGGCAACAATATAGATGTATTCCAGGTTTGTGCAAAAAGCGGATCAGTGGTGGTGATATTTTCGAGGGTCACATTTCCTACATTTGTAACAATAAATCTGTAAGTAACCATTTCACCAATAGTGCTGTATTGTAAAGGAGTTACCGTTTTTTCTAATGTTACTCCGGGATTTTGATCGGCATCAATGGTTTCATCATCCATTGCCGTATATTCTATTCCGTCAAAAACTGTTCTGGCCAGTGCTTCATTAAAAATACTGCCTAAATCTAAATCAATTTGTTGCACTTCGTAGGTATACGTAAACGTGTGACTGGCACCAGGTTCCAAAGTTATTGGTCCTAAAATCCCTGAGTAAAGGGGATCTTCGACTAAAATGTCTGATAAGGTCACATTACCTGAATTTGTCACTACTATTGTATATAAAATTTGCTGACCCACCGTATTATACAACATGACATTTGCGGATTTATTCACAGAAAGTGACGGGTTTTGGACAGCTGTAATGGTTTCCACATCATTATCTGTCACCTGTACACTATTTGGATCTTCACCCGTAACAGTAGCTTCGTTAAAAACACTTCCGGTGTCAATAGCTGCCTGCGTTACGGTATATGTATAGGAAAAAGATTCTGTTGAATTAGGTGCAAGCGTGACAGGACCAAAAGAAAGTCCAAATAAAGGATCACTGACTTCCACATTACTCAATGTAACATTTCCTGTATTGGTAACTAAAAAAGTATATTCTACCTCTTCGCCAGCAGTTGAAAAAGTTTGAGGATTTGCTGTTTTTTCAATACTAATGGCTGGATTTTGAATAGCTGTTACAAGAGCTGTGGCAAAGGTATCTGTCAATGTTCCACCCACCGGTATTCCACTAACATTTGCTGTATTAAGAAAACTTCCGTTGTCCACATCATCCTGTGTCATAATCCTTGAGGCACTATACGTCCATATTTCGTTTTCATCGAGAGTGTTGTCAGAATCCGCATCTCCACTAACATAAGAGGGACCTGAAGTCGCTGAAACATCAGTGAGAATAACTGAAGAAATCCCTGCATTTCCGGTATTTTCTAAAACTAATGAATAATTTATAATTTGTCCGGCTGCTGAATATGTTAGCGGGCTCGCAGATTTCGTGAGTGTCCAGGAAGGGAAAAAACAATCTTCTGTGTTTAATACAATTTCTGCTGTATCAGGAACGGGACAACCGGGTACAGTAACTATATATCTTACGGTAACGGCCGTATTACCGGTACCGTTAAACGATAGATTCACGCCGTTAAGTGTACCCGGACCAGACAAAACCGATAAGGTACCTCCCGGAGGAAAAACGATGAGTTCTGCTGTAGTACCATTACAATACAACCCGTTATTACCAAAAGTCGGCGAACCCGAAAGTGAAATTTCAGCTGTTGTCGCTCCGCATATATACACAACTGCTGTTGCGAAAGTATACGTTGATTCGTTGGTCGTATTGCTTGTGCCATCCCCCATACTTCCACTGATTCTATGACCTACATAACCAAAATAGTCTTCACATTTTTTTACCAACATGGAGGTATGTCCGCCTGTTTCCACTGCCAGAACTTTATCTGATACGGTGATACCATTCGGTATTCCCGGGTCAAACGTACCGGTCCCACCCCTTCCCAATAATTGTCCGTTGGCATCACCCCAATTGTAGTTGGTGGAATCTACCGTAAGTATATTAACCGCCGCATACCGGGGATCATGTTCGTTTGGAGACAACCAGTGAATATTATTCATGACCTGTCCTGAAGAAGAATTATACCTTGGCTGCACCCATTGTAATCTTTCATTCGTCGTCCAATCTCCTAATTGTTTTCTGTTATTGTGCCCCAGGGAATACAAATTTCCATTAGTATTCAGTACATAATAACTGGGTCTTGAATTGCCGTTGTCTCTGGTGACACCAATCATTTTAATCGGATTGACGCTTGGCAATTGCATGGAAGTGGCAAAATTTCGGGATGCATGTGCTGAATTATTTCCTAAATAAGTTTCTGCACCCCAGGTCCATAATGAACCGTCTGATTTCAAAGCAAATAAGGTATGCCTGTTACCTCTCACAGCAATAACATTGGTCAAAAATGGATTGCCTCCGGTAACTTCTTTCACACGATGCCATTTGGTCATATCAGCTACTGAAAGGGCTGCGGTATGACCGTTGCCTGTATTATTAAAATTTTGAGTGATCACGTATACAGCACCGCTGCAGGTGACCAAAGCCATGGTAGCATGTGTTGTAAATATCATTTTGACGTCCACAGGATCCACTCCGGCCGGCAATCCGTCAGTTTGTCCGTCAATAGTAAGTTTTTGAAATACCGCAGTTGGCGTCAGACTTGTATGCAAAACTGCTCCCGGGTCTGACCAGGCAAACAATCCTGTTGTTGTCAAAACAATTCCCTGACCTATAGTAACAAAATCGCTTCCCAAATGTGCTTTCAGGATGACCCCGGTAAGATTGGGAAAATTTATAGAATTGATTTCTGTTGGTGATAATAAATGGTTGACACCATCATTTGCCATTTTCTGCCCCCAGGTTTCGTAAGAACCATAAGCAGTCCTTACGACAGTTGAGTGAAACATTGAAACAAAATTGTCGTATTCCACACTTGCGGCATCACCATTGGAGCCCATCCCAAAATTAAGATAGTTGGTATTGGAACAGGTGGCCTGAAAACCGCATTGACCGGATACATGTAATATTGGCCAGATCCATAACAACAGACCTGTTATGGTGTATATGAAATGTTTTTTATTAAAACTGAATTTTTTCAATACTGTATTAATCATAATTAAAAAATTGGGTTGGAGAGTGCAAAAGACCACGAGGATTGTGTTGCATTATTTAAAAAATCAAATCCAATAAAGGTATTGCTGTTGGCTACTTTACCACTAAGACTAAACAATAAAGTATTGATTCCGGGCACCATTACTATCGGTTCGGTCAAACTGCCTGTAACTGTTGTTTCAACACCGGTTGATATAAGTGATTCGTTATAGGTGAGCGTTGAGCCGTCATAAGATTCAAACAAAACATTGACCGAAAGCTGAATTCCGGACGTTTCAATGCCGGATTGTATTGAGCCGGAGAGTGCTACAGAATTGGCATCAAAAGTAAGCTTGTAAGGAGACACTTCAATCATAAATTTTCCGGGTAAGGTGGGATGGAAACAAGCACCACCCATCGATTCCGTATAGGCGCCGGGCATGTCAAAAACAAGCTCATAATTTCCCGGAGATGTAAAAATATAATCCTGTAACGGGTCACAACCCTGTCCTTCTGTAACCAAACTATCATTTTTGGTTAGCGACCATGAACACAATTCCATTTCAGGAATCATCCCGGATTCAAAAGGAACTTTTTCATTGTAAGAAATTTTTATCTCACGAATGGTGTTTGAAAATTCGCCTGCCTTATGTACGTGTTTCGGTCCGAAAAAAGTACTACCCTGAGCTTGTCCGCTAAAACTACACCCGAAACAAATCAAATACAAACCCATGAAGATATAACGAAACTTTTTTTGAACTTTAGTATTTATCATGATACTCAAATTTTATTTTTTGTAATCTGCTGAAGCCGCCCTTTAAAGTGTTGATTATCTTTTTCCAAAATAATCTCTACCAAAAATCTTAAAATTTTTATGCGCAGTAATCCGTTAGATTACCATAAAATTTTCCTGATTTTTGATCTTATTTTTATGAATATCAAAGAAAATAACAATCAAATCATCAATAAAATCTGACCAAAATATACATTCAGAGAGAAAATAATGCATCCCCAAACCCGGATTGGTCCCAGGTTATATTATCAAAAAAATTCAGGTTGCATGGCGTTTACGGATGCAAAGGTAGATTATACATATTAAATAATATAATAATTTGATATTTTTTTTAATATGTAAACAACATAATTTCAGGAATAAAAATCAATTTAATGTATTTCAACAACATACATATTAAATATATTTTACATGTAATGCTCAGATATTTCCAAAAAAAGACAAACTTTCTGTCATTCCGCCAGCTCCATCCACCGCATTTCTTTTTCTTCGAGTTGTTGCTGAATTTTTTCAAGTTCAGCTGACCACTTTAAAATCTCTTCATGACCCAAGCCGGGATCATCAAATTTTTGGGTAATTTCTGCCTTCTTTTCTTCCAGTTTTTCTATTTCTTTTTCCAATCGGTTCAATTCTTTTCGTTGTTCATAACTCATTTTACTAACTGTAGGTTCTGCAAGTTGGACCGCCTCAGAAACATCCTTGGACACTGTCTCCTTTTTTTGTTTTTTTTCAAAAATATATTCACTGTAAGAACCATTATAATCCTTTACTTTTCCCTCACCTTCCAATATAAAAATGTGGTCAACCATATTGTCCATAAAATACCGGTCATGGGTGACAATAATCAGACATCCCGGGTAATCCATGAGATAATCCTGCAATACATTCAGCGTGAGAATATCCAAATCATTTGTAGGTTCGTCCAAAATTAAAAAATTAGGGTTTTTCATCAGAACGGTCAACAGATATAATCTTCTTTTTTCGCCACCACTGAGCTGGGAAACAAATACCCTTTGTTGCGGCCTCGGAAATAAAAATCTTTCAAGCAAAGCTTCAGCAGTAAGCTTAAATCCCTTTTCCAGTGGAATAAACTCAGCGATATCTCTGATAACGTCGATGACCATTTTATCTTCATTGACATACAAACCATCCTGCGAATAATACCCGAAAACAACGGTATCACCAACGACAACTTTGCCGGTATCAGGGGCTATCTGATTGGTAATGAGTTTAAGAAAACTCGATTTTCCCGTTCCGTTCGGACCGATGATGCCGATTCTTTCTCCCGGTTTAAATTTGTAAGAAAAGGGTTCCAGAATGACTTTTTCGCCAAATTTTTTAGAAATCTGATGTAATTCCAGGATTTTGGAGCCCAACCTTGCCGCCTGAATCTGAATGGTTACCTCGTCCTGTTTGGGTTTATTGGAAACCTTATCTTTGATTTCATAAAAATCATCAATTCTGGATTTTGCTTTTGTCGATCTTGCCTGCGGCTGCCTTCGCATCCATTCCAATTCGCGACTGTATAATTTTTTTGTTTTTTCGTAATTGGCAGCTTCATTTTGCATTCTGGCATCTTTTTTTTCCAGATACGAAGAATAATTTCCTCTGTAGATGTAAAAATTACCATTCTCCAATTCCACAATTTCATTACACACATTATCCAAAAAATACCGGTCGTGGGTCACCATAAACAACGTTATGGACGGATTTTGAAGATAGTTTTCCAACCATTCAATCATTTCGAGATCCAAATGGTTGGTGGGTTCGTCCAAAATCAGAAAATCGGGCTCGTCAATCAATATTTTAGCCAGAGCCAATCGTTTTTTCTGCCCCCCTGACATTTCATCGACCACCTGATTGAAGTCTCTGATTTTTAGTTTATCCAAAATCTCTTTAATTCTGGCTTCTGCATCCCAGGCTTTCAAATCATCCAACCTGCTGACACTATTTTCCAACGCAACGGCATCATCAGTTTGCAGCGCTCTTTCATGGTCTCTGACAGCAAGTACTACCGGATTGACCGAATCAAAAACTGCTTCAATCACCGTAATCCCTTTGTCAAATAACGGATCCTGATTCAGAAAAGCGGTTCTGATTTCTTTTGAAATAAAAACTTTGGCATTCTCACCTTCCGTACCTTCCATACCTGCTATCACCCTCAACAGAGTAGATTTGCCACTTCCGTTTTTAGCGACAAGCGCAATTCTCTCACCTTTACTGATGGAAAGGTTTACGTTTTTAAACAATACTTTTTCGCCATATGAGCGACTAACATTTTCTAATAAAAGGTATTGCATATTTTTTTACATCACAATGAATAATGAGGAAATCTGTCAGGATTTTTTCTTCTTTTTTTTCTTGCCCAGATGCACAAATTCATTTAATACATCTTTGAGTTCCATTTTTTTGTCTGCCGAAAACAAAGATACTTCTTTGTATTCATCATCCATTATTTCCATTTCTTTTGGTTTGTAACCCAGGTAAGATTCTATTTTTTCCAAAAGTTCTTTTTCTTCTTCTGCCACAAAACTAAATGCGATCCCTTTAGAGGTTCCCCTTCCTGTCCGACCTACCCGGTGTACGTAATTTTCGACTACATCCGGCAAATCATAATTAAGGACAACATGAACCTCATCGATGTCTATACCGCGCGCACTGACATCTGTAGCGATAAGAAGTTTTACCGTTCCTTCGCGAAATGCCTGTAATGCTTCAAACCTGTCTTTTTGTTCTTTGCCCCCATGCAGCGATACAGCGCTGATATTTACTCTTTCCATCGCTTTGACCACCCTTTCAGCTCTGACTTGTGTACGGACAAAAACCATAATTTTTTTGTCCAAATATTCTTTGACCAGGCGTTCCAAAAAAAATCTTTTGTCATCCATTTCCACATACATCAAAAAATGGTTGACATTTTTAGAAACGGGATCTTTGGGTGAAACCTGAATTCTGATAGGATTGGTAACCAAAGAATACGCAAGATCTTTGATTTTTTCATCAATAGTTGCGGAAAAAAACAAGGTTTGTCTCTTTTTAGGCAATTTCCTTACCAAATCCCGGATATCCTGAATAAATCCTTTGTCAAGCATATGGTCGGCCTCATCCAAAACCAATATTTCTACCTGATTCAATCGGATATGGCCCTGGCTTACGAGATCAAACAGTCTTCCGGGAGTTGCTATCAGAATATCGACCCCATCTTCAAGTTTATCGATTTGCGGCAATTGTTCCACGCCGCCAAATACCGCAAATGCCTCCACACGAAGATTTTTCCCCAACTTATTGAAAGCATCCCATGTTTGTTTGGCAAGTTCTCTTGTTGGAACCAAAACCACACATTTGATACCACTGGCTCTGCGATTGTTATTTTTGGCATGCAGTTTATGCAAAATCGGCAAGGCAAATGCTGCTGTTTTACCGGTTCCGGTTTGGGCAATCGCCAACACATCCTCCCCTTTCAAAACGGAAGGAATACACTTAAACTGGATGTCGGTGGGTTTTTTATATCCCCACTTTTCGAGGTTGTTTTTAATCTCGTCAACAAAATGGTATTGACTGAATTTCACTATCTTATTTTAAAGTTAAAATTTGTTTTCTACTTCTGCTGCCTCCAACATAAAATGATGCAGGTCGGTATTTTTTATAAACGCAGGAAGTTTGTGACTTCCCGGACCAAACATGGCCAATTCTGTAAAATCTGCCGAATGGTCTGTACCTCCAAAATGTATATTGGTATGTTTTCGCAAAATATTCGCATACAATTCATAAGGCAGTTTATATTCATTATATGTACCGGAATCCGGCTGTTCGTCAAATTTTTTTATCAACATTTTCACTTCATCGTCTTCAAATGCACAACGTTGACCAACCATAATCCGCTCTTTAAGCGTTTCAAACGATTCACCTTTTTTGGTCAATGAAAAAAGTAGAGAAGTACTTTGTTTCATGCTGAATAAAGTTTCAAATTTTTTATCCGCATCCTTGCCATAATACAATCCGGGATTGGCGTTTCCGTGATCCGTGGTGATGATGACTAAAGTTTCGCCATCTTTTTCTGCAAAATCAATGGCTACCTTAACCGCCTCATCAAAGGCAACCTGATCGTATATCAATGCAGGTGCGTCGTTGGCATGTGCTGCCCAATCCACTTTACCACCTTCCACCTGAAGGCAAAATCCGGCTTTATGATCTTTCATGAGACCAATGGCTTTTTCTGTCATTTCAGCCAACGATGGTATATTCTGCCTGAGTGTGTTATCGTTCAACCGATCTATTTCGTAAGGTAATCCTTCAACATCAAAAACGCCCAAAACCGGTTTTTGACTGTTTGTTTCCAACATTTGCGACTTGGTATTGACTACCTGAAATCCACTGTTTATATATTGAGGAAATAAATCTATACCTTTTTCTTTTTGGTTAAAATATTTTTCTCCACCACCCATCATGACATCAAATCTAAGTTCAAGATATTTGGCTGCAATTTCTGATTGTTCTCCTCTTGACTTTGATGAAACACAAAATCCTGCAGGTGTTGCATGTGTTATCGGAACGGTAGTAACACAGCCCACCTTTTTTCCCACCTTTTTAAATTTTTGCCATACAGGCATATATTCTTCACCGTTGTCACCGGTGTTTAGTCTGCCGTTTTTTACCCTTACACCTCCTCCCCAACTGGAGCTCGCCGCAGCACTATCTGTAATCACTGAAGAAGCAGAAGCCATATCCATCAACGCCCGTTTCACTTTGTTTTGTCTGTACAAACCCAACCAGTTGCTTCCTGTTCCGTTTTTTGCTCTCAAAAAAACATCGCTCATCGTAAGTGTACCTATACTCATGCCGTCACTCACCAAAAAGATAATATTTTTTGCTTTTTTCTTTCTGTAAGACCAGGCCGTCTCTTCTGCTTCCAAACCTTGAGATACGGTCGGAAGTAAAAAACCCAAAGCTGCTGAAGCTAAGGCTGTATCTTTAAAAAATGTTCTGCGTTTCATACTTTCATTAATTTTGTTGTTTTATTACCATCATCGATCCGAATGCCGCCATCAGGTCATTTTTAACCTGTATCTTTTGGGTCACCGATCATATTACACATGAAAACAACTTATATCGCAAAGTTTTTAAAAATATATTATTTTATCGTTAATGTACTACTTTTGAAAATAATTGGCATACCTTTGATCATGCTGCCGCGCTGATTATCAAAATGTTAGTCCGAAAATAAAAAGACTGATGTATTTGGAATCATTCTGTTTTACTTTCCCAAACAACAAAGGTAAAAGAAAATTTCCGGCTTTTCATTTAGATTTATAATTTTATACCTAAAACCGAAAACATGACAGAAAACAACCCACTTTTCGAAAATTTTGAGGGTTTGACTTCAGAAGAAGCGGAAAGGCTAAAAAAATCGGAGAATCTTCAGGGTAAATCGGATTCAAAAATTATTGGATATTTCCATACCCTTCAGGAAATAGTCCTGGAACCCATGTTTTTACTTCTTTTTGCTTGTGCGACAATCTATTTTATATTAAAAGAATATCAGGAAGCATGGTTTATGTCAGGTGCAATCCTCTTGGTTGCTGCTATATCTTTATACCAGGAAATCCGCCAGAAAAAAGCTTTGGATGCCCTCAAACAATACTCAAGAAAAAAACAAAAAGTCAGAAGAGACGGTAAAACCGTTTATCTGGATACCGAAGATCTCGTGACCGGTGATATTGTTATTTGTAAAGAAGGTGACCTCATTCCTGCTGATGGTGACCTGCTTGCCTGTCCTGATTTTTCAGTCAATGAAAGTTTACTCACCGGCGAAAGTTTGCCAGTATTTAAAGATATGTCTACGCCGGAGACCCGCCTGGTTTTTCAGGGTTCTATGGTCACATCAGGACAATGTATTTTTACCATCACGGCTACCGGCCTGAATACCCGATTGGGTAAAATGGGGCAAAAAATGGACGAAATGTTGTTTAAAAAATCTCCTCTGCAGGTAGAAATCAACAGTTTTGTAACCAAAATGGCCATTACGGGTACCCTCTTTTTTTTCCTTATCGTTTTGATCACATACATCCAACAGGGACTTTGGACGGAAAGTCTGCTGGCAGGGCTGACCATAGCCATGTCTGTTTTGCCGGAAGAAATACCGGTGGCTTACACTACTTTTATGGCATTGGGTGCCTGGAGACTGATCAAAAAAGGAATTATTGTCAAAAAAACCGATATCGTCGAAGCTTTGGGTAATACCCGGTTTTTATGTCTGGACAAAACCGGAACCATTACCCAAAATAAGATGGATCTGGTGGCTATGTACGATTTTCAAAAAGATAAAATTGTAGAACAAAATGAATTTAAAGACTCGCTGACCTTACTGGAATATGCACTTTGGTCCAGCGAGACCGAACCTTTTGACCCTATGGAAAAAACCATTCATGACCACTACAAACAATTCAGTCCGGTCGATGAAAGAAAGGATTACGCGATGATTCACGAATATCCGTTGGAAGGAAGCCCGCCTTCTATGACCCATGTTTTTCAGCACAAAAACGGCAATCGTCTGGCAGCGATCAAAGGCGCTCCTGAAGCTGTTTTTGCACGATGCCATCTATCAGCCACCGAAAACGACCGGATTCATCAACATCTGAAATCATTGACAGAAAAGGGGTTCAGGGTATTGGGCGTCGGTAAAGCCAGATTCGTACCTGACACTATGCCGGCAAACCCGGAAGGATTTACCTTTGATTTTTGTGGCCTCGTTGCCTTTTATGATCCGCCGAAAGAAGATATAGAAGACTTTTTTTTAAAAGTTCGACAAGCAGGTATACAAGTAAAAATGATTACGGGAGACAATGAAGCCACTGCAACCTATATTGCTTCACAGTCGGGTATGGCTGATCCCGTCCTGCCTGTTTCCATGTCAAAACTTTTGGAAGCCGATGAACCCAATTTTGAAAAATTGATCCTTGACAACAATGTTTTTGCCAGAATATCGCCTGAAATAAAACTGCGCATCATCGAAGTACTCAACCGTCACGGTATAGTAGCCATGACAGGTGACGGCGTCAATGACGGTCTCGCCTTAAAAGCAGCAACCGTAGGCATTGCCATGGGAAAAAAAGGAACTGAAATCGCCAGACTGGCTTCATCCATCATCATAACCGACGATAAGCTGGAAAAAATCTATGATGCTATTGAAACGGGAAGAAAAATATATTATAATCTTCAAAAAGCGATCCGATATATCATTTCTATCCATGTGCCCATCATTCTGGTAGTTTCTGTTCCCTTGTTTCTGGGTTGGGAATATGCCTCCATATTTTCTCCGGTGCACATCATTTTTATGGAATTGGTCATGGGTCCTACCTGTTCGATTGTTTATGAAAATGAAGCTGCCGAACCGGGATTGATGTCCAGACCTCCGGAACCTCGGGAAAAAGGGTTTATTTCACTAAATAACCTAACCCTAAGCATCATTCAGGGATTGGTCATCACTGCTTTTGCACTTGGTGTTTATAGCTGGGGCTTACATCAAAAATGGTCAGAAGAAACCATTCGAACAATGGTGTTTTTATTGCTCATTACGGCCAATATTGTCCTTTCTCTTGCCAACCGTTCATTTTATCATTCTATGTTTTTGATGATGAAAACCAAAAATGAATTGATGACTTACATCCTTGGTGCAACTGTATTGTGTGTGGTCGCTATACTGATCATTCCGGCGGTAAGTGCCTTTTTTCAGGTAATCCGATTGCCTTATGACATGATTCTTGGCAGTATCGGTTTAGGTTTACTTTCTGTACTTTGGTTTGAAGTCTATAAGTGGTATCTAAGGGTTCAGCAATAACATGGACCTTTTTGTCAGTGACCACCTTTCCATTCCAAAGGAGTTTTGCCGGTTTCCTGCTTAAAAACCCTGGCAAAATAACCGGGATCGTTGTAACCGCATTCCATGGCAATGGTTGCAATACTGATATCCGGATCCGCCAATAACTCTTTGGCTTTTTGTAAACGCACCATTCGGATAAACTGATTGGGAGAGTGACCGGTCAAAGCATCAAGTTTACGGTGTAATTGTGAATGACTCATAAATACCATTTTACAAAGTTGTTCTACATTAAATTCATAATTTGAAAAATTGGCAACAACAACTTCCCTGACTTTTTTGACAAATTCATGTTCTGCTTTTTCTTCCTTGAGTACAGCGTCTTCGATATCGGGTAAGGTTTCTGTTTTTTGTTCCAAACCCATCTGTCTACTGTAATATTCTCTCAGATTTTTGCGCTGATCTATGAGTTTTGTAATATGAAGCAGTAATTCTTCTTTATGAAAAGGTTTTTCCAGATAAACATCAGCGCCCTTTTTTAACCCTTCCAGTCTGCTTGGCATATCAGCTTTTGCAGTCAACATGATGATCGGAATGTGGCTTGTGCGGTCATCATCCCGCAATTTCCGGCACATTTCAAAACCATCAATCACGGGCATCATCACATCGGTAATGATCAGATCAGGTATAATTTCTACTGCTATATCAAAACCTTCTCTACCGTCCTTGCCTACTGCCAATGAATACTCCGGCAGACAACTGACCGTATAAGCGACGACATCTGCATTGTCTTCCACCAATAAAACCAATGGTCCTGATCCGTTTGTTTTTACCCTTTCCGTTGCTGGTGATTCATCTGTTGTTTTTGACTGAATGTCTGCATTTTTGATTTTGCGTGATGGCAACTGAACGTTTTCTGTTTCAACATCTTCCACTTTTTGTAATGGAATAGACATGATAAATTCTGTTCCTTTGGTTGCCCCGACCGGTGGGCTTTTTACGGTAATGGTGCCCGACATAAGTCTGACGAGTTCTTTGGTCAGGGCCAATCCGATTCCTGTACCTTCGGCATTCCTTGTATGACTGTTGTCTGTCTGATAAAAACGGTCAAATATATAAGGCAGCTGATTTTCAGGAATACCAATACCGGTGTCTTTGACTTTCAAAATCAGGGTAACTTTTGTTTTGTCAGAACTTTCTTCTTTTGACACACTCACATACACATTTCCCATCGCAGGCGTAAATTTCAACGCATTGGAAAATAAATTGGTAATGATTTGTCTGATTTTTTCAGCGTCAAAAGCTACCAACAATTCATCCGTTTCCGGCAAAAAGTGAAATTGTTTCTGATCCGTAGCTGCCAGAGATTGAAAGGATTCTACAATATACCTGAGAAAGCCGATGATATCTCCCTGAGTCAGATGTAATGTCATCTTTCCGCTTTCGAGTTTTGAAAGATCCAGCATCTGATTGACCAGATTAAGAAGATTCTGCCCATTCCGGACAATCATATCAACTCCGTTGGTCAGATATGTTTCCGGATTGTTTTTGATCTGATTGGCCATACCCAGGATAACGGTCAGGGGTGTCCTGAATTCGTGGGTTATATTGGCATAAAGTTGTGTTTTTACGGTGTCCAGTTCTTTGATTCTGCTGGCTTCCTGTTGTTCGTAATGAAGTTGAGACTCAAGCCGGGCTTTATTGACCCTGAATTTGAGATAACTTCTGATGATATAACTTAATAAAACAATATAAATCAGACAAGCCCACCACGTCATCCACCAGGGTGGTTTTACCCTGATGTCCAAAGAAGCGGTTTTGTCGCTCCAGATCCCCTGACTGTTGCTGCCCTGAACTCTGAATGTATAGTTTCCTGATGGAAGATGCAGATAGGTCGCTGACCTTCTGTTGCCGCTTTCCACCCAATCTTTGTCGATCCCGATCAATTGGTACCTGTATTTATTCTGATCCGGTGCTGAAAAATCAAGGGATGAAAACTCCAGCGTCAGAATATCCTGTTCGTGATGTAATGTGATGGATTGAGAATATTCGACAGAGCTTTTCAAAACACCCGATTTGTCATTTGGTAACACCTGCTTATTACCCACTAATAGAGAAGTTATAAAAACATTAGGCGTAAATCCGCTTTTTAATACATCTCTGGGATTAAATATATTCATACCGTTTACACCGGCAAAAGCCAACCTGCCATCATTAAGTTTTGCATAAGCTCCGGTATTAAATTCATCATCCTGAAGGCCCATACTTTTTGTAAAATATCTGAATGCGTATGTTGGCGTTTGGTTTTTCAACGTTGTTGTCATACAAAAAATACCTTTGTTGGTGCTTCCCCAGATATTGCCATCTGCATCTGTAAGGATTCCATAAACTACATCATCCGGCAAACCATCTTTTTTGGCGAGATGAAAAAAATCTCCTGTCGTTTTATCCAGTCTGTTCAAACCACCTCCACGTGTTGCCATCCAAAGGTATTTGCCAGGTGATTTCGGGTCGGGCAAAAAACATGAAATAAGATTATAGCTGAGAGAATTCCTGTTTTTAACATCATTTCTAAACCAGGTGATTTCTGCCAAAGATATCTTATCGGATATAAATTTGATTTTGGCAAATCCGTTTTCGGTACCGACCCAATATACTCCTTTTTTTTCTTCGAAAACAGTAGTAATAAGCATTTTTTCACCAGTGGTATTGATTTGAATGCTGTCAAGTTTTCCCGAATCTTTATGAAATAAAGAAATGGTGCCGTTCAATCCCGGAAGCCATATATTGCCGTAACTATCTTCAAGAAAGGGTTGTTTTTTACCCAATTTGAGGTTGGTATTAATATTTGGATAAGAATCCAGTTTTTTGGTATTCGGATTGTAACAATAATATCCTCCCTGATCGCTTTTTATCCAATATTCATTTTTTGAAGAGATAAACATGTTGTCAACCTGCTTCACCGTTTTGAGATGGTCAAAAGCATTTTTTTGTAATATTCCGTTTTTAAGATAAAACCATACGTAACTATAATCAACAAAAAAAAGATCGTTTTCCTTTCCCGGAATCATCTGGCGGATAGTGACGCCCTTAGACAAAGTTTCAAAAAGCGGCCGGATGATATTATATTTTCGCAATCCATACCCTACGGAACCACTCCATAAAATCCCTGATTTGTCTATCAAAAAGGGATAAGAAATCCTTTTGGTTTTATCTATCTCCGGTTTTTCCGACCAATCGATTTTTTTGCCTTTTTCCCATTTGCTGATATCGTAAAAATAGATTTCCCGGTGAAAATAGTCCCATAAAGATTTTTTAGGTTTGAAAATAAGGTTTCCTTCACGTATTTTTTTGGTATCGAACAGCGGCAAAACTTCCTTTCCGTCATCCAGGTAAAGATGGTGATTGATCAGTACGGTACCATCCTTATTAAGATAGCCGCTGTAATACAAACTGGCATTTTTTTGTAATACAAACGTATTATTTTTGGGTTCCAGCAGGTATACATTTCCGTCCATCGCTCCAATCCATATGTTTCCTTTTGAATCCTTGCCCATACCCCAAACCTGACTGTTGCCCGGCAAAATAAGTCTGGTAATTGTCGGCTTTTTTTGATTTATCATAAATTCATCCGGCAGATTCACAATATTCAAACCCGCTTTATCTGTAGCTATCAGCATCTTGCCGGCAGCAATTTCTTCTATAGCTTTAATCCCGTTGCCTGAAAGACTGGAAGGATTTGATGTTTCGTGCACAATCCTGTAAAAATTCCCGCTTTTTTTATCATATAAATTAACTCCGGCATTTTCAGTGCCAACCCAGATATTGCCTTTGCTGTCTTCAAACAATCTGGATATGGTGTTACTACTCAGCGACAAATCATTGTAAGGGTCATTGGTGAATACTTTAAATTGATAGCCGTCATAACGATTCAATCCGTTTTTGGTCCCAATCCACAAAAATCCGTCCTCATCCTGAATCATGTCAAATATCATTCCCTGAGAAAGCCCCTGAGCCATAGAAATGGTTTCATAACTATTTTCAAGTTGGCTGTGCAATGCAACTCCAAAACTCATAAAAGTCAGGATGAAAATAAATTTTATATGGTAAAATGACTTGATCATAAGCTATAAAGGTAAATCATTGTAGTCTATACCTGTAAAAAAAAATGCTGCCTTTTTTATTAAAATGAAGAATTTGTCCTGGTGATGCACAGTTTGTCCGATTGATTGTCGAAAAAGTACATAAGGATGATTGATTTTTACTCACTTTCAGCCCGGAAACTACAGACCTTTGTACCATTCAATCTTTATTCACACAAAAGTATTATTAACCAATTAATCAATTATATCATGAAACAAAAATTTTATAACCCGTTTTACTTCCTATGGATCGTGTTGTTGTTGTTACCTGTATTAGGTGTGGCACAAAACAAAAATGTGATATCTACTTTCAGGGTCTTCCCAAAAGTTGACAAAGTTTTGGAATTTGAAAAAGCTATGGCTTCTCATGCACAAAAATACCATACCGGAGATGTTCGATGGAACGTATTTGCCATTCAATCAGGACCTGACGCCGGAGGATATCATGTTACAGAAGGTCCGACAAGTTGGGAAGGTCTGGACACCAGAGGTGATCTGGGACATGACCACGAGATGGACTGGCACAAAAACGTAGCGATCTATCTTACAGACAGACAATCAGCCGGATATTCCGTATATATCGATACCCTCAGTACCATTGCATTAGGTGAATTTACAGACAAAATAAACATTACACATGTATACCCTAAAATCGGCAAAGGAGATGAAGTTGTACAAATGATCCGAAAACTCAGAAAAGGATGGCAGGCCAACGGTTCTACCGTGGCGGTTTATGTTGCCAGTTCCTCAGGTCCGGCACAATATACCATTGTTACCCGCTACAAACAAGGTCTGAAAGAAAGAAATTCAGGTTTCCGCAAACCATTCAAAGGGGTATACGAATCCATCCACGGTGAGGACTCCTGGGAAACCTACCTGGAAAATGCATCAGAAAACATAGATAAAAATTGGAGCGAACTGCTTTTTTTGCGTAAAGATTTAAGTTCGAAATAACAGCTGTTTGGTACGGCTGCTGAACAATCAACCGGACCCTCTTTTTTTAGAATATTTTTGTTATTAAATACGGGAGGAGTGAATACGACCACTTCTCCCTGTTTTTTCTATTGATATTCAGGGAAAGTAATTGATCAAAAAACATCACTGATCTCCGGTTCAGGAATCCCTGAATGTAATTCAAAAAAAGACCTGAGACGATGTAAGTTTTCTCAGAAGGCAGAAAATCCAAGCCCGGATTTATCATTTTTTTTATTAAATATGCCATCGTACATGTTTACTACTACACAAAATAAACACCATAAGATACCTGTACTTTCTGAAAATCCGATGGTAAGGTACACCACTTTTATCCTTTTGTACTTTTCGCAAGGTATTCCTGAAGGCATAACGATTTTTGCTATCCCTGCCTGGATGGCGATGAACGGGAAAAGTACGGCAGAAATTGCCGGCTATAGTGCACTAATCATGATACCCTTCACCCTTAAAATATTACTGGCTCCTGTGATGGAAAGGTATACCTATCTCCCTATGGGACGCAGGAAACCCTGGCTTCTGTTTGGTCAGTTTGGTATACTTTGTTCTTTGATCGGACTGTCTTTTGTACCAAACCCTCTGGAAAACATCTCTTTATTGGCGGCAGTTTCTGTTTGTGTTCATATTTTTGTTATGTTTCAGGACATTGCTACGGACAGTTTAGTGATTGATGTGGTGCCGATCGACGAACAGGGGAAGGCCAATAGTTTTATGTGGGGCTCAAAAACCATCGGCACATCTGTTTCTCTGGCTGTAGGCACCTTGCTTATCAATCAAATTGGTTTTCAGCAGGCTTTGATTATCATGTCTGCCTTTGTGGTTTTTATTTTGTTTGTTGCTTTGTTTGTCAAAGAAAGAAAAGGTGAAAAGCTTCATCCATGGTCAGCAGGCAGTATTTCTCCCGAAGCAGCAAGTCTGGTAGTCGACAGCTGGAAAAAGATGTTTCGTTCTTTCCGGCAGGTTGTACTTTTAAAAAATATGATATTTTTATTGCTTTCGCTGTTTATAAGCAATATTGCCCTTCATTACATGAGAACATTATTACCCATTTTTACGATACAGGAACTTGGCTGGACCAATGCTATGTATTCGACCACCTATTCAACTTCCAATCTGGCAGGTGGTATATTAGGAATGTTTATCGGCGGATATATCATTTTGCGTTTCGGTGTCATTCGTTTAATCCAGGGCAGTTTGTCAACTTTGGTTTTGTTGATACTATCCGTCGTAATTTTTCCCTCACTTTGGCTCCACCCTTACTTTGTGGGTTTTCTCATTGCCGTATTTTGTACCATGCTCACCCTGATTACTATCGGAGGTTTGGCATTGGCCATGTTGTTGTGCTGGAAAAGAATATCCGCCATGCAGTTTACATTTTGTATGACCGTTTTTAATCTGGGATTGACTACCGGTGCTGCATTATTGGGACTGCTTCGCGAAAATTTCGGGTGGCAAGTGATCTTTATGGTTTTTATGGTTCTGATCCTGAGTTCTATGTTTGTTTTACAATTTATTAAAACCGGCAGACATATTGAACAGGTAGGACTCCTGGAAAACAATTATCTTGAAATCGTCAAAACCGAAGGCAGCCTCCTGGTACAGTCAGAAACGAATTAGGAGCGTAAACTTTATCAAACCTATTTATGAAATGATACCTGTTTAACCAAAGTAACATAAAAAAAAACAGTTTAAGAGATTTTACTAAAACCAGAAATTAAAAAAGTTTTTTGACACTTTTTTTGAATACAATATTCACCGGTAAGTTTAAAAACGTACTTTTTTTCTGCTCGGAAATCAGTTATTACCGCTGTTTGACAAGCCTTCTATTTCTTTCATGATGTCTTCTGCTTCACTCAGTTTTGCATCTGCTGTTTTGCGATCTGTTTTGGACAATATAAAAGCATCTTCCTGAAGTTTTTTGTATTTTTCCATCAGGACTTCTGTCTTACTTTTTTTCTTAAATAATCCGAACATGATTTTTATTTTGGCCCTAACAAAAGTTTTGCCGACCTGTTGCAAAAAACAACCAAATTGTTGTTTAACTTTTACAGATTAATAAAAAAAGCCACAACACATCAACAAAACCTACGATATTTTTTTGGATCTTAATATCTTGTGCCAAAAGGAACACTCACGCTCAACCAAGGTAAAACAAAAAGGCCATCCACACCTGCAAATAAAGGAATAAACCCTCCGAAATCGAGCGCCATTCTTTTCCCCATATACCTGGCTCCTCCACTGACAAGTGCTCCGAATTCATCAAACGTAAAAAAGTAATTTTCGGTGACAAAAGCCCAGTTTTTTCCTGTCCTGATCAAACCACTGGCATTAAAAACAGGATATCTGCTGAATCCCCCATCCGTATCATATCCAAATCCTATACCCAAAGTGAGTTGTTTATCCCTCGTACCGAAAGTATTGGTACCATAGACCAATCCCACGCCGGTTCTTGCGTCTACACTACCCAAAACACCTAATAAAATACTTCCTACCCCAAAAGCTCCCTTGCCATTTTTGTATGGCATATTAAATTTCGGAGTAATCCAAACCGGTAAAAAATCACCACCGGCACCAAATAAAAAAGTAGGAACGACGCCAACACCCATAGAAAAATAATCAGAAAACCCATAAGAGGCCTGATTGAATAATATCCAGGCATTCTGATAGTATCCTTCCCCTTTGCGAAGACCGTAACCACTGGGACTGAAAAAATATCTGCTGGAATGCGGATTGGTCGGCCAATAATTTCCGGCAACTACATTAGAAGTATCCACTTTTTTAACAGTAACAATATCTGCCTGACTGAGCCACAGAACACCTATTTTAGTGGTGACTTCATAGGTTAGATTTTCTTCCATCACAACGACCGTACCGATATAAGTATTTCCGTCTTTCATTTCAAAGATATAGGTACTGTCCTGCATAAATACTATTTGTGCCTTTACCTCTATGCTTCCAAAAATAAAGAGGAAAAAACAAACGAACAAGATTACATTTTTCATGGATTTCTCTTTTGTTTATTAAAAGTATAACGTTTGACTGAGGTATATGATTCCTTTAACTCCGGGATAAAATTATGATTTTTATCATAAATTCGTAACGTTAAATCATTCTATTTACAAAACATTTACCTTTAAAATTCCAAGTGGTTCATTTTTTTGACCACTAAGGACACACTGAGAAAAGTGACATTATAACCTGATTTAATTTAGTATTCTCAGTGGTTCATTTTTTTAACCACTAAGGACACACTGAGCGAGTGTAGCAAGTTATTACAAACTAACTTCCTGGCATCACCTAAATTATACTTCTGAATAAACTAACATCAACCTCCTACCCTTCTGCTTTCATCATCCATACCGGTATTTCTTTTACGGGATTTGACGTTTTTATTGCCCAAATCATAACTGAGGCTGATGGAAGCTCTCCTGCTGTCCCAATTGCCCCCGCCAAATCCTACCTGACCATTAAAACGGGAAACTCCGCTCCAACCTGACTGATACGTGATATCATTGGCGCTGAGCCTTACATTCAGCTTGTCATTAAAAAATTTGCGTTGAAGTCCGAGATTAAGGCTGTAACTCGGATCATACAAAAAGACGCCGCCCCAGACACCGGGACCACTGTACCAACCGGATATTTCGGCCTTCCATTTTTTCCCTAAAGAAAAGGTATGTTGCTGAAAAAAACTGTATGATCCTGCCTGCACATCGACCACCCTGCCATCGCCGTAATCTGCCTGATTGTCTGTGTAACCTACATTAAAATTCATATAAGCGTTCCACCATTTGGTGATGTCTATCGGCAAAGAAATATTTGCGTTATATAGTTTTTGAGTAGCGAGATTGTCCCAACTGATAAATCCTGCCCTCGGATCCAGTTCGTCGGGACCGATCAGTCTAGTGATCTGATTGGACGTATTACTGTACGAGATTTTGAAAGTATACCTGTACTTCAGGGTATATCCGATTTCGATATTATTGACGATTTCGGGTTGTAAAAACTTATTTCCCTTACTGTATGAGAGTTCGCTCAATTGTTCTCTGAAAGGATTCAGCACGTTGTAGTCCGGTCGGTTGATCCTGCGTCCGTAATTGACAGAATACACATGTGCGGGATGATGCTGATAAGTCAATCCTGCTGAAGGGAAAAAGCTGACATAATTAAAATCCACAGGCGATTCTGCCAATTCCGGAATAAAAGCCGTCAATTCGCCGGTAGCATCGGTATTTTCAACCCTCAGGCCTGCGGAAACATTCCATTTTTGAGAGAGGTTTTTAGCATAATTGACATAACCTGCCAATACATTTTCATTATATGAAAATTCGTTGGATCGTCTGTCATTTCTGACCTGAACATTATCCAGAACATTATAAAATAAAAACGTATTGTCCGTCTGCACATTACTGAATTTGGTACCTAATCCCAGACTTCCGCCAAAAACTTCAGTTTCATAATCTGCTTTGGCCGTTGTTATCTCAATGTTGTTTGGTGTGGAATAAGTATTGATATTTTGGCTGATGATCTGAGATTCAGCCGCATTGTAGTAAAAATTGGGTTGGTAATAATCCGCGACATTATCAAAATTTCCGTGATCGACATCAATATTCAATCGGTTTTTACCGGATTCAAAAGCATAATTGATGTTGTAGGTAGCCTGAGTTCTGGTGTTTTCAGAAGTATTCGGTGCAATTAAAACGCTGTCAATTCTGATGTCTGTAGTTTCCGGACCTATAAAAGTTCGGTTGTTGGCCTTATTTTGGTTTGAAAACGTCTGGGCACTGACTAAAAAACCAATAGTGTGTTTTTTATTGATAAAAAAATCTGTTCCCCAACGTCCGTTAAGTCCTGAAAAATCAGAAGTACTTCGATTGGTTTCATTTAGTCTGATTTGATTCTGAAACGTTTCAAAAATCATTTCATTCCATCGGGTACCAAAGTTGTAACCTGCGCCGCCAAAAGTATTCATCCATTTATTCCGGTAATTTCCGTTGGCATTGACATTGCCGGTGCCATAACGACCGTGACCGTACGTAGTGCTGACAGAACCGTTGGAACCCAGGTTTTTGTCTTTTTTCAACCTGATATCAATGATACCTGCATTGCCCTGCGCTTCGTATTTCGAACCCGGATTGGTGATGATATCGATTTTATCTATTTGTTCTGAAGTAAGACTCTGAAGATAGGTCGTCAGATCATCGCCCGTAAGCGGCAGTCTTTTACCATCGACATATATCAATACGCCGGAACGACCCAAAACGGTGATATTGTCACTGTTGTCGACCAATACTCCGGGCGCTTTGCGCAAAAGGTTGAGCCCGTTTTCGCCTGCAGAGTTGATGGTACCCTGCACATTAAATACTGTTCTGTCAGCTTTTACTTCGATCAACGCTCTTTGGGCTGTGACAACTACTTCATCAAGTTGTTTTGCATTTTCTTCCAGGGTGATGGGTGCCAATTCCACCGATGGTTGAACGGCATCAAAAATATTTGTGGTGACATCTTTATATCCGATGTAGCTCGCTTCCGCAAAATATTTTCCGGGTTTGATACCGACAAAAGCAAAAAGACCTTCTTCTGTGGTAATATCAGCTTTGACCAATGATGAGTCAACGGCTGACTTGATAACTACAGTTGCAAAGGGAATGTTTTGATTTTGAGCATCCTGAATTTTACCTGTAATAGTGGAGGATTGAGCCTGAATAAATGAAAGTGAAAAAACTGAAAATATTACATAAATAAATAACCTGAATGTAACCATGTTTGCCTGTTTGGATTGATTTGAAGTATATATTAAATGACTGTTTTTTGCTAAGAGAATATAATGGTAAGACAAAATATTCATTCGGCCGATTTTTATTTGACCAAACCATCATGAAATTCTATCAAAATGATTTTTTTTTCGATAAAAAAACCGGAAGGACACCTTTATCAAATATTCAGGTAATTCAAAAAAAACAAATGATGATTTTGGATTACATCACAACTTTCGGGATAAATCTGATTCATTGCAGACTTTTTCACCAAACCCTATTTACTTAGGATGTAACCGATTTTTAAATCAATTTCGGGACGGACAAAATTTTCACCTGTAAAACGATAGTTTTGTGCTTCCCTTCCATATCCGGCGCCGACCCTTGTTTCAAAATAAAACTTTTTGCCTAAATATCTCTTAAAACCAAACAAAGCCGAAACCGTCAGACCATTAAAAGCATTTAATCTTTCACTTTCTTTAATCCAATACGTGTTCCGGTAAGCTGATTGAAGTGCTATAAAACTTCCTGAATTATAATCCGTAACCAAACCCTTATCAAACCTTCTTTGTCTGTTGATATAAAACTTAGCCTCTGCGCCATATTTGGTAGTAAAACCTACATTCGAATAACGCATGTTGTTATAATAACCTCCGGCAATCAAATAATCCAATCCACCAAAAAGATTTAGTGATGTTTTCCTGCTTACCGGGATTTCATAATTTAGCGTTGAAGTAAATATACCTAAATCAACATGCAACATTTTTTTCAGCGGAGGCACCCCATTTTGTGAAAAAGAAAAATGGACACTGTTTACTGTAAAGATAATTACTAAAAAGACTCTGAATAAATGTTCCATGACAACGTTTTATTTTACGACAACCAAAAGTAATAAAGTGTGGATAAATATTTTGAAATATAAGAAATATTTAACTATAAAACAGGTGTAAATATAATTACATAAACGGTTCAGGCATAAAATCAGTTGGAAAGGATGTTTTTTAAGAAAAAAAAACTGTTCATTTATTTTTGATGTTTGAAAGACTAAAGCTCATACTTGGCAAGAAGACCCAAATTAATTCCAATTATTGTTGGATCCAACCATGAATTAATGAAAGTAACTGAAACAACCTGTACATATTATAAAAAAATGTATTTTTGCATGTTATTTCTATACAACATGCAGTTTTCGTCAAAAATCCTGGAAGAAGCCGTTATGGCTTTATCGACTTTACCCGGAATCGGTAAAAAAACGGCTTTGCGGCTGGCACTTCACCTGACTTCGGACAAACATCAGAAATCACTAAATATTGCACAGGCACTTACCCGGTTGCACCACGAAATTAAAACGTGTAAAACGTGTTTTAATCTTTCTGATACCGACACCTGCGGCATATGTCAAAACGGAAGCCGGCGACAAAAAATCCTCTGTGTGGTTGAATCCACACGTGATGTGATGGCCATAGAAGAAACTCAACAATTCAGTGGTTTGTACCACATATTGGGCGGTGTGATTTCGCCTTTGGAAGGTGTTGGCCCTCAGGACCTGAACATTGATGCTTTGGTGGAACGAGTAAAAAACCGGGAAATCGAAGAAATCATCATGGCCATCAGCCCTACCATAGAAGGAGAAACGACCATATATTATATATCAAAACTTCTGAAAGAACTTCCGGTCAAAGTTTCTGTCATCGCAAGAGGAATATCGTTTGGAGGAGAATTGGAGTATGCTGACGAACTGACACTCGGAAGGTCGATCATGGCAAGACTTCCTTATCACGCTGAAATATAGTCCGGCCTATGGTTGATATAGGCATTGTCATTGTCAATTACAACGTCAGACATTTTTTGGTGCAATGCCTGGAGTCTATCCGGAAGTCCCGGACCGGAGACTTAAAAACAGAAGTCTGGGTCGTCGACAATGCTTCGGTTGACGGAGCCATTCCCCTCTTAAAAAAAGACTTTCCTGAAGTTAGCCTCATTGAAAACACAGAAAATGTTGGTTTTTCCAAAGCCAATAATCAGGCTATCCAACAGTTGCAGGCAAAATATATTTTGTTATTGAATCCCGATACCATTCTGGAAGAAAATACCCTTGCGGATTGTTTTTTTTATATGGAAAACCGAAAAGAAGCCGGTGCCTTAGGCGTGAGAATGATCGATGGCAACGGAATTTTTCTTCCTGAATCAAAACGCAAAATCCCTGATCTGTGGAATTCTTTTTGCAAACTGACCTATCTGTCCAAAATATTCCCTTCTTCAAGGCTTTTTAGCGGATACAATCTCGGTTACCTTCCGGAAAATGAAATCGCCGATATAGAAGTATTGTGCGGAGCCTTTATGTTTATCCGAAAAGAAGTATTGGACAAAACCGGTTATCTTGACGAAAGATTTTTTATGTACGGCGAAGACATTGATTTGTCATACCGCATTTTAAAGGCCGGTTACAAAATTGTATATTTTCCAAAATCGACGATTATTCATTTCAAAGGAGAAAGTACCAAAAAAGCTTCTTTACAATATGTGCGTACCTTTTACGGTGCCATGTCGTTATATGTCAATAAACATTATGCCGGCAAAAGATCCGACTTATTCCGGTGGTTTATCCTTTTTGCCATACAAATGAGGGCAGTATTGAGTCTTGTAGGAAAGTTTTTTAGTGTTTTGGTCAGGATGTTGGTCGACGGACTAACGATTGCCGGCTTATTATATCTCATCAAAAAATATTGGGCTTATTTTTATTTCGGAGATCCGGATTATTATCAGGGTACATCTATCGGTGTCAATATAATCTTGTATACGACCCTTTGGGTGATGAGTCTTTGGTTTTTTGGGCGCTATGATAAAAACAAAAAAAGATATCGGCTGGGTTATGCGGTACTCACGGGATTGATTCTGATTTTGGTGGTGTATGCTTTGGAACCCCTTGAATTCAGAACGAGTAGAGCTTTAATTCTTTTAGGTAGTCTGGGCACGTTATTGTATGTTTTGTTGAGTGAATTTTTGATGTCAACTTTTCAAAAACCGAAAAAACCCTCTTTATCAACGGTGATTGTCGCACCAAAAACCGAAGCTGAAAAAATCAAAATGATGATGGGTTTTGATACAAAAGAAACCGGAGATGTGTACGTAATCAATCCCGGAGAAGACACCGGTGACCCTTATTACACCAATCATATCCGAAATCTGGACAAAACGGTCAGTCAACTGAAAGCCGACCAACTGATATTCAGCAGTGCGGGTCTGCCCATCCGGGATATCATGGAATACATGACAAAGTTGACTAAAAAAGTTGATTACAAAATTGCAGGGGATGAAAGTTTGGGCATTATCGGTAAAAAAATACCAGGAAAAAATCTGTATAGTCTCGACATCCATTTTCCTTTGGAAGACGGATTTTGGCGACGAACAAAAATGATCACCGACATGATGATTTCGGGTCTTTTTATTTTATTTCTCCCGATTGTTTTTGTGTTGAATGTGGGAAGAATTCAGGCAATTCGCAATATTTTTTTAGTATTCATCCAGAAAAAAACGTGGATAGGTTATGGTGGAGATATAACAGATTACCGATTTTTGCCTGATATCCCTAAAGGTGTCATTCCTTTTCCTATGGCAAAAAGAGCTATCCGATTTTACGACGGATATTTCAAAGATAAAAACCTCGAATACGCCAAATCATACAACCCCTGGTCAGACCTGGCCCTAGTTTTTTCAAATATAACCAACCTCCATGGAAAATAATCAATTGGTCAACCGAATCCAAAGTTTGTCTGCGACAATATCAGAAGATGTCAGACATTTCAGACATCACATACACTCATTTCCGGAGTTGTCTTTTATGGAAAAAGAAACCTCCGCATTTATCATTTCCATACTCGAAAAACATGGAATTCCTTATACGACAGGATGGGCAGGGTATGGTATTGTGGCCACAATCAAAGGAAGTAAACCAGGTAAAAATGTAGGGTTACGTGCAGACATGGATGCGCTTCCTATCGAAGAAAAAAATGAAGTACCTTACAAGTCACAAAACAACGGAATCATGCATGCATGTGGTCATGATGTACATTCTTCCTGCCTTTTGGGTGCTGCCATTATCTTACAAACATTAAAAGATGAAATCTGCGGAAGTGTAACTTTATTGTTTCAACCCGGAGAAGAAAAACTTCCGGGTGGAGCCAATATGATGATAAAGGAGGGATTATTGGAAAAACACAAAATGGACGCCATCATTGCGCAGCATGTCTATCCGTCTATGGAAGCCGGCAAAGTTGGCTTTAAGTCAGGATTGTATATGGCCTCGGCTGATGAAATCTATCTTACCGTAAAAGGAAAAGGAGGGCATGCGGCCATGCCACAGGACAACATTGATACCTTATTGATGGCAAGTCAGATATTGATCAATCTTCAACAGATTACATCGCGGATGGCACATCCTGCTATTCCTACAGTGCTTAGTTTCGGAAAAATCAACAGTGTCGGTGGTGCGACCAACGTCATTCCCGATGAAGTAAAGATCGAAGGAACCTTCCGGACGATGGACGAAACATGGCGTGCCAAAGCCCATCAAAAAATCACCCAAATCTGTGAGGAAACTGCCAAAACATTTGGTGGTAGTTGTGAAGTCAGGATAGAAGTCGGATACCCCTGTCTGATCAACGATCCTGTATTGACCGAAGGTATGCGCAAAGATGCCAAAAAATATCTGGGAGACCAAAATGTCGAAGAATTGCCATTGAGAATGACATCAGAAGACTTTTCATTTTTTTCACAACATATACCGGTGACTTTTTATCGTTTGGGTACGGGAAATAAAAGTAAAGGTATAACATCGCCGGTTCATACCCCGACATTTGATATTGATGAATCTGCATTACAGATTGGTAGCGGACTAATGGCGTGGTTGACGATGAGGAGACTGGGAGAAATGGGGTAAACCCTGCCAAATTTTGGTTGATACAAAAAGTTCTATCCCAGCATATAACTATGATTTGGAATCATATCACTATAATTTTTACTCATATCTTATATCAAATTTTTGAACCCTTTCCACAATACCGGTTTCTTTGTTGGTTTCTATAATGAGTTTAACGTTATTACATTCGTCATAAAAATAGTCATATTTAGTATAATAATCGTCAGGGGGTGATATTTTAAGAAGTCCGTCCACAGAATGAAACATGGTAATACCAAACATGTAGGCATCTTTAAGATATAATGAATCCAGTACGATAACTTCGTCGACAAAACTATGGTCATCTCTGTGGTTGTGATGAACAAAGACACTGTCTTTTTTATACCTAAACGTTTCCGTTGAAGGTTCAAAAAATTTTGGGTAATCTCTTACTTTGATTACTTTATTTCCTCTCAGCTCATATATCGTAGAGTCTGAACCCAAGGAACCTTTTGAAATCATTTTAATCAATGGAATGGTAGGATGGTAATGATATGACTCAGTCACAAACCTTTCGCCAATCACTTTACCTGTCCTTCGTTGTACTAATTTCCCGTTTTGATACGTGTCCGTAAAAGTAGCATATATTGAAGGAATTTTCATTAATTCGAGATAGTCGGTATAAACTGTGTCCATTTGCCAGTGTATACCATTCCATTGGTTGTATTGGATAGAAGATATTTCACAATCGGCATTTTTGTTTTTTGTGCTATTATTGACATTTGTAACCAGATTTGGACCTTCCCGGTCACTTCTGTTGTACAACGCTAAAAGACCTTTTTTTGTACAACATAATATATCCGGATCGCGATCATTATCCAGGTCGGCACAAACTGAAAATACTGAAGCAGCTGAAATCAAAATTTGATCAACATCATAGAGGTGGTAACCATGGCTCGTGATAATGAAAGGTTTATCTTTCTGATTGTTGATAACGATTTCATTTTTTCCGTTATTATCAAAATCTGCAAGGTAAATTTGTGTTGGTTCATATCCTTTTTTCAATATTTCTTCACAAGCATAATAATCGTCATGTATATAAGAGTATAGTTTTGTCTTTCCTGTTTTAAAAGAGGATGCCATAATATCATCAAAACCATCGTGGTCAAAATCTACCCAGGCACAACTAAAAATACCTGAAAATGCATGATCAATAATCATTTTATTGGCGATTTCTCCCTTTTTAGAAAGTTTTACCAAAAACAAGGTGCCGCTTTTATAGTCAGGTATTATCAATTCGACAGTTGAATTTTTGTCTTTTCTGATACACATATCACCAAATACGTGGACTTTTGAATCAAAAAGTGATATACTATATTGAAGTGATTTGCGACTCAATGCTTTATATATTGAAAAAGGGGCTACACCATATATAAAATCCGGAAGATTATCCTCATTGATATCCTCAAATGCCAATGAAGTTATTGTTGTCGGGCTGGTTACCAATTCGTGAGAAATCCATATACCGGTTTTTTTATTCAGGATGTATCCAACAATAGATTTATCCACGATGGCAATGATATCCTGCTGTTGATCGTCATTAATATCATCTATAAAAATCTTTGATACTTTATCTGCCAGTGTGTCTACAGGTATCATTTCATACTGATTATTGATTAGTTTCAGGTATTGTATATCTCCTTGTATATAATTTGAACATAAAATCTCAGGAATACCATCTTTATCCAAATCACCAACTGAAATTTTACTGAAAGGAGAAGAATGAATTGCTTTTTCTTCAAAAGAATAGGTAGGTTTTTTGTACAAAAAGTTTAAGGGCAGTTTGTCATATTTTCCTTCTCCGGCTAAAACATACCTGTCTTCATTCTTCAGACTATTGTCCGGAGTTTTTATTTGTGCAACGGATTGAAATGAACTTACCAGAATTATAAATAAATAGATACAATTTATATACATAAAAATGGATGATTGTTATTGTATTTGTTATATTTTTAAGTTGAATTTATAACGGTTTACCTTATTTTTTTGGTTTTCAACCTCATTTATATAAACAAATAAGTGAATAGTCGTAAAGGTAAAAGTAAATTTCTGATTAAGTAAACAATAATTTATTTTCTGTACAATTTAAAAGAAAAGGCATCATCTCACCGATTCATACCCCGGCTTTTGAAATTGATGAATCTGCATTGCAGATTGGTAGCGGATTGATGGCGTGGGTTGCTATGAGGAGACTAAAGGAAATGACGTGCATATAAAAAAAATTCAAAGTTGTCACGACAAACAATAAAATCATGGTGATTATTAAACTTCAAGATTTTCTATTCAGAAAATAAATATGCTCTTAGTATAAAAAAAATATATGAATTTTAAAATTGCTCTGAATGAATTTCCATTTTTTTGATTCTCGATTTCCAGAGATTCAGCTTTTGAAAATATTGTAAAAGATTGGTAGTTATGATTAATATAATAATTGTAACAAAAAAAGACCATGTGATTCCGTTTTTCATCAAAAAGAAGTAACCGATCATAATAAGACTCAGCATAAGAATAAGTATATTTATCGTAACCGATCTGTGGCTAAAACCTAATGATAATAATAGATGATGCAAATGAGATTTGTCAGCAAAAAACGGACTTTTACCCTTTTTCATTCTACCTCTGAATACCCTGATTGCGTCATAAACCGGAATCATCAAAACGGTCACCACTCCAGCAGTGACAACGGACAAGTCTCCGGAAATTCCGGCGTTTTGAAGCAGGTTGATACCGGAAACAACCAAAATATATCCTATCATCATTGAGCCGGCATCGCCCATAAATATTTTTTGTTTCTGACTCAGATTAAAATATAAAAAGGCCAACAAAGCGCCGGTCAGGGCTATAAAAATCAGCAATAATTGTGTTTGATTTGTCAACACAGCAAGGTAGGAAAAAATTCCAAAACCTGTTATACCGATTCCTCCCGCCAAGCCATCGATACCATCCATCAAATTAAAAGCATTGATGACTCCGGCAATGATGATAATAGTAAGAATATACTGAAAATCACCGGATAAATCAAAAATACCGAATAGTCCGTGTAATGATTCGATTTTAATACCCTGCATAAAAGTATAATGAGCCAGCAATAATTGTACTGATAATTTCAGCAGAGCATTCAGATCAAAACGATCATCAATGACACCCATGATTAATAAAATGGTGGTGGCGATAAAAGGATTTTTAAACAAAACCATTTCATCATGAAGTGGCATTATAAATGCAAGGGTTAAAGTGACTCCAAAATAAATCCCCATTCCACCCACCAAAGGAATTGGTGCAATATGGATTTTTCTTTGACCAGGTTTGTCCACCAGGCCAAAATACACAGCGGCTTTACGCAATACCGGAATAAACAATAAAGTCAGGAGAAAAGCGGTCAACAAAATGATGATATTTGAAAAATTCATTTTTATAAAATATTTAATTTGTTTTTAAATGAGCAAGGCTTTTTTGTAACAGTTTTTGATATGACACAGTACTTGTTTCCGACCATACAGGAGATTTCGCGCGAGTGACCAACACTTCCTCAATCAGCAAATAATATTTTTTTGCTATCGTCGACCAAGTGTACCTTCGTTGTGCAATTTCTTTCATTTCGTTTCCGATTTTAATCAATTTTGCTGTGTATAAATTATTGATTTGTGAGATCAGACTCTCCTTGCCGTCAAAATAGAGGGCTTTGTTTTCTGTAGTAACTCTGTTGTAAGAAACATTGTTTGCCAAGACAGGAAGTCCGAGATACATAGCTTCAACAAGTGAAGGATTGGTTCCACCCGCTGAGTGTCCATGTACATAAAGAGCAGCATTACTTCTTAATTCATCGAGTTTTTTCTGATCGTAGACAGGATCCAGGATATGGATATTCGGGTGGCTGCTGTATTTTTTTTTGAGCGCAGTACCATACAGACTTTTGTCCCAATTGCCTACTACGATCAGCGGCATTTTATCGGTGGAAGCAAAAGCTTCAAGAATGAGGTGAACATTATTTTCAGGTTCAATACGGCATACTTTAAAAGCATAAGGCCGGCTAAGAAATGGATATTTTTTGATTGTCTGTTCACTTAGAGGGACTTTCATGGTATGATCTGCACCGTATTCTATGATACGACTCAACGAACCATAACGGGCAGCTGTATAGTCCTGGATGGCTTCATTGTCAGAAATATCGATATGTGAATATTTGACAGCAAGACTTTCTGCCCAAAAAAGGTACCATTTTGCCAATAGATTCCATTTGTCTCTTTTCCACTCAATGCCGTCAATGGAAATGATGATTTTTTTATTGGTAAACCATCGTACGAAAGGTAATATCCATGCTCCTGCGACGCCGAGAATCAAAAGTACGTCAGCATAAAATAATGAATGAATAATGGAAAGGGTATCATATGGAATACTTTGAATACCATTAGCATCCAAAGGAAGGTATTTGAGCTCTGCTCCTTTATTTATTTGTTTGCGGTCTTTTTTCGGATATTTTTTGCCGGAACAATACACCGTAATATGATGATGCTGCCCGAGTTCTTCAATGAGCTGTTCTGCGAGGGTTTCGAATCCCCCGTAATTAGCAGGAACTCCTACTGTACCAATAATGGCTATTTTTTTTCTTTTAGACATATTAATTAATATTTAATTTAGTAAACACTAAAGCAGTGCCAAAATGTAAATTACTGATATTCTATGCTTTATAAATTATGAAAGGTGTTTTAGATTCCATATTCTGGAAATTAGAGGTATTTTGGAAAAATATTGGGAGTTGATTTATAAAGATAATTATTTCATATAGTGATGCTGATTTCAAGATGTCAAATGAAACTGTATATGTATTTCAAAACTTTTTGACGGAGCACTAAACATAATTATTTTACATAAAATTTCAGGCTATTGTCAAAAGGTTTTTCCAGAAATAGTACAAAAGAATTTTCTGATATATCAAATTATTACATCGATTGCACTCATCATTATTTCTTCGCTGAACATGTTTAATCTTGTTTTAGCAGATTGAGACATCATTGTGTATGTATCATTATTTGACAATATATTGACTAATGTCTGACTCAATTTCTCTCTGTCCCGCGAATCCACAACAAAACCGGTGACACCATTTTCTATGACTTCAAGAATTCCTCCCACCGGCGGAACGATAGCAGGAAGTCCATAAGCCATTCCTTCGATAATTGTCAGACCAAATGTTTCGATCCATTCGTTTGGTCGTGAAAGATTGACGATGACATCTGCCCATTGATAAAAAGGATGCAGGTCTTTTTGTGAGGCATACAAAGTAAGATTGGAAGGAATTTTATCTTCTTTAAAAAATGAATTAATTTCAAATATTGATGCATTCATGACCAAACGAAATAAAAATTGCGGATGGTCCCGGGCCAATTGCAAAAATTCATATATGCCTTTATATTTTTTTAAAGAACATACCATCAAAACGTTCTTAGGACTTTGTGATTGAATTTTGGGTAAAATATTTTCAACATATGATTTTTCTATAGCATTGTATATCAAATGATTGGGTATTGAAGTTATGTTGTGCGATTGTTGAACGTAATGGGAAACATTGATGATGTCATTGGCTGTAGTTTTTACCATTTTTAATAAAAACCATTTAAGAATTTTGGGATTTACGGTACTTTCATGAATATGATATATGATTCTGGCTCCTTTACATTTTCCCAAAATGGCTGCTCCGAAAGGTAAGACAGTATTTATATAAATGATGTCACTTTTTTCGATTTTGTTCCACATTCTGAAAATCAAAATCATCTGACTTAGTGTAAAATACAGCAACCTCAACCAGGGATTGGGCTGAAAAACATACCAACCGTCATAAAATTTTACACCTTCAGTTTCGGATAAAAATCCATTTTTATTCTTTGTCGTGTAAAGGTGAATGTCTCTTTTTTGTTTGACCCAATGTTTCAATAACTGACTTAATACCTTTGGACTACCGCTTCTGTCATTGAGTAAATGAAAAACAAATATTTTAGGTTGTTGATTCATAGTTCGGCATATATTTTTTGAAGTTGTTCGCCCCTTCGGTCCCAATGAAATATATTTTCAAACCTTTTTCTGGCTCCGACCCGCAATTTATTTCTTTTGTTTGAATCAAAATACAAAGATTTCAAAGCCTCAGATAATGCTTCAGATGTATTTTCATAATTGGACATTTTGATTTTTATACCACAAGTTTCGTTTATAAATTCTCCGGGACCTTCATTTTGGAGGCATATTACAGGCAATCCAAATGACAATGCCTCTGCGACCACCATTCCTGCACCTTCATGAGAAGGAAACAAAAAGACAGATGAAGTTTTAAACATATGCATCAAAACATCACGTTCCAACCAGGAAATAAACTTCACCTGGTGTTCTATGTTGTTTTTTGCGCACTTCTTTTGTAGCATACCTTCTTCCGGTCCATTTCCGACCAATATCAGTTGGCAATTTTTTTTGTCTTCATGCGGCATTGACTTTATCATTTTTGCAAAAGCTTCTATGGTCAGATCAAAACCTTTTAAGGGAACAAATCTTCCTGCTGAAATGACTGTAAATGTTTCGTTTTTTTGTTGCTCCGACCAACCAAAATCCTGTGTAGCTACAGAAGGATTAATTGAAAAATTGTTTGATAACTCTAATATTTCCGGTACTGATTCATTCATGCACCAGATATGCGATGCTTGATTTTTACAACGATGTAAGTTGTATGAAAATTTCCAAAAATATTGTTTTACCATCCACGTCAACCGGTCTTTTATCCAATATTTTTTTGAATATGGAGCCAGATACTGAGATGGAATCAAAGGGTGATGACCCACCGGACCCCACACAAATGGTTTTCCTAATTTCCAAAGATAAGATGGCGTCCAATCATTGTGAAAATTGACATTATGAACGATATCGTATTGTATTTTTTGATTATTAATAAAAGAAACAATACCTTTTTGCCACAAAAGATAATAGAACATGGCACCCCGGTTTCCTTTTTTCCAGAAGCGCATCCAATAAGGAAGATCGAAGTATAAAAACGTCATGTTTGAGTATATATCATTTGGATTTTGAAGCATAAATTTTTCAATTGCCTGACGATTATTTTCCCGGGTAATGGCGATGACTTTGTTGAACCTGGCAATTTGTAATACAAAGTTCCATCCCATTCCGTCTTCCGAGCCCTTGTAAGGATTTACGGCATACGTGGTAGCTAATATTGTTTTCATATCCTTGATTTTAAGAGTTTCGCAGGTATACCACCGATGACAGATTGGTCCGGGAATGATCGGGTGACCACTGCTCCGGCAGCAATGATACAACCAGAACCGATAGAAACGCCATCCAGAATGGTAACTTTGCTGCCAATCCAACAATTTGGTCCAATGGTAATTCCTTTTCTTGTGACGCCCTGAAGTCTGATCAGCTTGTTGGTGTCTTCAGCGATATGATTTTCCGGATGACAGCTGAAATATTGACCAACGATACAGTCGTCACCAATTTCAAGTCCACCGGCACCACCTAAATAGGCGAATTCTCCGATGCCGACATTGTTTCCTATTTTAATGTATTTACCCGGATGATCAAAAGTTGTCGAAACTACCAGTCTGCTGCATGCACCGATGCCAACATTATTTCCCAGGATTATACCTTCTCTGCCTAAAGCACTAAGAAAAACGTGGTCACCTAATTTGAGGTATTTTCCAAATCTGATTTTTGAAATATTGAAAAATTTTACTTTGCCACCCAAAAGAGCCATTTTTGGATTTTTTCCGTAAAAAAATAATTTAAAACCTCTGAAAAGACTCCAAAAATTCATTTGCAAAAATGAGAATAATGTTACTGAAGAAATATCTGAATGCAAACAAAAATCAGGATTTCTATGCCGGATTATTTTTTCTGAAAGAGATCGGATCATGATATCAGTTTACTTTGAATAGTATTTGAAATATGAGATAAAGTCTGCCCCAGATGGATGTTTTCAATAGACTGATATTGATCATTTCTATGTTTCCCCAAATTATTAAATAATTCCAGATAACTTCTGGTCAATGTGATAATGGTTGCTTCGTCTAATTCCTTTTTGCGCTTTAAAATAGTCTGAGGATCAGCATATAAAAAGAAATTCAAATCAGGTTTTAACAATAAGGTATAACCACTTTTCAGAATCCAATCCGGTAGAGTAATGTTGCTTCTGAGACTGTCATTGATAAAGTCAAAATAATATCTGTCATACAGCACCACATCACCTCTCAGGACATGCCTGATATAGATGTAAAACTGTCCCAAAACGTAGTCAGTATAGTAATAAGCAAACCTGATTAACGAGCTGATAAAACTCTTGTTTTGCCCTTGTCGTGGCAAGGATATTGTTGCTGCTTTTTCTGCTTGTGATTTGCCTTTTGTCCATACGCTTAAAATAGGAAGGACAGATGGCCGATGTCTGAAAACGACTACCCGTTTGCGTAATTTTTTTTCAATTTCTTTTTTCGTATTTTCGATAACCGTCGATTTTCCGGCACCATCGACGCCGCTGAACGTTATGATCATACCTTTTTGATGAAAAACGTTTATCACTGTGTCTAAAAAATAGGTTAAGGTATTTATCAAAAAGGAATATCCATTGTTTTGTTTCATTTTTTTTATTTCACTTCTTAATGCTGATGTATTGGGAAATTTTGAATAAAACTGATCATTGATTAAAAAATCCAGTTTTTGGTTTTCTGTATGAATGACATCAACATATGCATCATATCGGGAAGGAATTTTGGCATGATTCAGTCCGTAAAACAAACCTAAGAACTGTAACATATCCATCAATCCAACTTTTTTAATACCTGTTTTATCAATGTATGGTCTTTCGGTTAATGCTTCAACGGACATATATTCGAGATTTTTGCGTTTCAAGCGGTGAATAGTATCGAGAGAGAGAATTTGATTATTTTGTGTTAGTACAGTCATTTTTGTCATAGCAAAACCACTTTGTATTTTTAACTTTTTGACCAATGGATGGATTTTGAGCATTTTAATTAAAGGGATGGAGACAGATTTTGACATCAGAAAGTCAATATCTGAGTATTCTGAAATCTTTTCAGGTTGGTCTGCCAATTTTAAACCCGCATATTTTTTTTGGTGCAGGTGATCAAAAACATCGAGGATAATTAGCTCTCTTTCAGAGATTGTATACGACAGAACATCACTCAGTGCCATGTTCCAGGATTCGAGCAACCAATTGATTTGCGGATGCCATACAGATTGTCTTTCGTATATTTCGAGATAATTGAGTACATTAACCAAAAGATATAGAGAAAGATATTTTTGAAATTCAGTTTCTGTTTCAAAACAGGCACTTTTTTTTGCCATTTCCGATTTTATGTCTTTCCACTTTTTCTTTTGTACCAGGACTGCATTTTGAATAAAATAGTGAAAAAAATCGAATCCTTTAGGATAGGTTTTTGAAGACAATTCCCAATCGTAAACGTACAACTCACACTGCCGGTTAGCGTAAGTATTCCATGGTGTGAAGTCACCGTGAGCAAGATGTGTTATTACGATTTTGTTTTTCAAGGACTGATGAAGATATCCCAGTTTTTTTACAATTCCGGAAGGAATTTTTTTTCTGTCATTTTTAAGCTGATTGATTCTTCTGCTTAATTGATAAATTTTGTCAAAGTCTTCAAAACTATACTCTTTGGTGTTTATTTTTCCGGCAGAACTGAGAAATAAAGAATGTTTGTGGCTCCATTGATTAGTTCTCATCGTAAATGAAAGATTTTCTGAAAATGTTATCGTGTTTTGTTCACTTTCTAATATGGATGAAAAATCAAAACAAGTAATTTTTTCTTTTTCTAAAAACTCCAGGACAGATCTTTCATGGTTGATTAGATCCTGATTTTTTGGAGAAAGAGCAATTTTGGTAAATGTTCCTTCTTTTCCGATTTGATATTGCTGATATAAAATATATTTTTGATTAGGCCCGGCAGTACCTGTAAAAAGAGCCCAGCGATCATTCATTAAATTGATTTGATTTCTTATGTTTTTTTGATGGATTTGCACCTGTTCTTTTTTAAAGATCCATCGTTGGAGACGTAAACCAAAAATGATTTTGATGAATGTTGCAAAAAGGTGTGCTTTCAGCCCCAGCACGTGGTAGAATTTCAGAAAAAGCGGACTTTTGACATTAACAGGCCAAATCCATCGGACGCTTCCATCCGGATTTGATATGTAATTTACAAAGACCGGTTTTGAGAATGACAGATTATTATCATCTGAACCTATCTTATCGAAAATATTTTGAATGTTGTCCATAATATATTATTATACATCCTGAAATAAACAAATGGTTTGCCAATGATATAATTTATTGAATTTCAATTTATTGCATATAAGCAGAAAAACAACAAAATTCCATATTATGGAAATAAATTGGTTTATGGAATTATTTATAATAAAAAAATATTGTTATAGGTTTTTTCGATGCGCTTGGTTTTATCGCTATGCTTTGGTTTTCTCGCTGTGCTTGGTTTTGTCGCTGCGCTTAGGTTTCTCGCTTCGCTCGAAATGACGGGTTTTGTCGGTGCGCTTGGGTTTTGTCGGTGCGCTCGAAATGACAGCATGTGCCTTGTGGGGGGAAATGGAGCGATGCGAGGCGTAAACGCCTCGCATCGCTCCATTTTAAAAAAAATAGCAAACGTCATTTCGAGCGAAGCGAGAAACCTGTCCTTTCGAGCGAAGCGAGAAACCTGTCCTTTCGAGCGAAGCGAGAAACCTGTCCT